>NZ_JAJNNZ010000001.1 GCF_022836845.1 Vibrio gelatinilyticus
TTGCTAAGTTGCAGCTAACGACCACAACACTCAAGCAAAGCCACCTTAATCACTGAACTCAACCAAACCAAAATCGCCAACTGTTAGCTGTCTGCTTGAGCAATTTGTTAGCTTTTACCGTGCGATAAAGCCAACGTTTGGCACCAAGATCTTAAAGAAACGCTCCAAAACCAACGTCGCCGATGAACCCAATGCAGAAGCATTGAACTCTCCACCAACTTGCTGCCAAAGATGGTGATACTTAAAGGCAACTCACGGCTCTTGCGCTGAAGCTAACTGCCAAGTGCACAATAGTCGAAGTCGATTGACGCCCGTTCCAAGCAAAAGAAACAGCACGCGCGGTTTTGCGATTTGGCACTGACGAGCAGGTGTAAAGCTAGAACCATGACCACCTACTCCAATGAACTTAACCGAGAAAGCTAACGCCTTGCTAAGTTGCAGCTAACGACCACAACACTCAAGCAAAGCCACCTTAATCACTGAACTCAACCAAACCAAAATCGCCGAACGTTAGCTGTCTGCTTGAGCAATTTGTTAGCGCACGACTCACCGTACTATCTTTGCCTTTGTGCACGCTACCGCCAGTTGGCTCGCACAACTTAGTAGCCACTTTCACAACTGTAAAAGCGATATTCAACCAGTTGAGTTTAAATTTGTAACGTTGATAAGTGGGGAACTTAGAGGTAAGTCGCGATTTATAAATTACTGGAAAGAGATTTGACGAAAGCTATTGATTTTCTGAACATAAATACGAACTAAAAGCGAAACTCAGGAGCCTCATTGTTATGGCTGTATCGATTAAACCACGAGTGAGAAAACTAGTGTGCTAACGCTCTGTTAAAGGGTGAGCAACGCAATACCGAAGCTACCGCATACCACCTTAATCACTTAAACCAACGCACAGTGAAAATGCCACGCGTTGCGAATCCATCTTGAACAGTTTGTTAAATGCACGTTTCCCACAAAACCAACGAGCATATTACTGGCAGTAATAGTTCGAATTTTGAACGCCAAAGTACAAAGAATGGTGCAGATATAATTGCGAAATAATATGCCTTACGACTAACTGCAATCTCAACGGGAGAGCTATGCATCCCCATTGAGATCCAACGACCAGTATTAACCTCAGGAAAAATGAAACCCTTAACCGAAACTGATGTAACGCAATCCGAATCACTACCTGTCACTTCGTGCAATCTTTCGTTTGTGCTGGCAATCAGCACTGGGTTTGTCCTTATGCTAGATGGGATATCCAGAAGCATTTCTTTTCCTTTCAACCCGAGCATAATTAACGTTGCAACTATAGCCACATGAGCAAAAAATTTAACTCCATCACTAGACTCTAAAGTAAACCCTAAGAAAGAGTAGCCAACATTATCTACAACACCGGGAGCAACCCATAGCTGATACCCGACAAGTAAAACGGAAATGTAGATTATTGCCAATAGTGATTTAATCAAGTTTTTGATCCTAACTTTCGATGTGCATTTAACGCCTTGTTAAGCAGCAGCTAACTACCACTGCACCCAAACAAAGCCACCGTAATCACTAAACTCAATTCAAACCAAAATCGCCGACGGTTAGCTGTCTGCTTGAACAATTTGTTATGCGTCATCATCGATGATTGGGTGCCCTATCATTGTATCTTCAACAACTGAATGACATTCAATAGTGAACCACTCTTGGAACAAAGCCCAATTTCGCTTTTTTGGCCATAACGACTCATCCACATACCATTGAAATAATTCACCCTCAAATAGCACCAGATGGTTAAGCTTAACCCAAGCCATGACGCTATCTGGTGAGTCCGCTACTTCATTGCTTACTAAGTAAACTGTACGCTCTTCATTTACAGATTCAACCGTCAGCTCAGAAGTTGGTACAGGATCAACTTTGTTTAACCAATCAACGGCTACCTGCGAATATCTCAACATTAACGCACCACGATTTACCATGACTCGGCTCCTATATGTGGGTGATCTCGCGTTAGAATATCATGAAGTAGAGAAACGTTTGTACGCTAATTCCGTACTGACGCATAACATACTCTAGACGGCAAAGTGCGCGTATATCCGGTATCCACGCTACCGCCTCTATATGTAATAGATTGTAAAATCGTATCATATAAATTCTTACTAAACAGTGTGTTATACACGCCAATACTGTGACGAGAGTCCCGATAAGCAACATTTTGCACTATATCTCCCGGCAGTACACAAAAACCACATAACTGTATGTATATACAGTTATTTATTATAATTTGAAATAAGGCAAATTGGCGGTTGAATTGGCGGGAAAATGCATAGATAACCACTCTGTCTTCATCTGTGAAAAGAAAAAGGCGATTAGGATTAAACGTATCAGCGCTCATATTATCGCTATGGGAAAAGCATCATACGGAATAGCACTGCGTTGCTTAGCGGTGCAACAATCGATAAATTGAAGGGAATAGCACAAGACATATCGCCAGTCAGCCCTACTCTAATTTGAATAAAAAGCTGACATGGCAAATTGGGGGATAGGAGCTTAATCGTAAATCAGCTGGTCATCTTCATAGCGGGTGGCGACTTTCACTACCATCAATGCTGCTCTTTGCCCGATATCTACTTTACGGTTGGGGAAAACAATCGCTTCGTGTTCATTTTTGGCCATAAGCGGTTTATCTCCATCATGCCCAAACACTTCGCCGTGCTTAAACTCTGTAAAATTCTCTACGTTGTCGTCAAACATGAAGTCAAAATCGTCATTCAACCTAACAATGGTTCTGGAAACGCGATACATGATGGGTGGACGTGGCAGATGTTCGGCTTTGGAATCCGAAACCAAATCACGAAGTGCCAAATCAAAGGCCAGCAATTTGTCGAGTTGGTTTTCGCCAATGCGGGCTACCTGGCCAAGCTCCATCGTTAAGGCTTGTGCCGAAAACTTTTCTGCCGAGTACCAGCTAAACGTACTCGAAGGTGCATTCGACAACAATACAGCATCAATATGCCCACTGGCGACAAAATCAAACAATGCACTACTGCGCACAGGGTGGCGTACCTTTGGGCTCACAACAAAAGAGTAATGCATAGAGCCGCGTATCGCGCAGTGCAAATCCAAATGCCATCGGCTTTCAGCCCTGGTATTTTGGTAAAATTCACCGACCACCGATTTCAAGTGACGGGCAATGGCCACTTCTCGGTTCATCGAGTGTTCTTTATCGCTAAAAAGACGATTGAGGTTTTCGTCAATAAAGCGGGTATGTTTATTGGTCGATTCAGGGTGAGCGATAATAAATAGACAACGAGCCGTGACCTTTTGAAAGCCACTTAGGATGTCATCAATCAGTTTATCAACCAGCTCCATTGGGGCGGTTTCATTGCCGTGTATACCACAAGATATGATGATATTTTTGCTGTTTTCATCGAGGTCTTTTGGAATAACTTCCAGTACACCTCTGTGCAAATGTTTCAGCCCAACCCCATCTTCCGTGAGAGTATTTTGAGCGGTAAACTCGGTCGTCGTATCTAATGTGTCGAAAAGAAATGACTGTCGAAAAAACTGATTGGTCATGCGCTGCTCCTATCTAACAGCGGTATGTTAATGAATCGCTGAGTAAATTTATACTGCCGTGATCCCGTTTAGTGAACAAAATCAGAAGATATTTTTTCGGATACGAGCTTTGTGGCACAAAGCGGCTAACAAACATACAGATATCTATAGAGCCGAGCACGGTACTAACAAAATGGAACCATTGGCATCGAACGCTCGGCTTTTGATCAGTCGTTTATTCTGAGCGAACCTCTAGCAATAATCGCTCAAAGAGTCGCACCTTTTCTTCGATTTTACCAATGCCTTGTAACCAGAATGCTTCGTTGGCCAAATCTTGCCCTAAGTGACGTTCAACTACGCCCTCTGCGAGCATTGAGCCTGTATCTCGAAGCAATGAGATGTAATCATCAAAGAAGGCATCGCCCTTTTCGTCGCGCTGCGCATAAACGGCCTGGCTAAATAGATACCCAAATAGGTATGGGTAGTTGTAGAAGCTGATTTCTGAAATGCTGAAATGCAGTTTACTTGCCCAGAAATAGGGGTCGCTGCCTGTCATGGAGTCGCCATACCATTTTTCCCAGGTTGCGCTCATCAACTCACACAACTGCTCGGCATCGAGCTCGCCATCAAGTCTTTGCTCATAAAAGCGCTTTTCAAATTCATAGCGCACCGGGATATTGATGGTTAAGGCGTATGCCGACGAAAGCTCCTCCCACAACATTTCAAGCTGCTCTTCAGCTGTCTTTGCGTTGGCCAAAAGATGATCACGAACAACGTTCTCAGCAAAGATAGACGCGGTTTCCGCGAGTGTCATAGGATAACGCGTTTGGCATAGCGGCAAATCTCGCATGACCCAGTTATGAAAGGCGTGGCCCAGTTCGTGCGCCAAAGTTAACAAGTCTGAACGGCTGCCACCCCATGTCATAAAGACCAAGGGCGTCCGGGTTGCTGATAATTTAGTACAGTAAGCACCCAAGCGGCGGTTATCAGATGGTTCGGCGTCAATCCAGCCGTTGTCGACCATAAGCTGCACAAATTCTGCCATTTCACCATTAACGGAGGCGAATGCATCTTTAATGACATCGATAGCCTCGTCGAATGAGTAGGATTGAGCAGCCGCATCACCTAGGGTAGGCATTGAAGCTAGGTGGTTCCATGGCGTCATCGCATCAAGCCCATGAACGCTCGCCATTAAACGACCCGCTAATTGGCCAACATCTTTGCGTTTTTCTGCCGCTGTCATCATGGCATCGAGCGTTGCTCTTTCAATGCGGTTGGCTTTTAAACTGTCATCCAAAAAGTGCACTTCGCTTTGATAAGCGCGTTTTTTCGCTTCATTGTGACGCCACCCTGCTAAGGCATTTAAAATGGCGGCAAAGCTATCTTTATGCTTAGTCATGCCTACCTGAATGCCTTTCCACGCAGCTTCTTGCTTTGCAAACTCGCCGCCGTACAGCAAGCTAGCCGCTTGTGAGAAACCCAATATTTCCGAGCCCTCTTTAGTTTCTAACTCAACTTGTAATGATCCGGTAATGTTATCGTACAAACGTCCCCAAGCGTCTCTACCATCGACTTGCATTGCCGTCAGTAGTTGCTCTTCGGTGACCGACAACTGAGTCTTGGCCTCACGTTGCAATAGGGAAATCTGAAAGCCCTGGCCCGCAACCGCGGGATCAGGATGATGAAGAACGTGTTCGACAAATTCTGAGTTCGCGTGCGCCAATGTATCGGTATAAGGAGTAAAAGCTTGTTCTAGTTCAGACGCTAATTGAGCAAGTCGACCAATCATTGTTTTTGCCTGACTGTTGGTGGCATTGGTCGATGCGTAACAGGTCGCGACAGTATTCATTGTGGCTAATAGTGTGCTGGCGGCTTCTTTGGTTTGGATAGCATTTTGAATCGTTGACACTTGTTGTCTATCTTGCGCAAAGCCTTCCAAAAGCTGAATAGACTTTTTGACGAGTTCAATATCTTGTTGGATCTTTTCATCATTGAGATCACGGTAAGCCACCGTCAGATTCCATTTTGGGGTCGTCATGTTACCCGCTCCTTTTTTTATAGTGCTGCACCAATCGACTTAACTTGCCAAGTGATGCCTTGATGATGTATTTGAATATGAGTAATTGTCGCATTGCCAATCGCGAGCGTTGAATACAGCTTAGGGTTACGCCAATCCAGATCAAGCACATACGCTAATATGGCACGAATAACGCCGCCATGAGTAATGAGCAAACTGCTTTTCTTTTGAGAGGCTAATTCCATTAATGCTTGCTGTACTCGAGCATGAAAAGCCTCAAGGCTTTCAGCCTGTGGGAGTTGGCACTTCGCCGGCGCGCTCCAAAACGGTTCGAGTTGTTGCCAAGTTTGTTGTGACATAGAATCAAACGCCACGCCATCATACTCGCCAAAATTCATTTCTTGAAAAGACGAAACCACAGACAAAGGTAACTCGGTGTGCTGCTGCACTAGTTGCGACAGTCGATGGCAGCGTATGAGTGGCGAAGACACCAACTGGCTAACGTGTAGTGTCTGCGAGCCGATTTGCGCTGCAACGGTGCTTGCCAGCTCGCGCTGAAGATCGTCGTCAACCGCAACGTTAGTATGACCATACAATGCCGGCGCTCCCAACACTTTTTGATGTCGTAGCAGATAAATATCAGTGACCATACTCGGCTTCATCCTGTTTTAATGTCATTGGCAAACCTGCGGCAACAAACACGACTCGGCTGGCCTGAGCGGCTATGTTTTGATTCATTCTACCGGCGTTATCAACAAACAAACGCGTTACCTTCCCTAAAGGCACGATCCCCATGCCCACTTCGTTCGACACCAACACAATATGGGCCGGACTTTGTTCAAGCTGTGAAATGAGCTCAGCAATGCAATGTTGTAACCACTGGTCATCGCAGCTCTCGCCTTTGTCGTAAATCAGGTTGTTAAGCCAGAGGGTTAAGCAATCCACCAAGACGATGTCTTGCGATGTGAATTCACTAAGCTGTTTTGCCAACATTAATGGCGATTCGTACTCAGCCCAGTCATTGCCACGCTGCTTTTGATGGTGTGCGATACGTTGCGTCATTTCGTCATCAAACGCCAACGATGTTGCGACATAGCATTTTCGAACAAAGGCAGAATCTTGCTGCGTCAGTAACTGTGCGATTCTTTGTTCTGCATAAGCAGACTTACCAGAGCGGGCACCGCCTAGAATAAGTTCAAATGACATGTCTACTCCTATACCTGCACCGTCGAAAGCCCAACAAGAAGGACCACATAACAACACAGTTCCATTATCTGCTGCGCTGCGCCCAGACAATCACCAGTAAATCCGCCAAGACGGCGCTTGAGCCAGTTTTTAAAGGCAAAACGAAATAACGCAGCAACCAAAATTAATGACGCAGCAACCTGCCAGGGCCAAACTATCAGTGGCATCAATCCACAAAGAACAAGAAAAGTGAGTTCAGGTCCGGTTTGTGAGCTCGCTAATGGCTTACTTTTACTGTTGTCAGCATCGCTAACGTACGGCAGAGCCGAAATAAGAGAAGCCGCAACCGAGCGACTCACAGTATAAGCGGTGATCCACACCATAAACAGCGATGTCCATTGCGCTAGATTCGACAGCAAAAGGAATTTCCCCAATAACGCCATCACTAAGGTGGTGACACCATAGGTTCCTAAACGACTGTCTTTCATGATGCTCAGACGTTTTTCTACGGTCATGCCGCCGCCAACGCCGTCGGCCATATCGGCAAGCCCGTCTTCATGAAATGCGCCCGTCAAAAGCAAGCTAAAACACATAGTAAAAAACACCGCTACATCGGAGGCAAAAATCATGTTTAAAAAGAAGTAAACACTTGCACATAGCAGCCCAAGTAGCGCACCGACAAGCGCGAAATACCGGCCGGCTCGATTCATACGCTGCGATGAGTAAGGGGTATTTGAAGGAATTGGAATACGAGAGAAAAAACTCACCGCTAACAAAAAGAGCTGCGCCTGAGTTTTAAGCCAGCTCCCCATTACACTGTCACTCCTGCGCTTTCAAAGCTCGCCATATGGTTATAAAACTCAGCTGCCGCTTTCACTAACGGGTAGGCAAGCGCCGCGCCCGTCCCTTCGCCCAGCCTTAAACCTAAATCGAGCAATGGCTGAGCATCAAGTTCCGACAGCACAGCCTGATGCGCCGCCTCTTGCGAACAATGGGCAAAAATCATGTACTCGGTGCAGTCCGGATTTATCCGAGACGCGACCAACGCTGCCACAGAGACAATAAAGCCGTCCACCAACACCGGGGTGTTGTTCTCTGCGGCGGCTAAAAATGCGCCGATCATTTGAACAATTTCGAAACCACCTACCTCACATAGAATGTCATGCGGTGTCATACCACGTACTCGCTCTGCCCCTTTTGATACAACAGACAGCTTGTGTTGTAACTGCTCTGGGGTAATGCCTGTTCCTAACCCCACACAATGCTGGGCATCGAGCTGTAGAAGCGCAGCAAGGATCGCTGATGCTGAACTGGTATTGCCAATTCCCATTTCACCAAACATTAAGACGTTACAGCCCGATGCAATGGTCTTGTTAACAATACCACTTCCCATGGCGAACCCTTGCTCAAGTTGCTGCGCAGACATCGCGGCCTGTTGCGCAAAATTCTTCGTCCCGGCTCCAAGTCGTTGCAGTACCAATTGGCCAGAATCATCGTCAACGCTATTTAACATTCCACAATCGATAACGATAAGTTCCAGCTCGTTAGAACGACAAAAACAGTTGATCGCCGCACCACCTGATAAAAAATTCATTACCATTTGTTGCGTGACTTCACTTGGAGCAATGCTGACGCCTTCTTGGGCAACGCCATGATCTGCGGCGAACACCAACACCGTTGGCTTAGAGAGCTGAATATTATTGACGACATCCGACTGGCTTTGGATTTTCGCCAGCTTAAATGCCAAATCCTCAAGCTGCCCGAGAGCGCCTGGCGGCTTGGTTTTCTGATCGATTCGTTGAGATATTTGCGCATCAAATTGGTTGTTTAGCATAGTGTCCATTCTTGAATATTAGCGGTTGTGAAAGTCCCACTATTGAGATTAACGCCCGTGAAAAGTCGATCTACATCACATTAAGCTATAATTAGAGAATCTCTAGTGTACTGATATCAACCATTTATACCAGCTAACGTTGGTCGCAATCTAAAGGTTCAGATAGAAAGATTGCCTGCTTTGAACAGCTAGAGAGTGTATTCGATCATACGGTATCAAGGAGAAGATTAGCGTCACGACAACATGTTCATGGCAGGTGGTTAGTGAGGAGGTAACAATGTTTGCAAACCAAAAAAGTCCAACAAGGCGAACGCCAAAACAGACACCCAAAAAGCGAACTAAACGCGTACCGCTGTCCATGATATAACAACCAAAAGGACCTAGCCCTCTTCTGTGAGGGCTAACAGACTCTATTCACCTTGCTTTTAGGCTACCCACCGCCCCTTCATCACGTTTTTAGCCAAATTCACTTTAAAAGACTGAGAATTCACATATATTTTATTAAGTTACCGTTCTATATAGCTAAGCATGCATTAACGGTGGGTAACCTTTAGTGAACTTCAACCTCAAGGAGCAAGTATGTTACATCACGATCATGTTACTGCCATCATTGCAGGAGCCTCTGGGCTTGTAGGCGGTCATCTTATTGGCATGCTAAGTGAGAGTAACAATATTGATAAAGTTTACGCCCTGTGCCGCTCACCATTAAGCTCACCTTTCGATAAGGTCGAGACAATAATGGACGGTGGTTTACGCGTAACACAATGGGACGATGACAAAACAGCGCCGGAAATTGGTTTCATCTGTCTTGGCACAACGCGAAAACAAGCTGGTAGTAAAGCTGCCCTTGAAAAAGTCGACTACGACTTAGTATGCGATGTAGCAAAAACAATGAAGATGCTCGGCGTGAAGCGCATTGCCGTGGTATCCAGCCTAGGAGCGTCCCCTCGTTCACTCTCGCATTACTTACGTTGCAAAGGAAAAGCAGAAGAGCGCATCGGCCAACTGGGTTTCGACACGGTTATTTTTGTTCGACCCGGCCCTCTTGCTGGCCGCAAGAAACTGATCCGATCGGATGAAGTTATGCTGCAGAAAGTCATGCCTTTTTTCAAACCGTTAATGATAGGACCGCTAGAAAACTACCTACCCATTGCTGCAGAAAATGTCGCTAAATCGATGCTATACAGCGTCTTTTTGGAGCAAAGCCAAGCCGTTTCAACACTAGATTCTAAACAAATGACGGGCTTGCTACAGCAGTACAGTTAACGGTAAGTTTGACCATTTAGCCATGTATAACTCTTTGATATAAGACCTTACTTTTTCTTATTGTTAATGGTTACACAACCCCGCTATGTTACTCTCCTCTTTGCATAAACCCGCACTTTCAAAGCGGGTTAAAAAATCCACATTTCTATAAGGATATAACTTTATGTCGATTGCTGTTATCGCTTCACTTGCGGTATTTTCGGGCATCCTCTACTTCTTGTATGGGCAACAAAAAAAAGGAAATACCCTCTCTCGTTTGGTTCTGTTTGGCTTAGTACTTGGGAGTGCATTTGGCCTATCACTGCAACTCATTTTCGGTGAGGGCTCATCGGCCATCTCGGGCACACTTGAATGGGTAAATGTTATCGGTAAGGGCTACGTTGGCCTACTGAAAATGATCATTATGCCACTTGTGTTGGTGTCGATGATTGCTGCTGTGGTTAAGCTCGAAAAAGGCGGCTCTTTAGGAAAAATCAGTGGGATCACGATTTCAGTGCTGCTGGCAACGACGGCAATTTCGGCGATTATCGGTATTTTCGTAACTCAATCATTTGGCTTAAGCGCCGAAGGGCTCACCGAGGGGGCGCGAGAGACAGCTCGTATTGCGGTTCTTGAAAGTCGTATCGGCCGAGTCAGTGATCTGACTATCCCACAAATGCTGGTCAGCTTTATACCTACAAACCCATTTGCCGATCTTACTGGCTCACGCTCAACCTCTATCATTGCAGTGGTTATCTTTGGCGTACTTACGGGTATTGCTGCTCGCAAAGTGATGAACGAGAAAAAAGAGCTTGAGTCTCCAATTCGTACATTCGTAGACGCGACTCAATCTGTTGTCATGCGTTTGGTGAAAATGATCATGGCATTAACGCCATACGGCATCGCCGCTCTAATGGCTAAAGTGGTGGCAACATCGAGCGCGTCTGACATTCTGAACCTACTTGGTTTTATTGTCGCTTCGTATTTCGCCATCTTCCTGATGTTCGTTGTACACGGTTTACTGGTATCGCTGGTAGGCGTAAACCCAAAAGAGTTCTTCCAGAAGATCTGGCCGGTTCTGACGTTTGCATTTTCCTCTCGCAGTAGCGCAGCCACCATCCCTTTGAATGTAGAAGCACAGGTTACCAAGCTTAACGTGCCACCAGCGATTGCAAACCTTTCGGCTTCTTTTGGTGCAACAATTGGTCAAAATGGCTGTGCCGGTATCTACCCAGCGATGCTTGCTGTTATGGTTGCCCCAACAGTGGGGATTGATCCAATGGACATCAATTTCATCTTGTCTTTGGTGGCAATGATTACGGTAAGTTCTTTCGGCATTGCCGGAGTTGGTGGTGGTGCAACTTTTGCTGCACTCATTGTTCTGCCTGCGATGGGGCTGCCTGTTACGATTGCGGCTTTATTGATCTCTATCGAGCCTCTAATTGATATGGCCCGTACTGCTCTCAATGTATCTGGTGCGATGACAGCAGGCACCATCGCGAGCCGCTTGCTGGGCAAAAAAGAGGCTGATAAGTTAGAGCAAGCAGAAGCTTAAGTTACCCGTTTTAAGAATCAATGATTAAAAAAGGCACCTTTCGGTGCCTTTTTTATTACCACATCAAATCATCGGGTACGACAAAGTCTTTGTACGGATCATCTTCGTCGACGACATCTTCTGTAGGCGTATTGTTTTGAATCACAAAGTCCTGAGAGCGTTCTTCGATTTTGTTGGCAACCACGGTTGGAATAATAGCGTAGCTTTCGCCGTCACGAGCAACGCTCAAGTGACCTTTCACCAGCTGTTTATGAGTCGCTTCGTTGATATAGAGGCTTTTAACCAGCGTCTCATCAGTAAAGTTGTATTTTAGGTCACCATCAGCGTCAGTAATTTTGTTCATAGTAATCAACTGCTTAACCTGAGCTTGAATTTCTTTTGCCAACTTGGCTTGCTCACGTTCTTTGTTTAACGCGACATCACGCTCGAGCTGAGCTTGTCGGTTTTCTTCAACCGCTGCTTTTGCCTCGCGCGCTTGTGTGCGGCTTTTCTTAGACCCTTTTTTGGCCTTCTTTAATTTTTTTTCATTCACCAGACCGGCTTTGAGTAATTGATCTTTTAAGCTCAAGTTCATTCACCTTAATACGATTGTCCATTTGCGATGCAATGCAGCGCACTGAGTAAAACACCTGAGGCTATTCTAGCAAAGTGATTGACGTTAGTCTCTTACTACACCATAGAGAAAAGCCACAAACACAATCGCAGCGAACAACAAAAAGAGTTACCGGAACTCGGGTTTTCCGAACAATCGAGGTGTTTGGTATTCACTATTTATGGCTAGGTCATCTGACCACTGACTTTTTATTTCCAAATTATGAATGAGTATCTGACCACTCCTTTGAACGCACTTGCCCTTGATTGCGGTTATTTCTGCTTAGATTTCATAACAGTAAACAACACGCTCGTAATCTTGGCTGTTAAATTGCGTCAATGTCGCGTGTGATGGCATGCTCGTGAACCCTGCAAACGGCAAACAAATCTCATATTGTGGCGTATACTTGACCTGTATCGAGAACGGTACAAAGGCTAGTGTGACATACTATAAGGAACTACCAATGGCTATTTTAACCATCATAGTTGTCTCTACGACAATCGGCTTTATTGTTGGTACAGCAGCTTAAACGCTGCTGAAATTAATTGTATGGTTCGCTTTAGTAACCAGGGTAATGCGCAAAGCAAGTGCATAACAAACTCTTAATGTTTAGGCGAACCATATCAACTAAGCCATCATAGTTACCCATACCAAGAGTGAATATTTATTCACTACAAATCCATCATGCACGCTATCTTCTATTGCAACCCGCATTCATTCTCCTCTACTGTGAGGTCTTTCCCATGTTAGCCAATTTTGATGTAACTCTCTGTTTTTCTGTCTATAGTAATGGTTAATCATCATTGTGATATTGCCCCTCTTAAGGGGGCAATATCAACGAGTATCAGGATACTTTTCATGGATAAAAAATCGGAGCAACGTCAAAGTAAAGTTTTTATCAACAATATGGTCGAATCCGCTATCCGGATCGGCTTACTTTTGATGCTACTGGTTTTCACCTACGGGATCATTAAACCCTTTATTATTCCTGTGGTTTGGGGAGCAATCATCGCCGTCGCCCTAATGCCATTAACCGTAAGAATAGAAAAGCTGCTTCGAGGAAGGCGCGGCTTGTCAGCCAGCTTATTGTCGCTATCTGGCATAGCGCTACTCATCTCGCCGTTCATTTTAGTGTCAGGCTCTGTGTACGAGGGTGTCGCTCAAACTACGCAGGTGCTGCAGTCCGGAGACATTCGCATTCCTGGACCCACTCAAAAAATTGCTGATATTCCGCTAATTGGCGACAAGTTGTTTGAAGTGTGGCACCTATTCTCAACCAACCTTGAAAAGGCTTTTCAAACCTTCTTGCCTGAGATAAAAGTGGTCGCCAGCACCCTTGCGTCTACGCTGGGTAGTGCGGTATCAAGTTTGGTATTTTTTATTATTGCGTTGGCGATCGCAGCAGGCTTTATGACTCACTCCGAGAAAATCTCTGCCGCTTTACAAACGGTTGCCATCAGGGCTGTTGGGCAAAAGGCCGAGCAGTGGGCTCAATTAATGGCTGCTACCATTCGCAGTGTGTTGCTAGGGGTCATAGGTGTAGCGTTCATCCAAACGGTTGTCATTGGCTCGGCAATGTTTGTTTATGGTGTACCGGGTGCTGAAATCATCACCCTTGCCCTACTCATCATATGCATAGCTCAACTTCCGGCACTGATTGTGGTCGCCCCCCTGATCTTTTACGTTTACTCTACTGGCGATACCATCGATACCACTATTTTTGCCATTTGGACGTTGGCTGGTGGCTTATCAGACAACATTTTAAAGCCCATGCTGATGGGTCGTGGCGTGGACGTGCCTATGCCCATCATTCTGGTTGGTGCGATCGGTGGTATGCTGTATGCGGGTATCATCGGGCTCTTCCTCGGCGCGATTATCCTCGCAATTTGGTACGAGCTATTTATGTTTTGGCTAAGTCTAGAGCAACAAGCTTTGCGTGATAATCCGAAAGATCCCTAAGTCATCACTTTAAACCGTTAAGAAAACGCGCCCTAAGGCGCGTTTTCTTATCTTAACCTGTCCAGCACCACCGTTTGATCGAGGTATTGGTGAATCGGTTGATAGTCAAAGCCCATGTCAAAAATATACTCTGTCACAAGAGATCTGACACATTCAGTCAGTTCGCTGCCTTTCCATGGCTTTTCAAAGTAACGACGCACACCAGCTGTATTGATTGCGGTGATGGTGTCATGGTGCGTGGCTTGCCCAGTGAGCAATACCTTTTTGGTCACCTTAAACCGGCTATCTTTGGAAACTTCGGTTAACAGCTCAACCCCTGTCATACCGGGCATCACATGGTCCGAAACAATCACCGCGACGTACTCACCTTGAGCATCAAGTTCATCCATCAGTTCTAAGACTTCATCAGCCGATTCACAGTCTTCAATATTGAGCCACTCCTCTAGCGTTTCTAAATCCTGTAGTACCGCGCTCAACACTTCTCGCTGATCATCGACACAAATAACATTAAGCTTTTCCATATGCTTCTCCTACAGGTAATTTGACTCGAAATACAGTGGTTTCGCGGTTACTTTTTACCGCAATTGAGCCACCATATTCACTTACGATTCGTTTTACGATGGCTAACCCCAGCCCTAATCCAAACGATAGCCCCCCTTTCTTGGTGGTAAAGTTTGGCTGGAATATCTTTCGTCTTATTGATTCATCTATCTCAGGGCCATTGTTAGCGATCGTCACGGAAATTCGTCCATTCATGACTTTCGTTTGAATGTCTATTTTTGGCGATTCCACTTCTTGCATGGCATCGCACGCGTTTTTAATTAAATTACTCCAAATCTGCACTAACTCAGTCACGGAACCACTAAGTAAAGGCACATGTGCAGGCCGAATGCGTACTGATACTCGACGAAGATCGCTTTGCAGCAAAGACAATGCCTTGTTTATGCTGTCATTCACATCGATCACTTCATCAGGTTGCGTGTCACTGCGGCCTAACTGCTTGACTGATTTAACAATGCCCACGGAATGGCGGGCTGCGACACGTAAGTCATGCAGATCTCGTCCAAACTCCCAGTACTGCAGTGCCAGCTCTGGCTGTTTTAGCCAGGCACCTAATTCACTGTCTTTGGTTGTTGCTCTGGCCAAACTTTTGGCCAGAGTACGAGGCAGGCCAAGCGATTTTTCAAGTTCGCGCGCGCGCGTTCGAATTTCACTCGATGACGCCACCTGACCATTCATAAGCCCTAAATCAAAAAACTGACTCGCTTGCGGGTCCACTTCTTCAAGCAGTTGGATCATAACACCCTCAAGTCGCTCTGCTTTGCTACTGACCACTCCAATGGCGTTATTTAGCTCATGAGCTATCCCTGCCGCCAGTTGCCCTAACGTAGTCATCTGCTCGGCCGTGTGCAGGTTTTGTAAAGCCTTTTCTTTTGCCAAAGATTCTTGGGTGGCCCGCCGCTGTCTACGTGACAGTTCATTCACCATCACGGGCATAAACTGAGCGTTCAGAGGACCTAGGGTGTCTGGTGAAACAGGCTCAGTTTGCTTGTCTATCCACGCCAGCGTAACCTGACTCTTTGTCATCACCGTTGAAGATGATGTCCACGAACCCGAAAAAAAACTGTGCACTCCGAAAAAAGCGCCCTTGGTTGCGCTAAACAATTTGGTCAATTTGCCACTGATATCATCTTCAAAGTAGCCTTCTAATTCGCCTTCTATTACATAATAGAGCCTGTCGTTATGGCCATCTTGTCGAATCACAACTTGCTGTTTTTCTATTGTTATTTGACGATTTTCATCAGAAAAGTAATGTTCTATGAGTACGTCTATATTGGTCGCGTCAGCGTTCATCCAATGTGCCCTACTGCATGAAGCAACCATACCAGTACAAAGCTTAATAACACGCCAACGACACCAAGAATAATACCAACACGTGCCATTTGGCTGGTTTGTACATTCCCTGTCGCGTGCGCCAACGCATTGGGCGGCGTACTAATGGGCAGAGACATGCCTAAAGACGCAGCAAATGTCACCACGAGAATAAGCGTAATTTCACCTCCCAAAGGTGCCAGTGACGTCATCGACATACCCAGTGCTGCCATGATTGGCATTAACAAGTTGGCCGTCGCGGTATGAGACATGAAGTTCGCCATGATTAAACATAAAAAAGCGGCGCCAAATAACACCAAATAAGGCGAAAACGCATCAAATGGAATACTGTGCACCACAAGCTTGGCAAGACCTGTTTTGTCGAGTGCTAGGCCAAGTGCGATACCACCCGAGACTAACCACAATACATCCCAAGATATTCTCTTGAGGTCTTCTTTATTGATGATACCCGTTAGCGAAAATACAGCCACTGGGATCAAAGCAACTGTATAGGAATTCATGCCGTGTGACGAACCCATGAGCCATAAAATTATGGTGGCGGAAAAGGTTATGTAAACCATGATGGCTTTCGGCGTTTTTAAGAATTTGCCTTTAATTGAAAGCTCTATCTTTTGCTGATCTGCTCGGTACATACCATTGATAAGGAACCATGCCAGCGCCATCATAACAACGACAAACGGAACCCCAAATACCATCCATTCACCAAAGCTAATATAACTGTCACCCACCAGATATTTCAATGCTATCGCATTAGGAGGCGTCCCAATTGGGGTACCTATCCCACCGATGTTAGCGGCGACTGGAATGCATAAAGCAAAGGCTACGCGACCTGGATCTTTAGGACCAAATACAGCAATCACTGGTGTGAGTATCGACAACATCATCGCGGTGGTTGCTGTGTTGGACATAAACATAGAAAACACACCTGTGATCAGCATCAAGCCCAACATGACGTATTTAGGATCGCTGCCAAACGGACGCAATAGCACTCGGGCTAGGTTGACATCCAATCGGTATTTGGTCGCCGCCATCGCGAGGAAGAATCCGCCTAAAAACAGCATGATGATTGGGCTGGCAAACGTGGCCATGATTTCGTTGTATTGCAGCAACTCTCCAAAGTGTGCTTGCCCCTCGTCTGCTCGGAACCAATAAATGCCTTTGTTAGATAACATAAGCAACTCAAGAACGATGATCACCACAGAAGTTGCATAGATTGGAATCGGCTCGAATACCCAGCATAAAGCGGCTAGCAAGAAAATAGCGATCACTCGCTGTTGTATGATGGTGATGCCCTCGAAGGGAAAGGCTGATAAGGGTAAAAGCAATACTATAAGGGGTATTACCAGAGGAATAATGTACTTTAGCTGATCGCGCTTCATGCTACTCGTCCTGAGAATCGTCTACTGCGCACAGTATCCGTTCCTTTGCTATGCACACTTTAGCGTCAGATCAATTTTTTGAAATAAATATCAATGAGTTTCTTGTTCTGTGAATCAACCTACAGTTTATACACCGCGCCTGTGACATTACAGCCATCGCTAACTTTCATGAATTATTGCTATGTCATTCGCTTGCTCAACCCTCAAGATAGACCACCAGAAGGTCGGCTTCTACCGCGTTCGCTACTTTAGGAACCGAAGAGAATAGCCGACTCGCTACTTTATGGCGATGACCACACACCACTAGATCGACATTGGTTTCTTTTACTATCCCTGAGAGTTTCATATGAAGATCGCCAACCGCAACAAAGGTATCTGAAATGGGATAGTCGCTTTTTTCTGCCAATGTTTGTAGCGCATGTTGGAAACCTTGCTCTGCTTTGGGCTCAATAATGACTTTATCGACATCGATATAAGCAAAAGAAAGTTTGCTGTTGGCGTCTTTTGCCAATGAAATCGCTTTATCAATCACGAGTTGACTAGATTGAGTTAAATCCACAGCTACTAATATGTGCTTATAGCTCATTTGGTATCTCCCGTTGAGGGTGGTCTATCTAAAGTAAGTCTAGCACTGCAAAGCTTATTAAAGTGATGAATATTAGAATATCGAGGCTGTTAACTCTACAAACGAATATTTTTTATCCGGTGCATTCGTTAAAGAGAATATTGGGAGGGCGATTTTGAGAACGGAGAAATTAATTTGATTACGATAGTGAATGACCGAAATGAAGACACCTCGGTCATTGGTGATGCTTGACTAACTGGTGATTAACTGCGGTTTCCGAGCTTCACAGACCCATTAGTCGCAAACCACAGCGCCTGACTGCGACGACGCCCTAATAAGATCGGACCATCATCGTAGAATAAGAAGTTTTTCCAGTATTTCTTAAATATCGACCATTTCGTCTCGATGATGTTGTATTTTTCATAGCAAAAATACACCGTAACGTCCGCTTGCCAATCTAAGAATGACTCAATTTCTTCTGGTAGTTCTTCGTTCTCGGAGTCCCATGCAGACATCCAGTTCACCTCTGAATCCCAATTCGACGCTTTCATTGGCCAATCTTGGTTACTCATTCGTTCGGAGTCCGGACTTTGTGCACTGACATTTTCTTTCCAGAATTGTGCCGCTCTTGCTTCAGTCATCGGTTTGATATGACACCAGTCTTCTTCCGGTACTGGCATCGACTGATGAGTAAAAATCCATTTTCTTTGGTATTGCTCCAAAGTCATGTACGACATTCAACTTCCTCTAACATCTAATAAGGTGCAATACTTGCTGTATTGCTTAACTATCATGATAGACCACTTCTTTAAGTGACCTTAATCTATTCTTTTGGCAACCAATGTGGATTGACTAGAGAAGTCAGGACGTGATCTTCCCACTGACCGTTTATCAGTAAATAATCCTTGGCAAACCCTTCTTTTTCGAACTGGTGATGCTGCAAAACCGCTTCACTTCGTTTGTTTCTAGGCATATAGCTGGCAGAAATTCGATGCATGTTCTGGATATCAAACATGTAAGGGATCGCCATAGCCAACGCTTTTCGCATTACACCCTTGCCTTGTGCATTCTCTGCCAATGAATAGCCAAGATTGCAGCTATGAAATGGAAAGCGAACCAAATTGCTAAATGATACGGTTCCCAGCATTTCTTGAGTTTCACTGTCCAATATCAGACAGTAGTAGGCTAAACTCAAACGATGCAACTCATCGAGTTTGATCAATTTCGCCGCCCAGTTTTCGGGACGATAGAAGTCACTATCTCGAGCGGGCTCCCAAGGCGCTAAAAAACGCTTATTCGCTTGAAAGTAGTTCGCGATAGTGTGTGCGTCACCTGGCAAAGAGCAGCGCACCACGATACCTTCATGTTCCTTATGAAGACGTAATGAAGAACTAAAATCTTTCATCAATTCTTCCTGATATTGTAGTCTCTAAGTTTATTGGCAATTGATGTGTGCGAGACATTGAGTCGCTTTGCCAATTTTCGACTTGATGGGAACGACTGAAACAATTTTTCTAGCACTTGTGACTCATACTCTTTCATGATGTCATCAAGGGAGCCATCGACATTAATGCTAACGGCCCCTGTTCCCACCATATCGAGCTTCGGCAAATCAAAGTGTTCAATTTGTAATTTGTTGCCGCTCATTTGTGTTAAGGCACGCAACGCCATATTGTCGAGCTGTCGGATATTGCCCGGCCAAGGGTAACCCGATAATTCTTTAATTAAATCATCATCAAGATCGGGTTTCATCATGCCTAGCTGTTGGCTGTGCTTTGCGACAAAAAGATCAAGAAGAGGCGCAATATCACTCGCTCTTTCGCACAGCGGTGGGATAGTTAATGTCAGCACGTTGAGTCGATAATAGAGATCTTCCCTAAAGTCCCCCGCCTCTGCAAGATCGGCAAGGTTGTGTCGTGTTGATGCAATAATTCGAACATCGACATGAACTTCATGCTCCTCACCGACACGTCTGAACGTGCCGCCTTGTAAAAAGCGCAGCAGTTTTATCTGCAAGTGGGCACTCATTTCACCAATTTCATCAAGCAACACGGTGCCGCCATTCGCTTGTTCGAAAATGCCTTTGTGACCATGTTCGTGATTAAACGAGCCCGGTGCATGACCAAACAATTCGGTTTCAGCAACATCATCTGGCATAGATGCGCAGCTCAACACTAAAAACGGTGCAGAGGAACGATTAGAACGGTTATGACACGCTTTGGCGAGCATCTCTTTACCCGTGCCTGTATCACCTTCTATAAGCAATGGTTGATCTAACATCGACAGTTTTTTGGCCTGGCTCATGAGCGCCTTGTGACGATTAGAGACCCCCACAAAATGTTCGAAACCTAAGTTGCTTTGCTCAGATAATGATGGGGTAGAGACTTGCTTACCCGTTGGGTGAATACTCATTACCGCACTAGCAAGTACAGTTTCATTGGATTCACCGGTAATATAAACAGGCAACATTTCCATGCTGAAATCTAGGCCATCAACAACTATTGCTTGCTGCTGGCGCGTTATATCGCCTTCGATCCACTTGCTAAAATTAAAACTTGGTAATAGGTGAGTAATATGTTGACCTAACGCTTCTTCTTCGCTTTTTGCCAATAAGTTCAACGCTGCATGGTTGGCCATATCCACGCCACCTTTAAGATTGATTGACAATACGGGATATGGAAGATTAGTCAGCAAGGCAACCAGTTCGGTATTGTGCCTTTCACTCGGCATAAACTGAATTTTTCGAACGTCTTTGACCCCCGAAATACGTCGGATCTCAGCCATTAACTCACGAAATGTCTCGAAGTCTATATCGGGACAGTTGAGATAAATGATGCCAATGGTATCGATTTCAATACCACGTAAGTCTATTTCATTTGAAGCTAGGATATCGAGCAGCTCTCGAGTCAAGCCAAGCCTATCTTCACAAAACACTTCTAGACGCACGTCTGCTTCCTTTAATTAAGGTGTCACGAAAAGTTGACAGTAAGTGTGTACGAAGCTTTGATTGCCGTCAACAAAAACAGCCCACTAAGTCAGTGAGCTGTTTCATTATTTTGCATCGTTTGCTCAATTACTCATCGCTTACGGACACTCAGCGATTTTCTTCTGTAAATAAAAGGTCGATTTAGAGTCATCTAACGTCATTTGAATTGAATCCAATAAAGAGGCGACGATGATAAGCCCTCGCCCAGAAGTGGTTAACGTTAGTGGATCGTTTTTGTTTGGTTCAACAAAATCGGCAGCGATGGCCGCATTAAAAGAAGACTCTGTTAGCCCTTCGCCGTAATGACTGATTTCGATATGAACGTCATTATGCTCTATTCGACATTCTATATCGACCGGATAACCGTTTCTCTCTTTATAGGCGTGTTCAAAGGTGTTGTTGAGCAGCTCGACTACACACAATTCAAGCTTACTGATGACACTTGAACTGATATGAGCTGAATGCCAAAATTCAATCAAATCATTAGCTGCTGTTCGTGAGGTATCAATAGAGCTTAAATACGAAGCTCTATATACGTGCGCTGATGTCATCGTCGTATCCTGTTCCCTTACCAATCTAATGCTTGATATCACTCTCTATCGCCGCCCTCATTGCTTCCTCTATTGAAAAGAATGAAGGCATCAATTTATCCATTCTGGTTAAATGCATCAACTCATTAACCGATGTACTCGCACCAACAATCATCAGTTCTTTATCGCGAAGGAGTTTATAGATTTCCATAATGGCACCTAATCCACTACTGTCCATGAAGGACACATTGGATAAATCAATCAGTAAAACTGGTCGAAATTGATTGTGTAAATCCGCGACAATATGACGAAAAAAAGGAGCCAGTTTCGCATCGAAATGGGTTTCTTTGACTTCAAAGACAGTAAATAACTCACTGTTTATGATTTCATATTTCATGGTGCGATCCTTCTTGTATTTACGGAGTCCATTTTGCGACAAGCAGACTCACATCATCTTCAAATTCCGTCTTTTCCTGCCAAGATTGCAGGCTTTCGATGATCGCCGAAGTCTTGGCTTGATAAGGCAATTTATGACACGCCTGTATTTCATCGCTCAGGCGCTGTTCTGAAAACATCTTTGCATCCACTCTCGCCTCGGTAAGGCCATCGGTATAAAGCCAGACTTCATCTCCTGGTTCGAGCTGAATCGTATCGAGTTGATAGTCAGCAAAATCGAACATACCAATCACATAGCTCTCTCTGCCAATTAACTGTGTCGTCTGTTGCTTAGCGCGATAGAGAACAAATGGGGGATGACCCGCCACCGTATAGGTTAGTACCCCTGTTTTGGTGTTTAGCAGCGCGTATATCATGGTAAAATACAGTGCACTTTTACTATCTTGACAGTATAGGTTATTTAACTTTTCTACGACCTCAATAGGGGAAACCGCTTGACCACTCCCGTTAACATTTTTCCGTACCAAAGAAGATGCGCCGGTTGAAATCGCCAGTGAATGTTGGACTGAAAAAGACAACAGCGCCGATGACACCCCATGACCAGAAACATCTAATAAATAAAACCCAACATGATCATCGTCGAGTCGAGAATACCCCAACATGTCACCACCAATTTGAGTACATGGCATAGAGATATACGTCATCTCAACCCCATTCAGTTCGGTTTGACTGGGTAACAAGTGCTTTATGAAATCGCTGGCAGCCTCTAAGTCTTGTCGTATGGTTTGGTATGCCAAATCTAGCTGAGTCTTTTTGTTAAGTAACTCATTGTGCAAGCTTAGTGTTCGGAATCCAGCACGAATCCGTGCGTCTAATTCATCGATTGCCGTATTTTTAGCCACGAAATCATCCGCACCGGCATTAATACCATTGATAATCGATGCCTGGTCATCCTGGGAAGAAAGTAAAACAAAAAAGATGTAGCGGTTGCTGTGTTGAGATTTGAGCGTTTGACACAATGCTATACCGTCCATTTCTGGCATGACCCAATCACTAAGCACAAACTGAATCGTTGAATTGGCATTTAAGATCCGGATCGCTTCCTGACCATGACTGGCAGTCAAGACGTTATAACCTCTTTTAGTCAATAACGACTTGATTAGTATCTGAGTGGTGCGATTATCTTCAACTAACAGAATCGTTCTATCAAGATCATTCTCACGGGGAGAATCTTTGGCCATCCATCACCTCTCGCCATAACCATTGCCGTTATCTTTAGCATAGGTAGTGATATTCGAATGACCAAGAATTCTCATTGCACATTATTGAATTTTTGACGCGTATTTTAATTTAGGAACTAGGATGGACGACTGTGATGGCTACCCTGCCAGCTTCCCCTTCAAGCTATCAATAACCGCGCTGCGAACTGCACCCAATTTTGGTTTGTCATCCTGTGCAAAAGGAATTGGCCTGAGTAGGGATATGGTTCGTATTCCTAATCTCGCGGTGAGTAAACCAACGCCTACGCCCTGCCCCGCACGAGCCGAAATTTTTTCGACTACATTAAGAGAAAGCAAATCGGCACTTGTCTCTATCGCCAATTCACTGGCACCAGCAAGGGCCATATTTACCAACACCAACTTAAAGAGCTTTATCCTAGACCAATAACCTAACTCAACACCATAGATTAGCGATAGTTGGTCAATCATACGAAAATTACGCCACGCAATCAGTAACATATCCGCGATAGCTAATGGACTTACCGCGACAAGGATCGCCGCTTCTCCCGAGAGTTTAGAGACAATCTCCATGGCTCGTTTGTCTTGCTCTTTCATTACCATAGACTGATACATCGTCAGTATTTCTGCGTCACTGTGCGTAGGTTTCACGCTGTTCGACCAACGATCAAAATGGGGATTTTCTGGCTGAATATAAGTCTTGGCTGCCAATCTTTTACAAAACTCGACCCCCTGGCCGACACTATCATTCTTGAGTAACGCTTCACTTTGCTCTTGAACAGAAAAGTGATGGCGTAACTTACGAAGTTTGAGCCACTCGCGACCAATCGTGGTGAGCCCGATTGCCGATAACGCGGCAATAAAACTCGCCCATCCAATGGTCAGCCAGTCACCCAAGCTAAAGGCGCTTACAAGAGTGTCAACTGACTGCCATACGACAAGGCCGCTAAACCCAGCAAATATACTAGAGAATAACCAACGCCTTTTCTTTTTAGGACGAACAACCTCTTCAAACTGCTGTTCTATAGGCAAGTCGACAACCGACTCACTGATCACAAACGCCTGTTTATCATCGAACAGTGTTTGGCTAGTGAGTGATGGCGATCCCTCTTTTTGTTCGTCTTCACCATGAAAGACGGTTCTACCTTTTAAATCACTCATCGCAGTTTGTCTCCCACCAAATATTGCAGTGCTTTGTCCAATCGAATGTGACCACAAGGGCTATCCGTTGTTTTCTCAAGGGGTCTGAAAGACGTAAATTCAAAAGACTTCTTTTGCCAATAGTCTGCTTTGGGCAGTACCTTGGGTACATCTCCGGGATAGAGTGTCAAATTGTCCCCCATCAATGTGGTGCCTCTAAGAGCTGGCGACGTTTCAGTTCCTGCCCCCACAAAGCCCGATTTGGTGGCTTGTATTGAAGCCAAACTCATACAGTTCATTTCGATGTTATCAAATGATGCGGTTTGCCAAGTTGGGTACACCATCTGCTGCAGCAGGCTAACGAGGTTAGTGTGTTGGTCTGGCGTTATGTGATCAGCCTTGGTAGCGGCAAACATAATCTTATCAATGCGCGGCGCGAACACCCTTCTTAATAGATTATTTTGCCCGTAACGAAAGCTCTTCATAATCTGCTCAAGGGCGCCACGCATGTCGCTGAACGATTCGCTGCCTGCCATTAAGGGTTGTAGACAATCAACAAGTACTATTTGTCGATCGAAAGTCGCAAAGTGATGCTTATAGAAATGTTTTACCACTTTTTGCTGATATTCTTCATAGCGTCGTTTTAACATCATGTACCCGCTATTACGAGAGGGCTTGTCTTCCGTACTTTTGACAATAATAGGAAAAAACTGCAACACAGGAGCCCCCTGCAGTTCGCCGGGTAAAACAAATCGACCAGGCTGAACCCAGTGCAATCCGGACTCTTTGCATTTCATTAAAAACTGAGCAAACGCTTGAGAGATCGTTGCTATTCTTTTCTCATCAGCATCTTGGTGCGGATCGAATTCATCAACTAACTGTTGCCACTCTTTTGCGAGATTCAATCGCTGCCCCTTCAATATTGAAGCTTGTTGCTCACTCCATTGCTCAAAGGTCATCGACAATAAAGGTAAATCCAATAGCCACTCACCAGGGTAGTCGATAATATCGATATACAAGGTTGAGGTTTTACTTAGCAGCCTTTTCGTCGCTTTCTTTGGTTTATACTTGATCGCCAGCCGAATTTCGCTGACATCACGCGTCGGTTGCGGCCATTGTGGCGGTTCACCTTCGAGCTGATCTAATGCCTCATCGTAATGAAATCTAGGCACCATGAGGTTGGATTGGGGAACTCTTTTCGCACCAATTAAACGCTGGTCTCTGGCGCAATCAAGCAGTGGAAGGTTGTCGTGAGTAGACGAGTGCAGTAACTGATTTACCATAGAAGTAATAAACGCCGTCTTGCCTGCACGAGATAGACCAGTGACAGCAATTCTAACATGTGAGTCTAAGCTTCGATTCACAAAATCTGTCACTTCCTGGCCTATTGTATTCATCATCGTTAACTCCAAATACCTAATACAGAGAACAGTATGCAGTATATTGGATTAATCGAAGATGAACAAAAAACCCCTGAAAAAATTCAGGGGCTTATAAGAAACTACGTTGAAATGAAACAAGCGAACTAGTCGTTTTCAATTAACTTGTAGATGACAAAAAGAGAGATTTCCAATAGCAAGACAAGTACACACGACATCGTGACGTATTTTCCATCAAAAATACTGATGCCATGAAGGACCAAGTCGTATCCAACAAAACCACCCACTACCAGTGCGATTACTATCTGCAATATTTGTATAAATCGAGGCATCGATGCTCTCCTTAGTGTTATGTTTGCTCTACCACATCACCTGATGTGTAGATAACTGAGCCATCCAACTGAATTATAGACAAAAAGTGAGAATACTCTCATACCCTCACTCACAAATTGTGTCTATGAAGAGCTTTCCGCTTCAGCAATTTTCACTTTCCACGTATCAGGACCAATTTGATGTGCATTTGTACCTGTCGAATCAACAGCAACAGTCACAGGCATATCTTCGACTTCAAATTCGTAGATCGCTTCCATACCCAAGTCTTCAAATGCGACTACACGAGCTTTCTTAATAGCCTTTGCGACCAGATAAGCTGCGCCACCGACAGCCATTAAGTAAACGGCTTTGTGCTGTTTGATGGATTCGATTGCCGCTGGGCCTCGTTCTGCTTTACCAATCATGCCTGTTAAGCCTGTCTGAGATAGCATCATATCGGTAAATTTATCCATTCGCGTTGAGGTAGTCGGCCCTGCTGGCCCGACGACCTCATCGCCAACCGCATCTACTGGGCCAACGTAGTAGATGAACTTTCCATTAAAATCAACACCTTCAGGAAGACCCTCACCACTTTCTAACATTTCCTGGATGCGCTTATGCGCCGCGTCACGTCCTGTTAATATCTTGCCTGATAGCAACACGGTTTCACCCGTTTTCCACTCTTGTACATCTTTTTTGGTCACTTCATCAAGGTTTACACGGCGAGTATTTTTGCCAGCTTCCCAGGTAATGTCCGGCCAATCTTCCAATTTTGGTGGTATTAACTCTGCAGGGCCAGAGCCATCAAGCGTAAAGTGCACATGACGGGTCGCTGCACAGTTAGGGATCATACATACTGGTTTAGATGCCGCATGAGTTGGAGCTGTCTTAATTTTGACATCAACAACTGTCGTTAAACCACCAAGACCCTGCGCTCCAATACCCAGTTTATTAACGCGATTGAAAATATCGAGACGCAGTTCTTCCTCGGCGTTTTGTGGGCCTCTGTCAATGAGCTCCTGGATATCAATGTGTTCCATCAGTGACTCTTTTGCTAGAACTGCAGCTTTCTCTGCTGTACCACCGATACCGATACCTAACATGCCAGGTGGACACCAACCTGCCCCCATGGTTGGCAACGTTTTTTCAACCCACTCTGCAATATCATCAGATGGGTTTAGCATAACCATTTTGGTTTTGTTTTCAGAACCGCCGCCTTTCGCCGCAATTTGAATTTCTACTTTGTCACCAGGCACCATATTGATGTGCACAACAGCAGGAGTATTATCTTGGGTGTTAATTCGCTTGCCAGCTGGGTCTTTTACCACAGATGCACGCAGTGGGTTGTCAGAGTTGGTGTAAGCTTGGCGTACGCCCTCATCAACCATTTGCTGGACAGTTAGGTCACCTTCCCACTGAACATTCATACCTATATTGACAAAGCAGGTCACGATCCCCGTATCTTGGCAAATTGGTCGATGCCCTTCCGCCGCCATTCTTGAATTAATCAGAATTTGAGCAATAGCGTCTTTGGCCGCTTGGCTCTCTTCTTTTTGATAGGCTTTATCGAGGGCTTGTACGAAATCAAGGGGATGGTAATAAGAAATGTACTGCAACGCGTCTGCAACACTGTTGATGACATCCTCTTTACGAATAACTGTCATTGAATACCTCATTGTTCTTTATTTAACTTCCAAGTTTCTGACGATTCACCCACGGTTACAACATGATGTCATGCCCCACAGTTATTGTGGCCATAACCTATTGGCTAAGGGTAAATGCCAGTCTTTTTATTGTAAAAGTATGATACTCTTGCTTTCCTTTAGGCGCTATGAAAGCGACAACGTCTTTGTCACAATTTGAGCAAATGAATAAGAAACAACAACAATTTATTCACTTTAAGTCCATTCCTTACTCTGAGGATTTGGCTGTACAAGTTTTCAGTACCATTGAACAATTACCATGGTCAATGCTACTGAAGTCATCTTCGAAAGAACATGTCAACAGTCGCTACGATATCTTGGTTGCCGATCCCGTTGCCGTGATTGAAACACATGGTGAAAAATCGACCATTTCGCGTGACGGTCAGACACTTTCCAGTAAAGAGGATCCCTTCGAGTTACTGCGTGGTTTACTTGACGAGATTGGTGTGCAGCCTAGCAGCAGCGAACTGCCTTTTATTGGGGGCGCACTTGGCTACTTTGCATACGATCTCGGCCGAAGAATCGAAACACTTCCAGACAATGCCATCAATGACATTAATTGTGCGGATATGGCGGTGGGTATTTATGACTGGGCGCTGATTGTCGATCATAAAAAACAGGCGGCAACACTGGTTTCTAAAGACTTATCGCAGCGTGTGGATTGGCTCAATCAATGTCACGCGACCACCCTAGCTCCATTTTCACTGACGAGTGACTGGCAAGCCAATCTTTCAAAAAAACAATACCAAAGCCGCTTCGATAGCGTACAAAACTACCTCAATAGTGGGGATTGTTACCAAATCAACCTCGCTCAAAGGTTTTCTGCGCAATATAAAGGGAGCGAATGGTTAGCATTCCAAGAGCTCGATACTAAGAATTCAGCACCGTTTTCCGCTTTTATCCGAACGCCATCAAGCGCCATATTGAGCGTTTCTCCCGAACGCTTTTTATTGCTCGAAGAGTCTTCCATAGAAACAAAACCAATCAAAGGGACACGCCCTAGAGGGCGAAATGTTATTGAAGATCAGGCCAGCGCAAACGAGCTTAAACAAGCGCCAAAAGATCAGGCTGAGAATCTGATGATTGTCGATCTGCTTCGAAATGATATCGGTCGCGTAGCACAACCGGGCTCAGTAAAAGTCCCGCAACTTTTTGAGATCGAGAGCTTTCCTGCAGTACACCACCTAGTTAGTACGATTACGGCCAAGCTTGATCGCTCTTATCAGGCAACAGATCTGCTACGCGCTTGTTTTCCTGGCGGTTCGATAACGGGTGCTCCTAAGATAAGAGCAATGCAGATCATTGAAGAGCTAGAGCCACATCGTCGCAATGTCTACTGTGGTAGCATCGGCTACATTAGCTTAGATGGCAAAATGGATACGAGTATCACCATACGCACTCTCATTGCTCAAAACGAACACCTTTATGCTTGGGCGGGTGGCGGTATTGTGGCTGACAGCCAATGTGATAGTGAATATCAAGAAACTTTTGATAAGTTGTCTAAGATTTTACCGGTTTTACGTAACATGTAAGCGATCTAGCTCCATTTTGCCAGCGCTTGATGGAGCTCATTTCGGGTATAGGGTTTAGGCAATATGTCGTTCATACCCACTTCAAAACACGTTTCTCTCTCTTCACGCGTTGTTCCCGCCGTTAACGCAACAATCGGTTTTTCATAGTTTAGTGCGCGCAGATGGCGTGTTGCTTCAAAGCCATCCATCACAGGCATTCTGCAATCCATAAAGATCAGGTCGTAATCCTCTTTTTGTGCCATCGCTACCGCTTCTTGTCCATTCGTGGCGATATCAGGAGAGATCCCTAGTTTACTTAACATCTTAGTGATGACTATTTGATTCATCTTAATGTCATCTACAACCAGAATTTTCAAATGTGAGTATGCGTCATTGCCTGGAACTTCGAGTTGAACGTATTTATCTGCACCACTTAGTTTTTTGCCTTCAAGGGGTATCGAGACACTAAACGTCGTACCTTGGCCAGGCTGACTCACTAGACTTATCGAACCATCCATCAGTTCGATCAATTGCTTACATATAGCCAAACCCAGCCCTGTTCCTTCGTAGCTCCGACTGCTGGATCTATCGGCCTGAACAAAGGGATTAAACAACGTCGCTTGTGCCTCTTCACTGATACCAATGCCAGTATCCGTCACCTGCCATTGCAACTCACCTCGTTGATAAGTGACGACAACACTGACACTGCCAACATCGGTAAATTTAATTGCATTGCCAATGAGGTTTACGAAAATCTGTTTGATTCTATCGAGATCACCTTTCAACATTAACGAGTCAGGAACCGTCGATACGATCTCAAATTCTAGTTGCTTTTCTGCGATTTTAGGCTCGAAAATACTGCGAATCGTAAGCTCTAATGTGTGCCAGTTAAAAGCCTGCTCCACCAGCGCCAACATACCGGCGTTCATTTTACTAAAGTCCAATAAATCATTGATTATGGAGCGCAACATTTCACCTGACTGACTCAAGTTACTATGTAGCTCTTTTTGCAAATTCGTCAGATTTGTTTCGCCAATCAGTTCGGCACTCCCCAACAAACCATTCAAAGGCGTACGCAGCTCATGGTTTATCATCGCCAAAAATTCTCGAGTCGCGCGCTCAGATTCTTCGGCCAGCTCTTTGGCTTTAACCAATCGAACATTGGTTACTTGACGGGCAATTGCACTAGCTACTTGTTCAAAAACTATGAGCATTTGGCTCCTAACAAACCCGACATCCATATTATGCCCTTTTATCAGTGCCCTGAACTCACCTATGCGGCCTGACTCAGTTTCCAGTGGTATGACAAAATCGGCGGCTTGACTCAATAAAGAACCATCAACGTCTCTAAGTTTACTTGAGTAATAAATGCCTTGGGTCAAACTCGGTAACAAGTCGATATCAACCCGCAATTCACACTCGAGATCATCGGACACCTTATTGAGTTGAGACAACAAGTCCAAAATCAAAATATCATCGACGTTTCCGCGCAAAAAAGCTCGTCCAAAATGAATGAGAATTCGTTCGATTTTCTCCTTAAACTCTAATCTTTGGAAACTCTCCAAAGAGCGCTGTTCAAGTTGTTTTAAAGCGACTTCGAGCTGTTGGTTGGTTGAAAAAAGCTGCAAGCTCTTCTCTTCCAACAACTGTTCAGCTGCTTTTCTTGAGGCAACCTCACGTTTTAGTTTTCTCTCTATCAAAGAATCGGACTTCGATTGCATAAGGTTATGCTTTCCTTAAACTAAAACGTGCAATACTTTGGTCTTTATTGGTTTGTACCATATTTACTTCAATGTTCTCTCCGAAATGCTGTGCACATCCTTCAATAAGCCCTAAGCACACGTGCCCCATGCAGCGCGCACTGTGGTAATCCATAAGCATTTCTGATTCTGATTCGCTAATAAAAACAAATCTTGGGGGGCTGGCATCAGGGTAAAGCTTTTTAACTTCCACATGAATATAATTTTCTACATGATGAATAAATTGAAAGGTTGTCTTGCTCTGGGAGACACTTGCGTCATCTGGAAGTGAGCTAAGTAAGGTCTTAAAGACCGTTCTGCCAAACACCGTTTGCAAGGTGCTGGGCTCAATACCTGTCTTCTTACTCAAATTAACGATGAGTTTTACCAGTTTCTTATGGTCGTAACTTCCAACTGACGTATAAATTCCTTCATCTTCCGACATTGTTAAGACTTCATCGAGAACTTCAAGACCAAACTGGTCTTCTACCAATTCTAAAAATTCGGTAAAAATGATTCCTTTCATAAATACTCTCTCTTCAATAACCGAGTCCAGATATGCGGGAGGGTAACTCGACCCTATTATTCAGAATAGTGTAGTTTTACTAACTTTCCTTTTTTTTAACAGAGACTAAGACAATCGCCATGGAGGCGAAACATCGACATTTATGCACAAGTGAAAGCGGCTTACGACAGTGCAACGCACCAGCCTAGTACTGGCGGTTGGAGCCTAGTATTCAACACTCACTTTTTAACCGCGTAGAAAGAAAATTTGATCAGCGAGAGCCAACTACTATTATGCTTTTGACAAGGTGCAGACCGGGAATATCGATAAAGGCCGTCAGCTTGTTAACTCTACGCAAACACATGTATTCTCAATATTAAGACATGCTTGCGAGAGAAAGTCAGGCCATTTACTGTTAGATTTATTGATACAGGTAATACATGGGTTCATTGTTTATGTATAAAAATGTGCGGACCAAATTTGATACTACATACAGTCGGCCTTTACCGAATGGTAAAGCGTTAACAGAAGCCCTTGTGCCTCAAGAGGAGATTGAGCTGCGTGATATCATTGACTGCTGGTATAGAGACGTGTTTTCCCCATTGATCGCACTTAAACAACTTGATACTTCGGATAAGGATCATTACATAACATTGCTAGAGTCTCGGTTAAAACAGCTTGATAAAATCTTCCTTCAGCTACTCAGAAACAAAGCCTATTACGCTGCATTGCAACGCATGTTATCAGACAGTGACGACTCTGACATGGAGCATTATTTGCGCTTACTTCTAGCAAAGTCCACTAATGCTCGGCTGGTGCATTAACCCAAGTTCATAAACTAATCATCGACTAAACCTTCAAACTTAAACCTGCTTCGAAGTTTCTGTACTGCTTCTTGCTGTAATTGTCTGACTCGTTCTTTTGACAGATTATAGGTTTCCCCTAATCTTTCTAACGTCTTAATCTCGTGACCAAAAAGCCCATAGCGATAAATCAATATGTCCTTGTATTTATCTGGCAGATTCAACACCATCGCTTCTAAGCATTTTTGTAATTCTTCATCATGGCAGTTCTGGCAGGGCTCGGGGATTGAGGTAGACTCACAAGTTTCCAATGTTAAATAAACCTGATCTACGACATCCACAGATGAATTGGATTCAATAAAACCACTCATGTCTATCAGTTGACTAACGTGTTGTTGTGATTGCTGTACCTGCTGTGCTATTTCTTTGATTGATGGTGCTCTGTTGAGTTCATCACCCATCAATTTCGTTTGCTTAGATAAGCGATTAATTTCTTTTATGATATGAACGGGTAGCCGGACAGTTCGTCCTGTATTCATAAGGGAGGAGTCAATACTTTCCCTGATCCACCAAACAGCATAAGTACTAAAGCGAAAACCTTTTTCAGGATCAAATTTTTCAATCGCTTTCATCAGACCTAGATTACCCTCTTCTATCAAATCTAGAAGTGAGTGATTGCTAAGCCCTCGCTTGCTATAACTTCTTGCAACCTTCACAACCAAACGAAGGTTAGATTCGATTAGAGTATCTCTGGCTTTTAGATCACCTCGACGCGCTAATGTGGCAAAGTGAACTTCTTGCTCTGCTGTGAGTAGATCGATACTGACAACTTCACTAATATATTGTGAGTAGAAGTCACCACCACTCATCACAGTATGCGTGCGCTTGAAGCTCGGTTTATTTGATAAACGTTTGTGTACCTTTCGTTCTTCCATGAAATTCTCCACTGCCAGCTGTTGTTCAACCCTTGACCAACAACGTCATAGTCATTCCTTGATAGGCATCGCAAACGTAATCATAGGCATGAATATGCTATGCATCAAAGTTTAACCCGCATGATTAATGGATATTTCATTGGTTCTAGTTCCATCGTTTATATCGCCAAAATCAATTTCCAATTTTAACTCTGTTATACTATTTTCTAACTATATGATGATTAAGATTAATTTCATCTAACAGGATTGTCGTTTTGAAGTATCTTAATATTTGATTCGGTTTAAGGATGTTTGGGGAGTGATTAATGATAAATTTTGATGTGCTAAGAGAATATATGGACAACGATGACGAGATCATTCTAGCCGTTTTTCAGGCGTATATCGAAGAGCACAACAATAGTGCTGAAACTATTGAAGCGTTATACGCCGTACAAGACTGGCCTCAACTGTTCATTGCCGCGCACTCTCTTAAGGGGATCCTAGCCAGTTTTGGCGAGGAAGAAACCGTAACCAGGTTAGAAAACATTGAGGGTATGTCACGTGATAATACTGCACCAGACAAAGCGGATATCGACGCAGCGATCGAAGGATTAAACCATATCAACGTTCAGATAAACGACTACTTTGTTACCAAACAATAACGTAATTTGGAGAGAGTTTGCCAAATGGATCGACAGACCTTCCTGAATTCTTTTCAGTTATCGCTATCTAAAGGTTACAGCACTAAAGTTTCTGCACGCGTCGCTCATATTCAAAACCAAGAATTAAGAGAAGCCGGCGTATTGATTGGATTGGTGGAGCGAAATCAAGAACTTAATGTTATTCTAACCGCTAGGGCGAAACACCTAAAACATCACCCTGGACAAATTAGCTTTCCTGGGGGAAAAAGAGAACATCATGATCGTACCATCATCGATACTGCTATCAGGGAAACGGAAGAGGAAATAGGTATCTTTGCCGACCAGATAGAGATAGTTGGCACGCTACCAACTTTGAAAACCATTAGTCGATTTTCGGTTACCCCTGTGGTTGGGTTTATTTCAAACGCATATACGCCCCTCATAGACAGTAACGAAGTCGATTCTCTATTTGAAGTGCCTCTATCCTTTTTGCTCGACTCCGAGAACCTCAAAAGCGACCAATTTTTTGTCAATAACCAGTTTCACGAGGTCTCTGCTATTCCCTACCAACAACATTTTATCTGGGGCGTGACAGCACAGATCATTCAAGCGGTACAACGCCAAATTTCCTTCGTGACTCGCTAAAAGACTCAAACACCTTTCCGACACAGGCATGAAGACCGCAGTGTGTCACTCAAACATAACACGCAAGCGTTTGCTTTGATTATTAATTAGTTTATCTAATGAGTAGGCCAAGCCATCCTAATGTGTAGCACGTTATTTTCGTGATCCAGATTAAAGAATCATAATTGCCACGAATAAGACCGAGCGGAATATGACATAGATCTAATTATTCGTTGAAAAAAGCATGCAAACTCCACGTCGACTTATTTCCTGTTCCCAAAAAATGAGTGTTAACTATGAATACAACTACAGCTGCGACAGCGGGTCGCGCTTCATCTAAGTGGACTTATAAAGATTTCACTTGGGCTCTTTCTCTATTCGGCACTGCGGTTGGTGCCGGCGTTCTATTTCTACCTATTCGTGCTGGTGCTGGTGGATTCTGGACATTAGCAATCCTTGCATTAATCGCATTTCCAATGACGTGGTTTGCACATAAATCATTAGCTCGTTTTATTCTTTCTGCTAAGAATCCAAACGCTGATATTAGTGAAACTGTAGAAGAACACTTCGGTAAAACTGGCGCAAACCTTATCACCTTTGCTTACTTTTTTGCGATTTACCCTATTGTTCTGATTTACGGTGTTGGTATTACTAACACTGTCGATTCGTTTCTAGTCAACCAAGTTGGTATGGCATCAATTCCGCGCTGGTTGCTGTCAGGCTCTTTGATTGCCATGATGACTACGGGTATTTTGTTTGGTAAAGAACTCATGCTGAAAATAACATCAGCGCTTGTTTACCCTCTTGTGTTCATTTTACTCGCTCTGTCTTTCTATCTGATCCCAGATTGGAATACATCTATGGTTTCTGTTAGCCCAGATTGGAGCGCAATGCCTGTCATGATTTGGCTAGCTCTTCCTATGATTGTGTTCTCTTTCAACCACAGCCCTATCATCAGCCAGTTCACCAAAGAACAGCGCCTAACTCACGGTGAAAACGCTGTTAAGAAAACTGACGGCATTACCGGCGGCGCAGCAATGATGTTGATGGGCTTTGTCAAGTTCTTCGTATTCTCTGTAGTACTGTCTCTTTCTCCAGAGCAATTATCTGAAGCACAAGCACAAAACATCAGTGTTCTTTCTTACCTAGCCAACATCCATGAATCTCCCCTTATCTCTGTCTTAGGACCTGTTGTTGCTTTCGCTGCGATTACATCGAGCTACTTTGGTCACTTCCTTGGTGCTCAAGAAGGTCTTGTTGGTCTGGCGAAATCTCGTACTAACGCATCTGAAGCTAAGATTGAGAAAGGTTCATTGCTTTTCATCGTTCTAACAACATGGGCTGTTGCTATCATCAACCCAGATATCTTGGGCATGATCGAAGATCTTGGCGCACCAATGATTGCCGCTATTTTGTTCCTACTGCCTATTTTTGCAATGAACAAAGTTCCTGCTATGGCGAAGTACAAAACATCTAAAGTGGCCCAAATCTTCACAGCGGTATGTGGCTTTGCAGCAGTAACGTCTGCTATCAACGGTATCTTCTAAACCGAACGTAATATTTGAATAAAGATAATAACTAAAATAGGGCTCCATTTTAGGAGCCCTTTCTAATGAGGTTTCAAGTATGATCAGTGTATTCGACATCTATAAAATCGGTGTTGGCCCATCAAGTTCACACACCGTTGGTCCGATGAAAGCAGGTAAAGAGTTTATTGATGATTTGCGCTCAATGGGCAAGTTACGTGACATCACTAAAATCACCGTAGATATCTATGGGTCATTATCACTGACAGGGAAAGGCCACCACACCGATATTGCCATCATTATGGGTTTAGCAGGTAACAGCCCAGAAAAAGTGGATATCGATTCGATCCCAAGCTTTATTGCGCGTGTAGAAGAAACGGAACGACTTCCTGTTGGCATGCACTGTCACACCGTTTCTTTTCCAAATGATGGCGGAATGAATTTCCACTCATCCAATTTAGAACTGCACGAAAATGGTATGCAAATCCATGCCTGGATTGGTGAAGACAAAGCCTACTCTAAAACCTATTACTCTATTGGCGGTGGTTTCATTGTCGACGAAGAAAACTTCGGCAAAGAAACGACTTCGGCAATCAAAGTGCCTTATGATTTTAACTACGCCGAGGAACTCGTTTCTCAATGTAGAGAGCACGGCCTTTCAATTAGTACCTTAGTAATGGCCAATGAGCACGCTCTATTCTCTCAAGAGGAAGTGCGCAGCTATTTTGCCAGTATCTGGAAAACGATGCGTGAATGCATGGAACGCGGTATGAATACCGAAGGCATTCTACCCGGTCCCTTGCGCGTTCCTCGTCGCGCAGCGGCACTTCGTCAGCAATTGATCACTTCCGAAAAAACCACCACCGATCCTATGGCCGTTGTTGATTGGGTCAACATGTTTGCTTTCGCTGTGAATGAAGAGAATGCAGCCGGCGGACGCGTTGTTACCGCTCCGACTAACGGTGCTTGTGGCATCATTCCAGCCGTATTAGCTTACTACGATAAGTTCATTCAAACGGTCACAGAAAAAGACTATATCCGCTTTTTCGCAGCGTCTGGCGCCATTGGAGGTTTATATAAGAAAAACGCTTCTATCTCCGGGGCAGAAGTCGGCTGTCAGGGCGAAGTTGGCGTGGCCTGTTCTATGGCAGCTGCAGGGCTTGCTGAGTTAATGGGCGGAAGCCCAGAGCAAGTTTGTATGGCCGCTGAAATCGCGATGGAACACAACCTGGGATTAACCTGTGACCCTGTAGCGGGACAAGTTCAGGTTCCATGCATTGAGCGCAATGGTATCGCGGCAGTTAAAGCCATCAATTCAACTCGCATGGCACTTCGACGTGCATCTGCCCCTCGTGTATCTCTTGATAAGGTTATCGAAACTATGTTGGAGACGGGTAAGGATATGAACGCGAAATATCGTGAAACGTCACAAGGCGGACTCGCGATTAAAGTGATTTGTTAATAGGGATTGTCAATTACGCAACAAAAAACCCAAGCTATTGCTTGGGTTTTCTTTTTCTGCAAGTCAACGCTAAACCTACTGCCCTACGTATATGCAGCCAGCGGTACACGTCTCTTTAATCTCAACTTTGCTCAATAGCGGCAACGTTGGTTTAAGCTGTTGCCAAATCCATTTAGCCAAAACTTCACTCGTTGGGTTCTCTAACCCCTCAATATCGTTGAGATAGTAGTGATCAAGGCGGTCATAAATGGGTCTAAATGCAGCTTTAATTTCAGCAAAGTCAACAACCCAGCCAGTATGCGGATCTACTTCACCTTCAACATAAAGTCGAACTAGAAAAGAGTGTCCGTGTAAACGGCCGCACTTGTGACCTTCTGGCACGTTTGGCAGGTGATGTGCCGCTTCAAACATAAACTCTTTGTATAACTCGGTCTTCATAGGAATACTCTAACTAATTATTGACACGCAATCGTACTGAAAACCACACACCAACTCAAGCGCCAGTGCTACAAATCAATCACTGTTCTGACGGTGCTCTATCTGCCTTACTTACCAATACCGTCCATGACGATGATTCAGAACAAACCCGCCATTGTTTTAATTCTCAGAAATAACGAAAAGTTGTTAAAAATCATGACTTAGTCGATATTTTGTAGAAAATTACCTTTAAATAGTGAGAGCTATTCACCTAACATCGCTCAGTCAGCCACTAAAGATAACCAAATAGTAACAATATGCGATTTTCAATAACCTCTAAATTACTTATCACTCTCTCGGTGGTATTTGGTGTCGTCGTGATATCGTCTACTGCATACCAATATAATCAACAAAAGGAACTGGTTTTTTCGATATTAAGTGAGCAATTACATGATAAAGCTAGTAACTACTTTGATAGTTTGAACATGATGATGATCACTGGAACCATGGCTCAAAAGGAAACTCTCAGACAAAAAGCACTGGCTCAAGAAAGTATCGAAGACGTTCGAGTACTTAGGGGTAATGCAGTAACAAAGCTCTATGGTGCAGGCCTAAAGGGCCAATCGCCTGTTGACGATATTGACCGCCGTGCTCTTTCGGGTGAAACAGTGATCGAGCCTATTAACGCCGCCTGGGGACAAGGTGTCGTCATCGCTTTACCAATGAAAGCCAGTGACAATTATCGTGGTACCAACTGCATTAGTTGCCACATGACAGAAGAAGGCGAAGTGCTTGGCGCTATTCGAATCGAATACAACCTCAATCATGTCAACTCATTAATAAACCAAAGAACCTTCATAGCCATTGCAATTATGGTGGCCATTGCCCTACTCGGCTATTTATCAACGCTGCTTATTACTCGCCGCTTTATCGTTGGACCAATTCAGAGAACTTCTCGCTATATGGCTGCGGTGAGTCAAAATCAGGACCTATCACAAAAACTCCATATAAACCAAAATGATGAGATCGGAGATCTTGCAACAGATATCGACACTTTTATCGATTCAGTATCAACAAGTTTACACCACGTTCAAGAGACCTCCCATCAGCTCAGTCACAGTGCCGTACAATTAACCCAAATCGCTGAATACACTGATAGCACGGCAAATCAACAACTTAATGAAACATCAGATGTTCAGTCTCATGTTGAACAAGTCAATAACCAGCAAAAGCAAGTTGATCAAGCGACAGAAAAAGCATCAGAATTAATGGCGCACACCAACGATTTGACTCAGCAAAGCGCCCAAAAAGCGACCACTGTGAGTGAAGAAATTCGATCCCTCGTGGCTGAAATCGACAGTGTGGCAAGTGATATCTGTCAGCTAAATTCACAAACTCAAGACGTATCGAACATACTTGATGTCATTAAGGGAATTGCTGACCAAACCAATTTGCTTGCGCTAAATGCGGCCATTGAAGCTGCTCGAGCCGGTGAACAAGGCAGAGGCTTTGCTGTTGTTGCCGATGAGGTTAGACAGCTCGCTAGCCGCACAACAGATGCAACCAGTGATATAGAAACTATTCTTTCTCAGTTTAAACAGGACAGCGACGGAGCACTGAGCTCGGTAGAAAACGTCTCCAAGCGAGCCCATCAAGGTTCAAACGAAGTCTACGCGCTCGCCGATCGCATGAATCAAGTCAACGACGAAATTCAACGGACCACTGCACTTGCAAGCGATGTGCAACAGCAAACTCACACGACTTCAGTATTAAATAATGAGGTGAGCAAAAAAGCTGACACCATTACCCGACATGCTAACGAGACCTCCAATTCGGCATCTAGAGCACATAAAATTAGCGTCGATTTAGAGCAGCTCTCACTCCGGCTTGAGTCATTACTTAACCAATTTGTCCTTTCAAACCATAATAAAGGTTGAAGAGAGAAATTTGACAGGTAATATGTCACCCTGAAAATGAAAAATTATTGGCAACCCAACACTATGTCGAAAAAACAAACAGTGTTGGGTTGTGCTTTTACCTCTATGGAGAATATACACAACATGACTTACGCGCCTGTAACAGACGTACTAAGCGGTAAATTAGCTGTCGACAGTGAAGTCACTGTACGCGGCTGGATCCGTTCACGTCGTGATTCCAAAGCCGGAATCTCTTTCCTTGCCATTTACGACGGCTCTTGTTTCGACCCGATTCAGGCCGTGGTCCCTAATAATCTTAATAATTACGACGAAGAAGTTCTGAAGCTAACAACGGGTTGCTCTGTTGAAGTCACAGGAACTATCGTTGAGTCTCCAGCAAAAGGTCAAGATTTTGAACTTGCAGCGACAGACGTTAAAGTGGTTGGTTGGGTTGAAGACGCTGACACTTACCCAATGGCGAAAACGCGTCACTCTATCGAGTATCTTCGTGAAGTGGCCCATCTTCGCCCGCGCACTAACGTGATCGGTGCTGTTGCTCGTGTACGCAACTGCCTATCTCAAGCGATTCACCGCTTTTACCATGAGCAGGGCTTCTTCTGGACTTCTGCACCGCTGATTACAGCTTCGGATGCTGAAGGCGCAGGTGAAATGTTCCGCGTATCAACGCTAGACATGGAAAACCTTCCTCTAACAGACAAAGGTCAAGTCGATTACAACGAAGATTTCTTCGGTAAAGAGACCTTCCTAACCGTATCTGGTCAACTTAATGCTGAAGCTTACGCTTGTGCACTAAGCAAAGTATACACATTCGGCCCAACATTCCGTGCTGAAAACTCAAACACCAGCCGTCACTTAGCTGAGTTTTGGATGGTTGAACCTGAAGTTGCGTTTGCTGACCTTGACGATGTAGCGAAACTTGCAGAAGACATGCTTAAGTATGTTTTCAAAGCCGTACTAGCAGAACGCCGTGATGACCTTGAGTTCTTTGCTCAACGTATCGACAAACAAGCTATTTCACGTTTAGAGCAATTTGTAGACGCTGATTTCGCACAGGTGGACTACACAGACGCAATCCAAATCCTGCTTGATTCTGGCAAAAAATTTGAGTTTGACGTTGAGTGGGGCATCGACATGTCTTCTGAGCATGAACGTTACCTAGCTGAAGAGCACTTCAAAGCGCCGGTTATCGTTAAGAACTACCCGAAAGATATTAAAGCTTTCTACATGCGTTTAAACGATGATGGCAAAACCGTTGCAGCAATGGACGTTCTAGCCCCTGGCATTGGTGAAATCATTGGTGGTGCACAGCGTGAAGAACGTTTAGATATTCTTGATGAGCGTATGGTTGCGATGGGTATCGACCCTGAGCACATGAGCTGGTACCGTGATTTACGTCGTTACGGCACCGTTCCTCACGCAGGCTTTGGTCTTGGCTTCGAGCGTCTAGTCTCTTATGTTACAGGTATGGGCAACGTACGTGACGTGATCCCATTCCCACGTACCCCAAGAAGTGCAAACTTCTAAAACAATTTCTACTATTAAAAGGCCACCCTTGGGTGGCCTTTTTTTATTCCAAATTTATTACCTCTGCATTGTGCCATCACTGTTGCAGCTTGTTGATTGCCTAACTATATTTTTAATGTACTTCATTAAAATGGAAGGTACTCATATGACTAAGTACAATGAAACTCACATCGACTATCACGGCGAAAGCAACGGAGTACATCGTTGGAGTGGCCCAAACGGACAGCCTTGCTTCTGGCATCCGGATTGGCTCCACATTGCTGAAGATTCTATGGGAATTTATCCTAAAGAACCGCTTGAATTAGAAGAAGGGGAAGAAGCAACCAAAGAACATGCTACCGCGGCCATCGTCAAACACATTAATAAGCAAAAAGATGAAGACTAAGGATTCATGATAACGATTACAAATGAGGCGGTGATTATTCTCCGCCTCTTTAGTGGCATAGATCTAACTACTTATCTTATATAAATACGGCATTAACGTCCTTTTCTGTTTCAAATCAAAATAAATTTCGCTTTTCTTCTCTATTGTGGTTGTAACCCTCAACAGCGAGAGGTATAAATAACCTGTTGTATGTATTGTACTTGGTCATCTTTTACCCCTTCAATTAACATGGATGAAGATTATGTTTGAAAAAGTTGTAGCAGCCCCAGCGGACCCGATTCTTGGCCTGACTGAAGAATTTAAACAAGACACTCGCTCGGATAAAATTAACCTTGGTGTTGGCATTTACAAAAATGAGAATGGCGAAACCCCCGTTCTTAAAACGGTAAAAAAAGCAGAAGCTGCACTTTTAGAAACAGAGAAAACCAAGTCTTATCTTACAATTGAAGGCACCGCAGAATACGGATTGGCTGTACAAAAACTTCTTTTTGGCGATGATTCTGATATCGTCACTCAAAAACGCGCAAAAACAGCGCAAGCACCCGGTGGAACAGGCGCTCTGCGTGTAGCCGGTGAGTTCATTAAGCGCCAACTAGGCGACGTAAAGATCTGGATCAGCAACCCAACTTGGGCTAACCACAACGGCGTATTTTCTGCAGCCGGTATTGAGACAGCTCAATACCGTTATTATGATGCAGAAACGAAAGACAAAGATTTTGCTGGCATGATGGCGGATCTGGAGCAAGCATCCGCGGGTGACATCGTACTACTGCATGGATGTTGTCATAACCCTACTGGCATCGACCCTACTCTGGAAGAATGGCAAGTTCTTGCACAACTAGTGGCTGATAAGGGCCTAGTGCCACTTTTCGATTTCGCTTACCAAGGTTTTGCTAAAGGCGTAGAAGAAGACGCTCAAGGCTTGCGTATTTTTGCACAATTCAACAATGAAATTTTAGTGGCAAGTTCGTTCTCTAAAAACTTTGGTCTGTATAACGAGCGTGTGGGTGCATTTACGTTAGTTGCTACAGATGAGCAAGTCGCGACAACGGCATTCTCACAGGTGAAAAGCATTATTCGTTCTATTTATTCGAACCCTCCTGCTCATGGTAGTGCTGTGGTGACTCACATCCTAAACAACGTAGAACTGCGCGCTGAATGGGAACAAGAAGTGGCAGAGATGCGCGACCGCATCCAAGAAATGCGCGAATTGTTCGTATCTACACTCAAAGCAGAAGGCGTGAACGCTGACTTTAGTTTTATTGAACGTCAAAATGGCATGTTCTCATTCTCTGGCCTTTCTAAAGAACAAGTGACTCGCCTGAAAGAAGAGTTTGGTATCTACATTGTTGGTTCTGGTCGCATTAGTGTTGCTGGAATGACGAAGTCAAATATGAACCCATTATGTAAAGGCATCGCAGCTGTGCTGTAACAGCTGCTATTACATTGAAAATAAAGGCCAGTTTTACTGGCCTTTTTTGTACTCAAATCACGCCATGTAGTAGTATTGAAAGTAGATATCGTTTCCAATAAGGCTTTCCATGGACGTAGAACTGGTCGAGATTCAGAACTTTCTCGCAACACACCCTCCCTTCGATGAGTTACCGGAAGAAACACTGGCTTACGTAACAAAAAGTGTCGAGATTTCCTATTTCCGTGAAGATACTCCCATCATCCATTTTGGGGATGATATTCAAGATCTTTATATGGTTCGAAGTGGCGTCGTTGAAATTTACCGTCGTAAAGGTGAACTTTACAATCGGCTAGATGAAGGTGATATCTTTGGCCAAATGGGACTACTGACTAATAATAAAGTTCGTTTCCCCGCTAAAGCAACGGAAGACTCGCTGGTTTATTGTATCCCTGCTGATGTCTTTCAAGAGTTGTATGACGGCTTTGATTCCTTTGCTGACTTTGTTGAAGTCGAAGACAGTGTGCGACTTAGGCAGACCATTTCAACGAACTCTGAATCCAATGACCTTACGACATCGAAAGTTAGAACATTACTCACCAGAGACGCGCCTATCATCGAAAAACAGTGTTCTATCCAGCAAGCAGCCATGACCATGGCTGATGAACAAGTGTCTTCACTGCTAGTGATCGATCCTGAGATTGTCGAAGAAGACGATGATGACAGTTCACCGGTCATAGGTATCATCACCGACCGTGATCTCTGTACTCGCGTAATAGCACAAGGCCTTGACCCCCAGGGGCCAGTCAGTGATGTCATGTCAAGCGATGTTATTTCGCTTGATCACAATGCGTATGTGTATGAAGCGATGCTGACGATGTTACGCTATAACGTTCATCACCTCCCAGTGCTTAAAAACAAAAAGCCACTTGGCATCATCGAAACCACTGACATTGTTCGTTATGAATCACAAAATTCACTGCTGCTCGTCAGCAGCATATACCAACAACAATCCGTTGATGAATTGCAAGTGCTGTCTGAACAGGTAAAAGACAGTTTTGTGCGTTTGGTGAATGAGGACGCGAACTCCCACATGGTTGGCTCCGCAATGTCGGTTATCGGTCGCAGCTTTAAACAGCGAATTATTGAACTTGCAGAAGAGGAACTCGGGCGCCCTCCACTTCCTTATTGTTTTGTTGCCTTGGGTTCAATGGGCCGCGATGAACAGTTATTAGTGACCGATCAAGATAACGCCATTATTCTTGATAACGATTATAACGAGAAAGAACACGGCGAGTACTTTGCCTCTCTGGCTAAGTTTGTATGTGACGCTCTCGCTAAATGCGGCTACCACTACTGTACAGGCGATATTATGGCCACCAATCCGATGTGGCGCATGACGCGTAAGGAATGGGAAGAATGTTTCGCTGATTGGATAGACGATCCAAACCCAAAAGCCCTGCTTAACGCTTCAATTTTTTTCGATCTAGATGGCGTCTATGGGCGATTAAAATGGGCAGAGCAACTTAACGGATTTATCATACGACGTGCACGCAAGAATAACCGTTTTTTAGCTTGCCTGGCCCGAAATGCGCTCAATCGAAAGCCACCCCTTGGTTTCTTTAAGGACTTTGTTATGGAAAAAGATGGTCAGCATAACAATTCCATAAACCTAAAACGTCGAGGCACAGCGCCACTGGCTGATCTCATTCGTGTCCATGCTCTCGCCGTTGGTTCACGCTCAAAGAACTCCTTCGAACGACTGGACGACATTATGGATGCTGGGATTTTGCCTAAAGGAAGGGCAAAAGATCTCAAAGATGCTATGGAGTTCATCTCGATGGTCCGAATCCGCCATCAAGCCTACGATGTCGAGCAACATATTGATCCAGATAACAATATTGAGCCAGAGAATCTATCGGATTTTGAACGCCGCAACCTTAAGGATGCATTCCAAATCTTAAGTAACGGTCAAAACTTTTTGAAATTCCGCTACCAAGCCAGCAACAGCTTTAAGTAGGTAGCATGATTAAACGTTTATTCCAAACCCCAAGAATACCGTGGCCAAACAAATTTGCGTCTTTGGCTCATCAGGCTAAAGATCATCGTCTTGTAGACTATTATCAGTGCGGCGTGATGCCCGGTAATACGCCTCTCAAAGACATTGAGTTTGTTGCGTTAGACATAGAAACTACAGGCTTAGACCCTGAAAGTGATGGTATTGTTTCGATAGGCACTGTCCCTTTCAGCCTATCGCGTATACGTTTAGGCAAAGCCCAACATTGGACCGTGCGCCCAAAAGCAAAGCTCGAAGAAGGGTCCGTTGTCATTCACGGCATCACCCACAATGACATTGTTGATGCTCCGAAACTCAATGACATTCTCGAAGAAGTGCTTTCAGCGCTATCAGGTAAGATTGTCGTCGTTCACTATCGGCGAATAGAGCGGGAATTTCTAAACAACGCACTCGATAGAATGATAGGTGAAGGAATAGAATTCCCTGTTTTAGACACCCTACAAATCGAGTCTGACTACCAGAAAAAAGCCAGTAGCGGCATCATTAATAGGATAAAAGGCAAAGTGGCAGATTCTGTTCGTCTTGGCCAAACTCGAAGACGGTATGGGCTTCCTGATTACCCACCCCATAATGCATTAACGGATGCAATAGCCACCGCCGAGTTACTGCAGGCTCAAGTGTCTTACCACTTTAGCCCCGATACGGATATAGAGGATTTGTGGTTATAATTCTGCCGATGCTAAAAGCTAAGAAGATATTAATCGCCAATCCTTAATAATTTTGCAAGTCTAATTTCTTTTGCAAGTCTGTGACCTCTTACAAAAGATCGCTCGCTTGCAAAACAAAGCCATCGCTTAGCACTATAAAAAAACCACCTTAGTATTCTAAGGTGGTTTTTTAATTAACTGACCTAACTCATCGAGAAAGCCGTTACCTGTATTTTTCTTCCGTTCTCATACCCATCAGAAGGCTGACACACATAAGCAACAAAATAATAGTGAACGGTAGAGCTGTCGAAATCGCGCCAGCTTGCAGTGCCTGAATGGCTTCACTACCACCAATCCAAAGCAATGCTACCGCAATCGCACCTTCCATAAACGCCCAGAAAACGCGCTGAGTAACAGGTGCATCGACTTTACCACCAGCCGTGATGCTGTCGATAACCAATGAGCCTGAATCAGATGACGTAATAAAGAAAACCAGTACAAGAACGATAGCAATCATCGACAATACAGTGCCAAATGGCAGTGCATCGAACATTTCAAACATTGCTAGTGGTACGTCTCGTAGACCATGTTCACCTAGTGTACCCACTTGATTAATCACTTGATCAATGGCCAAGCCACCGAATACTGACATCCAAACAATAGTCACCACTGTTGGTACAATTAGCACGGCTGTAATGAATTGGCGAATCGTGCGACCCTTAGACACACGCGCAATGAACATACCTACAAATGGGGACCATGAGATCCACCATGCCCAATAGAATACTGTCCAGCCGTGCATCCATGCTTCATCTTCACGACCATGCGGGTTGCTCAATGGAATGATATTTTCCACGTAAGCCATAAAGGTTGTTGGTATAGAGCCAAAAGTCACTGCGTACGCAATAAGCGCAACCATAATGAGGAGAACAAATGCGACAACCATGTTGACGTTACTAATGACTTTAACACCGCCATCAATACCACGAATAACTGATACCACAGCCAAAAGAGTCACAACAGCAATAACCGCAATTTGCAGCCCCATGCCCGATTCCAACCCAAAGACATGATGAATACCACTTGCTGCTTGTTGTGCACCTAAACCTAAAGACGTTGCAAGCCCAAACAACGTTGCAAGTACCGCGAGAATATCGACGATGTGTCCTGGCCAGCCCCACGCTCTATCGCCCAAAATAGGATAGAAAATCGAGCGTATCGACAGTGGTAACCCTTTATTGTAGGTAAAGAATGCGAGTGACAGTGCCACTACCGCATAGATAGCCCATGGGTGAAGACCCCAGTGGAACATCACAGCGCCCATTGCTAAGCTTTTCGCTTCTTCGGTATTTGCAGCGACATTCAGTGGTGTTTCATACCATCCCGTGAAGTACGCTACTGGTTCTGCAACGCTCCAGAACATCAAACCAATACCCATACCTGCTGCAAAAAGCATTGCTAACCAAGACATAAATGAGAAGTCAGCTGTCGCCTCATTGCCGCCCAGGCGAATTTTACCGAAAGGCGAAACCACTAACGCTAAACAGAAAACGACAAAAATATTACCAGACCACATAAACAGCCAATCAAAACTATTAATGATCTGCCATTTAATACCGTCGAGTGTCGCTTTTGCCGTTTCAGCATCAACGATCACTGTGAGCAATAAAAATAAAGCGATGAAACCCGCACTAAATCCAAACACAGGATTATGTACATCAAAACCCCATTTTTGAACGTTATCTTGGCCAATAGTATAGTCCGTACTGTCGATACTATACTTGTCAATTCCTTTGGTCATATCCCCTCTCTTGTTGACACAAGAACTAATAAAAAAACACCACTCAATGTGAGTGGTAAACAATTTCCTTCCCCTTAAGGGGCAGTCACTTGTGTTGAATATCTTGTTTAGTTTAACAAATTCTGAGAGTTTTTCCCAAATTTAGAGAAAAATGTCCTAATTTTTAGAGTAAAAAATCTTTAATATTCTGCCTCAAATATGCCAATAGCTTCACACCATTCCACGATCAATCGCATACTTGGCTAACTCGGCAGTAGAATGCAGATCAAGCTTATGTTTGATGTTCTGTCGGTGGGTTTCAACAGTGCGATAACTGATGTTTAAATACAGTGCTATTTTCTTACTACTGTTGCCTTGAGCGACCATTTTCAGAACCGCTTCTTCACGACGACTTAACGGATTAACCTTTGCTCGTGCTGAGTTAATTGGCTGAGAAAACAGTGTTTGAGTGACCGATTCACAGAAATAGGTTGAACCCTGTTTCACCGTTTTTATTGCCTGCACCATTTTATCTGCAGAAATTTCTTTTAACATGTAGCCTACCGCACCAGCCTGCATGACCTTCATTATGTACTCGCGATTATCATGCATGGTAAGCATAAGTACCTTAACTTCTGGTGCATCTTCTTTTAACAGCTCGGTGGCTTCGATTCCGTTCATAATTGGCATACTAACATCCATCAAAACCACATCTGGTTGATGTAACTTTACAACCTCAATCGCCTCTAGACCATTAGACGCTGTTGCGACCACATCAATATCTAGTTCACGTTCTAGCCGAGCTGAAAATCCTTCAAGTACTACTTGATGATCATCCACAATCACCACTCGAATAGCTTTACTCATCGCATCGCTCCCTTTAGGTCAAGTAACACCGTTATTTCTGTACCAGAATCGTAATCGCTCATAATTTCAAATTCGGCACCAATAAATTCGACACGCTCGCGCATATTTCGCAATCCTATCCCTTTTCTTTTTATTGCATTATTCACATCAAAACCCACACCATCGTCTCGCACCAACAATTGCAACACATCACCAAATTGCTGTAGATACACATCGACCTTGCTGGCATTCGCGTGTTTTTCAATGTTATTGAGCGACTCTTGGACGACTCGATATAATGTCGTGGCAATCTCAGATTTCAACTTTCCTGGTTGAGTATCCAATATGATTTCGGTTTCCGATTTAGAGTACGCCTTAAAGTCTTGCAGCAAAGTAGTCAGAGCCGCCTCAAGTCCAATATCATCTAGCGCACTTGGACGCAGGTTGTGGGAGATACGTCGAACTTCCGTTATCGCCTTGGACAACGAACTTTGTGATTTATCTAAGTGAGCCTGACACAATACTCCCCCCTCTTGTTGGCCCAGTAACTCTAAATGACATTTGGCCGACACTAGGAGCTGATTCACACCGTCATGCAACTCCCTCGCAAGATGCTTCTTCTCATCTTCTTGGAACATGACCGTTTTGTGAGCAAGCTCTTTTAGGTTTCTGTCGGCGAGTTTGTGCTCATGCCAATTAATTGCAAGAGTCAACACGATAATGACAGCGACGGTGACGGCTAAGATAACCACGATAGAAAAAACGGTTGTTTGTATATTATTGTTGATTTCAGTACGTAACGCTTGTACTTCTCTACCTACATCTTCTATGTAGAGTCCGGTTCCTACCATCCACTCCCATTCTTCAAGCCATGATGCATAACTAAGCTTTGGAACGACTTCGCCACTTGAGGGCTTTTGCCATTTGTATTCATGTACGCCTCCACCGGATTGAGCTTGGAATAGCAAAGCCTCAATCAGGTAGTCACCATCTTGGTCTTGGAGTTTTAATAAGTTTCGCCCAACCAGACTTGGTAAAATAGGATGGACGAGGTTGGTACCATGTTTGTCGTAGACAAAAAAGTAACCATCGGCGCCAAAGCGCAATTGGGTAAGGATCTGTTTCACCTGGTTTTGAGCAGTATCTTTGTCAAGAAATGGGTCATTATAGATATGAGAAATAGCGGCGAATGCGATCTCCACCGAATCCTTAAGAGCAGATTCTTTGGATTCAATCAGGCTTTCTCTAAAAATTTTTATTTCGTTTTCGCCAAGTGCCTTGGCTTGATGCAATGTTATCCAACCAATACTCGCTGTCACGATCATAACAGGCAAAATAGTGAGTAATATAAGCTTAGCTTTGAGGGGCATTTATCCTTCCCAAATAGGCAATAAAGAAAAAGGGTATGCCCAAAAGACACACCCTCTACCCTATCAATTTGCGCTACATTTTAACAACGTTTACATCACATTAAGTAGCTTCACATTCCATACAATTCTGGGAACATCAGCAGTGATGCAAGGACAACCACCTGAATAGCAATAAATGGCATTACACCGCGATAAATATCCCTTGTTGTCACACCGTTGGGTGCGACGCCTTTTAAGTAAAATAAACTAAAGCCAAACGGAGGCGTTAAAAAGGACGTTTGTAAATTCATCGCGATCAGGATGGCAAACCAAGTCATATTGATGCCCATCAACTCTGCAACTGGCGCAATCATTGGAACGATAATAAAACAGATTTCAACGAAGTCGATAAAGAAACCAAGAATAAGGATTACTAACATTGTAATAATTAGAAAGCCCCACTTTTCACCCGGTAGCTCTAACATCCACTCTTCAACGAGCATGTCGCCACCTGTGTAAGTAAACGCCATCGAAAACGCGGTTGCACCCAGCAATATAGCGAAAACCATAGCGGTAACTTTCACCGTTTCTTTAGCGGCATCATAGACCATTCTGAAACTAAATTGCTTGTAAAGCAGCGCTAGAACGATAGCGCCTGCGCCACCCAAAGCCGCAGATTCTGTTGGCGTGGCGACGCCAGCAAAGATAGAGCCCAATACCACAATGATCAACGCCAATGGCGGAACGACCGCTTTCAGTGCTTTTCTGACTTCTTGGGAGCGTGAGATGGATTCATCACGAGGGATAACTTGCGCACTCTCTGGGTTCAGTTTGGCATAAATAAGGATATAGACAATATAAGCACCCACCAGCATGAGTCCTGGCCATATCGCTGCTTGAAATAAATCCCCGACAGGAACGCCTAATACATCCCCAAGTAAAATTAAAACGATGGAAGGCGGAATGATCTGACCTAGCGTGCCCGACGCGCAAATCGTGCCGCAGGCAAGCCCCTTATCATAATTGTACTTGAGCATCACCGGAAGAGAGATGAGTCCCATTGCAACAACGGATGCACCAACAACCCCTGTAGAAGCGGCTAACAGCGCACCAACAAGGACGGTAGATATTGCGATCCCTCCCTTTACACCACCAAAAAGGCGCCCCATGGATTCAAGCAATTGCTCTGCGAGCCTCGTTTTCTGTAGCACCAAGCCCATAAAGACGAACAGAGGAACCGCCATTAAGACTGTGTTCTCCATAATTGATTGAATTCGATAAGGCATAAAGGCGAACATTTCTATCCCCTCGGCCCAGACACCAAATATCAAAGCAATACCACCAAATGTAAACGCAACTGGAAATCCTAGTAACAGCGCAAACAAGGCAACAATAAACATGACTATACCGATCATATGAAACTTCCTTATTCTTGAGAATCGGTTGACTTCGCGTAAAGCAAATGAGGATTGAAGATTTTATTTAGTGAGTGCAGTACTAAACCAACACCGCTAACAGCCATAAAGAAAAATGAAATTGGAATCATAGATTTGATGACCCAACGGTAAGGCAACCCACCTGGATCTCCTGAAGTTTCACCTAGAGCATAACTTTCTTTCGCAAAGTCGATACCAAACCAAGCAACCAGCAAACAGAATGGGAAAAGAAACACAAAAGTACCAATAAGATCGATGACCGCTCTGGCCTTGACCGACAAACGCTCATAGAAGACATCAACTCTTACATGTCCACCGGCTTTCAGGGCGTAAGGCACACCAAGTAAAAATACGGCAGAGAACAGATGCCACTCCATTTCTTGAAAGCCTATCGATACATCATTAAAGGCATATCGCATAACCACGTCGTACACGACATTAGCTAACAATAAAATGAACAAAATGCTAGACAGCCAACCTAAAAAGTCCGCTATACGATTGAACAATCGCTCTATATAAATAAGGCTTCTCATTCCTAACTCCATGGAATTTCAAAGGTCTCCACTAAAGCAATGAGTTACTATAGCGGAGGAAAAGTGTTGAGCTAGACAATACACACTATTGTCTAGCTCCAGTCTTTAGGTTGCGGGGTTATTGAGCTTGGCTGTTTAAGTAAGCTCGGTGTGAAATATCAGTCCATGAACGAACCTGCTTAAGATAACTCGCTTGTGACTCCTGAATTTCTTTAGCTAAAGCGTCTTTCTTTGCATATTCTGCGAGTAAGCGATCGTTGGCATCTTTTAGTGCTACCATGACCTCTACTGGGAAGTCTTTCACTTGCACGTTAGGGTATTCTGACTTAATAGAAACCCAGTTCTTACCGCTCTCATGAGTCGCCTGTGTATACATATCATAAGCGGCCGTACGCATTGCTACGCGTAGAATCTCTCGTAAGTCAGCAGGAAGCTTTTCCCAAGTTCTCTTGTTGACCAGGAATTGAAGCTCTGAGCCAGGCTCATGCCAACCGGTGTAGTAGTAGGGTGCAATTTTGTGAAAGCCCATACGCAAGTCTAGTGAAGGACCTACCCACTCTAGTGCATCGATAGTGCGTCGTTCTAGAGACGTATAAAGCTCACCCGGTGCGATATTGGTTGGTTTGGCACCTAACTCTGCAAGTATCTCTCCCGCAAAACCTGGAATACGCATCTTCAGACCTTGCAGGTCTTCTACGCTATTGATTTCTTTTTGAAACCAGCCACCCATTTGAATATCCGTGTTACCTCCAGGGAATGACATAAGGTTATGAGGAGAATACACCTGCTCCATTAACTCCATGCCACCACCATGATAGAACCATGCGTATTGCTCAGCTGGCGTCATACCGAAAGGCATTGATGTGAAGTAGAGAGTGTTTGGTACCTTACCCTTCCAATAGTATGAGCCTGAATGCCCCATATCGTATTGACCAGATTTAACCATATCGAAAACACCTAAAGGTGCTTTGTGTTTGTTCGCTGAATCGATACGAATTTTGAGACGCCCGTTAGACATTTCTTCTGCCATTTTTGCCATGTTTTTCGTAGCATCACCAAATACAGGGAAGTTTGGTCCCCACGTCTCGGCCAATTTGAGGCGGTAAACTTTATCTGCAGCGTTTGCATTTCCAGCAACGAAAGCAAAACACGTCGCGGCAACAATTGCAGTGCTCTTTAAGACACGTTTCACTGATGTATTTATTAGACTCATTATTCAGTTCCTTGAGTAAGTTCTTATTTGGAGCAACTTTCAGATACCCCAACTTTCACGTTCTTAATCACTATGGTGTAAGCCCCGCGTCATAGAAATTCGTGTGAGCACGCAAAGAAAAGAAACCTCAGCACCGGACCGAGACTTTTGTACTACGTATTACCACGTAGTACAAAAAAGGAAATATATTATTTTTATCTATATTTCAATTAGATGAGAAAATCATATTAAGAATAAGCAACGTATATTGAACTACGTATTAACCGTGAAGTGCGCATCACATAAAGGATACAAAACTGAGAAGTAGATCCACTATTTTGACTTTTCAACGTCAGAAGTGAAGGTTTCAACAATGTCTAATGAGCCTCGAGCTGGCAGGATCAAAAAAGCTCCTTTAAAAAAGGAGCTTTTTCGAAACACTGAAGGTAATGAATTACAGAGACTTGTAAATCACTTTGTTACCCGCAAGCTGTTCTTTTGCGACTAGGCCTTCTTCAAGTAGCTTTTTCAAAGCACCTGTTGCCCAAGAAGCTGCTTTAGCGTCTTCTTGACCAGCTTCGAGGCCTATCCCTTTAGGGTTGATGCCATCAGCGTACTTAGCAACGATGTCGAGGACTTGTTGCTGTTTAGGAGTTAGGGCTACATCAACTTTTTTTGTCGTAGTTGCTGTTTCAACAACAGGAGCTTTCGCGGCAACAGGTTTTACTGTGTTTGTCGCAGCTGCTGTTTTTGCAACTACCGCTTTAATACGCTTTTGCAGTTTTGCCTGCACTTTGCGCTTATGAGCAAGTCTCATTGAGTTTCTCTCCAATTCACTGCGATACAGCAGTGGTCTAAATTTGAAGCGCGATTTATACCAAAATTTTGATGAGTTTTGTAGAGCCTTGACACTTTGCCATTCGAAAAATGCAGACTTTGTTCACTATCGACTAAAATTTAAACAAACATTCCACTCATTTTCTGTGCGACAAATATTAAGTTGTGCTTATATGGTATGAAGTATGGAAACAAGGCATTTATACAATCAACCCAATTTCATGGCGGCTAGTTACCGCATGATATTCATTGCTTTGAGTACTATAGGCAGCTTATTGATCCTGATAAGTTTGCCCACGCTAAAAGTTGGCTTAGTTGCGGTGATCTGTTTTCTATCTGTGATCAGCTTCTTAGTCTTCACCCTCATCAAAGGGCGAGTCATTCTCACGTTAACCTCGAGCCATTTACAGCAACATTTTTATAAAGGTGGTTGGGTCGTTCGCTGGAATGACGTACACAGTGTGGGTCCTTGTACGCATCAACAGGACGGATGGCACAGACCTCTGCCCTGGGTTGGAATTCGCCTAAACGACTATCAGCCCTATCTCGATTCGATTTGCCCTCGGATTGCCACGGACATCTTATTAAATCAAAGAGCTCTGCTTTATGTAGGCGCTCGTCAAACAGCACCTAAGCTTAATTTTGAAGACATTGTTTTAGATTCGACTCCCTATACCCACCTTTCAGGAAAAGTGTATACCGGATTATCTGCCATGCTGGCTAATCGAATGACCTTTCAAAGAGAGTTTTTTGGCTTTGATATTTTTATTGCTGAGGGGGATCTAGATAGGAGTGCTGATGAATTTATTGGACTTGCCCGCCGCTACTTAGCAGCGGCGGAGCGAGAACGGTAGGAATACCGACTAGTACAGTGGCATTTCGTCCGCGACAAACGGATTAGACACTCTTTCCGAACCAAATGTAGATTCAGGACCATGCCCCGGTACAAAAGCTACATCGTTGCCTAACGGCCATAGCTTTTGCTTAATTGAATCGATCAATGTGTTGTAATCGCCTTGAGGGAAATCAGTTCGACCAATTCCACCTTTGAATAATACGTCACCGACAAAAGCTTGCTTTGCTTCTGCACTATATAGAACCACGTGGCCCGGTGTATGACCCGGCGTATGAATAACTTGAAGAGTCTGTTGACCGAAGGTCACCGTATCGCCGTCGTCCAACCAACGATTTGGTACAAACGCTTTTGTTAACGGAAAACCAAACATTTGACTTTGGTTTTCTAAACCTTGTAACCAGAAGTTATCCGCTTGATGTGGGCCAACAATATTAGCGTTAAGAGCTTGAGCCAGCGGTTCTGTACCACCCACATGGTCTAAATGCCCATGAGTTAACACCAAAGACTCGACTTTAACACCCAGTTCTTTGATTAGCATTTCGAGTTGTTGTACATCCCCACCCGGATCTATTACAACACCAATCATGGTTTCATCACACCACACGATTGAGCAGTTTTGCGCAAACGAAGTAACCGGAACAACTTGATACTTAAGACTCATACCATACCTGTATTTCTAATTAATTGGCGAGACTATGACATCCATAAGCGCTCTTGACAAGGCTTACCAACGTCTAACAGGGCCAGTATCAATGTGGACAAACTGACTACGAGGATAATACCCGACGCCACCAGCCTGAAGACTTAACGCCGCTTCACGAACATGATTTAATTTTACGCCTTCCAGTCTAAAGTCGATGGCTTGCCCGAGCATGTGATAACTCTTCTTGGCCACGCCATTAGATTTAGACCTTAGAGCTTCATTAGTCGCCGGAGAGCGATAACCAGAAATAATCACTACTTCAGACTCAACATTGAGCAAGCGTTGGATTTGATTAAGCTGATCTAACAAACCTTTATCCATGGCATGGACTTCATTGCGTCGGTGATCTCGACACAGAAAGTCGATACGCGCCAGTTCGCCTTGAATGTAGTCTTTGCCATCAAAATAACAGCTTTCGATAGACTCACCAGTATGAATATTGTTCATCGCTAAATTGCGAGGTCGTGCTGAAGGCATTGCATGGGATAATGAAGGAACCATTGACGCTGTGAGACCGAGTGCTGCCATTTTCATCACATCACGTCGGGAAAAATCTTTTTGAAACATACTGCTCTTTTCATGGGTGGAATACTGCTAAGGCCTGTACCGTACTTGTTTCCACGTTATAGATCAAACGGGAATAAAAACCTAAAGCTATATGACCCGCTGAAATGAGCAGCTTACTATTTGAACAAAAAGAAATTTTACCCTAGTATGAAAAAACATCAAAAATTCGGAGTTCGTCACTATTCTTGTGTGAAATCGTCAAAATCGTAGTTATACACATCATCTCGGAAATGTGCTTGTCCATCTTGAAGCCAAACGGTTTGATAAATGATATGAACGGGTATTCGCTGCTTAAAAGCAATAGCGGTATTTGGAAGATCGGGCTCTTCGCGTTCCGTTAACTCTTCTTGTGTATCCTGGCCGAGAGAGTCTAAAAGTACTTTAGCGAACACATCTGCATTTTGAACACGAACACAGCCTGAACTAAAGGCTCGATTGCGACTCTCAAATAAATGCTTGCTTGGAGTGTCATGTAGGAAGATTGCTCTTCGGTTAGGAGTGTTGAACTTATAACGGCCGAGGGCATTTTTGTCGCCCGCTTGCTGACGTAAACGGTAAGGAAATTCTTTAGGTTCGACACTTTTCCAGTCAATCAGTGTTGGATCCACAAGATCTTTCTTTTTCCAACTTTCAATCACGTCAAATTGCTGAGAAAAAATATACATGGGGTTAACTTTCGCCTTAGGAAGAATATCTTTTACCATAATTGTCCAAGGCACATTCCACGTTGGGTTTAAGATCAATGAATCCATATTTGTTTCTAATAACGGTGTTTTTCGGCTCGTGCGCCCAACAACAACTTTAGACTCAAAAATTGCCTCTCCCCCTTGCCAATACGTTAGCTCAAAACTAGGAACATTCACAACGACCAAGGCTTCACGCTGCTTCGGCCACAAACGGGAACGTTCGGCATTAAGCGCTAGCATTTTTAAGCGTTGATCTGTCGTGACATTCAACCATTTAACTGTATCGGGACCAATAATACCGTCAACCTCTAAGCCATGAAGGGCTTGGAAACGTTCAATCGCGTTTTGTAAATCGGCATCGTAGTATGAGATCAGTCGCAATGGCATGGTTAAATAAACATCGGAGATGGCAAGCCTCGCGACCAATATCGCGCGATCAGAAGGAGATAGGTTTTCTCCGGCTTTCTTTAATCCTTCTTGCTGATAAGGTTCTGGCTCGAACTGTGACTTCACCAGTAAATCGATATAAACATCGTCAAAACCTTTTTCTGACATCATCGGAGGTGCAAGTGCTTGAATATAATCGCTTAAACGTCCAGTTTTTATTGCTTCAAGCAAATTTTTCACTTCTGTCGTCGATGGGCGTGGTAACCCCCCCTCTTGCGGGGAGTTAAACAACCAACTTTTACCGTGTTTGGAGATCTCTTTTACATAGGAGATGTACAGCAAAAGTGTATCGGTCGCCAACCAATCGAATGACGTCAGTTCGCCGTCTTCATAATAGTTTTGCAAGCGATCAACTTGCTCATTAAACAAAGGGCTAAAATCGGCTAACCTCAATATGTCGATTTGCATATGAAGCTGAGCAGCTAGCTCAAAATCCAACCACAAAGGCTGACGATCGTTTTGCAAATAGATATGTTCAACCAGAGTCGGGAATTGCAGCGGCAGCGTGCTTTTCTCTGGCCCAGCCGAGTTCTCTGGCATTGCCAAAACAGTGCCACTCATTAAAACGCTGCACAATACAACGAATGCTAGCAATGTGCGTATTCTGAACGTAAGCCGACTCATCGTGAAACTTCCCATTTTTTACCATCTTTTTTACTGGCTGAGATAGTAATTATGGCAGAATTTGACCTCATAGGGCGGCATTCCACAGAGAAGTATCGATTGTCTCAATTATGTGATTTTTTACCAATGATTGTCCCATTGCGTCATCGATTCTACTACATTGGTGTCAAGTTCAAGGGAAAGCCTATTTCGCTTTCCAGAGTCCGAACTCACAACAAACTCACCTTATTCAACGACAACTCCAGACGCATCGGGTAACGAGCGTAACTCAAGTAATCTTCAATTTGTCTATTTCATATTCCATAACAATGACCACTAGGGGGCATTGCTAGAACAGACTTACTTGTTATTGCGACACTTGCGACATAATTATTAAATGAAAGTAACGAATAATGGTATGCCTGCACCAACGCCAAGGTCCATCTTGCAACATAATCGTGCCAATCCTGATGATATGACACGTCCTTATAACTGTTTTTTCATGATGCACTGCACTTGGACTTTTTCCACTACAAATATGAAAAAAACGCGATAGTTAGACGTTAGAAGTCGTTGATTTGATAACGGACGGATCTACACTGATTGAACTGAGGCTCTGCTCGATACTTGCTCATACCATCGCTGTATATTCTCGTAGTTTGCACAAATTTCTAGCTCAAGTGCTGCACTGGCAAACCCCACCAACACAAAAGCGGTAATGTCGACAATTGAGAATCGATTTGAAGCAACATAGTCAGAAGCCTGAAGTTGCTTATCCAACTTAGGAAAAAAAGCTTCTAATCGAGTTTTTGATACCGAACCCCACTCGGAAACACAGGTTTCCCGGTCTTTATAAATCTGCGAGATATTACGAAACGCCTGGAATGCTACCATCACGCCTTCTAATTCAACGATGCGGTGCCACATCTCTACTTGAGCTTTCTCTAGAGCGCCTTCGCCAAATAAGGCTAGCGAATTCGGTGTTATCTCATCAAAATATCGACAAATTGCGACCGTTTCGCTCAATCGAGTCTGAGCGTCAATCTCAAGCATGGGGACCTTAGCGTTAATGCTTTTTAGGCGGTAATCATCCGTTAAATTATCCCCTCCTCTTAGATCTAAGGGCACCCGTTCGAGATCCTTTATTCCAAGTTCGTTAAGGAAAATATTGAGGCGTTTACAACTTGGGGTCGGTGCTAGTTCATACAGTTTCATTTACAATCCCTTTATTCCACTGTTCAGGTCTCTTACTGTAGATAACGGTTCGCTGTGTGGTCAAATATCTTTCCATGAAAACGTATGGTCACCTGATTATAGCGACAAAAAAAGCTCGCCAATATTGACGAGCTTCATGACATGACTTCTAAAAGACTACAACTTTAAATCATGCTTTCCATGAGAGACTTTTGCTTCGAGGTAGCTGGCATTACCCTCTTTAACATGTGCATGGGTATTAACCACTTCGCTTACCACGATATTATGCTTAACCAGCTCCTCGACTTTTCGCGGGTTATTGGTCACCAGTCGGATCTCTTCGATACCTAAAGCCTGCAACATTTGAGCGGCTTCAGAAAAATCACGAAGATCATCACCAAAACCTAAGTGATTATTTGCTTCGTAAGTGTTCATACCTTCGCTTTGTAGTTTATAAGCATCCAGCTTATTATACAGGCCAATCCCTCTTCCTTCCTGACGAAGGTAAAGGATGATGCCGCCATCACTTGCCATTTTCTGAATGGTTTCTTCAAGTTGCTCTCCACAATCACAGCGAGAAGAATGGAACACGTCACCCGTGAGACATTCTGAGTGCATACGAACCAAAGGAATTGACTCGTTGTGATCAGCATTTTTGAAAACAACCGCTACGTGTTCTTTTTCCGTTTTCAACCCATGGAACGATAGCATCTCTGCTTCAATGTCACTCTTCGCTCCAACCTTTAACCCAACTCTGGCACGAACTTCAGCCATACTTTCACTCACTTGAACGATGTTGGCCCGGGAAAGCTTCCTAGCCAAATTAATCTAATAATATGGTTACTATGGGGTTAGTAACTCGACTTTTCAATGTTATATTTAATAATCATTTTGTTATATTATAACAAAAGTTTTATTCGCAATGCGAGTCGATATTAGCTTGCCTGTAGTTGGGCCAAAAAAAACCTCGAGATGCATATACAACTCGAGGTCTTCAATTTTGTAGCGATAATAGCTAAACAGCGCTTTGCTGTTGTTTCCATACGGCAAGTTGAATCCATGCATTCTCTAGCTCTGCGAGTTCTTCATCTGTCAATACGGCCAGAGTGCTTTTATTTTCGCCCGCTTTCACGCCATGCATAGACTTGATATGAGCATAAAAGTCCTTTTTAAATTGAGTTATTGCTGCTTCCACTGCCACACCGCCTATTTAGCTACTCATACTGTAAACAATGTTCATCTTAACACCCTGATCATAAAGTACAGGAATAACACGCGACTTTGGAATCAAATTCACACTTTGCAAGGGTGGTTTTATCGACTTTGGCTGCGTCAGTTTTAACCTTCAAACTACAACACAAACTAATCAATAGAGCGACATCTTATCTTGTTTGGCTTCTGCTATAATGCGCAGGTTAACCATTGAATGAAACGGCAAAAAAATGTTAAAAATTATCAGTAACCAAGATTTCGATACGTTTGCAGAAAACGCACAACAAGCGCCAAGAAAAAGAAGTCACCATAATTTACACGAACAGCTTGAAGCAAATGTCCAAAGATTGTTCATTTCAACCGAACCTGATACTTATATGCGTCCACATCGCCATAGCGAAGCACACAAGTGGGAGCTTTTTCTGGTATTAAAAGGCCAACTAGACCTGCTAATTTTTGACGACAACGGCAACGTAACGCAAAGACACAGCCTTTCGCCAACAACAAACCGTGCCATAGAGATCCCCGCGGGAACATGGCATGGCTACGCATGTATGGAATCGGGTACTGTCGGGCTTGAAATCAAAGAAGGTGCTTATATCCCAACGCCTCAAGAAGACTTTGCTCCCTGGTCACCAGCAGAAGGTGAAAATGGGGCTGACGAGTACCGTGAGTGGATGCGTACAGCACAGCCAAACTAACAACGTCCATTTATAACGATCAAAAAAGCCGAGCTCATAGAGCTCGGCTTTTTACTTTATCGATGAGTATTACTCTTCGTTTTCGTCTGTTTCGTCGTTCTGTGGTGCCGAAATGTCAACATCTGACTCACCAACAACTTCTTCATCAGAAGCGATCTCAAGCTCTTCAACTTCGTCGATTCTCTGCAAGCCAACAACATTTTCGTCGTCAGCGGTACGGATCAGAGTTACACCTTGAGTGTTACGACCAACCTGGCTAACTTCTGCAACGCGTGTACGAACAAGTGTACCAGCGTCGGTGATCATCATCATCTCATCGCCTTCTTCAACTTGTACAGCACCGACTACGCTGCCGTTACGCTCAGAGACTTTGATAGAAACAACACCTTGGGTTGCACGTCCTTTCGTTGGGTATTCAGCAAGTTCAGTACGCTTACCGTAACCATTTTGCGTCACTGTCAAAATATCACCTTCGTTAGAAGGAACAATTAACGACACAATTTGGTCATCTTCGGCAAGTTTCATACCTCGAACACCAGCAGCAGTACGGCCCATAGCACGCACTTTGTCTTCACTAAAGCGAACCACTTTACCCGCCTTCGAGAACAGCATAATGTCGCTATTGCCATCAGTGATATCCACACCAATTAACGAATCATCATCACGCAGGTTAACAGCGATTAGGCCGTTAGAACGCACGTTTGCAAAGCTTGATAACGATGTCTTCTTAACCGTACCATCACCTGTCGCCATGAAGATAAATTTGTCTTCACTGAACTCAGTTACAGGCAGGATAGCGGTAATACGTTCACCTTCCTCTAGCGGAAGAATGTTGACAATCGGCTTACCACGCGCCGTTCTGCTCGCTTGAGGTAATTGATACACTTTCAGTCGGTATGTCTTACCGCGAGTAGAGAAGCAAAGAATATGGTCGTGAGTATTAGCAACAAGAAGACGTTCAATATAGTCTTCCTCTTTCATCTTAGTTGCACTCTTACCTTTACCGCCACGACGCTGAGCTTCGTAGTCGCTTAGGATTTGGTATTTCACATAACCTTCGTGCGACAATGTGACAACAACATCTTCTTGAGCGATCAGCTCTTCCATATCGATATCATGAACCGCAGCAGTAATTTCACTGCGTCTCTCATCACCGTATGTCGCTTGAACAAGTTCTAGCTCTTCGCGAATCACTTCCATCAAACGCTCAGTGCTAGCGAGAATGTGCATCAATTCTGCAATTTCTTCTAGTAGCTCTTTGTACTCATCTAGAATCTTCTCGTGCTCTAAGCCAGTCAGACGGTGTAAACGAAGCTCAAGAATCGCCTGAGCTTGCTGCTCAGTTAGATAGTATAAACCATCGCGGATACCGAATTCATCGTCTAGCCAGTCAGGACGGGCAGCATCTGTGCCTGCACGCTCAAGCATTGACGCAACGTTGCCTAACTCCCAACCACGAGCCACCAAGCCAACTTTCGCTTCCGCTGGTGTCGGTGCGTTACGAATCAATTCGATGATGTCATCGATATTCGCAAGCGCTAGTGACAAAGCTTCCAGGATGTGAGCACGGTCTCTGGCTTTACGCAATTCGTAGATAGTACGACGTGTCACAACTTCACGGCGGTGATCGACAAAGCACTTCAACATATCTTTCAGATTGAAGAGCTGAGGTTGGCCATTGTTAAGCGCAACCATGTTAATGCCGAATGTCGTTTGCAATTGGGTTTGCGAGTACAAGTTATTAAGAACAACTTCACCCACTGCATCACGCTTACACTCAATAACAATGCGCATACCGTCTTTGTCAGACTCATCGCGCAGGGCGCTAATACCTTCGACTTTCTTATCTTTTACAAGCTCGGCAATTTTTTCAATCAAGCGCGCTTTGTTAACTTGATAAGGGATCTCGGTAACAATAATGGTCTCTCTACCATTTTTGTCTGCTTCTATATCCGCTTTAGAGCGCATGTAGACTTTACCGCGACCTGTTTTGTATGCTTCGATAATGCCCTTACGACCACTGATTAATGCTGCCGTAGGGAAATCTGGGCCAGGGATATACTCCATCAATTCATCGATGGTGATATCTTCGTTTGCAATGTATGCCAAGCAACCGTCGACAACCTCAGTTAGATTATGAGGTGGGATGTTTGTCGCCATACCAACCGCGATACCTGACGCACCATTGACCAAAAGGTTTGGTATTTTGGTCGGTAAGACCGCTGGTATTTGCTCAGTACCATCATAGTTAGGTACGTAATCAACCGTTTCTTTATCTAGGTCAGCCAGAAGTTCGTGAGCAATTTTTGCCATTCGAACTTCGGTATAACGCATTGCCGCCGCTGAGTCGCCATCGATTGAGCCAAAGTTACCTTGACCATCGACCAACATATAGCGAAGCGAGAACGGCTGCGCCATACGTACAATAGTGTCGTACACTGCGCTATCACCGTGTGGGTGATATTTACCGATTACGTCACCCACAACACGGGCTGATTTTTTGTATGGTTTATTCCAATCATTGCCCAGTACATTCATCGCGAATAAAACGCGGCGGTGTACTGGTTTTAGGCCATCACGCACATCTGGAAGAGCACGACCAACGATGACTGACATCGCATAGTCAAGATATGAACCTCTTAGCTCATCTTCAATGTTTACGGGCGTGATCTCTTTAGCTAGATCGCTCATAGAGCCATTATCCCTCTATAGTTTGATCGTATATTCGATACGTATAAGGAGAAAAAATATAACACAATATTCGTAATATCGGCATCACTTTCCCTTCGCTTTTACTATGTTGTGACCTTTGTTACGAATCAAACGCCTACAATTTGCACATTTGATATCTATCGCTCTGAAAAGTGATGAAAAAAGAAACAATTAACGCAACACAATTCACAGAGTTGCTGCGCCAACAAATGTGAAGTTTTTTTGTCTTAGATAAACACCGATCTAAAAATTAGGGGTATACTCGCGACAAGCGTTAGTCACAAACAAGTTAATACATATGGAAAAACAGCAAAACGTCGATTTAAACGAAATTAAAAAATTCGAAGATATGGCGAGCCGTTGGTGGGATCTAGAAGGTGAGTTTAAACCTCTACATCAGATTAACCCATTGCGACTCAACTACGTACTTGACCATGCCAATGGCCTTTTCGGCAAGAAAGTGCTCGATGTCGGTTGTGGTGGCGGTATTTTGTCGGAGAGCATGGCGGTGCAAGGCGCAGAGGTGACGGGACTGGATATGGGGCGAGAACCACTCGAAGTGGCTCGTCTTCATGCCCTTGAAAGCAACGTTAAAGTCACCTACGTACAAAATACTATTGAGCAGCACGCCGATGAACATCCCGAAACTTACGATGTCATCACTTGCATGGAGATGCTCGAGCACGTACCGGATCCTCTGTCGGTGGTACGTTCTTGCGCTAAATTGATAAAGCCTGGCGGACAAGTGTTTTTTTCTACGCTCAATCGCAACCTTCAATCATATCTGTTTGCCATTGTCGGCGCCGAGAAATTGCTTAAAATCGTTCCTGAAGGTACTCATGATCATGAGAAGTTCATTAAACCTTCTGAGCTTTTGAAGATGATTGACCACAGTGAATTGACCGCTCTTGGTATCACTGGCTTGCAATATAATCCTTTGACTGACACCTATAAATTAGGAAAACGTGTCGACGTTAATTACATTGTTCATACTCAAAAGTAGTCTGATAAAAGAAGGTTGTCGCAGCGACCTTCTATAACTTCCCTATCTCATTAACATCGAATCTATTTGGCTTTTTTCTAAAACATACTAAAGCTATTAACACAACTATGATTTGCTGATTTATTGAACCAATTTTGCCATTTTTTGCGCTCGATCAACAACAATCAAAATAGCCTAAAGATCAAGAAATTTTTTTTGCGATTGGTTGAATTGAAATCGATCTTCCAACTCCTACTTTTCCCTAGCTAAGTCTCACCTTACACCGTCCGTTAGTAAACACTAACTGTTTTTTTTCTTTCCCCTAGTTATCCACAAGACATTCACCAAAGCTAACTTGAAAAATGGAACGTACAGCACTATCTTGTAACTCGTAAAGCGATTGACCCCTATATGTTGTGTTTCACAACAAATCGTATAGGTAGACTTGGATCACGAAGTTGTTACAAAAATCTACAAAAATTACAGAAACGTGCAACTTCACACAGTTTTGTTAGGGAACTCCTCAGAATGAACCAGCAACTCACCGTTACAAAGCGTAATGGGCGTAAAGAAAATATCGATCTCGAAAAAATCCACCGCGTTATTACATGGGCGGCGGAAGGCCTACAGAACGTTTCCGTTTCTCTAGTTGAATTAAAAGCTCACATTCAATTTTATGACGGTATTACGACTTCAGACATCCATGAGACGATCATCAAGTCAGCAGCTGATTTGATCTCAGAGGATGCACCAGACTACCAATACTTGGCAGCACGTCTTGCTGTTTTCCACCTGCGTAAAAAAGCTTACGGACAGTATGAGCCACCTAAGCTGTACGACCATGTCGCCAAACTGGTAGATATGGGTAAGTACGACAAGCACTTAATGGAAGACTACAGCAAAGCAGAACTCGAAGAGCTCGATAACTATATTGACCATACTCGAGATCTCAATTTCTCATACGCTGCCGTCAAACAACTTGAAGGTAAGTACTTCGTTCAAAACCGTGTAACAAAAGAAATTTATGAGAGTGCTCAGTTTCTTTATATTTTGGTTGCGGCGTGCTTGTTCGCTAAATACCCAACCCAAACTCGTTTAAGCTATATCAAGCGATTCTACGATGCGGCATCTGAATTCAAAATCTCTTTGCCTACCCCTATTATGTCGGGTGTACGCACGCCAACTCGCCAGTTTAGCTCCTGTGTTCTTATTGAATGTGGTGATAGCCTTGATTCGATCAATGCGACGGCAGGCTCTATCGTTCGCTATGTTTCGCAACGTGCGGGGATCGGTATCAATGCTGGACGCATTCGCGCTCTAGGCTCAGAAATTCGTAACGGTGAAGCGTTCCATACTGGTTGTATTCCTTTTTATAAGTACTTCCAAACCGCAGTAAAATGTTGCTCACAAGGCGGTGTACGTGGTGGTGCGGCCACTGTGTTCTACCCAATGTGGCACGGCGAAGTACAATCGCTACTGGTTCTTAAAAACAACCGTGGTGTAGAAGAAAACCGCGTTCGTCATATGGATTATGGCGTACAGCTTAACAAGCTTATGTACTCTAGACTGGTACAAGGCGGTAATATCACGCTCTTTTCGCCATCAGATGTTCCTGGCTTATACGATGCGTTCTTTGAAGACCAAGAGAGATTTGAACGTTTATACGTACAGTACGAAAACGACCCTTCAATTAAGAAGGAAACCGTTAAAGCACTAGAACTATTTACACTGCTCATGCAAGAACGTGCATCAACGGGTCGAATCTATATTCAAAACGTTGACCACTGTAATACTCACAGCCCATTTGATGCTGAAGTTGCTCCAGTACGTCAATCAAACTTATGTTTGGAAATTGCGCTGCCGACTAAACCACTTGTCAATGTCGAAGACGATTCAGGCGAAATTGCACTGTGTACGCTATCAGCGTTTAACCTGGGCGCAATTAAGTCACTGGATGATTTCGAAGAGTTGTCGGATCTTGTTGTGAGAGCTTTAGACGCTCTACTCGATTATCAAGACTACCCTCTTCCTGCGGCATATAAGTCAACGATGAATCGTCGTACTCTGGGTGTTGGTGTCATTAACTTTGCTTATTACCTAGCCAAAAACGGCGTGAAGTATTCTGATGGTTCTGCAAATGGATTGACGCACCGTACTTTTGAAGCCATACAATATTACTTGCTCAAGGCATCGGTAGAACTAGCGAAAGAACAAGGTCGCTGCCCACTGTTCAATGAAACAAATTACGCGAAAGGATTGCTGCCAATCGACACCTATAAAAAAGATGTCGATCTAGTGTGTGACGAACCTCTTCACTATGATTGGGACGGTTTACGCTCTGAAATCATGGAACATGGTTTACGTAACTCAACACTCACAGCGCTAATGCCTTCTGAAACTTCATCGCAAATTTCGAACGCGACTAACGGTATTGAACCACCGCGCGGTTATGTTTCTGTAAAAGCGTCTAAAGACGGTATTTTGAAACAGGTAGTTCCTGATTTCGTCAATCTGAAGGAAAACTACGAGCTACTATGGAACATCGGTGCTAACGATGGTTATTTGCACCTTGTTGGTATTATGCAGAAGTTTGTTGATCAGGCTATCTCTGCGAATACAAACTACGACCCAAGTGTTTATGACAATGGCAAAGTGCCAATGAAGAAACTACTCCAAGATCTTCTAACAGCCTACAAATACGGGGTTAAAACTCTGTATTATCATAACACCCGTGACGGTGCAAAAGATGACCAAGGTGATGGCACAGTGGTTGCCGAACAAGATGATGATTGTGCAGGCGGCGGTTGTAAGATCTAAACCGTTTATTGGAATTAGTTAATTGAATAAAACCTCCCCTCTCACTCTAGGGGGGAGAAAAGGATTGAGGCAAAATGGCTTACAGTACTTTTAGTCAAACAAAAAATGACCAACTTAAAGAGCCTATGTTTTTAGGCCAGTCGGTCAACGTTGCTCGTTACGACCAACAAAAATTCGAAATTTTTGAAAAACTCATCGAAAAACAACTTTCTTTCTTTTGGCGACCAGAAGAAGTCGATGTTTCCAGTGACCGTATCGATTACAACAAGCTACCTGAACATGAAAAGCACATTTTCATCAGTAACTTAAAATATCAAACTCTATTAGATTCGATTCAAGGGCGCAGTCCAAACGTTGCCTTGCTTCCATTGGTATCGCTGCCAGAAGTTGAAACCTGGATCGAAACTTGGTCGTTCTCTGAAACCATCCACTCGCGCTCTTACACGCATATTATTCGTAATATCGTTAATGACCCTAGCCTGGTCTTTGACGATATCGTAGAGAACGAGCACATTTTGAAACGTGCTAAAGACATCGCTCATTACTACGATGATCTGATTCAAATGACCAACGATTACCATCGCTACGGTGAAGGTACTCATAGCATCAATGGCGAAGAAGTCACTATTAGCCTGATGGGGCTTAAAAAGAAACTCTATCTTTGCTTGATGTCTGTCAACGCACTTGAAGCAATCCGCTTTTACGTAAGCTTTGCATGTTCTTTTGCCTTTGCCGAACGAGAACTGATGGAAGGTAATGCTAAAATCATCAAACTGATCGCTCGCGATGAAGCTCTGCATCTAACTGGTACACAGCACATGATCAATTTGCTTCGAAACGGTCAAGATGACTTTAGCTTTATGCAGATTGCAGAAGAGTGTAAGCAAGAGTGCTTCGACCTATTTAAGGAAGCCGCCGAGCAAGAAAAAGAATGGGCAGAGTACCTGTTTAAAGACGGGTCTATGATCGGCTTAAACAAAGATATTCTGTGTCAGTACGTTGAATACATCACTAACGTACGTATGCAAGCCGTTGGTCTTGGGGTAGCTTATCCAGAAGCGACTTCGAACCCAATCCCTTGGATTAATGCGTGGCTGTCCTCTGACAACGTTCAAGTCGCACCGCAAGAGGCTGAAATCAGCTCCTATCTAGTTGGCCAAATCGACAACGAGGTAAGTACTGACGACTTCGAGGGTTTCGAACTTTAATGCCAACAATCAAAATCAACTCTCTTACTTCAATAGAGTCTAACCCATCAAACACCTTGTTAGAAACAATGGAGCAAGCGGGGTTAGACCCAGAATATAACTGCCGAGACGGACATTGTGGTGCGTGTCGCTGTACTCTGGTATCCGGTGAAGTCGAATATGTAGGTTTTGCTATGGCGTATACGAAGAACAATGAAATATTGCCTTGCATCTGTCGCGCTAAAACAGACATTGAGCTCGATGATATTGCCCACCAAATAAAGAAAAGAGCCTAGCGGTTTCTTTTCTTTGAGTTGATGAAACGGCCTATATGGCCGTTTCTTTTTTAGACAATACCTCGCAATAAACTCTCTTCGTCCACTTCGTCAATTTGAGACTCACACAGGTATGCCTCCGCATAGGTTTGGTAGACTTTCGTTTCTACGAATAACCTATATACGTCTTTGTCTATGTGATTCTCTAAGGCCATTTTGTGCAGGATAGCCAAAGCTTCAGCTATCGTTTTCGCGGTTTTATAAGGACGGTCAGATGCTGTAAGCGCTTCGAATATATCGGCCAATGCCAGAACTCTTTCAGGAATCGACAATTGATCTCCCGATAACTTCCTTGGGTACCCTGTGCCTTTCATTGTCTCATGGTGTGTCGAGGCGTATCTGGGTACACGTTCGAGCTCTTTTGGGAACGGGATGTTATTTAACATTTTGATCCCGCTAATCATATGCTCGTTGATTTTAAACCTTTCCTCATTGGTTAAGGTGCCTTTTTGAATCGACAGATTATAGATTTCCCCTAAATTATACAGATGCTTGGGAATGTCCATGTTAATGCCTGAGCTCGGCTCAACGTAATAGTCGCGGCTTCTCTTTATTATGTGAGAGTCTTTGTCCGCCAGTAAAGTTTCACGTGCAGGAAGAGAGGCTGTAGTTTGATCTACCCTTGATGTCTCCTGCGCGGAGAGCCCAAGTGTATTGTCAAAGAAGCGCATCCATTGTTGTTGCCCGATCTCTGCAATTTTTTGTAGGCTTTCGCTAGACATAAACTCATCACCGATATTGCTATTGGCGATAAACGCAAACTGTTCTTGAAGCTCGTTTTTTCGATTAGTTAATTGACAATCAATTTCTTCATTGTTGGCATTAGGCGCCATTTTTTGACGAAGAGCAGCAATTTCAGCATCCCGCCACAACACTTCAAAGCGGGTTCGTATTTCGTGTATTCGGTTGTAGTTGGTCTCAAGTTTAGTCGCCTTGTCCACCACATACTCTGGGGTTGTGATCTTGCCGCAGTCATGCAGCCACGCCGCTACCCGAAACTCACGCCATTCGTCTTCATTTTTAAAGGAAAACGCCGTAAATGGTGCTAAGTCACTTTGGTGCGCTTTGTCTACCAAAAGGATGGCTAACTCGGGAACCCGTAGACAATGGCCTCCTGTATAGGGGGATTTGTCATCAATGGCATCAGCGACAAGCTGAATAAAGGAATCGATAAACTCTTTTTGCTCTTTTTCATATTGTTCGAGCGAGCTTGCCATGTTGGTAAACGAGAGCGAAAGGCGATGAATTTCTTTCACATGGCTGTCGATATGCTCCAATTCATCGTATTTTCTATTCGCAATAAGCTTAGATTGTTTCTCCAACAATTTAATAGGCTTTACAACCGGTATTGCTATAAACCATACAACAACCAGAAGTAGCAGCAGCGCCAAAAGTGTTACCTGTAAAAAGAACGCCACTTTTTTGTTTACTGAATCCATGATTTGACTCTGTGGGATCACAATAGAGAGGTATTGCTGCTCCTCATCATCTACTTTTTCGATATAGACATAATGATTAATTCCATTAATTATAACTTCTTGAATCCCTTGACTAAGCGCCTCCCTCTTAATTAAACCAGCCACTTCTTTGTAGGGAATGTGAGTAAGAATGATTCTTTCATCTCGCCATTTGTTCTCAAGGTAGGCTAACGCGGGCTCATCTATACTCTCGATGGCCTGTTCGATGAGTTCGGCTAAACCGGCTTGACCTGAATGGAGCACCAGATTGTAGCGACTGTCTAGTAGTTCCAAAGGAATTTGCTCAACCGAAATGTCTTCAATCAATAGATTGTCTATCTTCTTCAACAATACAAGCTCACTATCCAACACCGCATCTATCTCTGCCATATCCAGGCTTTGTAATGCCTCTCTCAATGTTGGGTATTTCACTATCTCGGCGTTGGGAAATAGGTCTCTGAACTTATACTCAATCGTCCAACCATCTAGCACTCCGATTATCAAAGGCTTTTGGTATTTATCTGGACTTTTAAATAAGGAGGTGTCTCTTAATGCGATTGCAAATGGTGTGTCGTACAGCGGAACTTTTTGGGTCAATGGCAACGAAATACTCGAACCTGCAGAGATTGAATGTAAAATGTCTATGCGGCCTTTTCCAAATTGCGCCACCAGCTCCTTCCAACTTAACCCGTTGATATACTCGAACTGTAGTCCGGTTAACTTGCTGATCATTCTCATGATATCAATCGCATAACCTTGTGGGTGACCAGTTACCGCAAAATCAATAGGAGCCCAATCTAATTGATTGGATACTTTCAATACTGGGGTATTTTTAACCAGCTCAATTTGAGCCTCAGTTAATCTAAAGGGTCGAACAGCAGGTAGCTCACTTTCAATATCTACGTGCGATTAGTCGCGGTGATTCGCCCATCAGGAAGAAACACAAAGGCTTCAAAAGTAGCTTTGTCTAGGCTATCAAAGTAAGACTCAATCGTTGAAAGTGTGTAATCAACGGCAAAAACGGTATCCGAACCCAGAATTCTTTTTGAGTAAGTTTGCCCCGTGACAGTTAAGTGGTGAAAAAGGTAGGGGTCGGTTTTCGTAACAGAGCTGTCGCCAGCATTTTGGTACCATGGGCGCTGGGATGGAAGAAAAGAGCTTGGAGCTATCGTCTTTCGTTTTAGATTAAGCGCACCATCATAATAAACCGACTCCTTAACCCTACCCTTTCCAATACCGTGATGCTTAATCTGTAACCACCTCTCGTCAGCACTGGCATATAGCCTTGAACGAACATTAGCGGAATTTAAGTTGATGACCTGGAAAAGGTCTTCGTTATCATTGGCAATGTAAACACTATAAATATTGGGATTGTGAGTTAAGACCGTCGTCATGAACAATAAAAGATCGGCTTCATCTTCTACTTTGTCGATCAATTTTATCGATATAGCACTTTCATCCACAATACCTCTTGCCGCCGAATCCAACTGAGAAAGCGTGCTTCTCACTTGACTCGAAATATGTTGGTAACGCATTAGTGAGTTGGATAACTCACTATTTTTTAGGAAATAATACTGTATAGAAACGGAAAACGCGATTGTAACGGCCGTTGTAATAACCAAGAGTGTACCCAACGCTAAGCGTATCGACATCCTATGCTTTTTTGAATCCATTCAATAACCTCACTCCGTTGCATTATCAGCCCCCCTCAAATCGCTAAAGGGTAAGTTATCAAAAACTAATCAAAGTAAGCATAGTCAACAGGCTCGTTACCGTCTTTGTTATCACGCCCAATGCATTCAGTTTTATCTCAATTTTTACGATCTGAAGGGGGAGCAATAAGATATTTTATCTTTTGGGGGAGCGTTAGCTTGCTATCGAAAAGCTCATTTAATAGGTCTTTCCATTCTGAAAATGTCACTGTAATAGGATTGAAGCTATTTACTGCCTTGGTGACACCGTAACGCACAACTTCAACTTCAGGTTCAAATGTTCCGAATAAACGATCCCAAACAATGAGAATGCCGGCATAGTTCTTATCAATATATTGTGGATTTTGACCATGATGAACTCTATGATGCGATGGCGTATTAAATACCCTCTCTAACCAGCCAAGGTTTCGGATCCACTGAGTATGAACAAAAAACTGCAATCCCAAATTCAGTAGCACCGCAAACACTACCCAATTTGGTGGATAACCGATAACGATTAATGGCACCCAAAATAGCCACATTCCGGCCAGTGGATACATTAAGCTCTGTCTAAAGGCAGTACTAAAATTCATGTTTTCAGAACTATGGTGGACAACATGTGCCGCCCACATCCAGCGAACTCGATGGCTACAGCGATGAAACCAGTAGTACGCGAAATCCTGCAAAATGAGTAGTAGAATAAAAGATAGCACCGTGATTTCGATAGACAACAACGTCCAGTCAAAGATAACAAGATAAAGCTTCGCGATAAAGAGACCAGTGATCAGATCCGATGCTTGATGCATTGCCGCCAATGAAAAATTGCATACCACTTCTGAAAGCGTGTAATGTCCGTTTTTAGGCAACTTCCCCCGGCGCTGCCCAAGAAAATACTCAGCCAAAATACAGAGTGTAAACAGTGGTGCCATTATGAGTAACAACCACTCGGGATTCGCTACAATAGAGTTATTCATAGTCGTCTATCACCATTTCGCATAATGATCTTCGACTAAACCGATGACCTGATTGAGTTCGACTCTATGGCCTGAAGTATCAATGACGTAGCCTTCAAAATGCCCAATGAACTGACGAAAATTGCTTTTTAAAAAGTAGACATTCATCTTCTCTTTTCTGGTATTAATTGGCTTAAATTGTAGATCAACGCGCCCGTCTTTGGTGCTGACTCTCCATGTTTGCTCATAGGGTTTATGACGATCAAAAACAAAGTTGACCAGTCCAAGATGGATTCTCTGATTACCTATCCATAATACGTTTTCGCACTCGCCCGTTTCATTCACTCCCTGTGCTAAATTTAACCCCACGCCTACACCTTCAACAACGGCATTTAGGCTCGCCCAGCGCCAACTGGTTTCTCGCCTCATATAACCTGCGGAAAAATCGTAGCTGGCTAAGCAGCGAGTGATATCCTGAGTTTGCCCCCTCACCTTCAGCTCACCAGCAAGACCTAATGCATTGTGTTTTTGAGTGTATGTCCAGCCGCGATAGCCAGTGGGTGTGCACATCGCAAGGGGATAACTTTCTTGATCAGCCGTTAATTGGACATCGCACTGCACACCATTGGTATTGATTTTTACCCGCCACTCCCCTTCGTGAATCAAAAACTGAATCGCATTATGATGGATAGAGGCCTGACCAAAAGATGAGGAAGGCGTAGTTTGGTAACCCAGGTTCATTGGACGTAGCCACGACTCTTCGTGAAGAGTGTTGGACTCTATCTCATAGAGATAACAAAACCCAGAACCGAGATAGCGGATATCGGCGATCGCAATACCAATTAAGTAATCGGGTGTCACAATGCACACAAACTGAAACTGCTTGTAATGAAAATACTTAGCCCAACGTGATGCGAGACCATCCATTTCATTGAAATATTTGAACTTATCTATTCCAAGATCAGAAAATAAATTATCAAACTGGCCAAATTGTGGCTGACCTGCGTCTGTAATCAACGACCCTTGATGTAATCGCACCGATTCGCTCCTAATGAAATTGCGCCACTTCGGATTGGACATCCGACCAGTAACATATATTTAACATCATTTTACCGTGAAGTCGAGATGACACATCACAATCAGGGCATTGAAAGAGGTGAGAAAAGAAGACCAGCGTAAAGCGCCTATGCTTCAAGAGAAAAGCGGCAACGATGCTCGCTATGAGCGAGATAATGTTCAAATGTTTATAGATCACAACAAACTGCTTGCGTTCATACGACAGCAAAAAAGGAGCGGTTACAAATCGCCGAGTCGATTAAAATCAACTACCTTAGAATAAAAGCAGGGCCGCCTATCGGACCTGCTTTTATTTAAAGTTGTCGCTTGATCTCATCCAGTTCAGTTCGACTAATTTCCCCTGCCGCGTAGCGCTTCTTGGCTATTTCCAGTGGTGTCTCGCTGGGTGTCTCTCCCCGAACACGGTAGGCTAAAATCAACCAGACCAACACGACCGCGAATAGAATCCAGAATAAGAACATAGAGTGCCCTCCTGTCATCATCCAAGAGTGATAGAAGTCATGCATACCCACCTCCTATTCACTCTCTTCAGGATTGTCTAACGGTTGCCAGCGTCCATGACATCCAAAACGAGCGACTCCATCTCTGCCCTTATAATTAGCGTGCATTTGGTTCATCCATTCCTGCATCGCTTGAGGGTTTTCATGCATGCTTTCCATCCAAGCCTGCATTGCTTCAGGGTTACCCCGAAGTTCAAGCATGGCTTGATACTGCGGATTATCTTCATTCATCATTGGATGCTGAAAACCCATTTGCGCGTAGCCGCCGCCCATATGAGCTAATACACCTACTGAAAGGAGTAATGCAGCGACAATGGTTAAAGTTCTGGTTAAAGTTCTCATAATACGTCCCTCCATCTTTCTGTTTTCTTCAATTCAATTACAGCAGATCGGGCACGTCGAAGTGTGTCACAAATGCCATTAATTCTTTCATTTGATGACAGATGTCAGGTTTGACAAACTTTGCCACACTTTTCCTAACAATCTGGTTATATTGAATAATAAGACACCGTAAAGAGGCATCAGGATGGAACGCACCTACCATATTCTTGTCGTTGACGACCACGCAGAAATCCGCGACCTGCTCAAGCGCTTTCTGAGCCAACACGGTTTTACGGTAAGCGTGGCCGTAGACGGAAATGAGATGGACAAGTTACTGACCCATAGCCCCTTCGACCTCATCATTCTTGACTTGATGTTGCCTGGTAGAGACGGGATAACACTATGTAAAGAAATCCGCACGGACTCAAATATCCCAATCATTATGTTAACGGCTCTAGGGGAAGATATTGACCGAATTATCGGTTTGGAGGTCGGTGCCGATGATTACATCGCAAAACCGTTCAACCCAAGGGAGTTGCTTGCACGTATCAAGTCTGTGCTAAGACGACATTTCGCCATTCCGAATGTAACTGAGCAGATCTCGGCTATCGAGCGCTACCATTTCGCTGACTGGACACTCAATGCCATCACTCGTGACTTAGTCAATCCCGACGGTATTCTAATCACGCTTACGTCTACCGAATTTGAACTACTGTTGGCTTTTCTGACGCATCCAAACGTCGTGCTCAAAAGAGAAGACCTGTTGAAGCTCGTTCAAGGTCGAGGGGCAGATGTCTATGACAGAGCCGTAGACACACTAATTAGTCGACTAAGAAAAAAAGTCGAAACCAACCCCAAAGCGCCCAAATTGATCAAAACTATCTGGGGCGGCGGTTACCAGTTCAGTTGTGAGGTGAGTCATGACTAATTGGTACCAAAGCCTAAAACTCATTCACCAAATCGGCCTCGTGATTTTATTGGGCTTCGGATTGAGTTTTTTCCTTTCTATTTACCTCCTTTCTTCGGAGAAATCTGAAAACCTGAGTTTTTTATCATCTTCAGGGGCAATTCAAAGGGTCATTTCCGTTACTGATATTCTGGCTCAAACACCCACAGAACTCCATTCATCTATTCTTCACGCTAGTCAAAGCACCGACCTGTCGCTTTCCATTTCTCGGCGACCTCAGGTGGACGAACCTACTCGCCATTCTTCTGAAGAACTACTGCTTATGCGCAGACTTAATCAAGCCGGCCTTGAGCAGGTACATCTTGCTTTGGTCAAACGCGAGCGCCCTATCCTAAATATGAGTGATATGCATGATGCGATGATGACTGGAATGAGTATGAGAGAGATGCATAGCAGCAGAACGAGTTACGTCGCGACCATCGACGGTTCGGTAAAACTTGGCGCCGCTACCTGGCTGAACTTTTCCTCTGGCATCCAGCAAAATACGACACACTGGTCAACAGGGATTATCCTGTCTATTGTGAGTGTTATGGTCATTACGGTCGGTGGTTGTATCCTAGTCATTCATAAAGCGCTGACACCAATAAGAACGCTGGGAACGTCAGCTCGCCAATTTGCTCAAAACCGACAAGTTTCACCAATTGAAAATCAAGGGCCCGTTGATTTATTGCCCACGATCACTGCCTTTAACGAAATGCAAACTCAGTTAGCTGACTATATTCAAGAACGAAGCAAACTCCTAGCGGCTATCTCACACGATTTACGAACACCACTGACAAGCCTCAGACTAAGATTGGAATTTATTGAGGAAAGTGAAGACAAACAACAGATGTTACGTACCTTAACTATCATGGATAAGATGCTTTCTAGTACGATGAGGTTCGCAAAGGATGACAGCCAATTAGAAACCAGACAACGCACAAACATAAACAGTTTGATGCAAGCCATTGTGGATGAGTACTCGGACAAGAACGTTCATATCGAATATCAAGACACTGAAGTACTAGTCGAAACCGTTCCCCCATTAAGTATACGAAGAATGATCGAAAACCTAGTCAACAACTCCGTACAATACGGGGGTGAGAAAAACACGATTGAACTCAAGGCTCAAAAGCAAGGCGGTTTCCTAAAAATTGAGGTGAGTGATACCGGTATAGGAATTGAAGAAGATAAGCTACAGGACGTGGTCAAACCCTTTACCCGTTTAGACTCTGCGCGAGGCACTAGCGGTTCGAATGTTGGACTGGGTTTGTCCATAACCAGTACCCTAGCCAGTGCTTACGGTGGCAAGCTTGTCTTACAAAAAAACACCCCATCTGGGTTGGTTTGTACCTTTACTATCGCACTCAATACGTAAACACTGTCCATACGTAAATAGCACTAGTGACAAAGAAAAGGGCCAACATCAAGGTTGACCCTAAAAACGTGCTAGCAAAAATTCATTCGGCAGTCGACAGAATGCTATCAACTGTTCCCATTGTTACCGTTTTGTCGGCAACATGACGACCACCGTCGTCGTATAACGAAATTTTAAATCCATCATCATTTAGGCTATCGACAACTGGGACACTTAGCCACATCGCCACGATATCCCCGCATCTTTTACCTAAAGTTTCACCTAGCACTATCTGCTCATTTGCTACCTGATAAAAAGCTCGGATCTTGGATTGTTGAATCATACTTCCCCCCGTGCAGTGCTACTACTTTCAAGGTGAACTTTGATCCTACTCAAATTTTAAGAAATAACCACTCTCAATAATGAGACAAACTATGATGAGTATGAAAAATATCAGGCTAGCGTGTAGACCGATAACGAATATTCAAATAACAAATGGCTATATTCTTAAATAACAGGCTATTAGTGATTCAGAGCTTCTGGCGGTAAATACATGTCTTTTTCCCGTGTTAGGAAACCATAATCAGCGAACAACGGCTTACCCTCAAGGAACCTTCTCAACATATCTGCAGCTACCGTTCTAATCACCACCTTCTGGTCTAGCGAATTATACTGACGCTGGAATGACAATACTTGGCCCCACTCCCCTTTAGGAGTCGCCAATGCGATGGCAAAACGATTGTCGACAAGTCTGCCAGTCACTACGGATATGTCGGTATTGCAATTAGATTTTGTCGCGCCAGCTAACGCAAAGGTTGCTCCTAGCATATCTTCTTTGTCTAGCGGAGATGCCGTCATTTTACCTAAAACCCAAGATGCCGAGCAGTGCTGTGCCACTTTAGGTTCCTCTTGTAACCAAGCGGTCAATTGCCCCTGCGTTGCATGCTCGGCAATGGCTATCGATTGTTGGGCTGTTTCCAGTAGATGTCCAAGCCTTGTAAGCAATGGTTCGTCAATACTGACAACATTACTGTGTAACAGACGCTCAACTAACGATAACACTCGGTTTCTGCGCTCTAAATCAGCCGATGGACCAAATAGTTTAACTTCGATAAAGGGCAAGTACGAGCGATAACCTAGCTCAAAGCCTTCTGGAAGGTGTACTTCTTTGAGAGTGTCTGCAATGCCTGACTCTGAAAGACCAAAGGTGTACAAACGGCTGCAGCTTCTTCCTTGCAACATAGGAAATTGTGCTGTGAGATCTGGTAGAATCTGTTCTTCGATCATCTTCTTAAATTCACTTGGTACCCCAGGTGTAAAATAGAAAAGACAATCATTGATCTTCATCTTGAACCCACACGCTGTGCCAATAGGATTGTCGATAACAGTTGAACCGTCAGGTAGCATGGCTTGTTTGATGTTACTCTCGGGCATGCTCTTGCCGCGCTTGGCATAAAATTCTTTTAATCTATTGAGCCATGCTTGATGAAGAATCAATGGCTGTTCTGAAGCTGCCGATGCGACTTCCGCGGTAAGATCATCAGAAGTGGGCCCCAGCCCCCCATTGACAATCACAACATCCATATTCAGACTGAGCATCACTAATTCTTGTGTTAACGCACTACGTTGATCACCGACAGTCGCTCGCTTGTACATAGCCAAGCCATTCTCAAAAAACAACCGACTTACCCAAGCAGCATTAGTATCGACAATATCGCCGTAAAGCACTTCTTCACCGGTACTCAGCATAGCTATTTTCTTCATTTCAACCTCTTATCTTACGATATCCGTCTAGAATGACAGGTCCTGACAAAATATCAATGGCTTCACTACAGGGGACAATTCCGCTTTCTGACTGGCGAGCTACCTCCTCTTCAGAGGCGCCTAACGATATGAATTAGTGCTGCTCTACGAAATCGTTTGTCAACATAGAATGTATAAGCGACACATATTCAGAAAGATCCAGTAGCCAGAAACAAAAATAGCTAAGAGAACTCCATAATAATACTGACACTAGTAACCAAGAGAACATTGGTAGGTGCGATTGCTTCAAACGCTGGCATATCAGTGTATACAGTGGGATCCCAATAAGTACCGGAGCTAGAAGTGCACTACTTCGATAGCCATACTTGCGCCAATGACGAAGAAAACGCCGTAGCCTTGGGCGGAATACTAGACGCCTGGCACGAACATGCCAAATAGGAATAAGTGGAGCAATGACCCAGCCCACAAAGCCTGCAAACATAGCTGGCATGACGTTATAAAGAAGCATTTCTGGATAACTAAAGCCCAAAAAACGCAGCCAACGCTGGGCCTGTGTACGTTTTCCAGACGCTCAAGACCGCCATAAACAAAGCGATCGTCCAATAATATTCTTGGGCAAACGCCATAAGTAGAATCCATATCCAAACGTTATAAACATAGTGTTAGCGTGAGATTATGACAAAGACAACATTAACGTCGTGAAAGATTTTGTCTTTTTACAATAACCATAAATTAACTGTGGTTAAGTTAACTCTTTTGCTATTTAACCATCCTGCATACTTCAAAAAGTAGACATCCGTCATGCATGGCGACACGAATACTCCTAAACTGAAATTAACATTATCAGATAGTTATTCTATCTGACATCCGAGGAGGACATTGTATGAGCCGTAGTACATTCATCGTCAACTTTGTTGGCCAGGCGACACCGGCAACCATTAAACACCTGTCCGCCGTTACTCATGAAAACGGTGGGAAATGGTTAATCAGTAAAGTGAATTTTATCGAAGACCACGTGGCTGCTGTGATCAAAATCGAGCTTCCTAGCGTGAACGCTGACGTTGTCAAAGAAGCGTTTCGTTCGCAATCGGGGCTGACCACGGAAATCGTCGACACTGACCAACATGTTCACGATCACGAAAAGATATATCAAATCCGCCTTGATGCCAGCGACCGTGCTGGAATTGTCAACGAGATAACACACGTGCTTGACGCGCAAGATATCCGCTTATTGGATATGGATTGTCATCGTGTATTTATTGCTGGTGGTGGTGGGATCAGCTCTAGTCTCTTTACTGCCAATATGGCGCTAAAAATACCAACAGCGATGAATATTCAGGACGTGGCTAATGAATTAGAGTCATTAAGTGAAGATACACGTGTTATTGTTGAGTCATAAAGGCTTGTCATTATTAATAAAGACAGCAAAACTCTGTTCTTACTATTAATGAAGAGCCCCACTTTTTTAAGTGGGGCTCTTCTGTATATTCATTGGTAATCAGTTATAAACCTTGTTGTATCTTCATCTGTTTAGCGATTTTGGGGGCGAACCACAAACAAGGCGCAAGGATCAAGGATGCGGGAACAGCAGTAATCACGATAAACGATTGTAATGATGCAATTCCACCATCCCCCATCGAAATAAGTACTATCGCGACAGCACCCATGACAATTCCCCAAAATGCCCGAATCGCTGCATTTGGCTCTGTGTCTCCGGTCATTACCATAGTGATGGTATAAGTCATAGAATCTCCAGTGGTCACAATAAACGTGGTCGTCAACACTAGAAATAACACCGAAATGAGCATCGGAAATGGCAGCTGCTGGGTTATCGCTAACAGTGCGCCCGGCATATTAAATCCTTCAAATCCTGCTTTGATCACTCCAGGGTTAGCCAGTTCAAACGCAAGTCCCGAGCCGCCCACAATACTAAACCAAAAACAGGTAATCAGTGGGGCTGCAACACTTATCGACAAGATAAGCTGACGAATAGTTCGTCCGCGAGAGATGCGAGCAATAAAAATCGCCATCATTGGACCATAGCCAATAAACCATCCCCAAAAGAACACCGTCCACCAGCCTAACCATTGAGTATCACCGCGATAAAGCGCCATCGGAACAAAGTTGTCCACCATGGTACCGACACCTTGAAGGTAACCATTGACAATAAACTCTGTCGGGCCAGCCACAAGGATGAATAAGATTAGCGCTACCGACAAGATAATGTTGTAACGACTGACAAGCTGGATGCCTTTATTTACGCCGCTTAGTGCCGACAATGTGTAAAAGGCCACTGCAACCAAAACAACTACCGCCTGAGTAACAAAAGTATCAGGAATTGAAAACAGCGAGTCCAATGCGTAGCTGATTTGCAGCCCTAAAAAGCCAATAGGGCCAATCGTACCCGCTGCAACAGCAATGATACTAAGAGCATCAACCACGCTACCCAGCCAGCCTTCTATAACCCTCTTGCCAAACACAGGATAGAGTAAGGTGCGTGGTTTGAGTGGTAAACCTTTGTCATAATGAAGATGCATGAGAACAATCGTTGATAAACAACCTAGAATGGCCCAAGCCAAAAATCCCCAATGCATGAATGACTGAGAAAGTGCGTTTACAGCCTTCGTTTTAATGTCAGTATCACCGTACATAGGCGGAGAAGAGACAAAATGTGCAATGGGTTCAGCCGCTGCCCAAAACACTCCGCCCCCAGCAAGTAGCGTGCACAAGATTATCGACATCCATTTGAAGTTTTCAATCTCCGGTGATGCTAACCGACCTAACCTGACATCACCGGTTCTTCCAAAGGCCAAAGCCAAACCAATGAGAAAGTTGGCTAATAGAAAGACTTGCCAAAATGCACCAAAGTACTTAGTTGCTTGTTGAAATCCGCTATTCACCAATGAGGAAAGTAACGGCGGGTTACTAAGCGCAAGTAACACGAACAAGACTAAAAAAGAGCCGCTTAACCAAAATACTGGATTGCGCATTTCAAGTTTACTGGCTATTTTTTGGAAGTATTCAGAAGTGTTTGTCGTCGAATAACATACCCCTGAGTTTGGAAGTGCTTCAGCGGCAGGTTTGAATTTTGACATCTGTTGTTCACTATATTTTGCTTAACGAGCAAGCAATGTGTATGGCCTTCACCGCTCTCATAAAAAGTGTGAGGTTGGTCATAAAAGCCGGCGATGCTAACACACTTAAGTCAACAGCACACCTTTATATCCAATGTTCTTTAATTGATAAACGCTGAAAGCATTAAACTATCGACCAGATGAATGATGCGACCTCTAAAGTTGCCGGCCATTAATCGATGCTCTAACCAACGTTTTTAGAAGCTAACTTTCGGCTTAGAGAAAGGCATACCAGACACTATTGTGAGACTTGAGCTTTAAACACCTCCGTGTTTGGATAGAACGCATACCAGGCAAACCAAAATAGCAGAGTCGATGGCAGTATCTTTCCACTGTCATCCGTAACCCAGGCCGATTGATTTTCACGGTCCCAATGGATGGTGTAGAGCTGTTCTTCAAAGCCGTACTCAAACGTTTGCTGACCATTTTTGCTCAGTTCAGCGAAAGGGAATGCCACAACCGAAGATTCACCCTTGAAACCTAACACCATCTCTTTGGAGTGATACTGCTTGGGTGCATTGCTTGCGACAGGGAAATAGATCGCTGTGTTCTTGGAATAACCGGCGTATGGGTCACGGCTATAGTCTCGGCGATACCCTGTATCAGTCGAAAGCACCAAGCTCTGAGGGTAACGCTCTATCCAACTTGACCAATGCGCTAAAGTTAACGGCAGTTGTTGCAACTTTGTTCCTACCAATTTGCCAGCAACGGCACGCCCATGGATCTGAGACCACAAGGATTCTGTTTCCCTGTCGTACATCAATACATCAGAATTATACAGTAGACCAGAAACGCCAAAAGTCAGTACCTTTCGATCTAAATGCTTACTCTGGCTAGCTAGCATGGCAGTCTTAAATGCCATCCCACTGCCACAAAGTGGGCAGTAACTGACCACAAACGGCATATTCTGAATCTGGTCATTGACAATTTCATGCCAATTGAGAATACGCAAGGGATAAGCTTTCGCCTCACCATTGATTTCAATACCAAGAACAATATCATCAGGCTTTAAATAATGAGCTTCGCTTGAAGAGAGAAACTTGGGCGTGTCGAGTGAAGGGATGCCATCACGAGGAGGCCCCCCTTTTTGTACAAGATAAACGGGAACCTGAATATTACTAAGATCAAAGCCATTAAGCGTTTTGCCGACCACAATACATGGCCATATAAATACAGCTAGTAGCAATCCCATTCGATAGCAATGCGACATTTGATGCCTCCACAATCACAACCTCACTCCCCTAAAAGACCGAGTCACTAGCCTATTGCTTTCAACCTCTATTTTTGAGGCTCTTCCTGTATAGTCGATGTAACCTCGATGCTGACACTGTGAAGCTTGCCAGCAGTTTTAAATGACCAAATGTGTGTAAAGGGTGGAGTATCTAGCGCGGCAGGGCGAACATAGAAGAGAGCACTGCCCGCTTGATGAAAAGAACGGACAGAACCCATTGATTGGTGATTAATGAAACTCGAGCATACCTTGAGTCAAAATGAAGTCGATAATAACATCGAGTCCATGACTCTCTTTCAGGTTAGTAAACACATACGGTTTGGTTGGACGCATTCTTTGAGTATCTTGTTCCATCACTTCTAGTGACGCTCCCACATAAGGTGCGAGGTCGATCTTATTGATGACGAGTAGATCCGAGCGAGTAATACCAGGACCGCCTTTACGAGGGATTTTTTCACCCTCTGCCACATCAATGACATAAATAGTTAAATCTGCTAATTCTGGGCTGAAAGTGGCACTTAGATTATCACCGCCACTTTCTACAAAGACGACATCAAGGTTTTTATGCCGCTTCGCGAGCTCTTCTACAGCAGCAAGGTTCATTGAAGCATCTTCACGAATAGCGGTATGAGGACAGCCTCCCGTTTCTACGCCAATGATTCTATCTGGCTCAAGTGCTTCTGCCCGGGTAAGGATCTTCGCATCCTCTTGAGTATAAATATCATTGGTGACGACCGCGATATTGAGCTTGTCGCGAATTGCTTTACACAAGACTTCTAACAACGCGGTTTTACCTGATCCTACTGGACCACCAATGCCAATTCGTAACGGTTGTTTGTAACTTTCCATAGTATTTCCTATTTCATCATCTTGTTTCGCTGTTTTTCATTAAGAACGAAAAAGCCGGGTATATTGTGTTTCATGTAGACTACTGGCAATGGACACAGAAGGCGTAAAACTGCCAATCATCCAATCTTCTGTTTGCTCGGCAATCCGTAAAGCTTTCGTGAATTGATCGGATAGATTGATCAATGCAATCTGACCATCAGTCTGACCAAGAGGCACCAACTTAACGCCAGCCATCACTAAGTTCTCCGCCCAGCTCCACAGGTAGCCTTTTTTCAATGCCATTAGATCGATATTCCAATGCACTGCAGCCACGCAAAACCCAAGAAGTTGATTAGCGGGATAGTCAGTTAATTCAACCCCATCGGCTTCAATTTCAAGCCGATTAAGTAACGTATTGAGTGCCAACCCGCGCTGTTTTTCCTCTGCTCTAAGCTCTTTCGTCTCTCGGCTGCTATGAAGCATTTGTGAAAGGTAGTGGATCTGAGCCGTATCCTTTGCTTTAACGGCGACATAAAGCCTATCGATAATCGGCAGCTCAAGCGTGGCAACGCTGCTAAACAACATATTGCTCAGCCATTGTTCCATCGATGTTCTGTCAGTAACCCAAGTGGCCTCTACCGCCCATTCCAAACCCTGCGAGTAAGTAAACCCGCCAATAGGAAGAGATGGGCTAATGAGTTGAAACAGTCGATAGCTCGACACATCATTATCAATAGCAGCATTAACTGTCATAAACTAAGCAGCCATTAAAAACAGTGAACTCGCGGTTGCAACACCAACCGATAACCAACGCGACGCTAGCCCTTGTCCCAATTGAGTGCCCATTGCCATTAATGCACTCGCTCCTAATGCCATACCTAAAGAGAATTGACCTAGCGTTCCTTGCGCCTCAACACCGTGCGCATACCCGTGGAAAAACATCATTCCGATACACAAACCGACGGCCAACTTCACCATACGCTGTGACACACTAAATACTTGCCAGATAGCTAAACTCACCATAAACAAGGACGCAACAATCGCCAATTCAACACCCGACACTAAGCCAAAGACTTTACCCGCCAATAAGCCAGCCATAAGAGTGATTAACGCGCTCGCCAATAAGCCTAGTTTTTGTTTCTTGGTGGCCGTTAAGCAGCCAACAAGTAAGCCAAAAGCGACCAACATAATAAGATGGTCAATACCAGTAACAGGATGAAGCAGACCACTTGTGAACGCAGTTGAATCATGTCCTGGGTGGGCCAACGCCACTGCAGGAGAAAGAGAAAGAGCGGCTACGCTAATTTTGACGAACGTTGATTTCATTGAAATGTCCTTTTCTTGTTCTTTATTGTGTTTACTATTGTAAGTTGCGTGTCATACCAATTAAGTTCTGTATTTAGTGGTGGTGATGACCCCCACCACTTTTCCCTCCATAGGCACCACCTTCAGGTTCAAAGGGCTCGAGCTCTACCGTTACTTTCGCTCCTAGGCCCTCAACCATTTCATCCAGTACGTGATCGTGCTGGTAACGAACCCAACCAAACTCGACTTGCAATGGCACATGACGATTACCAAGATGGTAGGCGACACGAGTCAGTAAATGTAAGTCACTGCAATATATGGACGACACTTTCTCCGGTGCAGCTTTCACTTCAATCACCAAGCCACATCGGCTTTTTAACTGCTCACCACCTCGCAAAATATGCCCTCGCGGCAAGAAGAGTCCTGCGTCACGCCCATCATCAAGGATGACTTTTAGGCGGCTTTTAATGCGACTATCAATCGGCAAGCTCAAAAATGCATGAGGCTTCGTCGTAAGTTGTTCTGATATTTCTGTCAATTCTATCAATGTGTTGTCCTCAATCACTCAAAATTCAAAGACGTGCTAGGGTAAAGGTGGTTAAAATAGAAAGTAGCGCTGAGCCATAGGCAGCACTTCCGCCGGTTCACACACCAATAACTCGCCATCTGCTCGCACCTGATACGTTTGCGAGTCGACTTCAATATTGGGTTGCCAATCATTTAACTTCATGTCGGCCTTGCTAATGGTTCGGCAATGTTTAGCAACACCAATCAAGCTCCCTAGCCCTAACTCAGAAGCAATGCCCGCATCTTGCGCAGCCTGAGAAACAAACAGCATTGAGGTGTTTTGAGACGCCTTACCATAGCTACCAAACATAGAGCGATAATGAACCGGTTGCGGGGTTGGGATCGACGCATTCGGGTCACCCATTGGTGCCATGGCAATCATGCCACCTTTCAAAATGACGCTAGGTTTGACACCGAAAAATGCCGGTTTCCAAAGTACTAAATCCGCCAGTTTCCCTACTTCAATTGAACCAATTTCATGCGCCATGCCATGGGTAATCGCGGGGTTTATGGTGTACTTAGCGATGTATCGTTTTAGGCGAAAGTTATCGCTATAGCTAGAATCTTGTTTCAGACTGCCACGCTGAACTTTCATCTTATGGGCGGTTTGCCACGTGCGAGTGATGACTTCCCCCACTCGTCCCATCGCTTGCGAGTCTGACGCGATCATCGAAAATGCGCCAAGGTCATGCAAAATATCTTCCGCCGCAATGGTTTCACGTCGAATGCGAGATTCAGCAAAGGCAACGTCTTCCGCGATCGATGGTGACAAGTGGTGACACACCATGAGCATATCTAAATGCTCGTCTACGGTGTTAACGGTATACGGTCTCGTGGGATTGGTTGAAGAAGGCAGTACGTTTGACTCGCCTGCCGCTTTAATGATATCGGGCGCATGGCCACCACCGGCGCCTTCTGTGTGATAGGTATGAATGACGCGGTCACCAATCGCGCCCAATGTCGACTCAACAAATCCAGATTCATTGAGCGTATCGGTATGAATGGCGACCTGCACATCCATCTCATCAGCAACGGTCAAGCAGGTATCGATTGAGGCAGGCGTCGTTCCCCAGTCTTCATGCAATTTAAGACCAACAGCACCCGCTGTCACCTGCTCGCGAAGCGCTTCAGGTTGACTTGCATTGCCCTTGCCAAGCAAACCGAAATTCATTGGAAACTGGTCAAGAGACTCAAGCATGCGATGCATATTCCACGGACCCGGCGTACAAGTTGTGGCGTTGGTGCCGGTATTGGGCCCAGTACCACCACCAATCATGGTTGTGACACCGGATGCTAAGGCTTCTTCGATTTGTTGAGGACAAATAAAGTGGATGTGAGAGTCAATACCACCCGCAGTCAGTATTGAGCCTTCACCCGCCAGCACTTCCGTACCCGGACCCACAATGATATCAACGCCCGGTTGGATATCGGGATTGCCCGCCTTACCAATCGCTTGGATACGACCATTTTTGACGGCAACGTCTGCTTTGATGATGCCCCAGTAATCAAGAATTAATGCGTTGGTGATCACAAGATCTGGCGTTTCACGACTTGGCCTTTGACTTTGACCCATGCCATCACGAATCACCTTACCGCCACCAAACTTTACTTCGTCTCCATAGACCGTGAGGTCTTTCTCAACTTCTAGCCATAATTCAGTGTCCGCTAAACGCACTCGGTCCCCTACAGTAGGGCCAAACATCTCAGCGTATGCTTGCCTTGATATACTCGCCATTGTTCTTCCTTGTTGTTATCTTCCGTGTTGAACTAGTGTCAAGCTTGTTGCACCTTGCCCATGACTTTTCCTTGAAAGCCATAAACTTCGCGTTTACCCGCAAAAGCCACCAGCTCTACTGTGCGAGACTGACCTGGTTCAAAGCGTGTTGCCGTTCCAGCAGCAATATTAAGTCGATAGCCACGCGCTAATTCGCGCTCAAAACTGAGCGCTTCGTTGACTTCAAAGAAATGGTAATGGGAGCCAATTTGCACTGGACGATCACCTAAGTTTTCGACCTTTATCTTGAGAGTTTCACGCCCAACATTGAGCTCGATATCACCCTTAGCAGTCTCAATCTGCCCGGGAACAAATCCCTTATAATTGGTTTTTGAAGTGGTCATACTCCCTCCTAGACTATGGGTTCGTGAACAGTGACAAGCTTGGTCCCATCGGGAAAGGTAGCTTCAACTTGAACATCAGGAATCATAGACGCAACGCCCTCCATGACATCTTCAGTGGTGAGTAACGTCCGACCAAAATCCATCAGCTCAGAAACCGTTTTGCCTTCGCGAGCCCCTTCTAAGATAGCGCTAGAAATAAACGCGACTGACTCCGGGTAATTAAGTTTCAACCCCTTATCTTTGCGTTGTTTTGCCAACATTCCCGCGCAAAAGATCAGTAACTTATCCTTTTCTCTAGGAGTTAATTCCATTTATATGCCTTATTGTCATCAGTGTTGAATACGCTTACGTCGCCCAAATTCTTGGTGGTTCTGGGCATTCTTCAGTCCAGTGCTCACGCGTCAATTGCCAAACTTTTTGAAAGCAATCCAAGATCACTTCACTCCAGTTCCCTAATGCTCTAATAACCAATAAGTTTTCCAACTGACTCGCCGCAATGAGCAGCGCACCTTCTTTGTATTCTTGTTGTATGTTAATGAGCAAGCTCTGTACCAACTGATAGAAATCATCGTCGTCAATGGAAATATAAACCGTCCCCATCATTTGATACCCCAGCAAACCCTTATCTTTCAAAACCTTATCATCGCCTAGTACATTTAACCCCTCGGTAAGGAGCAACTTATTATCGAGGTAAATTTCTGTTTTTCCGATTAAATGACCAGCGCTGTATCCCTCATTTAGTGCAGGCCGACCAAAACAGTGCATCTCCCAGCCCAAAAATTGTGCACCCGTTTCGAGGAACACTTGCGTGTCCATACGAACATGAGCATCAGGAAAAAAAATGTTCTCTTGCGGTAACCATTCCAGTCGAGAATCCTTGCTGACATGCAAAGTTTGTTGCTGTTTGGCGTACTTAGACTCCGAACGATAAAACTTGGTCGCTCCTGGTGTGGTAATCAACGCTTTAGCACCCTGTTGCGCTTGAACTTTTATCTGCAAGGTATCCCCGCCCACCACCCCGCCTGGCGGATGCAGTAGGTAACTATGACAAGGGTTTCCTTCTGGATATAGGGGACGCTGTATCGCGAGTGGTCCTTGTTGAGAACGGTGTTTCAGTACTGTTTTATCACCACGGTCAATGAAGGTAAGATCTAAGACCGCTTTCCAACCAAACTCCGTATGTGTGTCGATTACCCGACCTAATGTCGCCTCTGTACCTGTCAGTGAACATGACATTGGTATTGTTTCAGCACTACTCATACCGTTAAATATTCCTTTATCAATTGCTCATTGAGATCCGTCATTGTTCCCTCTGCGACTTGCCTGCCTCGATCAAGAATACAAAACTGATCCCCCACTTTTCGTGCAAAGGGCAGCTTTTGCTCAACCAACAATACAGTGAGGCCCAATTCTTCGTTGAGCATACGGATAATGTCACCAATCTCTTGAACGATATTGGGTTGGATCCCTTCGGTTGGTTCATCCAAAATCAGTAACTTGGGGTTAACGACTAGCGCTCGACCAATAGCTAACTGCTGCTGTTGCCCTCCCGATAGATCGCCACCGCGGCGATGCAACATCTCTTTAAGCACGGGAAATAGATCGAAGATAAACGCTGGGATGGTCCTGTCTCCCTTAGCGCGGATCGGCAATCCAACTTCGAGGTTTTCCTGAACCGTCAACATTGGGAAAATTTGACGACCTTGCGGCACATAACCGATACCCATGCGCGGTCGGGATTCAGCATCGTGTTTGAGCAGTGACTCACCATTCAATTGAATGTCGCCACTTTTCACTTTCACTAAGCCCATGATGCATTGCAATAATGTCGTTTTTCCGACGCCATTGCGCCCCATCAATACGGTGCATTTGCCCTCTGGAATAGACATATCCAGATCCCATAGGGTATGGCTCTCACCATAGAATTGATTTAATGATTGGATTTGCAGCATGTTATTCCCCTAGGTAAACCTGTTTGACTTCTGGATGGGCCTGAACTTGATCCATGGTGCCCTCTGCCAGTACATGACCTTGGTGCAACACGGTGACATGACTGGCGATAGAGCGAACAAAATCCATATCATGCTCCACCACCACCACTGAATGCTTTCCAGCTAATGAGTTAAGAAGCTCGGAGGTTCGGTCCATTTCTTGGTGAGTCATCCCGGCTACTGGCTCGTCCACCAGTAATAGCTTGGGGTTTTGCATCAGTAACATGCCAATTTCTAACCATTGTTTCTGACCATGGGACAGGTTTCCGGCATGACGTGCCGCATGGTTTTTAAGATGAATGAGTTCCAATACCGACTCCAACTTGTCTTTTTGCTCGCCCGAAAGCCTGGCGGTATACGTCCCCCATACACTTCTAACACCCGACATGGCCAATTCAAGGTTTTGCCATACCGATAGACATTCAATGACCGTCGGTTTCTGAAATTTACGCCCGACACCAGCGTTCGCAATTTCTGACTCATTCATGTTGAGAAGATTGATATTAGAGCCAAGCCATACTTTTCCCGTATCAGGCGTAGTTTTGCCTGTGATAATGTCCATCATCGTGGTTTTGCCGGCACCGTTGGGGCCGATAATGCAACGCAATTCCCCTTCTTTGATGTAAAGGTTAAGATCGTTAATTGCTTGAAAGCCGTCGAAACTCTTGTTAACGCCTTCGACATACAAAACAATATTGTGACGAGTATCAATCAATGGATGATGGTCTGGCTTAAGAAAGGAAAACACCTCATCTCGACGACCGAACTCTTGAACCGTACTTTTGACTTGCTTCGCTCGATTTAATGTTGTCATGCGGTCGCCTCCTTGGCTGCTTTGCCCGATGGTGGTGTCGTATCTTCAGTGGAGCCTTTCTTTTTTATCAGTTGAACCTTGTCCGAAATGAAGCCGATAATGCCTTTGGGAAAATACATGGTTGACAGTACAAACAGGCCGCCTAAGGCAAATAACCAAACTTCAGGAAACTCAACCGTAAACCAACTCTTGGCATAGTTGATCACCAACGCACCGACAATGGCACCGAACAAGGTCGCCCGACCGCCAAGCGCAACCCAAACCACTATTTCAATGGAGTTGAGCGGTGCGAACTCTCCTGGATTGATAATGCCAACTTGGGGGACATACAATGCCCCGGCAATACCCGCAATGACCGCAGACAATACAAAGATCCACAGTTTGATCCCGTCGACGTCATACCCCATAAAGCGAGTACGCGATTCAGTGTCACGAATGGCCATTGAAACGCGCCCCAAACGACTGCTAATGACACTTCTACACACGACATAACTCAGAATGAGCGCAATGCCCGTAACCATAAACAATGCTATTTTGGTGCTATCTTGTTGCAAGCTGTAGCCAAGAATGTCTTTAAAATCAGTCAGTCCATTGTTGCCGCCAAAGCCCATCTCATTGCGGAAAAAGGCCAGCATCAAGGCGTAAGTGAGTGCTTGGGTCATAATAGACAAATACACACCAGAAACCCGCGAGCGAAATGCCAAGTATCCAAACACGTAAGCCAACAAGCCCGGTGCCAGTACCACCATCAAACACGCAAACCAGAATTGGTCAAAGCCCTGCCAAAACCAAGGTAATGCTTGCCAATCAAGGAACACCATAAAGTCAGGTAAGATCGGATTGCCATACACCCCTCGGTCGCCAATTTGACGCATGAGATACATGCCCATCGCGTAACCACCAAGGGCGAAGAAAGCGCCATGCCCAAGGCTCAAAATACCTAAATATCCCCATACGAGGTCTACGGCTAACGCCAGCATTGCGTAGCTTAGGTACTTACCCATTAGTGCGATGGTAAAGGTTTCAACATGAAAAGGATGACCCGCTGGTAACATAATGTTAGCCAGTGGCACCAAAATGACGGTCGCTAGTACAGCGAATACCGTTAACTGACCGCCTTTGTCTCCACGCATAGCCGACAGCACAAAAGATTTTGTTAGCATAATAGTTGTCCTTAACCTTCTGCTGCTCGTCCGCGTTGGGGAAATAATCCGCGAGGACGTTTTTGAATGAACAAAATAATGAATACCAGAACCATAATTTTCGCCAGCACAGCGCCAGCCCATGGCTCAAGGATCTTATTGAATAGACCAAGAGAAAGCCCTGCGACCAATGTGCCCCAAAGGTTGCCAACACCACCGAAAACCACCACCATGAACGAATCGATAATGTAAGCCTGACCCATGTTAGGTCCAACATTGGTCAGCTGAGATAGGGCTACACCCGCCACTCCAGCTACACCAGAACCTAAACCAAATGTCAGCGCATCAACACGTTCAGAACGAATACCCATCGCTCTAGCCATACCGCGATTTTGGGAGACGGCTCGCACTTGTAAGCCCAGTGGGGTTTTCTTTAGCACGGTGACAAGCGCGATAAATACCATGATGCAAAACAAAATGATGTAGAGGCGATTGTAGGTGAGCGATAACATAGGGTTAATGTGCAGCGCTCCCGACATCCACTCGGGCGTACTGACCGAACGATTCAATGGAGAGAAAATCGACCGTACCGCTTGCTGCAGAATTAGACTAATACCAAAAGTCGCAAGAAGGGTCTCTAGGGGGCGACCATAAAGGTGACGAATGACGCTTCGTTCAATTGCGATCCCCACCAGTCCAGAGACCATAAATGCAACAGGAATGGACAGTATCAATGCGAAACCAATCTGATTCGGCATCAGCTGTTGCATGACGTAGGTGGTATAAGCACCGATCATAATCAGTTCACCGTGCGCCATATTAATAACCCCCATCACCCCAAAGGTGATGGCAAGGCCAATACCCGCCAGAACCAACACGGACCCTAAACTTAAGCCAAAAAAGACCGTCTCCACACCGGAGTATATCTGCTGGCTTTGTTGATAGCGCTTGAGTGCTTGCTCTGCCGCTGCGCTCACTGCTGGATCTTCTTCTGATTTCAACACTCTATTGAGCGTTTGGAGCACGACCGATTGCTTGTAGAGCGAAAGTGTCTCTATCGCGGAAATTCTTTGTTCTTTCGCCGCCCCTGTCAACGCATCATCGATCGATACCGCAAGCAGGAGGAGATGAGAAACGTCACCGTCCTTCTCAGCGTCCAATCGTTTACTTAATCTCGCCATTACCGCTTCATCGGTTTGCCCTAGCAACGCGTTCACTGCACTCAATCTAACGCTAGGGTCGCTATGCTCTAACCCTAGTGCCGCAATTTCCAGACGAATCAAGCCGCGTAGTTTGTTGTTCACTTTCACTTTTTTAAATTGGCGTGACTTTTCTACCGCAAGTGTAGCGTCGCCCCATGCGCTGTCGGCTTGTGGCTGGGATTTGATGTCAGCTGATATGTATAAATGTTGATAGTGTTCACTTTTTCGATCGTTAAAATAGAACAAGTCACCATGTAGCCATGCAGTAAGTACCGATTTAGCAACGTCATTGGACTCGTTCTCTACGATCCATGTTATCGCGACTTCTTTCTGAGGGTTGTTTTTTCCTATGAGCGCTTGAGAGAAAGACTCTCTGTCACTAATGCTGGCCAATGCGACTTGAGTACTCAAAATAAGGAACACCACCACTTTCAATAAATGAGTTATGGTTTTCATGAAATGCGTCCTTTTTTGTTCTGTCCAAAGTCCATGTAGTGGTAGGACAGAAACGAAAAGGTGCTTCTACAGCTCAATGTAGAAGCACCAAAATAATAACGGTGTTAGTCTGCGCTACCTGCACACTTGCCGGTTTCTACGTTGAACGCACCGCAAGAAAATGGCTTAGACCAACTTGAGTAAAGCTTCGCAGACTCCGGGAGGTAATTTGACCAAGCATCGCCTGCCACTAAACCCGTGGTTTCCCATACGACATCAAATTGACCATCATCTTGGATCTCGCCAATCAGAACGGGTTTCGTAATGTGATGGTTTGGCAACATGGTGGAGTAGCCGCCAGAAAGGTTCGGTACTGACACGCCGATTAGTGCGTCTTGTACTTTTTCAGCATCTGTGGTGCCGGCATTAATGACTGCCTGAGTCCACATATTAAAGCCAATGTAATGTGCTTCCATTGGATCGTTGGTGACACGTTTTTCACTCGCAATAAACTTCTGCCATGTTTCAACAAACTCATCATTGCTTTCGGTATCAACGCTCATGAAGTAGTTCCATGCCGCCAGATGTCCCACCAGTGGGGACGTATCCATACCTGAGAGTTCTTCTTCACCCACAGAGAACGCAACCACAGGTATGTCTTCTGAGGAGACGCCTTGTGCACCAAGCTCTTTGTAGAAAGGTACGTTTGCATCCCCATTAATGGTCGATACAACCGCCGTTTTCTTACCTTCAGAACCAAACTTCTTGATATCCGAAACGATGGACTGCCAGTCAGAGTGACCGAATGGCGTGTAGTTGATCAAAATATCTTTCTCACTCACGCCTTTGTCTTTTAGATACGCCTCGAGAATTTTGTTCGTCGTACGTGGGTATACATAGTCAGTACCCGCGAGTACCCAACGTTCAACTTCCAGTTCATTCATGAGATAGTCAACCGCAGGAACAGCCTGTTGGTTTGGCGCAGCTCCGGTATAAAATACGTTTTTCGAGGACTCTTCTCCTTCATATTGAACAGGATAAAAAAGAATACTGTTAAGCTCTTCAAACACCGGCAACATCGATTTGCGAGATACTGACGTCCAGCCGCCAAACACAACATCTACCTTTTCCTTCTCTACCAGCTCTCGCGCTTTTTCAGCAAACAGCGGCCAGTTAGACGCCGGGTCAACGACAACCGCTTCCAACTTTTTACCTAACAATCCACCTTTTTTATTCTGCTCTTCTACTAACATCAAGATCGTGTCTTTTAGTGTGGTTTCACTAATCGCCATGGTCCCTGATAACGAATGCAATACACCAACCTTGATCGTATCTTCTGCCATCGCGACACCAGAGGTAAGAGCAAGAGAAGCACTGACAGCTGCAAGCTTAAGTTTGAACATAGTGTTCATGATAGATATCTCCTTATTATGAATAGTTATTCGATGTAACTCTTTCAAAAAAAGTGCCAGTTTTTGGTGTCTTGTCGAAATGCCCCTAATTTACTGATTAATATCATTATAATATTTTGAACGCACCATATTGAATAATAGGCATCAGAGTTGTGCGCTGCATGATGGTGCATTTTTAACACTAATTTCACAACTTTGGCGATCTATACCAATGGCGTGCTCTGTGCTTTAGGGACGGGATTAATTAAATTGGCCGGGGAGAATGAACGGTTGGAAATGTGCTCAATCCAGATACCAAAGGCGCTATAGAGACTCTCAGAATAAATAGCTCAAAGAGTAAACGTAAATGCAACTCTGTCAGTCGAAAAAAACAAAGCGAGACACATAAGTGTCTCGCTTCGGAGAAAGTCATCCTAAAGTGTCGCTAACTTACTGCTTCGTCAGCGTTAGAAAATCCAGTTCCAACCCAGACATTGCCGCCTCAACAGACAGTTGATACGTCCCCTTACTTAAACTGACTTTCTGTCCTTTCACTGCGACGGTTCTACCGTTAGTGCCGTTAATAGGAAGTGTCATTGCAAATTCACCATTGATGGACAGATTGCACGATGACTGAGCCGTAGCATCTCTGTCATAGCGCATCTGTGCTTCACAAAGATAAACACCCACCTCTTCGACTTCGATAAAGCGTTTTTTATCACCCGCAAATGTGATTGCATTCAAATCCGCTTTAACATCGTCAGAACGCTCCCCAACAGGCTGGTACTCTTTGATCGTGTTGAAAAGTACGATAGGTCTATCAATGGCTGGCGTGTCCATCAAGAAGCGGCAAATATTTGCGGCGCCACGTTGAAGTTCACCAATCGTGACGGCTCCTTTCTCTAGCCCTTCAAGAGTGTCGTCTGATGAAGCATTACAGTGTGAGCCATCATTCTCAACCACCATGTAAAGATCGTTTTGAGAGCGCAACATGAATGATGTAAACGTCGCTGACTCTTTTCCAGCGAACACAGGATCGTTCATTTGTGCCCACCAGTCGCTCATCACAATGCCTGAGTAACCCCATTCATTGCGCAAGATGGTTGTATTGAGATCGTAGTTGGATGCCGCCCAATGACCATTAACAGGGTTATAGGATGTCATTATTGTCGTTGCGCCGCCCTCTTTGACTGCCATTTCAAATGGCTTCAAGTGAATTTCACGCAATGCCCTTTCCGACACCACACTATCGACATCTTTGCGCGCGGTTTCTTGATCATTGGCAGCAAAATGTTTGATCGTTCCCGTAACGCCTGCACGCTTCAAACCTCGGGTTTGAGCCGCAGCCATAATGCCAGTGAGCAATGCATCTTCTGAAAAGTATTCAAAGTTACGGCCATTAAGTGGATGACGATGAATATTGATGCCCGGGCCTAGCAGAGTATCAATCTTATTCAGGCGAAGTTCTTGTCCGACCAAGTAATAGAGCTCTTCATTGAGTTTACTGTTCCAACTACACCCCAATAGCGTTCCGATAGGAACTTGCGTCGCGTGATGACCACTGTCCATACGAATACCTGAAGGGCCATCTGCGGCGGCGGCAATTGGAATACCGTATTTCAGCAAATCATCGGTCACACCGCCAAAAGCGGCTGCCGTGCCAGCGGTCACTTTTGGACTGCACATGCCTTCTCCGCGAGCGATACAAGCCAAGTCATCCACACTTAATTGTGCGATGAACTCTTCAATCGATGCCTTACCCTCTTTAACATCAATAAGTTTGATGCCCTTATCCCCAGTCATCACCAACTCTTCTGGCAAGTTCGCTTTAATACGCTGCGCAAGGTCAATAACACGGGTTGGTACTGGTTCGTATTCTATTTGATAAGTTTGATCATCGTTGAGCGCGCCTGGCTTGATGCGCGTGAACGCCTTAATCGGTGCCATAGCTTCTGCGAGTTGTTCAAGACACAAGGTCTCTGCGACAGAGAATCTTGCGTCAACTCGCTCGGCAAGGCGTACGCTACCACCAACATAGAAATGATAATCACCAGCTTCTACAACGTAAGCACTTCGATTTCCTGTCACACCCCCATCATCATAGGATGCAAGTCGGTTAAGAGGAACAGAAACACGTACAACTTCACTTTCGTTTGGTGCCAAGGTCCGTGATTTGTTAAAGCCAGCCAATACTCTGGCAGGCTTACCCAATTCACCTTGCGGCGCTTCCACATACAGCTGAACAACATTTTTACCACTATATTGATCACCCGTGTTGGTGACTTCGATATCAAAATGCAAGACCTGTTCTGCGCCCTGTCCTTCAACCTGATAATTCGCTAGAGCACGGCTAAACTGCGTATAAGACAGACCCGAACCAAATTCGTATTTCACCGTGTTTGGGCAAAACGTTTCAAAATAGCGATAGCCTAAGTAGATGTCTTCTTGATAGACATTGAAGTCGGTCCGGCCAAAGTTTGCAGACGATGGATAGTCTTCGATTTTATGTGCGATGGTATCGGTTAATCGGCCACTCGGCGTGACATCACCAGACACGATATCCGCTAAGGCATGACCACCTTCCATTCCAGCTGCCCAGCTGTAAAGTACCGCGGTAATGGATTGCTTATTTGAAATCGTTTCTAACCAAGACATGTCGATCACATTCGACACATTAAGCACAATAATGACTTTGTCGAAATGGGCATTCACCGTTTCGATCATCGCAACTTCGAGATCGGTTAAGAAGTAGCTGCCTTTCTCCTGCGCGTTATCTTGCTCTTCACCGGCTGTGCGGCCAATAAATACCATCGCTTTATTGGAGTTTTGCGCAGCGCTTTTCACCAGTTCAGGTGTTAGCGGCATCTCTTTTTGAAACCAGGGTTCTGCTGCCCAGCCGCCACCACCATTATCGAATGGATTTTGTTCAACCCACTGCTGGTAAACGGCAACAAGGTCTTCATTCAAAGTGATTTTGTCATTGGCGCGCAATCCCTCTAGAGCATTGATTGCGTAGGGGACGTTCACCGCGCCCCCAGAGCCAGTGCCGCTGCGGTAGGTGTCTATCTGACAGCGACCAAATAACGACAAGGTTTCATTGGCTTGTAGAGGCAGTGTTTGCTGTTTATTTTCTAACAACACTAGGCCTTCTGTGGCGATTTGACGACTGACTTTAGCCAGCTCTACATTTGTTTTTGTTTGATTATTTTTCATGTACAACGATCCATAAAAATTGTAATTCACATGTTAGCCCTCAGCCGAGGCGACAGCTTAGGGCTAGAAAATCACATCAAGTGTGAAGTTTGATTAGTCCACAAATAAGTGGCAGCGCGTAAAGTGGTTAGCGGCGATTTGCACAGGTTCGGGCAAATATTCGCTGCAGACAGCCTTAGCTTGAGGGCAGCGTGAAGCATATGGGCAGCCCTTTCTTTCCGGTGACCACATTGGCGTTTCTAGCGAACGATGGGTCGGCAGTTTGTCGTGAATACTTCGGCTTGGATCAGGGACCGCGGCCAGAAGCAAGCGAGTGTAAGGGTGCTGCGGATTTTGAGTGATCGCTTCTGTGTCTCCCCACTCCACCATATGCCCACAGTAGAGAACGATCGTCTCTTCTGCAAAATAGCGTGCTGTGGCAATGTCATGGGTAATGTACATAAAGGCTTTACCCATCTCTTTTTTCATCTTGTTCATTAGATTCAATACGCCAATGCGAATTGAAACATCGAGCATGGATGTCGGTTCGTCCGCTAAAATCACTTTCGCACCAATGGCGAGCGTTTTTGCCAGGAAAACACGCTGTCTTTGTCCGCCTGAAAGCTGATGCGGGAACTTATCTAGAACGTCTCTGGCTGGCGTTAAACCCACTTCGGTCAAGATCTTGATCATCCGATATTCCATCTCTTTACCTGGTTTGATGCCGTGGTAGATGCGCAGCGGACGCTGTAGATGATAACGAATGGTGTGCAGCGGATTTAAAGAGCTGAAAGGGTCTTGGAATACCATCTGCACTTCGCGACGATAAGCATCTAGCTCTTTCCCAGATTCAAACTCATCGATGTTTGTGCCACGGAAATAGATACCACCTTCTGTGGCCTTATGGATCTTGGTCGCGATTTTAGCGCTGGTACTCTTTCCGCATCCCGATTCACCAACTATCGCAACACAATGGCCTTCTTTCAGTTTAAAATTGAGCCCGTTCACCGCACGCAGGTACTCTTTTGGACCGAACAGTGATTTGCTTTTTTTGCGAAAATCGATGGTTAAATTCTGAGCTTCAAGTACCACTGAGTGATCAATCGAATTTGTTGTTTGAGCAGTTTGCATTGATTAATCCTCCAAAACAACGGCGTCGATAGCCTGTTCTGCATGAGTTAGATTGACGGGAAAGTGACACGCAGCCCAACGCTTATCGTTGAGTTGAAATAATTTCGGCTCAACTTTGCGGCACTTATCTTGAACGGCTGTACAGCGCGGTGCAAAACGGCAACCATCTGGTACGTTACTGAGATCCAACGGCGTCCCTGGGATCCCCTTCATCTCTTGCAATTCACCAATCAATGTTGGGAATGAGCCACCCAAGCCTTGGGCGTAAGGGTGATGAGGAATATCAAGGATCTGCTTTGATGGAGCAAGCTCAACCAACTGCCCTGAATACATGATGCCAATGCGGTCACAGAACTCGACCATTAAGCTCAAGTCATGAGTAATAAACAAAATCGAGAAGCCAAATTGCTCTTTCAGTTCATAGACTTTTTGCAAAATTTCACGCTGCACAACCACATCTAATGCCGTTGTCGGCTCATCCATAATTAGCAGCTTAGGATTTAGCGCAAGCGCCATTGCAATAACAACGCGTTGTCGCATACCACCGGAAAACTGGTGAGGGTAATCGAACAATCGCTCTTCAGGGATATCAACAATACGCAACAAGCTTTTTGCTTTCTCTATCGCTTCTTGCTTACTTTTCACCATATTGTGGGCTTCAAAAATATCCCTGAATTGATATTCAATGGTTTTTACTGGGTTAAGACAATTCATCGCACTTTGAAATACCATGGACGCGCCTTTCCAGCGATAGTCACACAGCTCTTCGTCATCCATTTCTAGAACGTCTTTACCATCAAATAAAATTTCACCTTCTGAGATCAATGCAGGTGGTCGGTGAAGACGCATTAGTGAGAATGCCACCGTAGATTTACCACAACCCGATTCACCCGCTAGGCCAAGTATTTCTCCCTGACCAATGTGAAAGCTCACGTCATTGACCGCTCTGACACGTCCGTCAAACGTTATGTAATCAACACACAAGCCTTTTACATCGACTAGTTTTTTCATGACGTGGCTCCTGTAGTGATAGCTTGCTCTTTTTCAGCATTTTGCTTTTCTTTTTTCTGTCGTTTTTCAGCTTTACGCTCTTCGCGGCGATAGCGCGCCATGATTCGTTGCGCTTTCAATTTCGGGTTAGAAATCTCATCGATAGAGAAGTTGATTAGCGCCAAACCTATTGCAACAGAAGCAAGTGCCACACTCGGTGCCACAATCTCCCACCAGGCTCCGATGCGAATCGCCGAAGTTTGATCTGCGTTGTAAAGCATGCTGCCCCACGTCACGCTCAAAGGGTCTCCAAGGCCAATAAACTCTAACGTCGCTTGAGTCATAATTGCGTAAATTACGGTGCCGATGAAGCTGCTGGCTAAAATGGACATCATGTTAGGCATCACTTCGGCAAAAAGCATTCTCGGGCGGCTTTCACCCATCACTTGTGCCGCATGAACAAAGTCTTTATTACGAATTGCCAACGTTTGTGAACGAATAACCCTTGCACCCCAAGGCCAAGATGTTGCACCAATAATCACCGCAATGACAAAAGGTGAGACCTGACCAAGAAAAGCCGCCAGAACAAGCATCAAAGGAAGGGTTGGGATAACCATCACTAGGTTGGTAAAGAAAGAAAGCGTGTTATCGACTCGGCCACCAAAGTAGCCAGAAGAAATACCGACAACCATCGCCATTAACATCACAAAGGTACCAGCAACAAAGCCAACCATTAAGGATGTTTGTCCTCCATAAAGTACCTGAGCCCAGACATCACGTCCCATACGTGTTGTCCCCATTAAGTGCTCCATTGATGGCGCTTGATGTGGTCTAGCGATACGAGCTGTGGGTTCAAAAGAACTAAACAACGGCGCCGCAAAACATAAAACGACAACGGCTGAAACTAGAAAGATACCCACCGCAGCTTTCGGATTATCGAGCAAAAATTGCTTACAAATAGTTAGATATTTTTTCATTACTCTCTCCTAGGCCTCGAGCTCAGTGCGTAGACGTGGGTCTAAGATAAACATCAATAAATCGGCAATAAAGTTGGCGCTCAATACCATAAACGTCATGACCAATAGATAGCCTTGAATTAGCGGATAATCGCGGGACAGCATTGCCTGGAACATCACCTGCCCCAGACCTGGGTAGTTGAAGATGATTTCGATGATCAAAGAACCCGCGAAAATCGCACCGATAGACATAGCAAATGAGGTGATCATCGGTAAAATCGCGTTACGAGCGCCGTATTGCAGCATGACCTTGCGGTCTTTGACCCCTTTAGCCCACCCCATCACAATGAAGTCTTCACCCAACTGGTTAATCATGTTTGAACGCATACCCATCACGCCACCCATGCCTAATAACACCATGCTAAACAGCGGCAAAGCTAAGTGATATAAAACGCTTGAAATGTAAGTCCAGCTCAATTCAGGATCGAGTGCTGGGTCATAGGCATAACCTGTCGGAAACCACCCCAAATCTGAGGCAAAAACAAAGTAGATCAATAGCGCCATAACAACAGCAGGAATCGAAGAAATCACCACCGATGAAACCGTGATGACACTGTCAAGCCAAGTACCTCGTTTCCAGGCGACAAAAATACCGAGTAATGTCGTCACTGTGTATGAAATCAGAATATAGGAACCAACAAGCAATGACGTCCAAATCATTCCGCGACCAAGAACATCAAATACTGGCTGATAAAAGCGAGTTGACGTTCCCCAATCACCAGAGAGAATGCTGGTTAAATAAGACAAAAACTGTTCATAAAGAGGAACTGAAGTGGAGTAGCCATAAAGCATTTCGAGTGCTGCGACCATCTCGGGTGTAATTTGACCGCCAGATTGCGCTAGGCGACCAAGAAAGGACTGAATAGGATCTCCCGGCATCATTCGGGGTAAGAAAAAGTTAATGGTGACGGCACCAAGAAAAGCTAAGACATAGAAGCCAAAACGGCTCAAAATATACTTCATTGTTATACTCCAACGACGAAAGTACTCACCAAATAATCAAAATAGATAATCATAAAGGGTGCTCACCCAAACTGGGCGAGCACTGTTGCTATTCAACAATTAGTTTTGCTTTGGTTTTAGGTTCATTAGGTGAACTAGGCGATCCATACCTTCAAAAGGTGCGGGAAGTACGAATGGGTTTTCTGCTGATGCCCAACCTTCAAAGCGCGCATCGTTATAGACATACCAAACACCGTTGTAGTACAGAGGAACTTGCACCGCTTGCTCTGCATAAATGCGCTCGATTTGCGCACCAATCTCTTTTTGCTTATTGAGATCACGCGTTTTTGCTAAACTTTCAATTAGGTTATCTAAGTCATCGCTGGTGTAGTTGTGCATGCTCGTCGACCACCAAATACCCGTGTTCGCATAGCGAGAGTGCATCGTTTGATCATAGAAGCGCCAAGGAGAACTTTGGATTGTGCCTGCAGCCATCGTTGCTTCGAAGTTGTTCTCAGCCCAGTTTTGAGCGTATGAGTTTACTTCCGGTGTAATGATATTAGCGTTGATCCCTGCCATGCGTAGACCTTCAACGGCAATACCAACGTTATTAACCCAATCACTCCAACCACTAGGAACCTGAATACGGAACGTCAATGGTTGACCTGTTGGTGTTTCTACATAACCGTCGCCATTAGTGTCTTTAAAACCGCCGTTAGCCAGCTCTTCTTTAGCCGCTTTAATGTCGTAACGATAGAATTCGTTCCACGTATTGTCTGCCGCTTCATCGCGCCATGACCAGTGGGTCTTCGGCAGGTTAGTTGCCGGGTTACCACCTTCTACGTAGCCATAAGCTCCAATCATAATCATCGCGTCACGGTCCATCGAAAGGTTCATTGCTCGACGGAAGTTGATATTGCTAAACGCTTCTTGTGCTGCTTCATTCTTAGTGTTGTAGTTCATGGCGATACGAACGCCATCATTCGATGGGAACCAGTACTTGTTGTTCGGGTGCTTGCTAACAAACGTTCGTTCAATATCAGGAATGAAGATACCTGCCCAGTCGATTTCGCCTTTCGCCAACATTTCTAGCGCGGCGTCATTAGATGAGTATTGAGGGAACTCTAAGCATTCAATCGCCAGATCTGGATTCCAGTAGTGTGGGTTACGACATTGAACATAAACTTGAGGTGTAAAACGTTGGATTTCGGTAAAAGGACCGGTACCAACAGGGTTCTCATTGACAAACGCAGCAGGCTTATCGATTTGGGACCAGATGTGTTTTGGTATCATTTTCACGCCACCGCCAATGATGTCTTCAGCTGCAAAGGCATTGGCTTCGTGTAAATAGATTTTCACTTGCAGATCGTTTACTTTTTCGATTTTAGCGATACGGCTTCCCATGCCGGCCCCATCAATCTCAGGGTGTTGTGTCGGGTAAGTGTACGAGAATACGACATCATCCGCTGTAAAGGCTTCACCGTCTGACCATTTCACACCCTCACGAAGATCAACAGTGATGACTTTCATGTCGTCACTAAGCTCATAGCCAGTTGCCAGCCAAGGATGCACTTTTGATGAGTCTAATTGACTAAAAATGACCAAAGACTCGTAAGCGAAATCGGTACGTCCACCGACCCATGGGTTGTAATTACGTACCCATCCCGTCGTGCTGTCATTTAAGATTCTTAGATTCGGTACCGAAGATGTCTCATCTGAAGCCTGAACAGGCAACGCAGCTGCTAGAGCAAGGGCGGAAAGCGCAAATAGATTTTTTTTCATTGTAAGTCCTTCTCAATTGAGTATCGCAAGTGATGTTCGAAAAACATAAGTTGCCAGCATCATATAAGTTGGAATTAAACTTTATTGCTCGTAATGTCACATTTAAGCCTTGGTGTTCGGTTTTTATTTCAAAAAGAAGAGTTAAATTAAACTACCAGCACCCAACATGAAACTTTTCTATTATAAACAAATAAAAAACAAACAAATACACAGCAACCTACTGTTTTAATTATATTTAATAAGAATAACCCCATGAAATAAATACAACTCGATAACCCTTACCCTTTAAAAAATAGCGCTATCAATCAGAATAAAAACTTCTTTTTCAAGAACTAAAAATAAGCTTAAATTGATCGGATTATATAAAATAAGCCTAATGTTTAACTCTGAGGATAGTTTGTTAATATAAGTAGCAACCCGTTATTTATAATTATTAACAACTTTTACAGTTCGTTCTAATGGGTATTGATTTAGTGACGATAAATAGCGCAAATTTTAGTACACTTTTTCTTAATAAACGTTGATGGGTACGAGCGCGTCGTCTAAATAGGTTTTGCACTAATGTGCATTAAGTTAGGTGATGAGTCGCTAACCGGAACAAGCGTTAATGCGCTCTTAGATTCAAAGCCTAGTAGAAAAGGGACTTCAGCGCCGACCGTGTCTGTCGTAAACAGACACGGGTTGTTTTGGACGATGATTCACAAAGTAAACAAGCCCTTTACGACGTGTCATAAAGGGCTTGCTGAAAGAGAACAATTATTACCGAACGGTCACATTCTTTATATTGCAATTAATCAGATAGATAAGTGTCTAAAGTTAGCTAACTTTCCATTGTGATAAAGAACGTTTAAAGTCTTCATAACCAAACTCGTTAAGCTTTTGAATGTCCCCACTTGAGCGCTCACAATAGATTGAAGGCATTTTGAGTCCATTAAACCAGTTGAGCTTTACCATGGTATAACCTGCGCTGTCTAGAATATGCAGCTGTTGTCCTACTCTTAAAGGCTGTTCAAAATGGGCCACACAAAATTGATCACCAGCGAGGCACGAACACGAACCGATGACGTATTCGTGCTCACCTTGCTCGCTTGCTTCCAAAATACTGGCTGGCTCGTCGTAGATAAGTGTATCTAAACGATGCGCTTCGGTTGCAGAGTTCACTATCGCCGTTTTCTTCTCATTTTCGACAATATCCACGACCGTCACCACAAGATCGGTAGTTTTAGTAATAATGGCTTCACCTGGTTCGAGATACATCTGAACTCCATGTTTCTCAGAAAAGGCTTTTAGAGCGGCACCAAGTTTATCGATGTCGTAGCCTGGCCAGGTAAAGAACACGCCACCGCCCATACTCACCCAATCGAGTTTGTCTAAATGTTCACCAAACTGCTTAGAAATAGAATCTAACAAGCTAATGAACGCGTCCACATCTTTGTTTTCGCAGTTCATATGGAACATCACACCATCAATTGAATCAAAGACACTTGATTCGATATGATCAGCCTGCACCCCAAGGCGAGAGTATTTGCGAGCTGGGTTAGCGAGATCTTGCCCTGCATAACTCACACCTGGATTGAGACGCAGACCCATCGATGCTTTACCGTCAACAATGTGACGATAAGCCGCAAGTTGTGATTGCGAGTTAAAGATCATTTTGTCACAAATGTCAGAAACTTCTCGAACATCGTCTTCGGTGTACCCCACACTGTAAGCATGTGTCTCACCGCCGAAAGTTTCGTAACCCAATTTAACTTCAAAAGGACCACTACTGGTAGATCCATCCAAATAGGGTTTGATGATGTCAAACACGCCCCAGGTAGAGAAACATTTGAGTGCGAGGACAAGCTTCACTCCTGAGATCTCTTTAAGATGTTTCGCCTTCTCAAGGTTCTCGATCAGCTTGTCTTCATTAATCATGAAATAAGGCGTTTTAAGTTCGCATTTTTGCATCTGTTCATCACTCTTAAAATCGAACAAAGCCGATGCATTAAGCATCGGCTTACAATATCTAAATAGGATAGCTGAATTCGCGATTACTTCAGGATCTTAATATCAGGAGCACCGACTTCCAACTCTTGAACATGCCAGTCTAAACCGATTTCAGGCATTGTTTTTAAGAACGGATCAGGGTCTAGTTGTTCCATATTAAACACGCCAGCCTCTGCCCACTGTCCACTGAAATACTGAAGTGCAGCAGTGATTGCAGGTACACCCGTTGTATAGGATATTGCTTGGTGCTCCACGTCTTCGTATGCCACTTCATGATCGGCGTTGTTGTAAATAAAGACTGAACGCTCTTTACCGTCTTTTTTACCTTGTACCCAGGTACCGATACAGGTTTTTCCAGTATAGCCCGGAGCTAAAGAAGTCGGATCAGGTAGAAGCGCCTTTAGTACATGCAACGGCTGTACTACCGTGCCATCATGCAGCGTTAGCGGATCAGGGCTAAGCAGGCCAATATCACGCATACAGTTAAAGTAGTTTAGATACTTATCACCAAAGCCCATCCAGAACTCGATACGTTTGGCAGGAATAAACTCTTGCATAGAGCGCACTTCATCGTGAGCCATTGAGTAAACTTTATGTTTACCTACAAGCGGGAAGTCAAACTCAAGCATACGGGTATGACATTCTACTTGCTTCCACTCGCCTTCTTCCCAATAAAAAGAGTCACCTTGGATCTCTAGCATGTTGGTTTCTGGGTCAAAGTTAGTCGCAAACTTCTTGCCGTGATCGCCAGCATTCACGTCCATAACATCGATGGTATCAATCTCATCGAACAGGTGCTTAACCGCATACGCAGCAAAAACACTCACCACACCTGGATCAAAACCAGCACCGAGAATGCCAGTGATACCCGCTTCTTTGAACTTGTCACGAAAGCCCCACTGCCAATCATAGGCTTGTGGCACTTGCTGGCCTTCAGAGCATAGGTCTACAGCAACAGACGTGTCTAAATAAGACACTTTTGCTTGCAGACATGCTTCCATGATGGTGATGTTTACCCATGGGGGACCTGCATTGATCACGAGATCAGGTTTCACTTCATTAATCAGAGCAACAAGAGCATCAACATCGTCTGCATCAACAGCGCGAGCTTCCAGCTTTTTGCTAGGATTTTTTAGATTGTTTTTCTTCTTAATTGATTCAATGATCTTTTCGCATTTTGCCACAGTACGTGACGCGATGGTGATGTCACCTAATACTTCGTTGTTCTGCGCCGCTTTATGCGCGACGACCCAACCAACACCACCGGCACCAATCTGTAAAATTGCCATAGTTTGTTTCCTTTATCTCTTAGTGAGAGTTAGCTAGCTCAAGTGCTAATTGATTAATCTTATTAAGTAGTTGCTCGAAGTCTTCGAGCGTCAAGCAAGGATTTAAAATCGTAAACTTCAATGCTGAGTGGCCTTTTACGACCGTTTCCCCAAGAACCGCGACTCCACGAGTCAACGCTTCTATACGAATCGCTTTATTTAATTCATCTATATCGGTTTCACCTTGGTTCACCGCTCGAAATAGAACAGTCGACAGCGATGGTTCAGCCAGCAATTCAAAATGGGAATGCTTGGATACAAGCTTAGCCACTTCCTGTGTTTGTGCCATAAGGTGATCGTACATTTCACCCAAAGCTTGCGGACCGACACTTTGCATCGTCATAAAGACTTTTAGGGCATCAAAACGTTTAGTCGTAGTTATCGATTTATCGACTAAATTTGGCAACTCATCGTGTTCACGATTTAAATAATCAGCATGATGGACCAGATATTTAAAGTTCACTTTTTCTTTTAGAAGTAGCGAGCCGCAACTAATCGTTTGATAGAACAACTTATGGAAGTCGACACTGACAGAATCAGCTTGTTCGATTCCTTTTAGCTTAGATTTGTGACCACTGAGAATCAAAGCTCCACCATAAGCACTGTCGACATGAAACCACAGCGCGTACTGTTGAGCGATAGCCGCCATAGCATTAAGATCATCAATCGCACCGTGATCAGTCGTTCCTGCAGTACCCACTAAGGCAAAAGGAATCAATCCCTCTGCTTTTAGCGACTCAATATCAGCCTTTAGTGCTTCGATTTTGATCGTGCCATTTTCGTTGGTTGCCACGCAATGCACCGCTTTCTCACCGAGTCCGAGCAAAGATGCTGACTTTTGAACAGTGAAGTGCGATTTATCCGAGCACACAATGCGAAGTCTGTCTGCATAACTAGGCAAACCTAGTTTTTGAATAGAATGACCATCTTTTTGATCGGCGATGCGATCACGTGCCAATAACAACCCCATAAGGTTACTTTGCGTTCCACCACTGGTGAAAATCCCGTCGGCATTGTTACCAAGCTCATAGCGCTCACACAGCCAGTTCAACACTTTCTGTTCCACATAAGTGGCTGCTGAAGCTTGATCCCAAGAGTCCATAGATTGGTTAAGTGCTGCAATCATAGCTTCTGCTGCAATGGCAGGCATCAACGGCGGAGTGTGCAGATGAGCGATGCAATCTGGATGTTGGGTAAAAATCGAGTTTTCAGCCACCAACTCCGCAGTTTCATCGACAATATGTTGTAGGCTTTCGTTACTGCTGTCTAAGCTGACCGCATTGATAGCTGACTCAAGTACACTAGGTTCAAGACCTGAATAAGGCTTATCTACTTTCTCAAACAGCTCTTTCATTGCTTGAGTGGTATGATTCATTACCCGTGCGAATTCTGTCGCACCTTGTTCACCAGCATGAATAAAGTGTTTTTTCCATGTCTCAACTTTCGCGCTGTGCTCAGATTTCTGTCCACCGCCAGCTACGACTATCGCTTCTTCAATGGTTCGAAGTGCAAAGTCAATCTGCTCAAAACTGATGATAAGCGGTGGCAAGAATCGAATAACTGAGCCATCACGTCCGCCCTTTTCGACCATCAGGCCGCGCTCTAATGCCGCACGCTGGATCGCTAAGGTCAGATCACCGTCTGCAACAGGTTCACCAAATTTATTGTGTTCGCCCGTTGGTTTGACGATTTCAACCCCCAGCATCAAGCCTTTGCCACGCACTTCTGCGATGCAGTTAACTCGCTCTTTGATTTTATTTAGGCCAAGGCGCAGGTACTCACCGGCGACGCTTGCATGTTCGACAAGATTATCACGCTCGATGATCTCTAACGCTTTTTCGCCAGATACCATCGCAAGTTGGTTGCCACGAAATGTCCCTGTGTGCTCGCCGGCATTCCAGGTATCTACTTGCTTGTTAAACACAAGAATAGACATTGGCAGGCCACCACCTATCGCTTTAGACAAACAAAGAATATCAGGGTTGATGCCTGCTTCTTCAAAAGCAAAACGGTAACCAGTTTTACCTACACCACACTGAATCTCATCGAGGATCAACAATATTTCATGCTCATCACAGATACGGCGCAGTTCCTGTAGCCAAAAAGCTGGAGCAGGAATCACCCCACCCTCACCTTGCACTGGTTCAACGATGATAGCGGCAGGCTTCATAATGCCGGCTTCATCATCATTGAGTAGACGCTCAATGTAACGAATACTTTGCTTAGCACCGGCATCTCCGCCCAAACCGAACGGGCAGCGCAGGTTGTAAGGGAAAGGCATAAAGTGAACGTCGGACATCAACCCCGTGCGACGCGCTTTAGTACCAAGATTACCCATCATGCCCATAGTGCCGTTGGTCATCCCGTGGTAAGCACCACGAAAAGCAAACATGGTGTTTCTGCCAGTGGTTTGTTTTGCCAACTTGATGGCCGCTTCTACGGCATCGGTACCCGATGGGCCGCAGAACTGAATCACAGAATCCGCCGCAAAAGACTCCGGAAGGAAAGCTTTTACACGCTTAATAAAACGATCTTTTACTTGAGTTGTAATATCAAGCGTTTGATACGGTAATCCAGAATCAAGTTGATCTTTAAGTGCCTGGTTTATTTCCGGATGGTTATAACCCATTGCAAGCGTACCTGCCCCAGCAAGGCAATCTAAAAAGACCTGACCGCGCGTATCCTCAACCAAAGCGCCATAGGCTCGTTTAATCGCGATGGGCAAACGACGAGGATATGAACGAACTTCAGATTCGTGCTCTGCTTGGTCAAGTAGCACTTGGTCCGGAGTTAAGTCGTATATGCTTTCAACGTGGGGAACTTGGCCCGATACTGAAGAACTAAATTCTGGTACGCCGAATTTGAATGATGTACTCATTTTTTTAACCTAGATTTGACGTGCGAGAATACTCGCTACGCGTATAGCAAAACGCGTCCCGTCTACATTAAGACGTGACAAAGATCTAAATGAATCTCTTCATTCAGAAAATAATTTTGTTTATTTAAATCAAGGCTCGGTGATACTGCTGTTTACACGCAGAACACAGATAGAAGGTACAAAGCTGATTAAAAAATGTGTGTTTGTTGTTTTCAATGTTGGGTTTCCCATTATCATGTCGCCTTACGACATTAGTATCCCGTCTACTGATTATTGGCATAATCAGTACCTACCCTACGCTGTGTCACAATCAGCCTGAATGTTCACAACGCGTATCCCCCAGATTCATACCGAGATTGCGCAGAAAAATATCACAAATGATATTGATGTCGCAATAGGTTAATAGCGATATTTCAGAGCTATAATTTGACCAAATGTTTCGTGACATCCAAAAAATGGCCGAAACCAATCTAGTTCGTCACTTAAGAACAGACAATTAGGTCTAATCCTAGATAAGCGCCCGTGCATCGTCGACGCTGTTGATATAGATGCTCTTGCTATGATAATAGCTCGACGATAAGTGAACAGAAAACGGTTGGTTGACGAATGGCTTTATTCAGAGCGGAAACCAAAAAGCCCCAGCATTTCTGCTAGGGCTTCTAATTTGGAGCGACACACGAGGTTCGAACTCGTGACCTCAACCTTGGCAAGGTTGCGCTCTACCAGCTGAGCTAGTGTCGCATTTCTACCTAATGGTAGGTTATTAGATGGTGCCCCGGGCCGGACTTGAACCGGCACAGCGCGAACGCCGAGGGATTTTAAATCCCTTGTGTCTACCAATTCCACCACCAGGGCACGCAAAACTTGTTGCGATGCCGATTACTGAAAAGTAAAACACCATCTTATGTAACGTTTAATAACACCACATTTTAAAATTTGGAGCGACACACGAGGTTCGAACTCGTGACCTCAACCTTGGCAAGGTTGCGCTCTACCAGCTGAGCTAGTGTCGCAATATTTCTCTAGCGAGAAAATGGAGGCGCCTCCCGGAGTCGAACCGAGGTCCACGGATTTGCAATCCGCTGCATAGCCACTCTGCCAAGGCGCCTCTGTAACTCTTCGCTTCCGCTTTATGCCGTTGCTCTTGAGTACGGGATGCATTTTACGTAATCGAGGCAATGAGTCAACAGTATTTTTAATAATTTGAATCGTTTGTCTAATTAACACTCAAAATGCGTTGATTTGCTCAGTTATCCAGCGCTATAGAGGCTATTTTCGAAAAGATAACCTTAATTAAAAGGCACAAACACGGCAGTGGACTAGCTCAGTTTATCGCTATAACTCAGAGTCTAGAGTTCAAAGGCCAGTTTCTAGCATAAAAAAAGCGAGCTCTTGCTCGCTTTCTCTCACTATTCGTTATCAGCGTTTAGCAGGTCGTGCTTCGCTGCAGATAAATACTGCATCATCGACCAGTAAGTTAATATTGTCGCCACGTACAAAGCTACGTAACCAACCCAAACCATCCAATCGTCATAGCGCCAAATAAGCACCCACAAAGCAAACATTTGTGTCACTGTTTTCACCTTTCCGACCCAAGAGACCGCAACACTGGCTCTCTTACCAATTTCAGCCATCCATTCACGTAATGCCGAAATAATGATTTCTCTTGCAATCATAGTGACGGCTGGAATCGTGACCCAGATAGAGTGAAAATGCTCAGTAATCAAAATCAATGCTGTCGCGACGAGAACTTTGTCTGCTACAGGGTCAATAAACGCACCAAATCGTGATGTCTGCCCTAATTTACGGGCCAACATGCCATCAAGCCAATCGGTAAAGCCTGCTACCCAAAATACCATTGCTGCTGCGAAAGGCGCCCAAGAGTATGGTAAGTAGAATACAACGACAAAAACTGGGATCAAAAATAATCTCAGCAACGACAAAATGTTAGGTATGTTTAAACGCATAGTTATTGGACTCTTTATTAGTGCGCTTCAATGGTGAGGCATTTTGGCTACTGTTTCAATGCTTGATAAATGTTTTCTGCCAAAGAAATGCTAATTCCTGGCACTTTGGCTATTTCCTCTACACTTGCTCTGCGTAATTCTTGGATCCCGCCCATAAATTTTAACAGTGCTTGTCTGCGTTTTGGTCCGACGCCTTCAATACCTTCTAGCGGGCTGACTCGGCGAGTTTTAGCTCGCTTAGCTCGGTGCCCTGCAATTGCGTGGTTATGACTTTCATCACGAATGTGTTGGATCAAATGCAATGCTGGGGCATCGCTGGGAAGGTTAAACTCTGTCCCATCGTTAGTGATGAGTGTTTCAAGACCGGGCTTACGCGTCACCCCTTTGGCAATACCAATGATTTTGGGTAACTTCGGCCAGTCGTGCCAATACTTCGACACGATTTCAACCGCTCTGTTGAGCTGTCCCTTACCACCATCAATAAAAATGATATCAGGGATGCGATCAACATCAATCTGCTTCGAATATCGACGCTCTAACACTTGCCCCATAGCCGCGTAGTCATCACCACCGGTAATACCGGTAATATTATAACGGCGGTACTCTTGCTTGAGTGGTCCCTCTTGGTTGAATACCACGCAAGACGCTATCGTACTTTCACCCATCGTATGACTGATATCAAAACATTCCATGCGAGCGATCGACTCCATGCCCATTACATCTTGCAGAGCCTTAAACCTCTTGTTGATGGTCATTTTGTGATTGATCTTCGTCGTAATGGCGGTAAGTGCATTGGTATTAGAAAGCTTTAGGTACTGAGCTCTGCTGCGTTTTGGGTTCACATGGAAAATAACTTTATGATTAGCTAACTCTGACAAGGCACTTTGCAGTGGCTCGACATCATCGATTAAGTTATCACCATGAATGATACGCGTAGGAATAGTACGAGATTCGCGTTGATTCAAATAGTACTGACTGATGAAACTGTAAAACACTTCTTGCTCAGATGTATTACGAGGAACTTTGGGAAAGTGGCTACGACTTCCAAGTATTTTTCCTTGCCTTATCATCAAAATATGAATACACGCCACGCCATTTTCTTGGGCAAAACCCAGAACATCCATATCGTCGTCGCTATCTTCCGAGACAAACTGTTGCTCTTGTATACGACGAATCGCTTGAATTTGATCGCGGTATTTTGCCGCATCTTCAAATTTCAAAGCCTGACTTGCTTGGTCCATTTTATCAACAAGGATCTGCAGAACCTTGTTGTCTTTTCCTTGCAAGAACAACCGCACATAGTTAACAACTTCTTGATATTCTTCATCAGAGATGATGGAACTGACACAGGGACCCGCACAACGACCAATTTGATACATTAAGCACGGTCGACTGCGATTGGCATAGACGGAATCTTCACACTGCCTGACTGGAAATATTTTTTGAATTAAGTGCAGTGTCTGACGCACCGCACCTGAATCGGGATAAGGGCCAAAGTACTCCCCTTTCTTGCGCTTAGCACCACGATGAATAGAAAGGCGAGGATGTTGGTGCGCTGAAATGTAAATATAAGGGTAAGATTTATCATCCCTTAGTAGCACATTGTACTTTGGAAGGTACTGCTTTATGTAATTGTGTTCAAGGATTAACGCTTCGGTTTCAGTGTGAGTGACTGTCACATCAATCTTATTGATATGACTGACCAAAGCGCGAGTTTTTTCTCTATCAACCGTCTTTCTAAAGTAGCTAGATAAGCGTTTTTTTAAATCTTTTGCTTTACCAACATAAATTACAACCGACTCGGCGTCATACATTCTGTATACGCCGGGTTGGTTTGTCACTGTGTTTAAAAAGGCTGTCGAATCAAAAAGGATGGATGACACTACAAGGTCTCTGTATCTAACATCCCATATCGGATCGCTAGGTGAGTCAGCTCAACGTCACCATTTATGTCGAGTTTACTAAACAAACGATAACGATAACTATTGACAGTTTTAGGACTCAAACTGAGCTGCTCAGAAATATCGGTAACCTTTTGCCCTTTGGTTATCATCATCATGATTTGCAGCTCGCGCTCCGAAAGATCCTTAAAAGGGTTTTCGGACGCAGAAGAGAACTGGCTTAAGGCCATTTGTTGGGCAATTTCAGGCGATATATAGCGCTGACCACTGTTGACAAGACGGATAGCATTCACCATTTCATCAGGAGCTGCACCTTTTGTTAGGTAACCTGCCGCACCAGCTTGCATCACTTTAGTTGGAAATGGATTCTCCGTATGAACGGTCAACACAATGATCTTAACGTCTGGATTATGTCTTAAGATCTTTTTCGTTGCTTCAAGGCCACCGATCCCAGGCATATTCATATCCATTAAAATCACGTCAGTATGGTGGCTACGGCACCACTTTACTGCATCTTCACCGCTTTCAGCTTCCCCTGCTACACTCATTCCACGGACGTCTTCAATAATACGTCGGATCCCTGTGCGAACCAGCTCGTGATCATCTACAAGGAAAACATTAATCAAACTTGCATCTCCACAATCATTTATTGGCTCTGCAACCACTCTAGATAGTGGATAGCAGCATGGTCTATCATCATATCGCAACTTGAACTAAAAAGCTTTCATTCATAGTGTGTTCAAGCGCAAACTTTCGCAAACACATTACGTCCAAATGCCATATTCGTCAATCATAAAAACTTAAAAATCATCAGGTTACAAATCAACCAACCAACAGCTTTTGGATGGATAACTATCCGATTTGACAAGAAAAGTTGTAGGAACTTGTTATGAAATCCCTATCTTATTAGCCAATAAAATATTACAAATCTTCTAGTTGTGTCACTCTATATCCTGTCGGGGTATAATCACTTAGTTTAGTTCATTTCTCATTTTATTCTCCATTGTGGGCATGACGCGTAATTGTCAAGGGAATAACCGATAATGAACCGCTCATAAAAGCCAAGCTCATTTTATATAGCATGGCTTCAATACGAATTAGGACTTTCGCTATTTTGGACGTACATACAGGCTTTTTACTTACCCGTCATTCACGCGACTTTCGCAAATACGCACAAGTTGAACTGTGGGTACAAACTGACCAAGGTCCTGCACAACTGCTAATTGATGGAGAGCATCCGGTATTTTTTATCACCCAGTCATCTGAGCGCAATGCAAAAACGTTAGCGGAAAAACTGGCACTCCACGTGCAAATTAAACCGCTGCCACAAACCACATTCCAACAGGAACCCGTTTCTGGTGTCTACTGTCAGTCCCTAGCCACTTCCCGAATGTTAGCGTCTCACTTTCAGCAGCACGATATCAATGTCTATGAAGCCGATATCAAATTAGCCGATCGCTATTTAATGGAAAGATTTATCCAGGGCAGCTTGGCCTTTACTGGCGACATAGAAGTCCTCAATAAAAACACCCCTCAGCAGTATATAAGAGTCACTAATGCCAAGTGTAAGGCAGCACCGCATCAACCTTCTCTCTCCCAAGTTTCCCTTGATATTGAATGCTCTGAAAAAGGTGTGCTGTATTCAATTGGCCTCGCTAGTGCAATGGATAATCGCGTTTTGATGGTAGGTCAACCTCAGCCCTCTGAGACCAGTGTTCAATGGGTCAATGATGAAAAAGCTCTTTTACAGGCATTGGAGCAATGGTTTTATAAATTTGACCCAGATATCATTGTTGGCTGGAATGTCATCGACTTTGATTTCAAATTGCTCCATAAACGCGCTGAAATCTATAAGCTGAAGTTGCGGCTAGGTCGCGGCGGACAAAACAGTTATTTTAGAACCTTATCCAGCAGTCAACAAAGCTTTATTACCCTTCCAGGTAGAGTTGTTTTAGACGGTATCGATATGCTGAAAACGGCGACCTATAACTTTCGTTCTTGGTCGCTAGAATCTGTGTCTCAGCAATTACTCGGCGAAGGCAAAGCCATTCATAACGTCCATGACCGCATGGATGAGATTAATACGATGTTTCGTAAGGACAAGCCTTCTCTCGCAAAATATAACCTACAAGACTGTGTACTGGTTAACAAGATCTTTGCCAAAACGCACCTTTTAGAATTTGCTATTGAGCGCACCAAGCTCACAGGTATTGAACTCGATAGATTGGGAGGCTCTGTTGCAGCTTTTTCTAACCTTTACCTGCCTCGAATGCACAGAGCAGGATACATAGCCCCTAATCTAGAGCCTGAAACTTGGGTGGGCAGCCCTGGTGGCTATGTCATGGACTCGCTGCCAGACCTGTATGATTCAGTACTGGTATTGGATTTTAAGAGTCTATACCCCTCAATCATTCGGTCGTTTTTGATTGACCCAATGGGGCTAATCGAAGGGTTAAAGCTTGCTGTGGGACCAGGTGACGAGCAAGCCGTTGAGGGCTTTCGCGGGGCCCAGTTTCACCGAGAACATCACTTTTTACCCAATTTGATTGCCGAGTTATGGGCGGCACGCGACATTGCCAAAAAGAACAACGACCTCCCCTTCTCGCAAGCAATCAAGATCATCATGAACTCATTTTACGGTGTATTGGGTTCTTCCGGTTGCCGCTTCTTTGATACACGGCTTGCTTCGTCTATCACAATGCGAGGACACGAGGTGCTTGCACGCACTAAAGATATGATTGAAGAGCAAGGGTATATCGTAATCTATGGAGATACGGACTCAGTTTTTGTACACCTTGGAAGCAGTCACTCACAGACCGAGGCTGATGAAGTCGGCAATCAATTAGTCGAAACGATCAACGCAGCATGGCGTCGCCACCTTCGAGAGCAGTACAACCTAGATTGCTTTTTGGAGCTAGAGTATGAAACTCATTACCGCAAGTTTCTGATGCCGACGATCCGAGGCTCAGAGACTGGGTCTAAGAAGCGCTACGCTGGTGTGATTGGAGAAGGCGATAATGAGCAGCTTATCTTCAAGGGGCTAGAGAGTGTGCGTACCGACTGGACCCCCTTGTCGCAACATTTTCAGCGGCAACTGTATCAGATGATCTTTCATGACCAAGATCCTACAAATTATATAAGACAAGTGGTCGAGGAAACTCTAGCAGGAAAGCATGACGATGACTTGATCTACCAAAAAAGGCTACGTAGACGCCTACATGACTATCAAAAAAATATTCCACCTCAGGTTCGGGCGGCGCGTATTGCCGATAACATCAATCAACAATTAGGGCGACCGTTACAGTACCAAAATCGCGGTCGGATTGAATACATCATCACGCTCAACGGTCCTGAACCAGTCGAATATCGTAAAAGTTCTATCGACTATCAGCACTATATCGATAAACAGCTCAAGCCCGTTGCTGACGCAATATTGCCTTTCATTGGCTTAGATTTTGACGCACTAAATGCGCCTCAGCTGGGCTTATTCTAAGTAGGGCTCACTGGCGCTCAACCAATTTTAAATTCTGTTTTTTTGTATTCTTCAGCAAGCCATTCACCGTAAAAATCAAGCAACCCCACCACAGAACGTTTTGCTATCGCTCGCTGACCCAATAAGATGTTAAGACGTTCGATATACTTCGCCTGCTCTGGATAGTATTTTACGAATTGTTCCCCACACTCTCTCGGGCAATCAAGCCAGCGTTTGGATTTGTGTAACACCAGAGAATAACTGGCTCTTAGCAGTTTTTTAGCGATGGTCTGTTGAGCTGTTACTTGCGTATCGAGATCTTGCGCTTTGGCCACTACCATTCGATAGTGCTTTAGCCAAGTTTCAGTATCGTTGTTCCAGTGTTTGGCGATCTCCCAGCTCGGAACATATTCACCAAAACACTCCGAAAGATCATCACCATACACGCAGGTGCAGCACTGCTTAAGTAAGAAACCCCACGTAAAAATGGCATCGAGGCAGGTAATATCCTCGACTAATGCCGTTCTAATCGATACCCCATTTACCTGAGGAAACTCTCGTTGAAAGCGCCAATTAATGGAATTAAAAAGTGATTGCTTTTGCGTTGAAAAGTCTTGCTTACTCACAACCACAACATCCAAATTGGATTGCCCGATAATCGCTGTACCCTTCGCAACACTACCATAGATATAAATACTATGAAGATTGGTGCCTAGCTGATTGCGTAAACAAGAAAGTAAATCCTCAACAACGGGCTGAAACTCTGTTTGCTGTATAAAGGCTAGGGATTGTGGATTGGTCATTAGAAGGCAATAAAACTTAAATTGGTGTCTCCATTCTACTGAGCAGAGCCTCAGCTTTCAATCCTAACCGTGCGATACCACTGTCACATTAATTGTGATTCATTTGAATCAAGGCTATAGGAAAGCGATGCAGTTCACCATATAATTAGCACAATACAAATGAACATAAAGGATACTTTCATGCCAAGGGCAAGTGAGCTAAAAAAAGGGTTTGCTATCGAATCCAACGGTAAAACTCTAGTTATTAAAGATATCGAAATCACGACACCTGGTGGCCGTGGCGGTGCGAAAATTTATAAGCTGCGTTGTCAAGATCTCGCTAATGGTTCTAAAGTTGAAGAGCGTTACAAGTCAGATGAGTTGGTTAACACGGTTGATATGACTAAGCGTGCGGTTACGTTCTCTTACGTTGATGGCGATGAATACATCTTCATGGACAATGACGATTATAGCCAGTTTACCTTTAAGCAAGATGAAATCGCTGATGAACTACTGTTCATCAATGAAGATACTCAAGGTCTTCTGGTTTTACTGATTAACGATCAGGCGGCAGGTATTGAACTGCCTTCATCGGTAGAGCTCATTATTGAAGAAACTGACCCATCAATCAAAGGGGCCTCAGCATCGGCACGCACCAAGCCAGCACGTCTTTCAACTGGCCTTACGGTGCAGGTCCCTGAATACATTGCGACTGGCGATAAAGTGAAAGTCAATACGACTGAACGTAAATACATGAGCCGAGCAGACTAAGGAATTATTATGTCCGAACTTTTATCATTCGACGATGTGATTGACGCTGCATACGACATTTTTCTTGAAATGGCACCTGACAACCTAGAGCCTGCTGATGTGATTATTTTTACCGCTCAGTTTGAAGAACGAGGCGCTGCAGAGCTAGTTGAAACTGGAGCAGATTGGGTTGAACACGTCGGCTTTGAGGTCGATGAAAACTTTGCGGAAGTTCGTGTCGGTTTGGTCGATGAAGAAAGTGATACTCTCGATGACGTATTTGCTCGATTACTGGTTAGCCGAGACCCGAGCAATAAGTTCTGCCATGTTCTTTGGAAACGCGATTAAAAGCGAACTAACAATCAAAAAAGGGTAGCTTAGTCGCTACCCTTTCTTTTTATCTATTATCAATGCGTTAGCGACGGTTCTTCGCTCGTGCACCTTGCTCACCGGCACTTTTCTTATTACGGCGCTGTTGATTACTACGACCTTTTGAAGGCGTGTTCACGCGCTCTTCGTGTCTTTTCACTGCACGACGAATTTTTTGACTACGAGAGCGTTCACGCTTACGAGACGTATTGTTGTTTAAGTCCAACATCGTTTCTGATTCAGGTTTCAGCTCGACCAGAGTGCGTAAATAGTTAACCTCTTTAAGGGTCAATTCAGCCCATCCGCCACGTGGCAGTTTTTTATCAAGGTAGATATCACCATAACGAACACGCTTAAGGCGACTTACTGTGGTGTCCTGTGATTCCCAAAGACGTCTAACTTCGCGGTTACGGCCTTCGTTGATAGCGACATAAAACGTGTGGTTCATGCCTTCACCACCAGCATAAACAACATCTTCAAAGCGTGCCATGCCATCTTCTAGCTCGACACCGCTCACTAGATTTCTCACTTTCTGCTCGTTTACTTCACCGAAAACTCGTACTAAATACTCACGTTCAACCTGACGACTAGGGTGCATTAAACGGTTGGCTAACTCACCATCGGTAGTAAACAACAACAAACCTGACGTGTTTGCATCTAAGCGACCAACAGAAATCCAACGTGAGCCACGAATTTTTGGTAGGCGATCAAACACTGTACGACGACCTTCAGGATCATGACGTGTACACAGTTCGCCTTCTGGCTTGTAGTAAGCCAGCACGCGACAGACCACTTCCTCTTGAGCTTTAGCAGAAACAGTATGACCGTCGATACGGATCACGGCACTTTCATCTTCTAAACGCTCACCAAGTTTTGCGACTTGGCCATTCACACTGACTCGGCCAGCTTTGATCAATGACTCAAGCTCACGGCGTGAACCATGACCTGCACGGGCAAGAACTTTCTGTAATTTTTCGCTCATTTACATACCTATAGTGTCGTCTTCACAGACGTCGAGTTTGAAATACGCGATGCTTAAAAATCGCGGCCGAGTATTATCTCAAATTCTATCCGGAAACGCACCTTATTTATCAATGCAATTGTAACCTTACACCACTTACTCGAACGGTGAAGGATCTCCGGCACCAACACGAAGGACAGTAGCCTCATCATCACTAAAATCAATCACCGTCGTTGGTTGCTCACCAAGGTAACCACCGTTCAAGATAACATCCACCGCATGCTCGAGTTTGTCTCTGATCTCTTCAGGGTCGGACTCTGTGTAATCGTTGCCCGGCAGTATAAGAGAGGTCGACATCATCGGTTCGCCAAGAGCATCTAATAAATCCAAAGCAATTTTATTGTCTGGTACTCGAATACCTATCGTTTTACGTTTTGAATTCATCAAGCGACGCGGCACTTCTTTGGTGCCTTTAAAAATAAAAGTATAAGGGCCTGGCGTATTGTTTTTAAGCAATCGAAATGCTGTGTTATCAACACGGGCATAAATTGACAGCTCTGACAGGTCTCGGCACAACAAAGTGAAATTGTGTTTTTCATCGAGTCGACGGATCTGACAAATTCTTTCTAGCGCTTGTTTGTTTTCTAGTTGGCAACCCAGTGCATAACCAGAATCTGTTGGGTAAATAACCACACCACCACTACGAATGATCGCAACTGCTTGATTGATCAAACGAGCTTGAGGGTTTTCTGGGTGAACATAAAAAAACTGACTCATCATTATTCCTTAATTCAATGGCGGTATGGATAGACAGACGCATTTGTCTCCACAGCTCGCTCTTAGCGCTCGCTTTCAGTATCACCACAAGGTTTAGATACTGAGTTAAGCGACAGCATATTCCATATAGGCTCTACTCCAGCAGGCAACCAAAGGTTCCTGCCGAGTTCCATCCAAGGCGATGGGTAGTGAAAATCAGAACCTTGTGAAGCTAATAGGTTGTATTGTATCGCATAATCTGCAAGGTTACGTCTTTCTTGTTGACTTTGTTGAGGTTGAGCGACCTCCATTCCGTCTCCCTTTGCTTCCACAAAAGCAGCAATGAGCCGCTTTAGCCACTTCGCCGTCAACTGATAGCGAGCTGGGTGCGCCAACACCGCAACGCCACCCGCTTGATGAATCGCCTTTATTGCCTCGTCCATCGAGCACCAAATGGGTGGTACATAGCCTGGATTATTGCGAGTTAAAAACTTCTTAAAAACCTGCTGCATGTTCTTAGCATAGTCGTTATCAACCAACCATTTGGCAAAATGAGCTCGAGTAATTGGAGCGGTTCCTGCGATGGCTTGTACTTCTTCTAGGACACCTTCTCTAGTCGCCTTGGAAAGACGATGCGCGATCAGCTTGGCTCTTTCCTCACGCCTTTGTTGTTGCTTAGCGATAAGTGCTTGTAAAGCATCGGAGTTGCGGTCGATACCAAGCCCAACAATGTGGATATCCTTGTTCTGCCAGACCGTCGAAATTTCGATGCCATCAACCAGCTCAAGCTCAATGTTTTTTTCAGCAATGATTTTGTGCGCTTGCGGTAAAGCGTCGACAGTATCGTGGTCTGTTATTGCTAATACCGAGAGGTTGAATTCAACCGCCCGGTCAATCAATTGCTCAACCGTGAGACGTCCGTCTGATGCTGTCGTATGACTATGTAGATCTATCTTCATTATTTTAACGATATTTTCATTTTATGGTTGACTTAAGGCTCTCAAACTAGTTAACTAGTACGCAATTACACAAGAGAGTTTGCTACTGTATGTTACAAGATTTTAACCCACTCATTAAACCACGATTCAGCGTACTATGCTCTGTTATTGTTTGGTGGCGCACATGGAATCATTCTATGTGGGCGATTGAGTGCGTGTAACGATACAGCAATCCAATATAAGCCCACTCCGATGAGTGGGCTTTTTTTTTGCTTATGAGTTCAACTGATTAATTAAGCAACAAATTAGACACATTCGACATTGGGCAATCGTTTTAATTGTGCGAGTATGTAGAAAATACCAACAAAGCTGGAGGAGGTTTTGTGAATAAGGCCATTAACATCAAACAGAAAGGTCAACTTGAAGTTCTCACTTTAGAGCTACCCTATGCGCAAGATCCCACTCGTCTTTTTTATACGTTGTGCAACGATAAAACTGACAGCCTCTTGTTAGAATCGGCTGAAATTGATTCTAAACAGGATCTCCAAAGTTGGTTAATTGTCGATTCTGCTGTCAGAATCGTGTGCAACGAGCACAAGGTGACGTTTAGAGCCTTAACAAGCAACGGTAAAAATCTACTCAAAGTTATCGCAAACAATCTTGTTGATGCCCTCTCTACAAAACTATCTCAAGACGAGCTAATCGTTGAGTTTGAAAGACCTTGCGATACATTGGATGAGGATTCTCGTCTTCGTGAAGCCTCGTCATTTGATGCACTGCGCCTTGTACAGCACAGCTTTGATATTTCTGGACTCGATCCAAATGCCATTTTTATGGGTGGTCTGTTTTCCTATGATATGGTGGCAAATTTCGAACCTCTAGGGAATGCGGCTCAATCCAATCAGTGCCCTGATTATGTTTTCTATGTGGCAGAAAGCCTATTGGTTGTCGATCACCAAAAGAAAAACTGCACGTTGCAGACCAGCTTGTTTAATAGTGATGCCGACGAGCTTGCCCGCATTCAAAAACGTCTTTCTGAAATCTCTCAGCAATGTGAAAACCTATTGTCGTTACCGGCAGCAACTGTGGTAGAAAACGCACCACTTCAAGTGAATATTTCCGATGATGATTTTTCAAAAACAGTCACCGATCTAAAAGAATACGTTGTCAAAGGCGATGTGTTCCAAGTCGTTCCATCTAGACGCTTCAGTCTACCGTGCCCTTCTCCACTGGCTGCGTACAAAGAGCTTAAAAACAGCAACCCTAGTCCTTACATGTTCTACATGCAAGATGAGCTATTTACACTCTTTGGTGCTTCACCTGAGAGTGCATTGAAGTACGCTAAAGGTACGAACCAAATAGAGATCTACCCAATAGCAGGGACTCGACGCCGAGGAAAAAATGCCGACGGTAGTATCAATAAAGATTTAGACAGCCGAATTGAGCTTGAGCTACGCAGTGATACCAAAGAAAACGCGGAACACATGATGCTGGTTGATTTGGCCAGAAACGATGTTGCAAGAATATCTGAGCCAGGAACTCGTCATGTTGCAGACCTATTGAAAACAGACCGTTACAGCCATGTCATGCACCTCGTTTCGAGAGTTGTAGGGCAACTACGTAACGATCTTGATGCCCTGCATGGATATCAGGCTTGTATGAATATGGGTACCTTAACTGGCGCACCAAAAATCCGTGCCATGCAGCTCATTCGCCAGGTTGAGAAACAACGACGCGGCAGTTATGGCGGCGCAGTTGGTTACTTAAATGGTGTTGGTGATCTCGACACCTGTATTGTCATTCGTTCCGCTTATGTCGAGAACGGTATCGCACAAGTTCAGGCTGGTGCTGGCGTGGTCTTTGATTCCGTGCCGCAAGCTGAGACCGACGAGACTCGTGGCAAAGCACAGGCGGTAATTTCTGCAATCCAAACGGCACACAAAGGGTAAATATCATGGCTAATATTGTTTTTATTGATAACTTTGATTCGTTTACCTACAACCTTGTTGACCAGTTTCGAACGCTGGGTCATCACGTAACCATCTATCGCAATCACATAGAGGCACAGACCATTTGTCAATCAGTGCTTGAATTAGACAACCCCGTTGTTCTGTTGTCACCCGGACCTGGCGCTCCAGCCGACGCAGGTTCAATGCCCGAGCTCATCCAGCTTTTGCGTGGTAAGGTACCCATGATTGGTATTTGTCTTGGCCATCAGGCCATTGTTGAAGCCTATGGCGGTAGTGTGGCTGGCGCAGGACAAATCATTCACGGTAAAGTATCAATGATGTCTCACGAAGGTCATGATATCTATAAAGATTTACCATCGCCTATGGCCATTGCTCGCTACCATTCATTGGTCGCCACAAAAGTACCAGAATCATTAACGGTCAGCGCAGAAGTTGATGGGCTCGTCATGTCGGTTGTTAATGAGCAAGATAAAGTGTGTGGATTTCAATTTCATCCGGAGTCCATTATGACCACATACGGCGCAATTTTACTAAGCAACGCCATCAATTGGGCATTAGCGAAATAACACTTCAAGGAATCGAAACATGGAACAGATTATTAATAAGCTGTATGAACAGCAATCGCTAAGTCAACAAGAAAGCCAACAGCTCTTCGATGTCATTATTCGTGGAGAGCTCGACCCTATTTTGATGTCTGCGGTACTCACCGCTTTAAAAATCAAAGGTGAGACACCAGATGAAATTGCTGGTGCAGCCAACGCCTTACTGGCGAACGCGACCCCTTTCCCGCGCCCAGACTATGACTTGGCTGATATTGTAGGCACTGGGGGCGATGGCTCTAACACCATCAACATTTCAACAACGGCTGCTTTTGTGGCTGCAGCCTGTGGTCTCAAAGTAGCGAAACACGGCAACCGAGGTGTATCAAGTAAATCGGGCTCTTCCGATCTGCTTGATTCTTTTGGTATCAACTTAGCGATGAGCCCAGAAGATACTCGAAAAGCTGTCGATGAGATTGGAGTCGCCTTCTTATTCGCTCCCCAATATCATGGTGGTGTGCGCCATGCGATGCCCGTTCGTCAAACCATGAAGACACGCACTATTTTCAATATTTTAGGTCCGCTAATTAATCCAGCGCGCCCTAATATCGAGCTGATGGGTGTCTATGATGCCAAGTTAGTTCGCCCTATTGCCGAAACAATGCTTCAAATGGGAATGAAACGTGCCGCGGTCGTTCATGGTAGTGGTCTTGATGAAGTTGCCATTCACGGTGAAACCTTGGTAGCGGAAATCAAAGATGGCGCGATCACGGAGTACACATTATCTCCGAGCGACTTTGGCGTCACAAGCCACCCATTAGAGGCGATAAAAGGTGGTGAGCCAGAAGAAAATAAAGCTATTATCACTAAGATCCTAACAGGCAAAGGGACAGAGGCACAACTCAACGCCGTTGCCGTCAATGTCGCGCTGTTGATGAAGCTCTTTGGCCACGAAGATTTAAAAGCCAATGCACAGCAAGCAATAGATGCTATGAACTCTGGCAAAGCGTTCGAGTTGGTTGAAAAACTCGCTGCGTACAGTTAACAGATTGGAAGGTATAGTAATGGAAACGGTATTGGCGAAAATAGTTGCCGACAAAAGAACTTGGGTAGCAGAACGAAAGATGGCACAGCCACTAGAAAGCTTCAAAGACGGCCTGACCCCTTCTGACCGAAGCTTTTATGATGCGCTTTCTGGTGATCGCACAGCCTTCATTTTGGAGTGTAAGAAAGCCTCTCCGTCGAAAGGCCTTATTCGAGACGACTTTGATTTGGACTACATTGCGTCAGTTTACAAAAATCACGCGAGCGCGATTTCAGTATTGACCGATGAGAAGTACTTTCAAGGCAACTTCGAGTTTTTACCACAAGTAAAACGTCAAACGACTCAACCAATCCTTTGTAAGGATTTTATGGTAGACCGCTATCAGGTCTACCTTGCTCGTCATTATCAAGCCGATGCCATTTTGTTGATGCTGTCAGTACTTGATGATAGCGAGTATAAAGAACTCGCTGAGGTGGCGCACTCATTAGGCCTTGGGATTTTAACAGAGGTTAGTAACCAAGAAGAATTAGACAGAGCTATTGTTTTGCAAGCGAAAGTCGTTGGCATCAACAACCGTAATTTACGTGATCTCTCAATTGACCTTAATCGCACAAAAGAGCTAGCACCAAAGTTACCTAAAGACACTACGGTGATCTCAGAGTCTGGTATCTATAATCACCAACAGGTACGCGAACTCAGTCAGTATGCCAATGGTTTCCTCATCGGCAGCTCTCTAATGGCTGAAGACAACATTGAGTTGGCGGTACGTAAGGTGCTTCTTGGTGACAACAAAGTCTGTGGTTTAACCCACGCTGACGACGCGGCAAAAGCCTATCATGCTGGCGCAGTCAACGGCGGCCTAATCTTTGTAGAAAAGTCTCCTAGATACGTAGATCTCGAAGCAGCTCGTTTGGTGATGAGTGGTGCCCCACTTAACTATGTTGGCGTTTTCCAGAACCATGGGGTCGATTTTGTTGCTCAAACAGCAAACCAATTGAAATTATCTGCCGTGCAGTTGCATGGTCACGAAACACAGGAATACATCGACCAACTTCGCCAAATTTTGCAGCCATCAATCGCCATTTGGAAAGCCTACGGTGTAAAAAGTGAACTGCCTGACCTCAACGCACTTAAGGTGGACCGACACCTTCTTGACGCGAAAGTAGGAAGTGCAACGGGGGGGACGGGGCATTCCTTTGATTGGCAACTGCTCAACGAAACAAAAAACATTATGCTAGCCGGCGGCATTTCTCCACAAAATGCTAAGCAAGCCAGTGAACTGGGCTGCATTGGTTTAGATCTCAACTCTGGTGTTGAATCCGCACCCGGAAAAAAAGACGCAGACAAGCTCAATGACGCTTTTGCGCAAATCAGACAATATTAGGGTTGAGCGTTAGCTTAACCCAAGTTCAAAGAATTAGAGGAATGAAGATGGCTAAATTAGACGCTTACTTTGGTGAATACGGTGGACAATTTGTTCCGCAAATTCTTGTACCTGCGCTCGACCAACTAGAACAAGCTTTTATCGATGCTCAGCAAGATCCACAATTTCAATCAGAATTCATGGGATTGCTACAAGAATATGCGGGTCGCCCAACGGCATTAACATTGACGCGCAACCTAACTAAAGGTACCAAAACCAAGCTGTACCTCAAGCGTGAAGACTTGCTTCATGGTGGGGCGCACAAAACCAACCAGGTTCTTGGTCAGGCGTTGCTTGCCAAGCGTATGGGAAAAAAAGAGATTATAGCAGAAACTGGGGCTGGTCAGCATGGGGTTGCCACAGCGCTGGCTTGTGCACTACTAGGGCTGAAATGTCGCGTGTACATGGGTGCAAAAGACGTTGAACGCCAAAGTCCCAATGTATTTAGAATGCGCCTCATGGGCGCAGAGGTTATCCCTGTTCACTCTGGTTCATCAACCTTAAAAGATGCTTGTAACGAAGCTCTGCGCGATTGGTCGGCAAGTTACGAAGACGCACACTATTTGCTCGGAACTGCTGCAGGTCCACACCCTTTCCCTACCATCGTTCGTGAGTTCCAAAAGATGATTGGCGAAGAGACTAAAAATCAAATCCTTGCCCGTGAAGGCAGACTGCCAGATGCCGTTATTGCTTGTGTCGGTGGTGGGTCAAATGCTATCGGCATGTTTGCAGATTTTATCGATGAAAGCGACGTACGCTTAATTGGTGTTGAGCCTGCTGGTAAGGGTATCGATACCGACCAGCACGGTGCACCACTTAAGCATGGCAAAACCGGTATTTTCTTCGGTATGAAGGCTCCTCTTATGCAAGATCCTAACGGTCAAGTAGAGGAGTCATACTCGGTTTCAGCTGGACTGGATTTCCCATCAGTTGGCCCGCAGCATGCACACCTTAATGCCACTGGCAGGGCGGAATACGGATCAATTACTGATGATGAGGCGCTGCAATCTTTCCAAGACTTAGCTCGCAACGAAGGCATCATACCTGCGCTGGAATCGTCTCATGCTTTGGCTTACGCGCTCAAAATGGCAAAAGAGGATCCAGAAAAAGAACAGATCCTCATCGTCAACTTGTCTGGTCGTGGTGACAAAGACATCTTTACGGTGCACGATATTCTTAAAGAAAAAGGAGATTTGTAATGGATCGCTATTTAAACATGTTCCGTCGCCTAGAAACAGAAAACCAAGGGGCATTCGTTCCCTTTGTCACCATGGGCGATCCAACTCCTCAAACATCTCTAAAGATCATGGAAACTCTCATTGAATCGGGTGCCGATGCGCTAGAGCTGGGAATGCCATTCTCTGATCCACAAGCGGATGGACCGACGATCCAAGGTGCTAATATTCGTGCACTCGAATCGAATACAACGCCCGCTGATTGTTTCGAGCTGATCGCACAGATCAGAGCTAAGTACCCTGAGCTACCCATTGGGCTTCTCATGTATGCCAACTTAGTGTTTGCTAAGGGTATCAACGAGTTTTATCAAGAATGCGCAAAAGTCGGCATTGATTCGGTACTCATTGCTGATGTACCGACAAATGAAAGTCAAGAGTTTGTCCAGGCTGCTAGAAAACATGGGGTACACCCAATTTTCATCGCACCACCAACCGCAAGTGAGCAAACTATTGAGCAAGTGGCTAAACTCGGCGGTGGTTACACCTACCTTCTTTCGCGAGCGGGCGTAACCGGCACAGAGACCAAAGCCAATATGCCGATTACCGCGCAACTTGACAACTTAACCAAGTATGACGCTCCACCTTCACTGCTTGGTTTTGGTATTTCTGAGCCACAACAAGTTAAAGATGCACTGTCTGCCGGAGCTGCTGGTGCAATTTCCGGATCGGCGGTTGTCAAAATTATCGAGAGAAATTTAGACAATACAGAATCAATGCTTTCAGAGTTGGCAAGCTTCGTATTTGAGATGAAAGCCGCGACACAAAAATAAAGCACATCATCCTAAGCGACCGGCTCCACACTGGTCGCTTTTTTTACATTTTATTTTCATTTCACCAACCTCCCAGCCCCTTGTGCTCACCCCATTTTAGTAACAAGAGCCAGGCAAACGTTTGCCTTTGATTGCAAATTGACCTCTCGGTCACTTTTTTTGCAGTTTGTAGCGCCAATCTGACAAATCCGTCTTGCACGTTGTGCTAATAAAGTGTAAAAACACTTCGAAATATACATCTACCAATAGCCGTTAAATTGGTTGAGTATACTGGAAATTTAAAATTAATTAGCACAGGAGTTAAGGAAGTGTTAAAAGAAAAGATGATGCTAAACAACATTGGCGTCCAGGTTGTCATTGCGATGATCTTGGGTACCGCCATCGGTGCCACGATGGGAGATGCAGCATCTGTATTTGCTCCTCTTGGTACAATTTTTATCAACTTGATTAAAATGCTCGTTATCCCATTAGTTGCGGTTGCACTGATTTCAGGTGCTGCAGGGTTAGGTAATAGCAGCAATGCTGGCAAAGTCGGTGTTACAACTCTGGCTTACTTCGGGCTGACGTCCGCATTGGCTGTAGCACTAGCCCTTATTATGGGTGAGCTGTTCCAACCAGGTGTGAATATCGATACTGCTGGTATCGAAGGCATGTTTTCAAGTGAATACGCTTCAAAAGGTGAATTACCCACTTTCTGGGCTACCATCACTGGTATGATCCCAACCAACGTTTTTCAATCACTTAATGAAGCAAACATTCTACAAATTCTTGTGTTTTGTCTGTTCTTTGGTATCGGGCTTTCTAAGCTTGAGTCGACTCGTCGTGAACCATTGCTAAATGGTGTCAACGCAATTGTTGACGTCATGGTCTGGATGATCAACAAAGTTATGATCATTGCACCACTCGGTGTCTTTGGCTTGATGGCAGAAGCTGTTGGTACGTTCGGCTTTGGTGCGCTGATGGTCGTATTCAAACTATTCTTGGTGTATACAGCAGCCATTTTGATTTTTGGTTTTGTTGCTTACCCACTTATGATTCAAGTGTTTACTAAGACCTCTGCGAAGAAATTCCTAACGGCGATGAAAAAGCCTCAGGCCGTCGCACTTTCTACAGCTTCCTCTATGGCGACACTGCCTGTGACGATGGAAACGGTAGAGAAAGAACTGGGCGTTCGTAATTCAACGGCTTCGTTTGTGTTACCTCTTGGTGCAACCATCAACATGTCAGGTAATGCGATTTACTACGGTTTGGTTGCGATCTTCTTTGCGCAGTTGTTCAACATCGACCTTTCAATGGGTGCGTATGTTGCAATCATCCTTACATCGACGCTAGGTGCTGTTGGCCAGGCTGGTGTTCCTGGTCCAAGCTTTCTGGTTGTTGCCGTTTTACTCGCTGCAGGGATCCCTATTGAAGGTCTGCCACTACTGTTCGCTCTTGACCGTATCTTCGATATGATTCGTACCGCTCTAAACATCACTGGTGATGCTGCGTGTGCGGTCATCGTTGACTCTCTAATTGAAGAAGAAGAGTCTGAGACTCAACCAGAGCTACGAAATCAAGAAGCTTAGTCTCAATAAAACGATAAGCTATACTATAAAGGTCAATGTAGTCATACATTGGCCTTTTTTAATGACCTTGCTTTGACAGCTTGGCATTGAATGATTTCAGACAGCGAATTGTTTCTAATTGTCTCAAATGGTTTTGTCTTGGCTTATATTTCGTTACACTGTCAGCAGTTTTTCACAAGGGTTTGCTAAAAAATGAAGCAACTGATTGATTTCATACCTCTTATAATATTTTTCATCTTGTATAAAATGCAAGATATCTACGTTGCAACTGGCGCCTTGATCATTGCGTCAGCAGTTCAAATCGTTCTAACCTATGCCATCTACAGAAAAGTAGAGAAAATGCAGGTGATTACCTTCTTGATGGTTGCCGTGTTTGGTGGCATGACCATTTTTTTACACGATGACAACTTCATTAAATGGAAAGTCACCATTGTGTATGCGATCTTTGCTATTGGCCTAGCGGTAAGTCACGCTATTGGTCGTTCAGCGATTAAAGGAATGTTGAGTAAAGAAATCACCTTACCAGACCACGTATGGAACAAAATTAATTGGGCATGGGTAGCGTTCTTCTCATTCTGTGCCGGGCTAAATATCTATGTCGCTTACGAACTACCACTGGATGTTTGGGTAAACTTTAAAGTGTTTGGGCTATTGGCTGCGACCCTGATGTTTACGGTTCTCACCGGGATTTACATCTACAAATATCTGCCAAAAGAGCAAACAGAGAAGCAAGAATAAACATAGACAACCTATGTTGAAGTGAAGCGTATACTTTTTGTATACTCTTCGCACGATAACAACAGCGACCTTTGGGTCGCTGTTTTAGTTTTGGAACCTTATAACTATGACAAATACATCAAACATGACTCCAAAAGGTCAGTTAATCATCCGTACTCTAGCAATGCCAGAAAATACCAATGCAAATGGTGATATTTTCGGCGGTTGGATTATGTCTCAGCTTGATTTGGCCGGAGGTATTCTTGCTAAAGAAATTTCTCATGGCCGTATTGCGACCGTGTCTGTTTCCGGCATTACCTTTAAACACCCCGTCGGTGTTGGGGATGTCGTTTGCTGTTATGGTGAATGTACTCGAATTGGCACTACGTCAATGTCTATCAACTTAGAAGTATGGGTAAAGCCTGTTAGCTCCGATGGGATTGGTGAGCGCTACCAGGTCTGTGATGCGACATTTAACTATGTAGCTATTGATGGAAACGGGCGTCCCCGTCCCATTAACAAAAATTAACGTATTGAAGACGATGACATTTTGCCAAAAACATGACATGTTATAGAGATTAATCGTCAAAAAGCTGCTTGTATTCTACCGGCTTAAAAATATTGGAAGGAAACAAATATGTGGTATGTCATCTTCTCACAAGATGTTGAAAATTCATTAGAAAAACGTTTGAGTGTGCGCCCACAGCATTTAGAAAGACTGCAAAATCTTCAAGATGAAGGGCGTTTGCTTACCGCCGGTCCAATGCCAGCTATCGACAGCGATGATCCTGGCTCAGCTGGATTTACTGGTTCTACTGTTATTGCTGAATTCGAATCGCTCGAAGCCGCACAAGCTTGGGCCGATGCTGACCCATATATTGCTGCAGGGGTCTATCAACATGTCATCGTGAAACCATTTAAGAAAGTCTTCTAATTAACACTCTGAAGTATTTATCAGTGCTCAAGTGAACTTGAGCAAGTTGAAACGTTACCTCGATGGCAATAATTATGAAATCACATCTATTTTTCACATCTTTGATTGCCCTGCTTACCCTTGCCGGCTGTGCAAGCAGTGCGCAAGATAAGCAAAGACAAATCGAAATGTTAGCTCAAAGTCGCGCCAGTGTATTGTCATCTACTTTGCCTATTGAAAAAGGCCCACTTTCGGTTATGAAAGCAAGCGCCAATAAAGGTACAGTGGAAATCATGATGCTTTACAACACGGACGCCAAAGGTGCCAAACCAATCGAAGAAGTGATACGCAGCAGTATGAACTACTACTGTACAGACAGCGAAGTGAAAACTAATTTGGACATGGGGTTGGCTTATCGGATCTTAATTCGCAACACTCGTGGACAATTGATGTCGAATCAATACATCGACAACAGCAGTTGCAGTAAGCCCGCTAACGACAGTGAAAAGCCAGCGAACTAATATTTCGCTAGCCCAAATTGTATTCAGCACTGTTTAGTTACAACCCCCTATTCCAACATAGGGGGTCACTCCTAACTCCAACGTGTTCTCAACGACTGCGCCGCCTCAACCATATTTTTAAGGGCTTGTTCTGTCTCTTTCCACCCTCTGGTTTTTAAACCGCAGTCAGGGTTAACCCACAGACGTTCCGGTGGCACTTTTTCAGCCGCGACACTCAACAATTTTTCGATCCATTCGACCGAAGGGACGTTTGGTGAATGAATATCGTAGACTCCTGGCCCAATTTCATTTGGATAATTGAAATCCTCAAACGCTTTTAATAGATCCATATTGGATCGCGATGTTTCGATGGTAATCACATCAGCGTCTAAGGCGGCTACAGAATCAATGATCTCATTAAACTCGCTGTAACACATATGAGTGTGAATTTGCGTCTCAGGTTTGGCGCTAGAGGCGCTAATTCGGAAGGCCTTAGTGGCCCAATTCAAATACTCTTGATGAGCTGATGTTTTCAAAGGTAGCCCCTCTCGAATCGCAGGTTCATCGATCTGAATGATATTGATCCCCGCTTGCTGTAAGTCCTTCACTTCATCTTTAAGAGCAAAAGCTAACTGATTGGCGATGTCTTCTCTGGTTATATCTTCTCGCGGGAAAGTCCAACACAAAATAGTCACAGGTCCTGTTAACATCCCTTTCATCGGTTTCACCGTCAATGACTGAGCATACTGAGACCAACCAACTGTCATTGGCTTCTTTCGTTCGATATCTGCAACCACAATTGCTGGTTTTACGCAGCGAGAGCCATAACTCTGCACCCAACCAAACTGAGTGGTTTGAAAACCTGACAACTGCTCTGCAAAGTATTCCACCATATCGTTGCGTTCCGCTTCGCCATGGACAAAGACATCCAATCCAATTTCCTCTTGTCGACGAACAGAATCTTGTATGAACGATTGTATCGAGCGCTCATATTGTAATTGAGACAATCGCCCTTGTTTGAAGGCGGCTCGCGTCTGTCGAACCTCACCAGTTTGAGGAAAAGAGCCAATCGTCGTTGTGGGTAATAGAGGCAATTTTAGTACTTCTTTTTGATGATGAGCACGCTCGTTATACCCTGCACTGCGCTTATCACAGTGATTCGTAATTGAATCGATTCGAGCCTTTACCTGCGGCTTGTTGACCCAAGAGGAGTGCTTACGTGCTCGTATGGGATGGCTGTAGTTTTGGCAATATTCAAGGGCTGCTTCATCTCCATCGAGAGCTAACGCTAGCCATTTGACTTCTTCAACCTTCTGCTTGGCAAAAGCAAACCATTGCTGAGTTTCGGGTGGTAACTGTGTTTCAGACTCTAGATTCACTGGACTATGAAGCAACGAGCACGAACTACCAATCCATAGCCTTTCGCCCAGCTGGGCCTTCACGGGTTGTAAGCGCTGCAAACAACCGTCGAGATCACTACGCCATACATTACGACCATTGATCATCCCTGCGGACAATACCCAATGACTCGGGAGAGCGGTAACGACATCATTGAGTTGGTCTGGCGCCGCGCAAAGATCGATATGCAGTCCATCTACGTCTAATTGTGTAATAGTGGCCAATGAGTCTGTAATCGAGTCAAAGTATGTCGTAAGCAATACTTTTACGTCACTTCGTATGATTTGATAAGCAAGCCTAAAAGACTCCAACCATCGTGGCGCTAAATCCAATGCAAGAATGGGTTCATCTATCTGTACCCATTCAACACCAAGCTTTTCGAATTTGCTTAAGATGGCTTGATATGCAGTCAGTAAGCGCGGTAGTAAAGACAGTCTATCGAATCCCTCTTCCACCTCCTTACCAAGATACAAGTAGCTTATCGGCCCCAATAGCACTGGTTTGACTGAATAGCCCCCAGCCTGAGCTTCGCTCACTTCTTCGAAAAGCTGATTCCAACTGACTTCAAACTTATCATCTTTTGAGAATTCCGGAACGATGTAGTGGTAGTTAGTATTAAACCATTTGGTCATATCCGACGCGGCCTGACCAACGCAGTCACATCCCTGCTGAGACTGTCCTCTGCCAATTCTAAATAAAGTATCTAGATCGGGATGCCCTTTCTGATGACGTTTTGGTACATGGCCCAATAACAAACTGGTTCCTAGCACATGATCATACCATGCAAAATCACCGGCCGTTGTATAGGTTAAACCTTGGTCTTCCTGCAAGCTCCATCCCTGGTGTCGTATCTCTTTTCCAACCTTTTTTAGGGTTTTCTGATCAAGTTCATTGCGCCAATACCCTTCTAAGGCGAACTTCATTTCACGTTGCTCACCGATACGGGGGTATCCCAAGATATGTGATGTTGTCATGTTAGATTCCTTTTAACAAAAGATGTCTGGATGTCTATAATCATGCTGAATACCGAACTATTAAACAACCTCAAAACATTCACCACAACCATGAGTGAAATTCATAATGCTATATCGGACGTCTAGACGTTTACAATTGCGTGAAATCAAGATAATTTAATAAATAAAGGGATTTTTTGAGGGATTTTCATGATTGAGCTTAAACACTTAAAAACATTATCGACATTACGAGACACCGGCTCTCTAACTGCCACTGCAACGACTTTGCATCTCACTCAATCAGCACTGTCACATCAATTAAAAGATCTCGAGACTCGTATGGGAGCGGCGTTATTTCTTCGGAAAACACGCCCAGTCAAGTTTACTTCTGAGGGGAATATATTATTGGAACTTGCCAATGAGCTGCTCCCAAAGATTGCTCAGGCCGAAAGTCAATTGGCCAATCTAAAGGCTGACGCGAATGGCCGCCTTCATATGGCCATAGAATGCCACTCTTGTTTTCAATGGTTAATGCCTGCGTTAAAGGAATATCAATTGGCATGGCCTAATGTCGAACTTGATTTTTCATCTGGATTTGGCTTCGAGCCTTTGCCCGCCCTAGTCGCAGGAGAATTAGACCTCGTCATCACTTCTGACATCCAGCCTCGCTCGGAGGTACACTATGAACCACTGTTTGATTTTGAAATGAGGCTGGTGACATCCATATCCCACCCTCTCGCTCTCAAAAAACAGATTATGGCTGAAGATCTCGCAAACCAAACATTACTGACTTACCCCGTTCAAAAGCAGCGACTAGATGTGGTTAAACACTTTCTTAATCCCGCAGGTGTTGAACCGACAAAGTGGAAGCAAGCCGACAATACTCTAATGTTGATCCAGATGGCATCAGCAGGTCTTGGCGTAGCCGCCCTGCCCAACTGGGCAATCAGTGAATTCTCTAGGCAGGGACTGATCACCAGCAGGCCATTAGGGGATGGATTATGGCGAAGGCTATTTGCGGGTGTGCGTCACAACGAGAGAGAGAAGCTCTATTTGCAGTCATTTTTTAATACGGCCAAGCAGCAATGCCAACAACACTTGGACGGGATTAAAATTGCTTAATTCATCATTACTACCCATCAAAGAGAATTGCTCTACTGCTCGTTGGCTCACTTTCATTCTGCTCCGTTTGGAACACCAACGCATTAGCAGGACACGAAAACTGCGCAGCTACTTTGGGCCACGCAGCACTTCATCAGGTAGGTTCTAGAGCAACTCGAGAACGACAGACCGTTAATGATAACAGTCAAGAATATTGCGAGATTTAGCGATCGTACGCCTTAAACTGATTCGTCAACGGGTCGTACTGGTAACCGAGAATATCTAATTTGCCAACCACACCTTCTACATCCATTTCGTACATCGACACGAGCTCGTCGAAACTGTCGCATTCCAAACGCAATTTCTCATTGACGATACCCAGCAAAATAATGCTATCAAATCCGGTTACATTACTTAAATCCATAATGATGCTCTCCTGCTGCCAATTACACACTGCTTTGTTTAAGTTTAGATCATTTGTGGCAGATGTTAGGCTCTGTTGTCCTTTCGTGATAATTATCTCGACATCATAAGCCGGGGGGCAACCCTGACCTTTCGCTTCACACCATGGAGTAGAGTTGGATAAGACCAACATTCGTTAACATTAAACTTAGAAATGCCACTACGACCTGGCCAGTTGTTGGGGCTGTGTGGCGTATCATGTGCCAGCTCCAAAGCATTACCGCTAACAATAGCATCACCAGAGACACAACAATGCCCAGTAGGTGAGTCATGATCTCCGCCTCACTCCATTGACTTGTGTTAAACGCAACACTCAGTGTCAGTAGCATCGAAAATACCACCCCAGCAACGGGTAAAATGCGGTGAAAAGCCTGCAAACGTGTTCTAGCAATAATCAAAAACAAGTGCCCTAGACAGGTTCCAAGCAGCAACCCTGCACATACCAATGAGATCGATGCAGCAATATTTGATTGGAAGGCAATCACTAAGCCTGCAAATGCAACGGCAAAACCATTAGTTAAATGCAGAACCCAAAAAGGGCCTTTCTCTTTGGTTTTGCCCGTTTTTACTTTTGAATAAAAATAGAAAAGCGCAAAAACGACCAAAAAAGCTTCTACTTTCAATGAAGCAACAGAGAGCCACAGTAGGCCTAACGCAGGCAGCAGCTTGTGAATGCGCCCTCTTTGCCCCGGACAAATATCACCCTTGGCAAGAACAAGTGTCAGAATAAATAGAGCAACGCATAAGGCAGGAGCAAGCAGAGTAAGAACAGCAGTAACCATAAAAATTGTTTGTTAGTTTGGCGTTAAAGTAGGCGAGATGATATCTCACTCACTCAAGATTTGCTAACGCTATGGCTCAATAGGTTAACGACGTATTGACACTAAGATCGATAACAACTTTGAAGTCGAGCAGCGACAAGTATATAATTCCCGCCTTATAAGTCAGAGGTCAAAATATGTACAACAGCACAGCGCCTATTCATGAGCACAAAAAGTTCTGGGCAGAATGCTTCGGAACCGCCCCTTTTCTACCCACCAGCAAGAAAGAAATGAATGCATTGGGTTGGGATAGCTGTGACATCATTATTGTGACCGGCGATGCCTATGTCGATCATCCAAGCTTCGGTATGGCGATTATTGGCCGCTTACTAGAAGCTCAGGGATTTCGTGTAGGTATCATCGCTCAACCCGCTTGGGGTGACAAAACTGACTTTACTAAGCTTGGCAAACCCAATCTGTTTTTTGGCATTACCGCTGGAAACATGGATTCGATGATCAATCGCTATACAGCAGATCGCAAATTACGCCACGACGATGCTTATACGCCAAACAATGAAGGTGGAAAGCGCCCCGATCGCGCGACACTTGTTTATTCACAACGTTGTAGGGAAGCGTACAAAGAGACCCCTATCGTCCTTGGTGGCATCGAGGCCAGCCTTCGACGCATCGCCCACTATGACTATTGGTCAGATAAAGTTCGTCGCTCGGTATTGTTTGATGCAAAAGCTGATATTTTATTGTTTGGTAATGCTGAGCGCGCTCTCGTTGAAGTCGCGCATCGATTAGCAGATGGCCACCCAATCAGCGAAATGACCAATATTCGTGGCACTGCCGTTAACCTTGCGTGCGAGCCCGAAGGGTTTAGGATTATTGATTCTTCTCGAATTGAAAAGCCTGGCAAGGCCTATGTTCCTGTAAATCCATATCATGTGGAAACACAGTGCGACACAAAAAAAGAAGAAAAGAGCGAAGAAGCGCAGCCTATTTACGTTCGCCCTAGCAAACACGACTCTAAACACACGGCCGTTCGCTTACCGCCTTTCGAAAAGCTTAGTAATGACCGTATTCTTTATGCCCATGCTAGCCGTGTCATGCACTTAGAAACCAACCCTTATTCAGGACGGGCGTTGATTCAAAGGCATGGCAATCGTGAGCTCTGGGTCAACCAGGCCCCGATTCCATTGTCTACTGAAGAGATGGATTACGTTTTTGGTCTACCTTTTGCGCGCGTACCCCACCCTATGTATGGTAAGGCGAAAATACCCGCATACGACATGATCAAAACTTCAGTCAATATCATGCGCGGATGCTTTGGTGGCTGTTCATTTTGTTCGATCACCGAACACGAAGGACGAATCATTCAAAATCGCTCCAAAGAGTCGATCCTCAATGAAATTGAAGAAATCCGCGACAAAGTACCTGGCTTTACCGGAACCATTTCTGATCTCGGTGGCCCAACGGCCAATATGTATCGCTTGGGATGTTCTGATCCTAAAGCCGAGAAGAACTGTCGCCGACCGTCTTGCGTATTCCCTGGAATTTGCAACAAACTCAATACCGACCACAAACATACCATCGATTTGTATCGAGATGCACGCAAAGTAGACGGTATCAAAAAAGTATTGATCGCCTCTGGCGTACGTTACGATCTTGCTATTGAATCACCAGAGTATGTACGCGAACTGGTTACTCATCACGTCGGTGGCTACCTGAAGATCGCACCAGAGCATACCGAAGAAGGCCCGCTTGGTTTAATGATGAAACCAGGAATGGGCACTTATGACCGATTTAAAGAGATGTTCGAGAAATACAATAAAGAAGCGGGTAAAAAACAATATCTGATCCCGTACTTTATCTCGGCGCACCCAGGCACCGAAGACGAAGACATGCTCAACTTGGCCTTGTGGTTAAAGAAAAACGATTTTGAGTGTGATCAGGTTCAGAACTTTTACCCATCTCCAATGTGTAATGCGACTTCAATGTACTATTCAGAGACAAATCCGCTCAAACGGGTTAAGTACAAGAAAAGAGAAGAAGTACCCGTTGCCAAAGGGGAACGCCAAAGACGTTTGCACAAAGCTTTGCTTCGCTATCATGATCCAGCAAATTGGCCGATCATTCGTGAAGCTCTAATTGCTATGGGCAAGCAGTATTTGATTGGAGACAAAGCAAGTTGCCTTGTTCCAGAAGAAGATGTCAACGCAAAGACACCCGCGCAACGCAGAAAATCAGGGCGACACGGTTCACATAGATTTGCGACCAAGCACACTAAAGGTCAACCAGATATTCGCACCGATAAGCGCAAGCCTCGCTCAAAATCGAACGAAGCCACACATAATGATAAAAATACTCAAAAGCCAACAATCAAAGGCAAGGCACACAGCGGGAAAGGCAACAGCCACACCGTTAAGAACAAGCCCAAGCATCGCAGATAATTAAGCTCCATATCGAGAAGCACACCCTGGTATGTTTCTCAAAATGACAGTCAAAGGCGTTTCTCAAATTGAGAAACGCCTTTTTTATTTTTTATAAGAATGCCTATAACACAATAACTCACTGTTTAGATTGAGTTTAAATATTGGCACGCTTCATGCTCCTACTAACGTACACGCTGAAAAACTAAGTTTCGGTTATTAAGGAGAATCTCATGGAACTGCATACTCAAAACAGCAACACCCACACACTTACAGTGCAACTATTTGGTGATTTTGACGCAAAAGGAAGCCGAGATGCACAGCCAAAAATAGACGGAGTTATCCATCAGGACAAACATCAAGAAATAGAAGTGGATTTTTCTCAGGTTCGCTTTTTGGACTCCTCTGGCGTGGGTGCTATTGTTTATCTATATAAGCGTCTCGTAGAACGAAATAGAAAAATGCGCTTAGAGAATGTACAAGGACAACCGTTAGAAATTATGACGTTACTTCGTATTGGCCAAGCAATTCCCATCAACACTTGTGCCAACAGCGAGTACATTTAATCGATGCCTTTTCATTGAATCGAGAGGGCAGACATCATTCAGGGGAAATACATGGACGTAATTTTGGCTTTGAAAAAGACAATGATTGCCATCTCTTGCCTTACAATGTTTGCTTGCTCCAATGGACCAGAGGAAGGCCGTGGGGGAATGGCTGAGCAATATACCAACTCAGAATTCGCCCCTGTCATGCCTGATGAGCCGCTTGGCCCTGAACATGGGCTACGCTTTGATTGGAAACTTGCAAAACTGCATCTCGATACGCTAGTCGACCAGGGCGCTAAATGGTGCTTCCCTGCCGCCGTAGCACAAGCCGAAGAAAAGCAAAACCGAATCGCTCGGGAGCTCGCGGGTGACCTTTGGATTGATGCTGCAAATGACATCGTTATTCAAAGAAAACGTCTTAACGATCTCGAACTTAAGCTCAACTATGTTTTGTCTCAAGCACGATGCGTTCCCCCAAGAAATCGTTCAACATTAGAAAGCCAGTTAGCCGTGGTGAAACAAATATTTGATCTTCTAAATGTCGATAACCAATTCGCTTTCAACTCTAGTGAGGTCAATCCGAAATACATGGGACATCTTGCTCAAGCTGCCAATTTAATGAAAACCTACCCGGCTATTGAACTGCAAGTAACGGGGCATGCAGACGCGACTGGCACTGAAGAATACAACGAACGACTTGCCCTTGAACGAGCCAAACAGGTTAAGCGCTATCTGATGATTTTTGGTCTAGAAGAAGCACGAATTTCGACCTTATCACTTGGTTCAAGTTTACCCCTTTATGACGGTGACACTCCGGGGATTATGTTGACCAATCGCAGGGTAAGCATTGAGGTGATTGCCGACGAGGCAGAACTTGAAACCGCAATGAGGGATTCCCTATGAAAATCTTCTCACTACTAACACTGCTTCTGTCGACACTGCTAAGCTTTTCGGTTAACGCCGATGAAGAGGAAATTGTTCAAGTGGGTGATCTTATTCAAGTGAGCTTACCCGGAGAAAGTTCGCTTAATCGCGGATTTCAAGTCGACAAAAAAGGTCGTATAACACTGCCGGAAGTCGGCCCTTTGTTTGTGGCTGGTTACGATGAAAAGCAACTTGAGAAGGTCGTATTGGAGTCATTGGAAACTATCTTTAGAGATCTCTCTAACGCTTCAGTTTACATTTCTGAGCGCCAGATCTTGGTCTCGATTCAGGGCTACGTAGAATCACCCGGCGAATATACACTGCCCTTTAACTCCAATATTCAGATGGCGTTACATGCGGCTGGCGGTCTGCGCTCTGGCGCTCAGCTTAACAAGATGATTCTGAAAAGAGGCGCTAAACGAGAGCAATTCGACTACAAGCAGTTTCTCGACTCGGGTGATGACTCTCAGCTACCCACGTTACGCTCTCTCGACACGCTCTTTGTTCCAGCATCACCTCTGGTGGGTAACATTGAACAAGACTTCGACCCATCGAAATTAGCCGACGCTGGTGACAGCTCAGATTCAAGGTTGGCCATCAAAGTATTTGGTGAAGTCAATGCACCAGGCTCTTTTTCCTACAAGGACAATACCGACTTGGTCGATGTTCTAATGCGTGCAGGAGGGGTTACCCGTTATGCCAGTGTTGAGCAGATCCGAGTGATCAGCAATAACTCTCCGACCTTATTTAACCTCAAACGATATTTAGATTCCGGTGACACAAACTTACTGCCACAGCTACAGCCTGGCTCCACCATTTTTGTGCCAAAGCAGGAAGAAGAAATTAAATCCGGGGCCAACACCGTCTATGTCATGGGCGAGGTATTTCAGCCTGGAGCCTTCGAAGGGAAACAAGGCGCGACATTTATGGACATCCTCGCCAATGCCGGTGGTCCAACGCGCTATGCGGAAACAAGACAAATTCGTATCATCAAGTCCAGTGGTAAGGTGGTCAAATTTGACTTAACGGCCTTTACTGAAGGTATTACGGGTCAACCTGCCCCAGCGATTATGCCGGGTGACGCGATTTTTGTTCCAGAGAAAACTGATATGAACGAGAAATCGTGGTTAAAGATATCTCCAGATCGCGCAGTGAATGTCATTGGTGAGGTGGTGAGACCAGGCCGAATAGAATGGTCTGATGAAATGGATCTAATGGACTTACTGGCCCATGTAGGTGGTCCAACGCTGCGCGCGGATACATCCAAGCTTGAAATCGCCACCAACGGTCGAATGACAGTGTTCGATTTGGATGCCTTTATTAAAAAAGGTGCACCAAAAGTCGAGCTGCCCCTTATTGCTGCTGGATCCATTGTTCGTATTCATGATTTGCCGCAAGATCCTTCTGACAACAAATCTCAATGGGTACGCCAAAGCTCAGATGCCTCGATCTACGTGTTCGGACAGGTTAACGCCCCCGGTCGTTATCGTTTTACTAATGAGATGCATTTCCTTGATATTCTATCGGCAGCTGATGGTCCGACAAAAGAAGCCGATATTCACAATATCCGAGTCACTCACCGCAACAATAAATACGCAAAAATTAGCAAGCTAAATCTATCACTTTATTTTGAAACCGGAGATGAGACGCTACTACCACTGGTTAAGCCCGGTGATACCGTTTACGTCCCAGAGAAGAATAAAAACTGGTTAGACACGCCTAAAGAAGAAACCGTTAGGGTATTAGGCGCGGTTAAGAATCCTGGGCGTTACGTGTTCAACGATAACATGACAATACTTGATATCTTAGCTGAAGCTGGCGGCCCTAGTGACATTGCGCATTTAGAAAAGATCAGCATTGTCAATATCTCGTGCTGCCAAGGGCAAGCTCGAAGCTTTGACCTCGTTTCATTTAGCAAAACCGCGGATATCCGAAAGCTTCCGGTATTGCGAGCCGGTGACACCATTTACATCCCCAACCAAAGAGAAAGTTTTAGTGAAAAAGCTCGTTTAGCATTATCAGACATATTAAGACTGACCACGACCATCGTGTTAATAGGAGCACTGTAATGACTATTCCAGCGACTCATACCGAAATCGAACAGATTTATCTTAATGCAGAGATGCAAGGTTGCCGTTCAATTTGTATTACAGCTTGTAACTCCGGTGACGGTTCCACCAGCATTGCCTCGTCTCTTGCCGAAAGGTATATTCTTGCTGGCTACCGCACTTTACTTGTTGATATGAACCTCTATAGCCCATCTTTTTCCCCTATCGAATTACCCATTCGCCAACAAGATGCTGAGATGCCCTGGATTGAAGATCGCCGTTCAAGGCGACTATTTTGCGGCTATCCAGTGCCACAAGATCAAGGCACGATGCTAATGTATAAGGACCCGACAACACTGAAAAACATTGTCGCTCAATGGCGCGATAAATTTGAACGAATCGTTATCGACACCTCTCCGATCTTAAACATCAACCGCGGTAATATTCCCGCACAATGCGTAGCAAGTGCTGTTGATGGTACGTTTCTCGTCGTATTGAGTGGTACGACTCTCAGCCATCAAATTGAAGAGGCTATCGATATACTCGGTAACGCTGCAAATGCCACTGTATTAGGGACCGTACTTAATACTCGTGACCAACCCACTCTTGCCAGTGAAATTTGTCGCGAAATAGATCGTTTAAAATTCGCCCCTAAGAAGATACGTGTGTGGCTGAAACGTAAAGTGAGTAATAATCGATTTCTCTCCATGCAGGTTTGACCTCTAACAATCTTATTTGATTCATACTGTTAGCGCATAGTTCTTCGTAACTTCTCGCCAATGTAGTCTATGCTTAAACAAGGTTGGTTATTTGGTCAGGGATAGATATAAATGAACCCCAAAATTCTTTTGGTAGAAGACTCTTCATCACTTGCTGTTCTCTACAAGCAATACTTAAAAAATGAGCCATATGACGTCGTCCACGTTGAAAAAGGACAGGAAGCAATACGATTTTTGCAACGAACACACCCTTCTATTGTGATTCTTGATTTGCAATTACCCGATATGCAAGGAGACCAAATTCTTCAGTGGATGGATGAGCACGACATCAAGGTCCCGGTAATCATCGCTACGGCACACGGTAGTGTGGACCTTGCAGTCAAACTCATTCATCTTGGCGCTAAAGACTTCCTAGAAAAGCCCATTAGAGCGGACCGCCTGAAAACATCGATAAAGATTCATCTAAAACAAGCAAAATTAGAGACCATGCTTGAAGATATGCAGCAAAAAATGGAACGCTCTCGGTACCATGGCTTTATTGGATCAAGCGCTCCGATGCAAGCAACCTATAAAATGATTGAGTCTGTCGCGCCCACCACGGCCAGTGTCTTCATTATCGGAGAAAGTGGTACAGGTAAAGAAGTCTGCGCAAACGCTATTCACGATGAAAGTGACCGCTGTGACAAGGAGTTTGTGGCTATTAACTGTGGGGCAATACCGAAAGACCTCATGGAAAGCGAAATATTTGGTCACACCAAAGGCGCTTTTACCGGAGCAACCTCAGATCGCAAAGGCGCTGCTACCCAAGCGCACGGAGGCACGTTATTCCTTGATGAACTGTGCGAAATGGATTTGGATATGCAGAAAAAGTTACTGCGTTTTCTACAAACCGGCACCTTTACTCCGCTAGGAGCCAATAAGGAAGTCAAAGTTGACGTCCGCATTATTTGCGCGACCAACCGAGACCCACTCAAAGAAGTCAGAGAGGGCCGATTTAGAGAGGATTTATATTATCGCGTTCACGTCGTTCCTGTTCACCTCGCACCTCTTCGCGAGAGGGGTAAAGACATCGTCGCCCTCGCTCAGCATTTTTTAAAGCTTTATGCCAAACAAGACAAAAAAACATTCCAGACAATTTCTAAGGAAGCACAAAGCCTACTCTCTAGCTACGCTTGGCCAGGAAATGTTCGCCAGCTTCAAAATATACTTCGGAATATCGTAGTGCTCAACAATGAGAAAGTGCTCAACAGTGAACTGTTGCCAATGGAAGTCAAACAAGTCTCCCAAAAGCAGGCTATCTCCCACCAAAAGACGCAAGTGCCCGCACCTTCTTCGCATGTCCATCTCCAAACAACCGAGCAAGGCATCGCTAAGGCACCGATAGAGACATCAACCACAGAAGCTCCTGTGCCAATCGAACCGTCTTCACATCAAACGAAGCCTGTTACCATTCGTCCAATGTGGATCGTCGAAAGAGAAACCATACAAGAAGCAATAGAATACTGTGATGGGAACGTGCTCAATGCTGCGGTGCTGTTAGAGCTGAGCCCTTCAACAGTCTATCGTAAAAAACAGGCATGGGAGGCCAACGATGAGCTCAGTCAAACCTAATGACTTGTTACTGATTGTCGACAGTTCAAACTTCGGGGGCATTGAAGCTCATGTTCTTCAGCTAAGCCTTGCAATGCGACTTCAGTCTGTCCATGTGACTGCGGTGCTGCTGGATAGCTATTCGGATAACCCCCTTATCCAAAAGCTTAAAGAGCATCAAGTCGATTATCTTTGTCTCAAGCAGATGTTTCCCAAAATCCCTTTTTGGAAGCGCCTTCATCAATTGATGATGGAGAGGTGCCCAAAAGCGATACACAGTCACGGCTACAAAGCCAATCTACTTTGCCGCTGGACTCAACTACGCTGGCCCAATAACAGTATCGCTTACGTGGCTTCGTTTCACGCGGGCGAAACGCCTAAAGGGCGAGTTCGACTGTATGACATGCTAGACCGCTATACCGCGTTTTTAAGTGACAATAACATTTGCGTCAGTAAACGAATTCAAGAGAAACTGCCATGCCACTCATCGGTAGTCCGCAATTTTGTTTCTATGCCAACTGACTTACAAGTCAATGATAAGCAAATAGCATTTGTTGGCCGACTTAGCCATGAAAAAGCCCCTGACCGATTCATTCAGCTAGCAGCGAAACTACCCAGCGTTGCCTTTCATATATACGGTTCTGGTCCAATGGAGCAAGAGATCAAACAAAGCGCCCCACCCAATGTGTTTCTCCACGGACATCAAAGCGACATGACTCAGGTTTGGAGTAACATTGAAATGCTTGTCATGCCCTCTCGTTATGAGGGATTACCGATGGCTGCTCTTGAAGCTATGTCACGAAAAATTCCCGTGTTATCAAGCCCCGTAGGCGAAATGCCGTCGTTAATTCAACATGACATTAATGGCTGGATAGCCAAATCAGACGCAGAGCTCAAGGACTACGTGGAATACTGGTGTTCTCTTAATAAGGTCGATAAAGAAGCCATAAAATCACATGCTCATGCAACAATTGAACAGCACTACTCCGCCGAAGCGGTATTACCTAACTTTCTAAGCGCGTATCAGTTTCTATAGTCCATTCAAGTTGACTCTCATATTGAGAATATCCAGTCAATAATCCATGAAAAAATAAATAAGCAATATAAAATCAAAAAGTTAAATCAACACTCTTATTGGCACCTCCCTTGCTTTACCTATTTCAACTGAACAAATGAAAGGTGAGCTCATGAAAGCTTTCGGTACCAATTCAATTGAGTGGGGAGCATTCTATGTCAGTGCATAAGTCCCATTGCTTGATCTTCGACGCTGCGGTATCGGCAACCACTCGAGAAACGACTCAAAGAGCTCTCACTAACTGTGCTCATAATCATGTTGACTACACAATACTCACCAAGGACAAAAAATCATGGCAGAAAAGTGAGTTCTGCGCTCATCACAATGTCCAATTTAGTCTCCTCCCTGATTGGGTGTCACAGCAATCTCACTCTACTTTGCAGCGATGGTCCTCTCACTTCATCTTACTGCTCATGCTTCTGTGGAATCTCGGTTTCAGACGTAAAAAAGACTTGGTCATTGGGATAAGCAATCCATACTTGGATAAACCTCTTTACCAGATGCGTTTATGGTTTGGCTTCCAACTGACACAGTTTGTGCAAGAAAAATTCACCCCAAACGCTTCTTCAGGTAAAGGATGCTGTCAATCCGATCGCTTATTTTATCTACCGTCACTGGCCGAAGATATCATCAAAGCTATAGAGTGCTTTCAACATGCTGAACTGCCTGAAATACAGGCGAACCACTGCGCACAAATCAAATTCGCTTCACTAAACGCTCAAGAGATGATACCTGATCTTTCTCTATCAGACTGGCCATCTCAATGCCAGTACAACACGCCAAAGCTGTTTTGGAGTGCCTCATCAGATCCAAATGAATCCTTCCTAGATATCATTGAGTCGTTGAAAACGCTCTCCCAACAAAGAGCAATCCAAGGGGCTATCTGTTTTAGAAAAAAGGCGAATGCAATCTTACACTCTCAATACGAGGCTATGCCCATGACTCCCATTAAAGGGATTGAGTGGTTTGAAAATGCTCCTTACATTGATGCCCTTCGCTCGCAATGCAATATTTTATTAATCAGCCCCAATCATCTTAATGTCGAGCGAGATGTTCTGTTCGCGATGGCGGCGGGCATGTGTGTCGTGCTGCCAAAAGATAACTCATATTGGGACAATCAACTTACCGAAAACATCCATTGCATGAAATACCAACCACAGAACCTGCAATCCTTGGTTGAGACGATTAACGCATTACTTGATGACTGCGACTTGATTTACCAGATAGGGCTCAATGCCTCAGAATTGGCGCAAAAAATACAAGGCGTTGATAGTTATAAAACGATTAGCCGCTACATCAATCAAACTCTCGAACCACGCGATAAAACGGTCGTCGACACTGACATAGTCAAAAAAAGATCGGGGATTTGAAGAAATTAGACTCAATGGTGATTAATCAAAATGGCGTTCGAAATGAGCCAGTCGGCATCCTAAACTGTTTATTTTGATGATCAATGCGAATGTAAAAGAGACAATAAGGTGATAAAGGGACGCAATGATTAATATCAAGCAATCAAATCACATCCTGTTAACGGGAGCCATTTGTACCTTAATCGGCATGATTTGGTATCTTGCGCCAAACCCTATTGTGGGTATGGTACTCGCGTTCGTTCCGCTTGGTATCTTATTCGTACTCAGTCAGACTTTCTGGCTCGTCACCTTATTTGTGGTCTTTTCATTCTTTCGGATCCACGAAGTATTCCCGGCAATTTACAACTTCAAAATTCCATTGCTGCTGTCCATGGGCGCACTCTCTGCCCTGCTCTGGCATTCACTCATAAGCCGAAACCTGAAACTGTATTGGCACCCTACCTTTTTGTGGCTGGTTATCTTCTGGCTATTGGTTTTCTTTGGATTGTTTGCCGCGTCGAATGTCGGTATTGCCGTTTCAACCTTTACAGCCACTTATTGGAAGATCATTGTAATGACACTTGCCATCGCTTGGTTGGTCAAAACGGAAAAAGACCTCGCTCGCTTTTCAATGTTGATCATTCTATCTGGCATCATCGTTGGTACAGTGGCTCTTTATAATTCGGTCAATGGTATTGGGCTAGTCGAAGGGTCGCGTGTCACGATAGGGCGCGAATTTGGCTCTATGCTGGGCGACCCAAATGATTTGTCTCTGGTGCTGATGTTTCCACTGGCTTTCGCAATTAGCCTCGCCACCACAAGAAAAATCCCGATCATTCCAAAGCTACTTAGCATCATCACGATAGTCATTCTAATGCTAGCGATTCTTGCAACTCAAAGTCGTGGGGGGTTGTTAGGCTCACTATCGGTATTTAGCGTTTTCGCCTGGCGAATGATTAAATCGAAAACTCTTTTTTTCACATTAGGTGCAATTGCAGCCATTGTTCTTTATGCCGTTGCGGGTATCTCAGACAGGTCATCAGGAGGGGCCGCTGAAGAAGGTGTTGATGAATCAGCTATGGGACGAATCTATGCTTGGGAGGCCGCGATTCGCATGGCTGTTGAAAATCCACTCACCGGTGTAGGGCTCGAAAACTTTTTCTACAACTATTTCTATTACAGCTCTCACTGGGATGGGCTAAACCACGCCGTTCATAGTACTTGGTTCGGCGTTTTGGCCGAAACAGGGTTTCTTGGGTTGATCGTCTTCGTCACCAGCATTGTATCTCTATTTAAGACGGCGCGTCGTACCCTCGATTCTCTTGGTGCTCTACCTACTCCCCCTCCCTATATTATGGCCAGTGCACTCGCAGCATTTAGTGGTCTAGTTGGTACCTGTGTATCTGGAACATTTCTTACCCAAGGCTTTAACTGGCCCATCAACATCCTCGCCGCTGTAACCATCGCTGTATCACAAATTGCAAATCAAATTGAGAAGCCAAAAAATCTTAAGGGAAAAGAAAACTAACCATCTGTATTTATTAATGATTTATTTTGGCATAGATCATGTAAAGGATTAAGAACACCTCCTAAGGCAAGGACAGCGACGATGAGCACTATGACTATTTCAAATTTCAAACATTGGCTACGTAATCATCCCAATCCCAAAATGAGAGAGATCTTTGTTATTTTGAAAAAGGTGCGCAATTTCGAGTTTCCGACGCCAAAGGTCTACAACAAAGTCATGCACTTTTCCATCAAAGCCGTGACCAGCTTAGTCAACGAATTGTTACGAGTGTTGATTTATACCCCCGCTTTTAAGGGACGCCTAGCTCAGTACGGTAAACAACTCTATCTTTACGGTGGCATTCCATTTGTGAGCGGCTCTCTATCCATTTCAATCGGTAATCAATGCCGTATTTCTGGCCATACGACTTTCAGCGGCCGTTCATGCAGCTACAATCCTCAACTCATCGTTGGTGATAATGTGGATATAGGATGGCAAAACACCATAGCGGTGGGACGAAAAGTCATCCTTGGAGATAACGTTCGTCTGGCAGGGAAAGTTTATCTATTTGGTTACTCTGGCCACCCACTCGATGCCAAACAGCGTGCTGAAGGGGCGCCTGATGAAGAATCACGAATCGGTGATATCCACTTAGAGAAAGATGTGTGGCTAGCCAGTAATGTGATCGTGCAAAGTGGAGTCACCATTGGGCAAGGTACAATTGTCGCAGCGGGTAGCGTCGTTACTAAAAGCCTACCTCCTTTTGTCTTAGCCGGTGGCTCTCCAGCAAAAGTCATTCGCTCTATAGCGCCAGATCAGAACAAAGAATCAACAGAAGCTCGCTATACTAAGGAAGGTGCACAATGAAAGATCTCATTGTTTTTGGTGAAGACTACGGTGCATTGCCAAGCAGCACTCAGCACATCATTAATTACTTAGCAGACAATAGAAAAGTGCTATGGGTTAATTCCATTGGTCTACGGCAGCCAAAACTTTCCTTGCGTGATGTTAAAAGAGCCGCGTATAAACTGGTTGGGAAAAGTAAAGCCAGCTATGAAATGATGGGGACTGCCTGGGTGCACCCAAACATTACTTTGGCGAACGTGCTTACTATTCCGGCACCAAAATCGAGTTTTGCCAGAAAAGTCGCTAAAAGCGCGCTGTTGCACCAGATCAAGCCGCTTGCCGAGAAACTTCACCTGCAAGATCCCATTTTGTGGATGTCTTTACCGACCGCTGGTGATCTGTGCGGATCTCTCAATGAAAGTGGTGTGGTCTACTATTGTGGCGATGACTTTGAAGCTTTAGCGGGGGTGGATCATGAAGTGGTCAAAAAGCATGAACAAGATCTTGTCGAGAAAGCTCAATTAATTCTTACCGCTAGCCCCCAGCTCACAAATAAATTCCCTGGTTGTAAGACCCACTGCCTTCCTCATGGTGTCGATGTTGAGCTTTTTTCTACGCCTGCACCTCGCGCCCATGATCTTCCTGATAATGGTCGCCCAACGGCAGGCTTTTATGGCAGCATTTCAAATTGGCTAGATTATGAGCTGCTAGATTCTGTTATTAAGCAAAGTCCAGACTGGAATTTTGTTTTCATCGGACCATGTGAAGCGGGTTCTCATGCATTACCCAATGATAAAAATGTCTATTGTATGGGACCACGCCCTCACCACAAACTACCTAGTTATAGCCAGCACTGGACAGTCAGTATTTTGCCGTTTGCCAATAACCCACAGATAGAAGCTTGCAGTCCATTAAAACTGCTGGAGTACCTCGCAGCCAAGCGGCCAGTCATCACCACGCCATTCCCGGCGTTAGAGCCATACAAATCACATGTCGATTGCGTTTCGAACGCCAATGAAATGCTCATAGCAATGGAACGAGCGAAAAGCCACTCTCCGCTGCCTTCAGGGCTTGTCGATGAGCAAAGTTGGCGTTCAAGGGGGCAGTTTGTAGATTGGATGCTGGAGTTACTATGAATAAACTAAAAATCAGACTGCTAGCCCTGCTAAATGCTGCATGGCGACGTCGCTATGCCATTGTTATTCCAATTTTAATTTTGCCATTCGTGGGCTTCATCATAGGCAAGTTAGCGGCTCCAGTCTACAAAGCACACACAAGTCTTCTTATTCAAGAAACAGCCAAAATGAACCCATTCTTAGAAGACATTGCAGTGTCCACAATGCTCAAAGATCGCTTGAGTGCTCTGACTACGCTTCTTAATAGCCGACATATTCTATTATCGGTCGCCAGCGAATTAAAGTTAATCGACGAAACCATGCCCCCTGCAGACGTTGACTACATCATTGGCCAGATCTCAAGCAACTTGAAAGTACAACAATTGGGTAAGGATTTTCTAAAAATCGAACTCACCTCTCGTTCACCTGATGGTATGAAAGACTTACTGGAAACTATCAGTGCCCATTTCATTGAACAGCTTCTTGCGCCAGAACGCTCGTCCATTACTGATTCGAGTGAGTTCTTAGCATTTCATATCGACAAACGATACAGTGAATTAGCAAAAGCGGAAAAATCACTCGCAGAGTATATCAACCTATACGCAGGCGAAACGCCAGATATGCAGGCGCAAAGTCTCAATCGTCTTGCAGCATTGAAACAAACGCTCGCAGAAAAAGAAGCTGAACTAGCTGGTGTAGAGCGTAGCCTTGGTACACTCGATCAGCAGTTATCTAAAACCAATCCTATCGTCGGCAAACTGGAAGAACAAATCATCGAGATTCGCAGTGACTTAACGTTACTGAAAGCAAAGTACACTGAAAGCCACAGTGCGGTGCAGGCCAAGTTACGTGAGTTGGCGCGACTCGAACATGAGCGCAATATTTTACTAAATAGCGAACAACCTGAAATCAACACCGATCAGCTGTGGGATATTGCCAGCTCTTCTCGCCTTTCAAATTTAAGCGAAATCCAGCCGCTGTTAATTACTCAGCTACAAAGTCTGCAAGAGGTGCGAGGAAGGTACGAATCGCTCTCTCAAGAAACAAAGAGTTTAGCCACGATGATTAACGAGCTTGAGTCAAAGGCCAAGAACTTTGGTGATAGCGCCAAAGATCTACTGAGTCTAGAGCGTGACGTTAAGCTCAAGAGGCAGCTTTATGACGAACTTGTCGAACGTTATGAAATGGCTGAACTAACTGGTTCATTAGGGGTATTTGAAGAAAACAAGCGGGTCAAAATTATCGATTTGCCCTACACACCAAGTACTCCTTCTAATTTCCCTCCAATTGTCTTTGCAGTCTTCGGTATTCTCGCAGGCATTGGCCTTGGTGCAGGACTAGCTGTAATGCTTGAACTGTTCGACACAACGATTCGCAGCAAAGAACAATTATTGGAGTTAACCAAATTACCGATTATCAGTGTGGTTCCTAAAATTAGTTGAAAATAGAGTCTCAATTTGACAATCCGGGTCAAACAGCAAGGGGCTGATAATAAATCCTTTAAATTCAGTTGATTAAAAATGGCACAACGTTTGCTCAACTAAAACTAAATCACTCATGGGCGAATCAAGATACGGAGCATCTATGAACAGTTTACCGACACAGGGCAAAAAACACAGAACCCATTCAACAACGAAGATCATCCATGTTGTTCAACATCTCGCACCTGGTGGCTTAGAAACCATGGTTCTAGACCTACTACAATTTTCCACTGCCGAAGAAATCGTACATGTAGTGAGTCTAGAAGGCACCTTAGACGACGCCATCGAGAAGTGGCCAAAACTCGCACCTTTCAAAGCCAAATTGTTCTTCTTTGACAAAAAACCAGGGACGCAGATTAGCGTTCTATCAACACTCAGGGAACTGTTTAAAGTAATTGAGCCCGATGTCGTTCACACTCACCATATTGGCCCACTTATTTACGGAGGTATCGCGGCGCGACTGGCTGGCGTCAAAACCCGTATCCATACAGAACATGATATGTGGCATTTAAGTAACGATAGAAGACAAAAGATACAATCTTTAGCTCTAAGGTTTGTCGACCCCATTCTCGTCGCCGATGCCAACAAGGTCGCTAGTACCCTAAAAGAATACTTCCCGAATACTAAACCTCATGTCATAAAAAATGGTATAGATTGCAATCGATTTGTTCCAGGTGATAAGAGGTTAACTCGTCAGCAGCTAGGCCTGCCAAGTAATAATTATTTGATTGGCACAGCCGGCCGTTTAGAAAAAGTGAAAGGCCACAATATTTTACTTAAAGCGTTCAAGCAACTGCCTGTGCATATTCATTTAGCGATCGCGGGGGATGGCTCTCAGCGAGAGGAACTTGAGCAATTGGCAAGCAAGTTAGGCATTGCTGACCGAGTAACATTTCTCGGTCACATTGAAAACATGACGGCATTTTATCAGTCGCTTGACGTATTTTGTCTTCCCTCTCTTCAAGAAGGCTTTCCGCTTTCATCGTTAGAGTCGCAAGCATGCAACGTTCCGGTCGTCCTTACGAATGTTGGTGCCGCAAAGGAAACACTTTGCCCACTTTCAGGGTTTATGGCGAAGCCAAACCGGGTATTTGATCTGGTCAAAGCGGTTGAAGACTCTCTGCAACTCGGTCATCTCGCATCCCCTCGCGAATTTGTTGTGACAAACAACGATGTGAGAAAGATGAGTAAAGCTTACCGTGCTATTAGCTTAAAAGCGTAACCTCTGAGGAATAGCGAAATGGATATTCTTTTAATAATCACCTTTATCATTAGTGCAGGGCTTATCGTCTACCATCACGTTGGGTATCCTCTGTTCTTACGCTGGTATGCTAATCGTCATCCTCTAGAAACTCTGAAGCATGAAACTCGTGGCTTCAAAAGTCAGCAAACGGATCGCACTTTGCCTTCTGTTACCATCTTAGTGCCAGCCTATAACGAACAAGAGTGGATCGCACAAAAAATCAGAAATCTTGCTTCGTTAGATTACCCAAAAAAACAGCTTAATATCCGAATCGTCTGTGATGGATGCAGCGACAATACCGTCCAAATTGCCGAAGAAGTGATTCAGGAAGCCATTTGTGCAGACACTCACTTTGAGATAGTCGATTGCTCGAACAATAGAGGCAAAGTAGCGGTAATTAACGAGCAGATGCTGACGACCACTTCCGATATTACCGCCATCAGCGACGTCTCGGCCTTGATATCGGTTGATGCGCTGGTACTTATGGCGCAACACTTTAAAAACCAATCTATTGGTGTAGTAAATGCTAAGTATTGCTTATTGAGTAATACCGACGAGGCTGAGGGCCATTACTGGAACTACCAAAATGCGATTAAGTATCGTGAGACAACACTAGGCTCAACACTTGGCTCCCATGGCGCTCTGTACTTCTTTCGTACCCACCTGTACCAACCCATCGCAGCCAACACCATTAACGACGATTTCATTATTCCCATGCAAATCGTTAAGGCAGGGTTTCTCGCTCACTATGAGCCAAATATGATTGCGGTTGAGTTAGAGCCGACAACTCAGGGTAACGACTTCAAGCGTCGCTTACGAATTTCAGCGGGCAACATGCAGCAATTAATTTTCCTCTTTGCTCTGCTCAACCCTAAATTCAAAGGCGTTGCTTTCGCTTTTTTCTCCGGTAAGGGGCTGAGGTTGATGACTCCTTATCTGCTCATTGCATGCTGGGGGACTTCGCTGATGTTGGTTAGCAATCCAATATTTGACCTGCTGTTTGTTGCTCAATCAGCCATGTATAGCGTCGCCGCCCTTGGTTATTACCTTCCATCACTGCGCAAGATCACAGTGATAAAACTTCTAACGTATGTCGTGGCTGGACATACGGCTAATCTAATCGGAGGCTTACGTTATTTACTAGGCTTTCACAACAAAACTTGGACGAAAGTGTCACGTTAAGGAATGGACTATGAATACTTACCACGTTGAACGTCAGTCAATTAGAACCGCAAAAAGAGTGTTGGATATCGTTGGTTCTATCTTTGGACTTGCTCTTACACTGCTTATTTTCCCGTTTATCGCCATTGCCATCAAAGCAACGTCAAAAGGCCCAATCCTTTATAGACAAACACGCGTTGGTCGCTGGACACCAGAGAAAATGGATCTGATTAAAATCATCAAATTCAGAACCATGTATATCGATGCTGAAAGTCGTAGCGGCGCGGTATGGGCGACAGAAAGTGACCCAAGAATCACTCCTGTTGGTCGCTTCTTACGTAAGACTCGTTTGGATGAACTTCCTCAGCTATACAATGTATTGAAAGGCGAAATGTCACTTATTGGCCCTCGTCCGGAAAGACCTGACTTCTATTCTAATCTGGAAGAGCAGATCCCTTACTTTGTTGAGAGAACCTACGATGTATTGCCTGGAATCACAGGGCTTGCTCAGGTAAATCAAGGTTACGATACCAGTATCGAAGATGTACGTAGCAAAGTAGGCTACGACCACAGTTACGCTCTGTCTTTGTGTTCTTTTAAGAGTTGGTTAACGACGGATTTTATGATCATCGGTAAAACCCTGAAAATCATGGTCGATGGACGTGGTCGATAACGTGGCATACAAATAAAAAATCCAGCGTCAGCTGGATTTTTTAGCCGTGAAGATAAGAGCGAGCCCCATTAGAATAAAGCCAATACCTAACAGCTTTACGCCGCTGAAAGACTCATTCATCCAAGGTAGCGTCACAGCAAGTAGGTATACCAATACGTAGCTGAGGCTAAGTAGAGGGTAAGCGACACCTAAGGGCAAGTGTTTCAGTGCCATAATCCAGCACGCCATTGATAAGGCATAGCAGGCTAAACCTATTGCGACCCCAACCAGTGCTGGCCAAACCAATACCACACTATCAACGAGCTCAAACTGACTAATGAGTGAATAAAGCGCTGACCAATCACGTGATAGGCCCGCCATGCCCCACTTCATCGCCAGTTGGGCCGTAGAGATCAGCACAACACTCATAAGCGCGGCAGGCAGCCCCGCTTTTAGGTCCTTAAACACCATTAACTCGCGCCTCCAATAATAGCGACGCCTACCATGATAAACATGACCCCTAGCCACTGTTTTGGCACTATCACTTCGTTAAAAGCCATTTTGGACACGATCAGCATTATGACAAAGTTAATGCTCAACAATGGATAAGCGACCGACACATCCCATTGGCTCAACACACCAAGCCAGGTGATTGCGCTGGTACCCAAAAACACAATTCCCAACACCATTGGAAGGCTAAATAACTTTCCTACTGCCGACAATTGCGGGTTTTCTTCAAAGTACATTGCCGCTCGCTTCTGCCAGTATTGACTTAGCGAGCTTGCAAGAACTGATAGTACAAAGAGCAATACCGTCATTACTGAGCGGATGTTCGATTGAAAATGAGAGCATGATAACGACCACGGTCAACATGATCACTGGATTCAGGGAATCCTTCAGGTAGTGCAGGTAAGTCTCTAAAGTGTAGAAGGACCGGACCAGTTAACTGTTTTTCCTTAATAAAATCACCCAGTTGATTCCATTCAATATAGCGGTGTTTTGAATCATCGTAATTCAGGCCGTAGTCGACTTCACCCATGCCTTTAGTTAGATAGACATCGCTGCGCTTTAGATACCAATTAAGCGCAGACATAGTGTCTGGGTAATCCGCAATAAGCACCATGTCTTGAGTGACTTTTGGTGCCAGCTCATGCATGAAACGCTCTGGCATTTTTGAATCTATTGTCGTGTTAGGTAACACGGTTGTAAACAACGCAAATAGAGCAACGGGCGATACCATATAAGCGACAAACTTATGCTCGAATGCTTTTGCTTTAGCGGCATAGAATGCGCATGCAGCCCAGAAGCCTAAAATAAATAACGCAAACCAAGGGCGGTATGATTCAGTTTCATCGAGCGGCAGCTTACCCATAAAGAACATTGCCATAAGCACAATCGCAACCGTCGCGAAAAACAAGCCATTGATGATAGAACCTATCGTCAGACCTTTCGCTTTGTTTGCATAAGCTTTGATAATGCCGTGAGTAAGCAAAATCGCAATGGGAGCCATACACGGCAAAATGTAAGTCGCCAATTTGCCACTTGCGTATGAAAAGAGCAAGAATGGCATCACTGCCCACAATATGGAGTAGCGCAATAGCGGCTTGGATAGTTCACCTTTCAACTGCACCAATGCAGAAGGAGCCCAAAAAACCCAAGGTAGAGTGCCTAGAAACAAGAACGGCACATAATACCAAACAGGTGCTGCATGCTGGGCATCTTCCGCTGAGAAGCGATGGATATGCTCTTCCCAGAAGAAATAGTTCCAGTAGTCTGGCTCTGCGGCGTGAACCGCCAAAGCCCAAGGTAAGCAAGTCATAAAGGCAACCGCCATTACCCACCAACCCCAACGAACAATCTCAAGAAATTGTTTTTGCAAAAGCATAAACGGGATAACAACGATAACCGGTAAAGCAAGCGCTAGGAAGCCCTTGGTGAGAACGGCACATCCACAGAAGAAACCCGCTAGACCATAATGCAACCAACGTTGTTTGCTTGTGGTTGCCTGTGTGGCAAAGAAAAATGCGGCGTAACATGCAGTAAGCCAAAACGCCAACATCCCATCTAGCACACTGTAGGTACCAAGCGCGGCCACCATGAACATACTAAGAAACACACCAGCGGTGAGCCAACCTTGACGGCGGTCAGCCATTTTGCTGACAAGAGAGACAAGAAAGAACGCAGAGCCTAACATTGCTAACGCAGAAGCGATTCGCACGGCAAAATTGGTTTCACCAAAGACAACTTGAGCGATTGCATTAAACCAGTAGCCCATGATTGGCTTTTCAAAGTAACGCAGATCATTAAATGTCGGAACGATCCAATTGCCTGATGTCACCATTTCACGAGAAATTTCACCATAACGAAGCTCGTCTGGAGACCACAAAGGGCGAACGTCGAGTGGTAGTATGTATAACACAATAAAGAAAAGCGATACCCAAACCGCCCAGTTAATTCGAGATTGTTGCATTCTTAATCCAATTAAATAAAAGCCCATGTTGTCATGGGCTTATCCTAGTTTCAAACCATAAGAGCTTGGTGCATATAGTCTCAGTGTTGCTGTTTTGAATACTCACTTCTATTCAACACGTCATTCCTGCATAAGCAGGAATCTAACCGAGGTTTGGCATGCGCTAGTAGCAGATCCCTGCCTGCGCAGGGATGACAACATTTTTAGTTTTTTGTCATCTGTGCGCCGTACCTAGAGTCCCATTTTCTCAACAAATGACGCTTGGTGAGTGAGCCAGCCTTCTCGCCCTTCCATTTCGATATTCTGAATACTATCGACAGGAAGCGGAGTATCTGCAACATTAAGCAGATCAATCATAGGTACGAATTCTATATTCTGTTGCCTTGCCTTTACAATCAAATCTTCAAACATTTCTGCACAAACAATACCTTCCACTTCCGCATGGATGGTATAGACATTCAGTTCACCCGGTTTGATCATTTTAAGAATGGCATCATTGTAGCTGTCGTTGTCAATCCCATCTTGGCCGACCAGCTCATCGTAGGTAGGCAGTGTAACAGGGATCTGAGGTGCCATTCCTTCACCAGGTGAAAAAATGGAATCACCGCGACAGTCACTATTGTACTTAAACGGGTAAGCGTGTTTCTCAACCAAAGTTTGCTCGGTACAACGCCAACCAGCGACTGCGCTACAAGGCAGTTCTTTCCCAGTGATTGATTTGAGCATCTGGTAGCCTTTGTCGATCTCACTACGCAGTTCGGCATCACTCATAGTATCCGTCTTCATTTGCCACTTGTGATGATCCCAAGCATGCAATCCGATTTCATGCCCAGCTTTGTCCGTATCTTCGATAATAGAGCGAAGCTTTTTACCGATGACAGGGCCTGGCCAGATAGTACCTCGGATTAGGATGTCGTAACCGTACAAACTCGCCGCTTTTGAGCGAAGCATCTTCTTCAAAAATGCAGGACGCAAAAGGCGCCATATATGGCGCCCCATGTTATCAGGTCCAACAGTAAAGAAGAATGAAGCCATCACTCCGTGCTTCTCGAAGATCTCGAGCAGCTTAGGTACACCTAATTTAGTACCTCGGTATGTGTCTACGTCGATACGAAGACCGACTTTAGTGACTTCATTTTGTTTCATTACTTGTCTTCTGCTACTGCACCTTTCAAGAAGAAATCTAGAGTTTCTTCGATAGTATCGTTCATGTGAACCGTAGGTTCCCAATCCAGAAGTTTCTTCGCATTGGCAATGCTTGGTTTACGGTGTTGAACGTCTTGGTAACCGTCGCCGTAAAACGCTTTGCTTTCAACTAGGTTGTAGCCGGCAAATGGAGGGAAGTTGCCACGCAATGGGTGGTTTTCGAACTTCTCGACTAGAGTTTCCGCGAGTTCCTTGATGCTTGCTTCATTTTCTGGCGCACCGATATTGATGATTTGACCATCACACAGGCCATCTTTGTTTTCGATGATGCGGAATAGCGCTTCAATCGCTTCAGAGATGTCTGTAAAACAACGCTTCTGCTCACCACCGTCAATCAACTTGATTGGCGTACCTTCAACTAGGTTTAAAATTAGCTGAGTAATCGCACGGCTAGAGCCAACGCGCGCTGAATTCAGGCTATCCAGACGTGGGCCCATCCAGTTAAATGGACGGAACAGCGTGAAGTTAAGGCCATCTTTCTTGCCGTATGCCCAGATAACGCGGTCAAGCAGCTGCTTAGATACCGAGTAAATCCAACGCTGACGGTTGATAGGGCCAACAATAAGAGGTGACGTATCTTCGTTAAACTCAGAGTCAGTCGACATGCCGTACACTTCTGAAGTCGACGGGAAGATAATACGCTTGTTGTATTTCACACAGCCGCGAACGATCTTCAAGTTTTCTTCAAAGTCCAACTCGAATACTTTCAGTGGGTTACGTGTGTATTCGATTGGTGTTGCGATAGCAACCAATGGCAGTACGATGTCACACTTCTTAATGTGGTACTCGATCCATTCGTTGTGGATCGTGATATCACCTTCAACAAAGTGGAAATCAGGGTGACCAAGATGATCAGAGATCTGATTAGAGCTCATGTCCATTGCATACACTTCGTAACCGCCATCATCTAAAAGACGCTTAGTTAAGTGTGTACCAATGAAGCCGTTTGCACCTAAAATAAGAACTTTCTGACGCTTCTTAGCATTGATAATTGCACTTGCCTGTGGGCCAAAACGCATACCTTCAATAAGGTGAAGTTCAGCCGCTAGCTGCTCACCACCAAGGTATAGACCGTTTTCGGCTTCACCAGACTTAACAATGATTGAGCCTTGCGCACACGCAATGGTTAGAGGCTTAGTTGAAACAATCGTGCCTGGTGTTGCTTCGTACGTTTTCTCGCTCGCTTCCGCGCTCCAGATCGTCAGCTTACGCTCACCTAGGAAAGTAAATGCACCAGGGAATGGTTCAGTTACTGCGCGAACTAGATTGAATACCGTGCGAGAATCGTTAGACCACTTGATCTCACCGTCAGCCGGAGTGCGACGACCAAAGTAAGTCGCGACGCTTTCATCTTGCGCTGTTGCTTTGAAAGAACCATCAACAATCGTCGGAAGCACTTTACTTAGAAGGTCGCTAGACGCTGCGTTCATGCGCTTATGTAGTGTTTCTGCAGTATCTTCATCAGTGATGGCGATCTTTTCTTGACCGACGATATCACCTGCATCCGCTTTTTGAACCATTTTATGAAGCGTTACGCCTGTTTCTGTTTCACCGTTAACCAATGCCCAGTTGATTGGAGCACGGCCACGGTAAGTTGGTAGCAACGAACCGTGTAGGTTAAAGCCACCTTTTGGCGCAAGATCGAGTACTTCTTGGCTGATCATATTGCGGTAGTAGAAAGAGAAAAGCGCGTCTGGCTTCATATCACGAATTTTATCAACCCAAAGAGGGTGATTGACGTCTTCAGGAGCGTAAACTGGAATGCCATTTTTCGCGGCAAGCTTTGCTACTGACTCAAAAAATACGTTCTCGTTGCTGTCATCAACATGAGTAAATACAGCTTCGATTTCAACACCTGCTTCAAGCAAACTGCGAACACCTGTACAACCAATATTGTGGTAGGCAAACACGACTACTTTCATGGAAAATTCCTCTAAATATAAATCTTATTTCTGATTTTTTGATTCGTCTGATTCACGTGCACTTTTCGTCGCCTCACCGACTAATACGTCTTGCACGTAATAGCGTGGACGAGCTCTAACATCTGAGTAGATGCGGCCAATGTACTCACCTAAGAGTCCAAGGCCAACAAACTGTGCACCAACAAATACAAATAAAATAGCAAACAAAGTAAACAGGCCGTCTCCAGCCCATTCAGATCCAAACATAATGCGCATCAGCATTAAGATACCGCCAAACGCAATACCCGCTGTGGCAATCAAACCACCAACAATACTTAACATACGCAGCGGCGCTGTAGTCATACTGGTGATCAAATCAAACATCAAACTGATCAACTTCATGAAGCTGTACTTAGACTCGCCGTCTGCACGCTCATCATGATGGACGTTAATCTCTGTGGTGTGACGTGAAAAGCCGTTTGCCAATACAGGGATAAACGTACTGCGCTCGTGACACTCAAGCATGGCATCAACAACATGACGACGGTAAGCACGAAGCATACAGCCATAGTCGTTCATTTCTACACCTGTTGAACGTTTTACTAGCTTGTTGATAAGCTTAGACGGATAACGGCGCAATGCACTGTCTTGTCGGTTTTCTCGTACCGTACCTACCGAATCAAAGCCTTCTTCCGCTTTGGCAACCAAATTAGGGATCTCTTCCGGTGGATTCTGTAAATCCGCATCCAGAGTGATAATCAGATCGCCTCTAACGAGCTCAAAGCCCGCCATAATCGCGTTGTGTTGGCCATAGTTACGGTTAAGAATAACACCAACCACATGGCTACCTTCTTTTGCCGCAGCTTTTTCGATAAGCTCTGCACTGCTGTCTCGGCTTCCGTCATCAACCAAGATCAATTCGTAATCTTTGTTTAACTTATCGGCTGCAGCACTTGTACGCTCGATAAGCTCTTGCAAACAATTTTCTTCGTTATAGACAGGTATAACGATCGATACAAAGTTGATTTTCTCATTGTGTCTCATGGGTTACCCAATTATCTCTGAAACGGCGTTCACGACGCGCTCTACATCTTCCATTGTCATATCTGGAAAAAGAGGCAGCGAACAAATTTGACTACTGTTACGTTCTGTATTTTCTAAGTTTGGATTAATCGCGCCAAATTTTTCAGCGTAATTATCTCTATAATATTTCTGCGTATGGCAAGCTTTAAAGTGAATGCCTGCACCAATACCCTTCTCTTTTAGCTCGGCGATCAAGTCGTCACGATTTTTTCCACAAACGTTCTCATCAACGCGGATAATGAGCAAGTGCCAGCAGTGCTTGTGATCGTGCTCGGCAATGCCTAATGGTCGGATACCAGCGATTTGACTAAGGCTATTGCGATACGCCATTGCAAGCGCTGTGCGTTTCGCTGTAATCGACTCAATACGCTCTAACTGGCCAAGCGCTAAGACCGCGCATATATCTGGCATATTGTATTTAAAACCAGGCTCGATTACCTCGGCTTGTGGTGAGCGCCCCTGTGTTTCGCGATCAAAGGCATCCACGCCCAGACCGTGGAATTTCAATCGTCTTACTTTTTCGGCCAACTCAGCATTGTGCGTAGTTAAAATACCACCTTCTGCGGTAGTCACATTTTTAATGGCGTGAAGCGAAAACAAACATGTCCCACGTTGACCAATAGGTTGACCTTTGTATTGCGTGCCTAATGCGTGCGCCGCGTCTTCTACAATCGTGATGTTATAACGCTCGCCAAGGGCATAAATAGGATCGAGATCGAGCGATCCGCCAGCATAATGAACCGGAATTATCAGTTTGGTTTTGTCTGTGATCAATGGCTCGATAAGCTCTGCGTTTGTCATAAGCGTTTCTGGATCAACATCAACAAAAACTGGCTTTGCGCCGACCAGAGTAATCATATTAATGGTGGAAACCCAAGTTAACGATGGAGTAATCACCTCATCACCCGGACCAATGCCTAGAGCCAGTAACACTAGGTGCATTCCTGCAGTTGCACTACTTAGAGCAACCGCATGATCACTTTTAGTGTAATCCGTAATTTGCTGCTCAAGTTGTGCATTCTTAGGACCAGTGGTTATCCACCCAGATTTTAAAACCTCTACCACAGACTGAATATCTTTATCGTCGACGGCAGGACGACATAAAGGTAGAAAAGGTTGAGTCATATTCTCTTCTCACAAACAAAACGCGCGCCAAGGACGCGAAAGAAACCAAAGTTTACTCGTCTGCTCAGGTAATTAAAACCCCTAAGCGACTTCTAAACTCAAATATATACGCAGGTTCAATATGTTACCAATTTTTGCTCTGAATAACTGCCTTCTGTAACAAATACACTACAGCGTGCGTTAATAATTCATACACATTAAGCAAAATTTATTGGCTAAAATAATAGAAAGACCAGTAAGTGCCTACTTACTGGTCTGAAAACTGGCATCGTCAATTTTCTGCAAAGATTTCCATACCTTTGTATCGTATTTGGTTATAAAAAATATCTCTATCCAGATTCTGTACTTAATCGGTATCGCTTAGTATCGAACTATCAAACCGCTCTAGTTTTTCTCACACAGAACGACAATTCGGCCAGAGCTTCGCACGTCTTGGATATCGCAATGTACGTCATCTGGTCTTACAAACTCATAGACAGGCCTTTGCGATGTATATGCGGCAATTTTTTCTTCGCTAGCAATTAAATAGTATTTCTCAAGACCATCAATTTGCTTATTGTCTTCGAGCACTTTTGCTTTGCCAAAACTGTAATACTGGCCAGAAAAGGAGCGCGGATACATATACAGCGCCGGGATTTCATGATCGATTTCCTGGAAAATGACTTTGTCACTACTGTCACTAACCGCCCCACTTCGCAGCAAATGTACCACGACAATAAGGAGCACGGGTACCACTAGCGAAACCATTGCAAACCAGTATCTGTCTTTATTTTTTAAGTGAATCGCAAGCAACACACCAATCGCCGGAGTGCCCGGTAAAACATAAGTTGGCAAAATATTGCTAGAGGCCGTGAAAAGTAGTAACGGTGACAACAACCAGAAAATCAGGAAACTCGATAAACCTGAGTTGTTTTTCGCAAGTTCAATCGCGCTACGATGACGAATTAGCAACACAAGAGGCAGCACGATTGACCAGGGTAGAACGGCTAAAAGCCAGAAAAACCAAATTTGTCCTTTTGGCTGATGATGACCTGAACCATACAGATCGCCTTCCCAACCCGGTTCAACAAAGCGTTTATAGTGTTCACCAACAATAAAGTAATCCAGAAAACCCGGTGTTGCACGCTCTGCCAAAAGATACCAAGGTACGGCAATTGCCAACATCAGCAATGTTCCTTTCACTAACGGAAAGCGTTTCCAAAGCTCAACAAATGCGCCTATTAGACCGTGCTGTAGCACCATCCATGGGAACACTGCCAAACCAAACAACACTACAGCCACAGGGCCTTTTGCGAGTAGACCGATAGCTAACCCAATAAATCCGACATAACCCCAATTGGTATCACCACGCCAACATTGATAAAATCCAACCAACGCTAAACTTAAACCAAGAGTAAGAGCCATATCGGTCATGACTGCGCCAGCAGAGATAGAAAATACAACGGTGGTCGCCAGAATGATGCCAGAGACTAACGGATCAACCCCATTTCTCTTAGCAAACCAACCCATTAAGCCAACAACAGCGACTCCTGCTACCCAGTGCGGCATACGTAAAGTAAATTCAGAAAGGCCGAACATATCGACACTGATTGCGCTCATCCATGCAAATAGAGGTGGTTTACCCCAAAAAGGCACCTCATAGTCAAATAGTGGCGTTAACCAATTTCCCGTTTCAACCATCATTCGCGCCATTTCGCCATAGCGAGATTCTGTGGTGTCCATCAGTGGGTATAGGCCTAGTGTTGCCAAACGAACAAGTAGCGCTCCGGCAAGTAAAAACCAGAGAGTTCGTTTACTAAAAATCATCTGTATGCTCCAAGGAAAATGCAAGCCTCAATACACGGCGAAATGTTGGAAAATATCGCTATCGCAAAGACTAAATCAAAACAGTTTATCGTGGGTCAAAATCCGCCGCGGCAGTCTCACATATTACGGCACACAGGGTCAACCTTTTGTTATTATTGGTTTGGTTGAAAAGATTTCTCGGCCCTATTTTGTCGCGGTAGCATTGAGATAGAAACTCTGACACGTTAATATGAGAGCTTAGTTCAAAACCTTGAGTAACTATAGTGAAGCTCGATAATAGCCCCGTCACCCAACACGATTTCGACGGTTTTTCTTTCGATCTCAAACGTGACGATCAGTTACACAGTCACTTCAACGGCAATAAGGCCCGTAAGTTTTTGCATATACTGCAAAATAATTACCCAGGAGTAACTCGTCTTATTGGCTGGGGCTCGGCACAAGCCAACACTCTGACGTCATTGGCAGCGTTAGCCAACATCAAGGGTTGGCGGCTGACCTACTACGTGGACCATATGCCAACATGGTTGAATGACAACCCTAAGGGCAATTATCGGACCGCGCTTGAACTAGGGGCTGAAATTATAGCCTTGTCAGAAACACAAGGCTCGAACGGACTTCACCCATCTCAATATATAAAAGAGCATCACTCAACGGATCCTCAATGCTTGTGCATTCCTGAAGGCGGACGCTTTCAAGAGGCAAAAACCGGGATTGATACGTTAGCAAAAGAGTTACTATCCTGGACTCGTTTCGAACCACATAAAACGTTTGTCGTTGCTTTGCCTTCAGGTACAGGAACAACAGCACTCTATTTGCACAGAGCCTTATCTCCCCATGGAATTGAAGTCATTACTTGCCCTTGCGTGGGTGGTAAAGACTACCTTATAAAACAATTTGAAGAACTAGAGCCCAACAGCAGCTACCCGACTGTGCTGGAAATGCCATCAAAGCATCACTTTGCCAAACTCTATCAAGAAGATTATGAAATCTGGAATGATCTTAACCAACAAACTCATGTCGAATTCGACTTACTTTATGATCCGTTAATGTGGCGCTGCTTGAGAGGCTGGCTTAAGGAAAACCCGGACAAATCATTATTATATGTTCATCAAGGTGGTTTACTGGGTAACGAGACCATGCTGGCTCGATATCAAAGAAAATTTCCAAACTCTGGCATATCAAAGCAACGATACCGACATACGAAAGGCTCAACCGCATTTGATTGGTAGCATGAGATAAGAACGGACACAAAAAGGGAGATCACGACCTCCCTATCATTACCCGTTACTTATGAGAAGAATACTGTGTGAGGTATTGGGCCGCATAGGCTCTCGCCTGTTCAATTTCTTCATTGGATAGTTTTTCAGTCATATCTGAACGCAATTGTTCTGCTGAGCTATAACCATTGCTTGCCGCGACAGAAGCCCAAGCAAACGCTTGAATCAAATCTTGCTCAACACCTTCACCTAGCGAGTACTTGTAGGCTAGGTTGCGCTGTCCGTATGCGTAGCCATTTTCTGCCGCCTTCCGATACCATTTTACCGCTTCAGCATCGTTCTTTTCTACGCCAAGACCTTTGGCATACATAACGCCCAAACTATTTTGTGCGATATCGTAATTGAGTTCAGCGGCCTGGCGATAGAACTCTACCGCTTTTCCTAAATCTTTAGGAACTCCGCGCCCCCACTTGTACATACCTGCCAGATAGTATTGGGCCTCGACGCTGCCGTTTTCGGACGATTTGGCAAACCACTGCGCTGCGGTTTTGGGGTTGTACGAAACACCATGACCATTGTCATACATCATCCCCAATCGATATTGCGCCGTTTCGCTGCCCTGCTCTGCTGCTTTTCGGTACCAAGTCACCGCGACGGCATCATCTTCTTTGACCCCTAGGCCATTTGCATAACGATCACCAAGATCGATCTGAGCAAAAAGGTCTCCTTGATTTGCGGCATGTTGAACCGACTTCATTGGCTCGCCAGACCAATCTTGCACAAATGCAAAGCTTCCTGCACTAAAACACAAACTACTTAAAGTGAGAACTAACAGTGTTTTTCGCATTTCCTATTTTTCCTGTTTAACGATTGCCGATTGACGTTGTGTTGAATATTGCCATAAGAATATTAAAGATAACCTGTTTTAGTACAGATTTAGCGATAATCTGACATAGAATCGTGATCTATTCGAAGAATATCGTCCTGTTTACATTTCCAGTTATCAAATATTGTAAATGAAAATGTCTTTCTTTTACCTTTTGGAAACAATGTAATCGATTCCAAGGAAAGACTCGTCTTCAATAATGAAATTCAGTACACTCTATAACAAGACTGCATCAACCCGCAAACTGAGGATAGTATGGTATCAAAATGGGCAAAACGATTCATTCAAATGGCTGAACTTGTAGGCTCTTGGAGTAAAGACCCGTCAACTCAGGTTGGCGCCGTGATCACTAAAAGTAACCGCATCGTTTCTGTTGGATTTAATGGCTACCCTCACGGCATCTCAGACAGCGCTGAAACCGACGAGCGCGATACCAAGTATTTAAAAACACTGCACGCTGAAGAAAACGCAATCTTGTTCGCAAAACGAGATCTCGATGGTTGTGACATCTGGGTTACGCACTTCCCTTGTCCAAACTGTGCAGCAAAGATCATTCAAACCGGAATCTCTGGTGTTCACTGCCCGGCGCAAAGCGAAGACTTTTTATCACGCTGGGGAGACAAGATTCAAGTGAGCCAAGATATGTTCGAACAAGCTGGTGTCGCCGTCCATTGGCTACCGATTAATGAACTTGAAGATATTTAAATCAAACAAGCCAAAAAATGAAAACCCTTTAAATTCATAAGATTAAAGGATTTATTAAAAAAATATGATCTTACTAAACACCGCAGCGTAACAATTCAGGCCTACCTAATATTTTTCCTTCAAGGAGGCCTGAAATGAAATTTAAAACTTTAAGTTGCGTCACTGTCACCGCTCTCGTATTGGGCGGCTGTAACTCTTCTTCCGACGATAATGTAGCCAACGTATTTGGCATAGACGATTCACAAATCCGAGTCACCCACGCCAGCGCCGATGCCCCTCTTGTTTCCATCCTTCTAGATGGCGCTGTAGTAAGTGGACTGGACAAAGTAGATTATCAACAAGGCAGTGGGTTGCTCGGTTTAGGCTCAGGCTCTCATGATCTTATCGTCCGCGGTTTACTCGCGGGTGGTGCGACCACCGATGTCATCACAGCCAATGGCGTTAATTTCGCTCCTGACATGCAATACGACGTCTTTGCGGTCAACTCAGTGGCATCCATCGAGCCTGTTATTTTGTCAAGATCGTCTATGGGCCCAAGCGATAGTGAGGTCCGTTTGGATGTATTACACGCAGCACCAGGCGTTCCCGCTGTTGATATCTACTTAACAACTGCCGATTCAATAGACAATGAATCACCAGCAGTTTCAGGGCTAGAATTTAAAATTGACAGCGCTGATCTTCCCGTCACCGTGCCAGCTGGCGAATACCGAGTGCGAATCACCGTGAGCGGTGATAAAGCCGTCGCTTTCGACAGCGGAAACCTACCTCTTGCCGGAGGCAGTGACTTAATGGTCACGGCGGTACCGAACGTAAGTGGCGGTGTAGTGTCACCTGTAAACCTTCTTGTTGCAGATGGCTCTACCGTATCTGTGCTGCGTAATACTGTAGAGAAAGCCACAGTGAGAGTGGGGCACGCCGTCAACACAGCGCCAAATGTGGACGTGCTTGCTAGCGGTGGTGTAGTCACAGGCCTGAGCAACATCGCCTACGAAACTATTAAAAGTACAGATGTCGCTGCCGGTTCATACGACTTGCAAGTGACCGAGACCGGAACAACAACGCCTGCTTTGATTAGCGCTCCAGGCACACAATTCACTGCCGGTTCAGAAACCATTATTTTTGCTGTAGGCCCAGCCAGCTCAATCGAGGCATTACCGATTGTTGAAGATCTTCGCAGTGTGGCAACGTACGCCAAACTTAAAGTGGTGCATGCGAACTCTGTCGCTGGCTTAGTCGATATACACGCAACACCAGCTGGTCAGGGCTTCTCAGAAAGTACTGTCGTTCTTCCTGGTGTTAACTTTAAAGATTCAGCGGTACTGAATGTTGATGCTGGCACCTACGACTTCGCTGTCGCCCAGGCTGGAACGTTGAACGTACTGCTCAGTGCATCTAATGTGACTTTAGGCGCTGGTAACGTTGCTACCGCTTTCGCTACCGAGACAGCTATCGCTCTCAATGTCGATAAGTAAATGCTTAGTTAAGTGTTGAACCGTTCAATCCGCCGTCAAAATGACGGCGGATTTTCATTCACTATTGAGCAAATTCTCTTTTGATAAATTAGAACACCAATTTGAATCCGCGCTTCTATACTGTAAGCAAAGAGTTCTCACGCACGGATGACACTGAATAATGAAACTTCACCACAGGCTTTGTGGCTTGGCCAGTCTATTTTTCGGACTTTTCTTCTCCAACTTATGCAGTGCTTTAGAGCTTCCTTTGTTTAAAGAAGAGGCTGAAGCAAGAGGATACATACTGCCGGAAGCCTATGGCCTGAGCCTTGGCTACTTGCGTGTTTCTCAAAACATAAATGTCGACTCTATCTCTCTCTCAGGGCTTGGCGCACTAGACAATCTTGGTATTAAAACCGAAGGCGGCTATCAGGAAAGCGAAGTGATCACTTTAAAAGCCGATGTTTGGATTTTGCCATTTTTAAACCTTTACGCTATCGGTGGCAAACTGACTGGATATTCAGAAACTACCATCTCAGAGGTAAAATTATTTCCTAATCTACCAGGGCCGGGAATACCCATTGACGAACCCTTTCGTCTTGATCTAGATGGTTACACATACGGTGTCGGCACAGTGCTAGCAGGAGGTTATCAAAGCGTTTTTGCGCTGGTAGATGCCAGCTACACCAAAACGCAATTGACCGTCATTACGGGTGAGATTGACTCTATTGTTATTTCACCAAGGGTCGGCTATGACTTTTCACGCAACAGCGATATCCCATTAAGGGCGTGGATTGGCGCGCAATATCAAGATATTCAACAAACACTCACAGGTAATGTGAAAGATCTGCCTTTAGGCGACATTGCAGGCTCTATTCCTGACTCGGCAACGTTCACTGTAAAACAAAGCCTCGCTAATAAGTGGAACACACTTATCGGCGCACAATATGAGTTTACTCCTAACTGGGTACTGATTAGCGAATTTGGTTTCGGCGAAAGAAAAAGTGCTTTTGTCACTCTAGATGCCCGGTTCTAAACATGAGCGATGAAAACATCGGTATTTTCACCGCAAGCGACCGTCATGTTGGGCTGGTTTATATTCAATTGATAACGCACGTCAAAGGTTAGCGATCCTATCGGATCGCTTTCTTGGTCATTTCTAACATAATAGGCAATAGCACCAAGCTAAATAGCAAAATACTTGATAAAGCCACGGTTAATACAACACCGATAGAGTGCATTCCCTGATGTTGTGCGACGATCAATGCACCAAAAGTAGCGAGCGTAGTCAAACAACTAATTAATGATGCTTTGGGCGTCGAGGTTTTGAAAAACTCGGTCAAATGACCAACCGCCCTAAAACGTTTAACAATATGAATGCCATTATCAACACCGAGCCCGAATATCAGTGGGATCACGATAATATTTGCCATGTTAAGAGACAAATTCATCCAGTGCATAATGCCCAGTGTTACTAGAGTTGCCAAAATCAAAGGAATAAAGATTAGAACAACGTCCCTTTTCTTTTCAACCGTCCAGATCAAAATCAGCGCAATCGCCATTACTGACATCAATATCGCAGCTTTAAATGCCTCGACCACAATCACGCCCACTTCTTTTTCTGCAATCGCTCTGCCCGTTGCTTTTGGAGCCACTTTGTGAACATCAGATATGAATTGGTTTAGCTCGTCCACTCGGGTCATATCCCCACTTGGTACCACTGCGACCAACCACTGGCCAGTTTCACTGATATAGCGCTCAGATATCAGTGCTGGCAAAGCTTCAATAGTCACCTTTTCAGTATCGGGGCCTGCCGTTAGCTGCTTAGTAAGCGCTGGAAGACCAGAGAACAAATTATGACTCAGCTGCTCTTTATCGATTGAGGTGGGTAGCCTTTCTGCGTATAGGCCAATGTCAGACACCGCTTTGCGACGAAATTCCTCCCATGACAGGCGAGGTAAATTTAACGCGTCATGAACGAGTGGTTCCTCAATAGCGGTAAGCTGTTTCGCTAAATCGCGCTTTCGCTGTGACGGATCCATTGGAAGAAAGTCTGAAGCGATAACAACACGTTCCACTGAATCAGATTGGCTGATACGAGACTTCCATTGTTCTGCCTGTTTTCGGGTTTTAGCGATGGCATAAAGCTGATAGCTTGAACCTAGTCCTTCAGATTGCAACGCCTTTAAACCAGCCATTGAGCTTGATTCCGGATTTTTCAAAACAAGAGTCGAGAAATCGAATTTAAATTGACTCGCACCATAACCCGTTACACCAGCCATCAGACAGGCAATAGCAACGATGGCTTTTCTATGGCGTAGAATTAATGAACCAAAGCACTGGAACTGACTTGTGTTCGGCGTATGACGCACCCTAGGGTAACCCACGACCCCAAAAAACAAAGGGATGACGGTGAACGTTGCGATTAAGCCTAAAATCATTCCCAAAGCCGACACCACGCCTAACTCACCAAGGCCGGTATAGGCCGTTGGGTAAAAGCTCAGAAAACCGATAGCGGACGAGATCGCACACAACGATAGCGGCCTAACAGAGTGTCGTACCGCGTCGACTACACTTGCCCTATTATCACGATCTTGAAGACGAAGTTCCTGAATATGCAAACACAGGTGAATGGCGAAATCGACCGCAAGGCCAATAAACATCACCATAAAGACGATAGAGATAGTATTAAAATGCCCTATCACTAAAAGGCCTGCGGCAAATGTCCAAATTAGCCCAACCACAACCGTCAAATAGCAAGCTGCGATAACGCGAACCGATCGGATACCGATGGCGAGTATTAATACCAAGCCAATCAGTGAGGCACTGCCCGCTATCGCGATACTGCTGTTCGCATCTGCGATTTCATCAAAATCCAATGCGGCTTGCCCTGTTACCAGTACCTTCACTGACGACGGAAGATTAGCCTCTCTAATGATCTGATTGACACTTTCAATAATCGCGCGATTGGGCTCATTGACCGAATCGTTGGGCTTGGCGAGCAATGAAATAACGTAGGCATTTGGTGCATGAATAGGGTTTTCAAGATCCTGCCACCAGTTAACCGTGTGTCCTGAGAAAGCGGACTCTAATGGTTTTAAAGCACTTTTAGTAAGGGTCTTATTTTGCGCAAGTGCACCGAGATAAACCTCGATACTCTGAGCTTTTGCTGCAGTGACAGCCGGTGCTAATTGGTCCCTTACCGCGTTCTCTAGTAATTTAAAGTCTGAATCCGCAATAAAGCCAAGGGGATGTTGCTCAAACCACCCTAAAGTAGAAGGCGCAAATACATCCTTAAACAGAGTAAGCTGTGAGAACTTTTGGTAGAGGATCTTGGTAGCCACTTTGGCGCGCTGCCCATCCGAGCTAGAGACTAAGACGGTCACATTACTTGAATCGGGAAACGCTTTCTCTAATGACTCCATATGCTCGACCCAGGGCCCTTCTTGTTTCACTAATGAAGAAAGGTCCGCATTCATCTTAAAATGAGTCTGTCCATACCATGCGGCAAACGCAGTAATGGTCATCACAAAAAGAAAAATCAGCTTTGGAAAGCGGTGAAGTAAAGAGATAAATCGGTTCACGGTGCAACATCAATAGAAAACAGTAAGCCCGAGAGGATAACGGAGTTTCATAATGTTAGGTCAGTTTTTTGTCAGTAAATCGGTTAAGAAGCGAGTTGTAGGGGCTTCCCTTTTGTCATCCTCGAATTTGTGAGAGCAAATGTCGGGGGTTGAGGCGGGAATGACAGACATTATGAAGGGAATGCGAAAACCCCATCCTTTCGTCATCCCCTATGAGCCGGGATCTAATCGAAACGATTGCTTACCCAAAATGGATTGGGTGAACCCTGTTAGAGGATTCCCGCTCGGAGGCGGGAATGACGGTGGACTGAGATGGTAACGACCGAAAGCCGATTACTCCTGGTCAATCATCCATTTGCGGAACTCTTTACGTTCTGCGCTTGATGCCTTGAGATACCACTTTTTAAGATGCTCAACAGGTGTACCATTTGATTGACCTGCAGCGCCTTTCTTATTCTCTGTCTTTTTGACTTTTGCTTTGTTGCCGCTACTTGCAACAACGGCAGTGGTCGCTACTGCCGCCGTTGAAGCTGCGGCAACCTCTAGGCCACTTGCGCCAAAGCTTAGCCCACGCGTTTTATTGTGCTGCGCAACTAACTCATCCATTCCAGCGTAAGGCAAAAAGCCATCCTTACCTTTGAGTTTTTCTTGTTCATAAGCAAGCGATTTACCATCTTGCGTTATACGCCAGTCTGGGTTGCCTGTACGAAATACCGCTTCCGCTTCGGACTTACTGCGAGCAACGGGGTGGTTGATTTTGACTTCATTGCCCGTGATGTTAAGTGTGATCACATACGGCGCCGATGTATAGACAGATTGGCTACTACCAGAACCCACTTTCTTATCCATTTGAATGACAAGTTGGCTCCTGCCGTTGGCAACTTCTGTAGACTTAATTTTAGAGTCCGCTTCTTGGCCGTTAATATAAAGTAACGAGACACCTTTCATCGGAACAAGCACCGCAGCACTCGCTGAAAAAACCAAACCAGCACTCATTAATGCTGCAACAACATACTGTTTCACTGATATCACTCCTTAAAACACCAATAATCAACTAACTATCTATTTCTAGCATCATGCCATACAAACACGGCACCACGTAAAATTTTTTGAGATTTTTTTACACCACCAGATAAGTATCTAAAAGCAAAAAGGCCACTCATTAGAGTGACCTTTATAGCTATATGTTACTAATCAAAATTTGATTAGAAGTCAGCTTTAAGACCTACAGCAAAACCAGTTTCTGAATTGTCTGCATTGTCGCCGCCAACTTCAGCATAAGCTGTTGTAGAAGGAGCTAGAGCGTAACCCGCGTTTAGGAACCAGTTAACAACTTTTTCGCCTTCGTCAGGGTTAGTTTGGCTTACACCTGTTGCAAATTTCCAAGCATTAAGCGTGTAGTCTGCAGCTGCGCCGTATGCACCAACTGTTGCGTCTGCGTCATTAAGCTCAGCCTTAACACCGTAGTAGCCTAGTTCTAGGTTAAGGTTTTCAACACCAGCGTAACGCGCTTCTACTGCGTAGATAGTTTCTTTTAGACCATCTACTGCTGGATCAATGCCAGCGCCTTTAAGTTCAGCTGAACCTGCAAAACCTGTGAAGTCGAAGTCAGCAACACGGAAACCAAGTTTCGCATCGAAGAAAGTACCATCTTCACCTAAACCATTGTAGCCATTTTTGTCTTGCATGAATGCAACTGTACCGTAGAACGTGCCTTTGTCTAGCTCGTACTTAGCAACTTCATGACCTGCGAACGGAGTACCTTTTTGGAAGAAAGAAGAAATACCAAACTGGTAGTCAGAACCGATACCAGCATCGTCAAGTGCTGTGGCTGTTTTACCGAACTTGATAGAACCCATAGAAGCAGAGTAAAGACCCATGTAAACGTCACCAACTTGTGCGCCTAGGTCATTATTTGTGTCTGAACCTTTGAATTCCCAGAACGCGCCTACTTGTAGGTCATCGCTTACTGCGTAACGAGTGTCAAAACCAAAATCTGCGTCTTGGATTTCCTGTTTGAATTCAGAATCTTTCTCAGTACCTTTAACATAAGCGATTTCAACATCGCCAGTCATGTTAACAGTTACTTTGTCTTGGTTGTAAAGTTCGATAGCTTGTGCTGAACCTGCTGCTGCTAGTACAGCTAGCGCTACTAGAGTTTTTTTCATGATAATCCACTGCCTTTTCTTTTAGATGGGAATTCCTTTTCGGTTCCCTTATTTAGTTTTTATGACTTCGAACTCACTGTTTAGTCGGTATAACTTGTTGGCTAAACATTTAAACTCGATGCCTTTAAATCTCGAAATCAAGAATGCAAAAGTTCCCCCGAACTGTCAAATAAAATAAAACATCTAAATAAATATATCTAAAACAATAAAAATCAACAGCTTATGGGTAATTCCAGTGTGTAAGGGCTACTTTTTGGTCAATATAAAAACCGGACCAATGTCTAAAAATGGAAACGAATACATATATAAAAAACCAATACAACCACCACAAACGGCAATCTATCGGAATAAAACACTACAAGAGCACCCAAAGTGGAGCTTTATATTTTTTACAGTTCGAAATATATACTCCCTTTTGAAAGTTCACTTATTTTTTGTGATTTAGATCCGAAATTGGCATTTAGAGGCGGCGATTAATTCCCTAGAGGCCCAGAGGGGAGCTGTGATACTATCGGTATTCCGATACTTAGGTCACATTATGCTTACCAACAAAATCCAACAGTCCATTCGCCAAAGCTATCAAAATCTGCAAGAACAACTGGAAAACTTTGTTCCTCGTCGCGCGCAGAATTACCTTGTTTCAGAAATAGCCAAAACACTCTGTGGTCAATATCACAAATCGACTCGTTTGCTCGTTGCTGAAGCGGGTACCGGAATAGGAAAGTCGTTGGCCTATTTAATGGCTGTGGTACCGGTTGCAGTACAAAATAATCGCAAGGTCGTGATCTCTACTGCGACTGTCGCCCTGCAAGAGCAGCTACTGAACAAAGATCTCCCACTATTTAGGCGTATTACTGACCAAAACTTTTCTTTCGCTATCGCTAAAGGGCGGCAAAGATATTGCTGCGCTGAGAAACTGGCCGTTGCCATTGGCGTGGATGGTGGGCAAATGGCTATCTTCGAAAGTAAGCCAAAAAAGAAAGACATCGATTTATTGCAAGAACTGTACAAAACACTCGCAGCAGGAAAGTGGAATGGTGATAGAGATGCTTGGCCAGACCCGATAGAGGACACAATCTGGCAAACGATTGTAAGCGACAAACATAGCTGCAACAACAGCCTACCCTCTCATCGACAATGCCCATTTGCTAAAGCGCGCTCTGAACTCGACAAAAATGATGTGATTATTGCTAATCACAGTTTGGTGATGGCAGACGCCGACCTTGGGGGTGGTATTATTTTGCCGGAACCGGAAAAAACCATTTATGTTTTCGATGAAGCGCACCATTTACCTCATGTGGCCAGAGATCACTCGTCGGCATCAGCGACATTAAAAGGCGCGGCCGCATGGCTTGAGCGTCTCAATCAATCTGCTTCTAAGTTTTCTGCATTGGCTGACGAGAAGCGCGTCTCACGATTTCGAAACGAGCTACAAGACTCAATACAGCAATTAATTCCTATTTTTAGTGAAGTTAATACTGCTGTAGGCTCACTGGCATTTGAAGAGGACACCTACCGCTTTGAGCAGGGTGAATTACCCGATTGGCTTGAAGAGCAATCTAAGACATTAAAAACGTTGACGAGCAAAGGTAGCCAGGCGGTTGCGAAGATTGCTGATTTGATCGCAGAGCGACTTAAGGACGGCGACATAGCCGCGCGACTCGCAGAACCTGCTTTGGCTGAGCTGAGCTTTTATATTCAGCGCTTTGACAACCTAGCTCAGGTTTGGCGTTTGATGGCCGAACCTAAAAGGGAGAAAGGCGCTCCTCTGGCACGTTGGGTAGCAAAAAGTAACGACAGAGATAGCGACCACCTTATTAGCGTGTCGCCATTAGAAGTCGGATGGCAACTCGATCAACAGATTTGGTCTCGTTGCATCGGCGCAGTTTTGGTATCCGCGACAATGCGTGCGTTGAACTCGTTCTCTTTCTTTTGCAATCAAGCCGGAATAAGTCAAAAGGAAGAAGATGGCGTTCGCTTTTTGGCATTAGCATCACCGTTCGATTACGCACAAAACGGTGAGTTAGTGATCCCAAAAATGAAAAATGAGCCACAATCTGCAAGCTTTACCGATGAAATTGCCAGCACTTTATTTGATATTATTGAACCCGATAAAAGTAACCTCGTGTTGTTTGCTTCTTACTGGCAGATGAACCAAGTTGCGGAATCAGTCAAAGGAAAGTTTGCCTTAAAAGGATGGACATTGCAGATCCAGGGGAAAAAATCGCGCTCAGAAATCCTCAAAAAACATAAATCACTAACTAAAAAAGCGAAGACCAGTGTTCTTTTTGGTACTGGTAGCTTCTCAGAAGGGCTCGATTTACCGGGAGAGCTACTTGAAAACCTTGTGATAACGAAAATACCGTTTTCTGTACCAACGTCACCCGTTGAGCAAGCGCACGCCGAGTACATAGAAAGTCGGGGCGGCAATGCGTTTATGCAGATTACAGTTCCTGAAGCGAGCAAAAAACTGATACAATCGGCTGGTCGACTGCTAAGAAAAGAGCAAGATACCGGAAAGTTATACATTTTGGATCGTCGAATTGTCACTAAGCGGTATGGTCAGTCACTACTTGATTCCCTACCCCCTTTTAAAAGAACGATAAAATAGTAGGTTCACTGCTTGTTTGAATATATTGAACCAACCATGTTGGTAGTCTTAGCATTAGTCGCTTTTGTCGCGGGCTTTATCGATGCCGTCGCCGGAGGTGGAGGAATGCTAACAGTGCCAGCCCTTCTTTCTTTGGGCTTACCTCCTCACATCGCACTTGGTACCAATAAACTGGCGGCAACTTTTGCTTCTTCGACAGCGGCTTTTACCTATTATAAAAAGCGACTTTTTAGCCCTGAATGTTGGAAACGTGCCTTCATTGCTACTTTAGTTGGTGCGACCACTGGTACACTCGTTGTTGATTTGATTTCTACGCAGTGGCTAGAAAAAGTATTGCCTCTGGTTATACTTGCGGCTGCGATTTATACCATTTGGCCAAAATCCTCTCACGCAGAGCAGAACTCGTTGCCGACATCTTGCCCTAAGTTTAAAAGAAAGCAGATCTTGCAGGGGCTTACGCTAGGCTTCTACGATGGGGTTGCAGGCCCGGGCACTGGGGCTTTCTGGACAGTAAGTTCGATGGCGTTATACCGACTCAATATTCTGCTAGCATCTGGGCTTGCTAAAGCCATGAATTTTACCAGTAACTTTACCTCTTTGATCACCTTTGCCATATTAGGACATATTAACTGGGTTCTGGGCTTAACCATGGGTGTGTGTCTAATGGCGGGAGCTTATATTGGCGCTCATTCTGCCATTCGCTTTGGCAGTAAGTTTATTCGCCCTATATTTGTGAGTGTTGTGAGTGTACTCGCGATCAAACTTGCTTACGACGCATGGCTAGTGTAATCACGCAATATTGCGCGTGAACAACAAGGATAGACGATGAATTTTACGGATGTCGAACAGCGATTAGAACAATTAGCGTTGCGCGCCGCTGAAGTGGATCGCACAAGGGGTGAGCATCATCAGATCCTGTTCGACGAGCACCTATTCAGTCGAAAAAGCCGCTTAGTCGTCCCCTATGTTAACGAAGCTAAAAGTACACTCGAGACTCTCCTTAAAGAACGCAAAGCCGATAGATTGACCGATCTTAGAGCTGCGTATCTTGCAGAAAGGCTAGTCTCTCAAATTGAAGCACTGCAACGCGAGCTCTCTACCATTTCTATCCGAAAAAATGAACTAAAGCACAAACATCACTTTAGGCGCCCCATTAATGAGATCTATCAAGATTTAGCTCAACATAAAGAGTGGGAGCGACGCTTGATGGAAATGGTTTTAGAAAAAACTCACATTCTTGAGAAGAGCTCCTCGTTCGATCAACAGGAAGCTCAACAGCATCTACTCGCGACAGAGCAAAGACTTAAACGTTGCCAAGAGGCGATTATAAAACTAGAAAACCAAATTACTTATCGAGAGAAGAACCAATAACATGTCAGACAACAATCAAAACCAAGCATCAGGTCTCGAAAACGCGCCACAAGACGTTCAACTTGCTGTGGATCTTATCTTCTTGTTGGAGTCGAATGAGGTCGATCCAAATGTTGCACTGAGTGCCTTAGAGATGGTCAAGCAAGACTTACAAAGAAAACTGCAAGCAAACTCTGATTAATCTGCTTATTTATCGTTATCTATATAGATGTGAACTGAAAGAACAAGCTCGCCGTTAAGTCACAGCGAGCTAGATTAAATTACACTTTAAACTGTTTAATCAACGTTTGTTGTGTCTGTGACAGGTTGTAAATATCATTACCCACCTTTTCTGAATCCCCAGCTTTTTCGAGTATTGCTGCACTTAGGTCGCGAATATTCGATACATTAAGATTCACTTCACTCGATACTGCCTGTTGCTCTTCAGCCGCTTTAACAATCTGAGTGTTCATATCGTTAATCGCGGAGATTGATTCAAAAATCCGGCTTAACGAGGTCACAGCCTGCTGAACATGACTTGCAGTGTTGTCCGCCAACTCACTGCCTTCTTGGATCGCATCGACAACATTTTTTGTGCCATGCTGGACTTGCTCAATGACACAGCGGATCTCGCCGACTGAATCTTGGGTTCTGCTCGCTAAACTGCGCACTTCGTCAGCAACAACCGCAAAGCCACGCCCTTGCTCTCCGGCCCTAGCCGCTTCGATTGCCGCATTAAGAGCCAGTAAATTGGTTTGTTCTGAGACGCCTTCTATCACCGATAAAATTTCGGTAATGTTAGCATTGTTGCGAGCAAGCTCTTCAACGACCGGAACGGTTTTCTTCATTTGCTCAACCAGTCGAACCATTTCGGCGGCCGAAAGTTCCGCCACTTCCTGACCTTGACTCGCGGAGTCGTTAGCGTTCGCAGCCGCTTGAACAGCAACTTGCGCATTCTGAACCACTAACGAAGCCGTTTGTGTCATTTCTTCTGACGCCGTCGCAACCAGATCCACTTCTCTAAATTGTGCTTCACTGCTTGAACGAGTTTGAGCAGCCGTCAACTTTGATTTTTCTGTTGTACTGGCAACTTGTTCGGTCGTGTCGATGACCTGTTGGATAATGCCCTGAAGCTTATCAAGGAAGGCATTAAATTGAGTCGCGAGTTGGCCAATTTCATCTTTTGATTTCACATCTAATCGCTGGGTCAGGTCGCCTTCTCCAGACGCGATGTCCTCTAGACGGCTAACAACTGCTCTGATAGGTTTTACAATGCTGTATGACAACATCGTGATTGCACCCAACCCGAGCATCAATAGAACTGTACCAACCACAATTTCGGTAATAACGCCCTTTTCGAGTTTGGCCGAAATGACTTGCTCTAAAGTAATCGCATCGCCGAGAACGCTACTACGAGGCATATCAAACAACACAGCCCAAGTTTGATTGGCGATTTTTATTGGTGAGAACACGGTTAACCATTCACCATCGGCGCTCCACAAAGCCGCCGCTTCTTCGCCAAACAACAAATCCGTCACCTGATCTTTACTTAAGATCTTGCTTTTAAAAGGCGTACCTGCGGCCACATTGGGATCATCAGTCGCGATGACGGTTTCATCTAGGCTTATGATGTTAACAGAGCCACTGCCCTGGAATAGACGTCCATCCGAATCCAAAGCGGTTTCGGTCAATTGAGTCAGCTGCAAATCGATACCTAATAAGCCGACAACAACAGAATCAATAATGATGGGGACCGACAAAGATGAGGTCAACTGTTGCTCTCCAGCAACATCATGAATGCGCGGAGTACTCACACACGCCGATTCGGTCGCGATTGGACAATAAAAACGCTCGCCCTCTTGAAGATCATTAAGGGCGGTTTCGCTGAGTACTTCACGGTAGGCGTTTTCGCCCGTATCAGCAATTCTCCAATAAGTTGCAAACTGGCCTCGCTCATTCGACCCGACATAGTTAGCATTTTTGTAGTTGGTGTCTTCACCATCCAATGCATTTGGCTGGAAGACCAAATAAGCACCTTGTATTGTTTCAAATCCAATAACGGCCTGTCTTATCATTTCATCTAGCGCTGTACGTAAATCTTCGCTAGCCATAAAATTTTCTTCTGCGTTCAATTTCTGGAACTTGGTATTAGCCACCAACATTTCCGCACGATAACTGGCTTCGTTAAAGTAGTCGCTCACTTCTCTAGCATTGATCTCCGCTCTGGCTTCTAACAACGCTTGTGACTTATCCGTTACCGATTCATTACTCAGCGCCTTGATGGTTTGCTGACTGTTGATAGCATTGTAGAGAGAAAAACCAATTAAACACAAAGAGGTGAAAAGGAGGCAGCACCCCGCTAGTAGCGTGATCTTCCATTGAACAGACAAAGTTCGCATATTACATCCTTATTTTGCAAACGATTACCCGAGTACCCGCACCAATGTTATACCGGTGCAAGTATTTGAGTGAGTTATAGCTGATTACTTAGTACTTAGATAAACGACAATGGTTTACTCTTGGTCAAGTTAACGGCAGAAGTCTCCATTTATTGAGCTTTTATTACAACATAATTCCCATGTCAGTTAATAGGCTAGCTTTCCATACTGTATCTATTCGCCGTGGACTGTTAACATCAAACCACAATAAAAAAGGAAAACGATATTCAATGAAAGTTATCAGTTTCAACATCAACGGGTTACGAGCTCGACTACACCAATTACAAGCTATCATCGACAAGCATCAGCCCGATGTGATTGGCCTACAAGAAATAAAGGTCCATGACGAAGCATTCCCAATCGAAGCGGTAGAAGCGATGGGATATCACGTCTACTTCCATGGTCAAAAGGCTCACTATGGCGTGGCCATGCTGTGTAAGCAAGAACCGGTATCGGTACAGAAAGGCTTTCCAAGCGACAATGAAGAACATCAAAAGCGCATGATTATGGCGACATTTGAAGATGAATCGGGAAACAAAACAACAGTACTCAATGGTTATTTTCCACAAGGGGATAATATTAGCCATGAGACTAAGTTTCCTTATAAAGAAGCCTTCTATAAAGATTTAATGGTGTATTTGAATGGTCACCACAGCAGCGATGAGAACCTCATCGTCATGGGTGATATTAATATCAGCCCTATCGATTTAGATATTGGTATTGGTGAACCAAACCGAAAACGTTGGTTAAAAACAGGCAAATGTTCATTCCAACCTGTTGAACGTGAGTGGCTACAAACCTTACTTGATTGGGGCTTTGTTGATACCTTCCGCCAACTGCACCCTAAAGTAAACGACCAGTTCTCTTGGTTTGATTATCGTTCACGTGGTTTTGATGATAATCGCGGACTGCGTATCGATGTGGTATTGGCAACGAAGAGCCTTGCCCAGAAGTGCAGCGAAGCGGGTATTGATTATGAGCTACGTGGCATTGAAAAGCCGTCTGATCATGCTCCGATTTGGTCAACGTTTGGGTAAGTTGGCGCTAACTAAAAGTTCACACATCGTCGTTCCCGCTATAATTCCTGTCATACCCTTTATAATGTCTGTCATTCCCGCCTCCGAGCGGGAATCTACTCACCGAAAATTCGGGGATGACAATCCTTATTGCAGCTTAAACAAAAATCCCGACTCGAAAGCCGGGATCATAGCGTGATAGTAAAAGGACCTCTTAAGATTCAAGCGGTCTCATGTAGGCTAGGAAGCGTTTTTCTGCCTTCTTAAAGACCCAAAGAATAATGAAAGTCAGTCCCATATAGAACAAGCCAGCGGTCAGGAATGACTCAAAGGGCGCGTAGTATCGAGAGTTAACTAAACGTGCAGCACCCGTTAAGTCCATAATCGTCACAATACCCGCCACTGCGGAGCCATGAAGCATGAAAATGACTTCGTTACTGTAAGCAGGAAGTGCTCGTCTCAGTGCACTTGGCAAAATGATGCGACGATAGGTTTTCCAAGGGCTCATGCCATAGGCTTTGGCTGCTTCTACCTCACCCTTAGGCAGGCCATTAATAGCACCACGTATAATTTCTGCTGTATACGCTGATGTATTTAAAACAAACGCCACTAGTGCGCAAAACCAGGCGTTTTCCCAAAGCGTGTCTTTTACTGGAAAAAATTGGTCCATACCGTAGTAGATCAAATACAATTGGACGAGTAATGGCGTGCCACGGAAAAAGTAGATATACGCCCACGATGGCAGGCTAATTAAATAGTTTTCACTGTTTCTTGCAATGGCAAGCGGAATCGCAACACATAAACCAATTACAAGCGCTAGCGACACTAACCAAGTCGTCGTCCACAGTCCTCCTAGATAGATAGGAAAACTCTCGATAATCAAAGAAAAGTCCATATCTACCTCACGTGAATACTAAATTTACGTTCCACCAGCTTTAGGAAACCTGTCGAAATGCTAGTGAATAACAAGAAAATAATGGCGACGGACATATAGAATGTGAATGGCATCTTTGTCGAACCTGCGGCAAGGGAACTCACCCGAACCATATCCTCAAGGCCAATAATCGATACCAAAGCGGTTGTCTTAAGCAATACGAGCCAGTTATTGCCAAATCCAGGTAAAGCATGGCGTATCATTTGAGGCAGTAGAATTCGTCGAAACGCCATTGGTCCGCTCATTCCATAAGCTTTCGCTGCTTCCATTTCACCTTGATCAACGGCCATGATCGCGCCACGAAAAGTTTCGGCCATATAGGCTCCGAAAATAAATCCGATGGTAAGCACGCCTGCAATGAAAGGTGATACATCAATGTAGTCGGGTAGATATGCCGTCCACTCATGGCTCGGGTCACTGGCTGTGAACCATTCGTTGAGCCATTCATTAATGGCGTAGAGGCTATTATTGAGTAGAATCTGACCGCCGAAGAAAATCAACATCATTAAAACGAGATCGGGTATCCCTCGAATGACAGTCGTATAAAGGGTCGCAATTGCTCGCGCCCAACGATAAGGTGCTAGCTTTGCAAGCGCGCCTAACATGCCCAATACCATAGCAAGCAAAAGAGAAAGCAGAGCCACTTCTATGGTGAGTACGGCCCCTTTAAATATAGAGGCTTCATATCCTTGTAAATCCAGCATAGTCCTTTCCAACAGCACAACAAAATGTTGGTAAGACAAGAGCTAGAGCAAGGCCCTAGCTCTTGTGTAATCAATACTTCTTATTCTAATTTAGCAGGTAATTTAGATTACTCGCCATATACATCGTAGTTGAAGTATTTCGCAGCAATTTTTTTGTACTCGCCACTGGCACGTAGCGCATCGATTGCAGAATCAAGTTTCTTTGTAAGATCTTTGTCTTGTTTACGTACGGCAATACCAAAGCCTTCACCAAACCATTTAGGATCCGTGAGTGATGGGCCAGCGAACTCATACGCTTCACCGCCTGGCTTATTAAGTACACCTTCTTCAAGTGCAGACGCGTCACCAAGTACCGCAGCAATTCGGCCATTAGCTAGGTCAAGGTAAGCTTCATCGAATGAACCGTAACGTACGATGTCAACTTTACCGCCGTAGTTATCAGTGATGTACTTGTCGTGCGTTGTTGCACGCTGAACACCGATTTTAACGCCATCAAGATTGTCAAAATCTAGACCAGCGCCTTTCTTAGCAATGAATTTATTTGGGATAAGCGCGTATTTACCAGTGAAATCAATCTTCTTTTTACGCTCTTCAGTGATCGACATTGCTGCGATGATCCCATCGTACTTGCGTGCAAGCAGTGACGGGATAATACCATCCCAATCTTGTGGTACGATTTTACATTTCACTTGCATCTCTTCACACAGCGCATTTGCCATGTCAACGTCAAAACCTTTAAGAGAGCCATCAGCTTCTGTCCAGCTAAATGGAGGATAAGCACCTTCAATACCAAAACGTACCGTCTTCCATTCCTTTGCTTGCGCTACGCCAGTTGCTGTCGTCGCAATCATTGCCGCTACTACTAACCACTTTTTCATTTCCATACTCCTGTGATTGGATGTTTCTTTATTTTTGATGTTGCGTTTTATATAGCTAGGCCAAAGGCCTAATTTTGCCAATAAAATGACACAGAAAATGTGCCATTAATCAGTAAATTGATGAAATAAACTGCTGAAGTCGTTCTGATTCAGGGTTGGTAAAGAGTTTCGCAGGATCGCCCTGCTCTTCAACCAAACCTTGGTGCAAAAACATAACATGATTGGATACATCTCTTGCGAACGCCATTTCGTGGGTAACTACCAACATTGTTCTTCCCTCTTCAGCAAGATCACGCATGACCCCAAGAACTTCACCAACAAGCTCAGGATCCAACGCGGAGGTTGGTTCATCGAATAGCATGACCTCTGGGTCAACGGCGAGCGCACGAGCAATCGCTGCACGTTGTTGTTGACCTCCAGAAAGGTGACCAGGGTAGTAATCTTTGCGTTCATACAAACCTACTTTTTTCAAAAGTAATTCTGCATTTTCTAACGCCTGTGCTTTGGGAACGCCTAGCACGTGTATGGGGGCTTCAATGACATTTTCTAGTACAGTCATATGCGACCATAAATTAAAACCTTGAAACACCATAGCTAAACGAGAGCGGATTCTCTGAACTTGTTTTTCATTGGCAGGTATAGATTCACCCAGACGGTTGTTCTTCATTTGGATAAGTTCTCCATTTACCCAAATTTCGCCTTCCGTTGGTGTTTCTAATAAGTTAATGCATCTAAGAAATGTACTTTTCCCTGAACCTGATGAGCCAATAATTGAGATGACATCACCTTTATGGGCAGCAAGGGAAATCCCCTTTAAAACTTTGTTCTGTCCAAATGTCTTATGCAGTTCTTTTATGTCTAGCGCTGGTACATCATTCATTGCGCTTGTACTCCCTGTCGTATCTGTGACTGCCAAGGTACTCCGACCTTTTATTTATTCGGTACACGCTAGCACCCCAAACTGGGTTTTGCAACAAATTATTAACCTATTTGCCAGCGTAATTTAGGCATTATATCCGAAGAAATATGCAATAAAAAGCAAATTAACCTAAATATAATGCATAAGCTATATAGTATGTTGCACAATTAATCACTTACACCACGTAAACGATAAGTCTGATGTTGATAAGACTTTGTAACAATAACTGTGGGTTATGTAGATGAATTCGTTATCAGGGCAATACCTGCTAGTCGGTTGTGTTACCTTGCAGATAGTAATAAGGTTTTTAACCCAATTGCCACCAACTGCAATAGGATGTATCGAACGTAATTGGCGATGACTTGATTTAATGGTGCGTACGAACGCCGCTGCTTTGAGAGTTGGCTCTCTTGAAGAAGGCGTCGGAAATCATTGGATAAATTTTCATAAAAGTCAGTGTTCATTTACTTTTATGACTGAAAGAGAATTACGTTAGTTAGTGGGAAGTTGTCAATCTTTAACCATTAGTTGTAGTTTTATTTCACTATCTTTCATTAAGTGATCAAGATCAATCATGTTCTTAGCGTTGCTTGTTAGACTCGGCGAAAGAACATGGTACGAAGAAATCAACTCTGCTTGGTAAATCTCGTCTATTCTAAAGCACGTATAACATGTGCTGTAGATTTACCTTTTTTTACGTTTATCTACTCTTCGTGGCATAACAAGAACAATCAACTTTAAAACTATGAGGATTCTATGTCAGACGCAGTGAATAAAGCGCATTCTGATTCGGATATCGAGACAAAGAGTTATCAAGAACTGCACCGTCCATCATCTGAATTTGCCAGCCGCTCTGAATATCTCGATCACGAACTTCAAATCATGAAGCCACGTCGTTATGGACTTAATCTACCTGGACGAGATTTCCGATTCGAACTTGAAGATTTAGTTCCCGCTCTTGCTGGTACCATCGGCATTATTGCGATGTACTCTGCGGTTATGATGTCTTGGGCTGACGGCCTTACCGCTGCGTGGGACCACGTAGAGCTTGGTAAAGAGTTCGCCATTGAAGTCGCCCGTGTCGAAATGCTTATTCCAGCCCTCCTTTTTTGTGTTCTTGCTTCTGGCTTTATTAACCCTAGAGCTAACCTAGCAGGTAACCACGGACCAATGATTCCATTAATTGGTTCTATCGCACTTGCTGGTGCTCACCCACTAGCTCTTGCCATTTTACTGGGTGTTTTCGGTTTACTCTTAAGCTACTTTAAAGGTGGTTCCAAACTGGTCAATCTGACCTCGGAAGGAACAGCCGGTGGTTTATTGATATTCCTTGGTTTTACCGGGGCAATGAGTCAAATTGGTTCTATTCAGTCATGGGCAACAGGCTTACAGTCTGCGGATATCGCAGCGGGCAGTATGGGTTATGTTGGCCTTGTTGTGCTAGGCATCAACATTGCTATTTATGCTCTTTTGGCTAAGTTCAACAAGCGTTGGCTTGCGATTCCTGTGTGCGCCATCACTGGTCTTATTATTGCCTTAGCTCTAGGTGCAGGTTTCGACCTAACGTTTGAAACAGAAATGGGCTTGCCGAACCTAAACCCAGTTTACTGGTGGGGCAGCGAGACGGAAGGTTGGATGCTTGGCTTGCCAACGCTGTCTCACTTTATTGCGTCTTTACCGTTTGCGATTCTTGCCGTTGCAATGTGGTCTCCAGACTTCCTTGGTCACCGTATCTTCCAAGAGTTGAACTACCCTCGTAAAACTGAAAAAGTGCTGATGGACGTCGATGACACAATGACTATGTGTTCTATCCGTCAAATGGTTGGTACTGCGGTTGGTGGTGGTAACATCACCTCTTCTTGGGGTACGTATATGATCCCAGCGGCTATCGCTAAGCGCCCTATCCCCGCTGGTGCGATTCTACTAGGTTCACTGTGTATTATCGTTGCGATTCTTGGCTTCCCAATGGATGTCGCTGTATGGCCGCCAGTAATGCGTGTAGCGCTTCTAGTCGGTGTATTCTTACCGCTACTTGAAGCTGGTATGCAAATGGTTCGTGAAACTAAAGACTCACAATCAGCTGGTATCTGTATCTTCGCTTCTGTTGTTGCTAACCCTGTTCTAGCATGGGCACTGACCATGTTCTTAGATAACAACGGCTTGATTGGTGACAAAGAGCGAGCTTCTCGACTATCTTTCATCGATAAGGTCATCATTCCTGTAGGCGTCTTCGTTGTATGTTTGGTAGCAATGCTTGCTGTTGGCATGCTTGAGAGCCAGTACGGGATCCCAGCGTTCTTGTAAAACGTTAGTGAAATCTTTGGGTAGTGCTTGTCACTACCCAAATTTTTATCTTTCTTTTTTAATTTTTATTGATTTAGTTTAAGTTTTGCAGAATAATTTTAGTGTAACCTTGAGATCAACAAGTTGAGTAACAATATCTATAATTAGTAAGCTAGCTATATTGATTATAAATATTTTTATTAATGTGTGTACTGTCCCTATCAAAAAGGGAACACTGGCTCAACAGTGAAAAGTACGTGTTTTTACTACTAAAAAGGTAGGTATGTCATGGCAGAGCAATTTGCTAAAGCTTGGGAAGGTTTTGCGGCAGGTGAGTGGCAAAACGAAGTAAACGTTCGTGATTTCATCCAGAAGAACTATGCTCCTTATGAAGGTGACGAAGATTTCCTAGTTTCTGAAGGTACTGAAGCAACAAACAAGCTTTGGGCTAAAGTAATGGAAGGTATCAAGCAGGAGAACGCAACGAAAGCGCCTGTAGATTTCGATACTTCTGTTATTTCTACCATCACTGCACACGATGCAGGCTACATTGAGCAAGATCTAGAAACTATCGTTGGCCTTCAAACTGAAGCGCCACTTAAGCGTGCAATCATCCCTAACGGTGGTGTGCGCATGGTTGAAGGTTCTTGTAAAGCATATGGTCGTACCCTCGACCCAATGGTTTCAAAAATCTACTCTGAATACCGTAAAACACACAATGCTGGCGTTTTCGATATCTACACGCCTGATATCTTAAAATGTCGTAAGTCCGGTGTTCTGACTGGTCTTCCTGATGCATACGGTCGTGGCCGTATCATTGGCGACTACCGTCGTGTGGCACTTTACGGTATCGACTTCCTAATGAAAGACAAGCAAGCTCAATTTGCTTCTCTTCAAGAGCGTTTCGAAAACGGCGAAGACCTAGCAGCAACCATGCAACTTCGTGAAGAAATCTCTGAGCAACACCGCGCACTTGGCCAAATTAAAGTTATGGCTGAGAAATACGGTTTTGACATCTCTGAGCCAGCTCAAACTGCTCAAGAAGCTATCCAGTGGACTTACTTCGGCTACCTAGCTGCAGTTAAATCACAAAATGGCGCAGCAATGTCTCTAGGTCGTACTTCATCTTTCCTAGATATCTTCATCGAGCGTGATATTGCTGCTGGCAAAATCACTGAAGTTGAAGCTCAAGAAATGATTGACCACTTCGTAATGAAGCTACGTATGGTTCGTTTCCTACGTACGCCTGAATACGATGAGTTGTTCTCTGGTGACCCAATCTGGGCAACAGAATCAATGGGTGGTATGGGTATCGACGGTCGTACACTAGTAACACGTACTAACTTCCGTTTCCTAAACAGCCTATACACTATGGGTCCTTCTCCAGAGCCAAACATCACGGTTCTTTGGTCTGAGCAACTGCCTGTAGGCTTCAAGAAGTTCTGTGCGAAAGTATCTATCGATACGTCTTCTATCCAGTACGAAAATGATGACCTAATGCGTCCTGACCTAGGTTCTGACGATTACGCTATCGCTTGTTGTGTATCGCCAATGATCGTTGGTAAGCAAATGCAGTTCTTTGGCGCTCGTGCTAACCTTGCAAAAACCATGCTTTATGCAATCAACGGTGGTGTTGATGAGAAGCTTAAAATGCAAGTTGGCCCAGTTGGCGACAAGATCACTGACGAAGTGCTTAACTACGATGACGTAATGGGTCGCCTAGACACATTTATGGATTGGCTAGCGAAGCAATACGTGACTGCGCTAAACAGCATCCACTACATGCACGATAAGTACAGCTACGAAGCGTCTCTAATGGCTCTACATGACCGTGACGTTCGTCGTACTATGGCATGTGGTATCGCAGGTCTATCTGTTGCTGCTGACTCTCTGTCTGCTATTAAATACGCAACAGTGAAACCAGTTCGTGACGAAGATGGCATCGCAATTGATTTCGAAATCGAAGGCGACTACCCTAAATTCGGTAACAACGACGCACGCGTTGATGATATCGCATGTGAACTTGTTTCTACGTTTATGGGCAAAATCCGTAAGCTTAAGATGTACCGTGACGCTATCCCTACACAGTCTATCCTTACTATCACTTCAAACGTGGTTTATGGTAAGAAGACAGGTAACACTCCAGATGGTCGTCGTGCTGGTGCTCCTTTCGCTCCTGGTGCTAACCCAATGCACGGTCGTGACGAAAAAGGTGCTGTAGCTTCATTGACTTCTGTCGGTAAACTACCGTTTGCAGACGCACAAGATGGTATCTCTTACACTTTCTCTATCGTTCCTAACGCGCTAGGTAAAGAAGAAGACAGCCAACGTGCTAACCTTGCAGGCCTAATGGATGGTTACTTCCACCACGAAGCTGGCATTGAAGGTGGTCAACACCTTAACGTGAACGTTCTTAACCGCGGTACTCTAGAAGACGCAGTTAAGCACCCTGAGAAATACCCTCAGCTAACCATTCGTGTATCTGGTTACGCCGTTCGCTTTAACTCTCTAACAGCAGAGCAACAAGCAGACGTAATCGCACGTACGTTCACTGAATCTCTATAATAGAGAGCTCAGCAATATCAAGCCTCGCTTTTTGCGAGGCTTTTTTTATTCATTCAACCATCTCCCCCCTCCACTTTTTCCGGGACAAACTTAGTTACAATATATCAACGATACTGCTCCAGTTACGCTTCTTCACTGCTTGTTTGTTTTTATGATTACATGACATCATCACCAAGTACTCATTACTTGTTCTATGTTTGAAGAGCCTCGTTAATACTATGAAATACCATTATATCGCTGCCTCCTTACTATCGTTTTCTGCGGCTGTTACTGCGTCGGAACTCGCGACCGTTTCCTTCGCTCTTGATAACGACGGCATCTATGGCTCAGATGAAGACTACAGCAACGGTATTTTTGTCAGCTACACCTCCGGTTCCATTAAACCATACTGGTTATTTCAACCATTGAGTCTGTCCTATTGGGGAGCATCGTCATTAGACAAAGTGGAAGTTCAACTTGGACACAAGATATGGACACCAACCGATATTGAGGCATCGTACCCTTTGGAAAACGATCGCCCTTATGCTGGTTATTTTCATGGTGAGTTCAATTACATCAGCCTTCACCCAGAGCAGGCTCACCGCTTTAACTTAACGATTGGCACAACTGGTGAGAACTCATATGCAGATAAAGCCCAAAGAATCGTGCATTCGATAGTCGGCTCTAGCGAACCACAGGGGTGGGAGTATCAAATTGACAACAAAGTGGTTGGTAGCCTAGGCTATCTATCTCATTTTAATTTGCTGAGAAAGCAGATCTTGAGTAATTCTAGTTGGGAATTATCTAATGTGTCTGAAGCCAATATTGGCAACTTTCGCAGTGATGTCTCCACCGGATTCATGTTGCGGTTTGGTACGGATCTGCACAATAACTTTGGCGCAGCTAACATTAGTGCCGAAAATCCATTTAAAGCCGGGATGATTGGCACTTCGGGTTCAGCTTGGTTTAGCTTTATTGGCGCAGAGTTACGCTATCGATTTAACGACCATACCATTGAAGGAGCTCGCTCTGCCTTACCAGAACCACAAGATCGATACGATGTGGATTTGCAACATCTGCAAACGACGTTGGTTACTGGTATAGCATGGTATAATCGCCACGTTGGGGCCAGTCTAACCTTAACGGGCAAAAATGCCGACTATAAGCAAGCCTCAAATGGCATTCATGGTAACGGCGCAATTTCCCTATTTGCATTTTTCTAATCGCAAACAGGCACAAAATCAGCGATGAAAACCACCTGACATGTGGTACTGATTGCAAACAAGAATTATCACTCAAAAATATACCAACAGACACCAGCAATTAACACATCAATACAACTCCCCTCACTAAAATCCAATCGAAGTTTCTATTCCATACCCAGTTTTCCTGTTTAAGGAGACGAATTTGTAATAAAATAGTGAGCAAAAGTAGTTACTAGAGAAGTACATATGTCTACAACAGGTCGCATTCATTCCTATGAGTCTTGTGGAACCGTCGATGGCCCAGGGATTCGCTTTATCGTGTTCTTACAAGGCTGCCTAATGCGCTGCATGTATTGCCATAATAGGGATACATGGGACACTCAGGGCGGAAAACAAGTCGACGTTGACGAATTGATTTCTGAAGCCAAATCTTACCGACATTTCATGAATGCTTCGGGTGGCGGCATCACTTGCTCTGGTGGTGAGGCTATGTTGCAGCCCGAATTTGTAAGAGACTTTTTCCGTGCAGCACAAGCGGAAGGGATCCACACCTGCCTAGACACCAATGGCTATATTCGCAAACACACCGACGTTGTTGATGAAGTTCTTGATGCCACTGATTTAGTGATGCTCGATCTCAAACACATGAAAGATGAAATTCACCAAGACTTTATCGGTGTATCGAACAAACGTACGCTTGATTTCGCACGTTATCTACATAAGATCGGCCAAACAACCTGGATTCGCTACGTGGTTGTTCCGGGTTATACTGACGATCCTGAATCTGCGCATATGCTTGGTGAGTTCATTAAAGACATGGATAACATAGAAAAGGTTGAGCTACTACCCTATCACAAACTAGGCGCTCACAAGTGGGAAGCGCTTGGCTATGACTATCCTCTCGAAGGCACCGAGCCGCCGACAAAAGAAGTTATGGATAACATCCAAAACATTTTGCTGCAATACACTGACAACGTAAAATACTAATTCCGTTATTCATACATTAAAAATCGAACAAAACGCGCCACATGGCGCGTTTTTTATTACAAATATGTGTTGAGATCATGTTACATATTATCGGTGAGCTGATAACCTGTCGATATAGCTATTTAATTCGTAAACTTATAATTAGTACTTTCTAGTGAGGCTTTTCAAGATGGAAATGACAAACGCTCAACGTCTAATCCTGTCCAATCAATATTATCTTATGGCAAAATTAACGCCGGAAAATGCAGCCAAGTATCAACGCCTGCAAACCATTGTTGAACGTGGTTATGAACTACAAATGCGCGAGATGAACAAAGAGTTTGGTTGCTTAGTAGAAGATGAATGTCGCGAAGTGATCAACGTGATGGAAATGTACCATGCTATGCAAGAGTCCAATAAAATGCTCACGGATGAAGAGCGCAAAGATGTTGATCAACGCCGATTGCAATTTCTAGGCTTTGATATTGCGACAGAAGCCCAACTTGTTAACTATGTTCGTTTTCTCGTCGACTCTGAAGGCCTTTATCCGCAATTTGATAAAGCCGACCATCACTTTAACAGTCAAATGCCGATGCTCGACAAATATCGCCGTATGCTTATAACATGGCGGAACTGCCCTCGACAGTACCATTTATCCGCTGCTGAGTTTACACAGATCTTCAACGCTTAAAGGTGTAGCGCAATTATTGAAGCCCAGCCACGATGTCGCTGGGCTTTTTATTGTCTAAAACCCTATCAAATCAAGCGTTAATTTTAACTTACGTAGACACTTGTTTAAAACATGAGACTTGTTTTTGTTTAGCCGACTGTCCCATTTGATTTGTAAATAACCGCATAATTGTTAAGCAAAATTCTCATTTCCCTACTAGGATTAAAGGTGACAAGGAGTCGCTCCGTATTTCTGTCAACGGTCAGCTTTGCAGGTTTAAGGGGAATCTAGCTATGAGTATTTTTGATCACTATCAAGCACGCTATGAAGCGGCAAAAGATGAAGAGCTATCACTACAAGAATTCTTGGCTCTGTGTAAAGATGACAAAAGCGCCTATGCAAATGCAGCAGAACGGTTGTTGCTTGCAATAGGTGAAGCTGAAGTCATCGATACTGCTCAAGATCCACGCTTGAGCAGAATTTTTTCTAACCGAGTCATTTCGCGTTATAAAACTTTTGAGGATTTTTACGGTATGGAAGATGCTATTGAGCAAATAGTGTCCTACCTTAAGCATGCGGCTCAAGGGCTCGAAGAGCGCAAGCAGATCCTTTATCTCTTAGGGCCTGTTGGTGGCGGTAAATCATCACTGGCGGAAAAACTAAAAGCCCTGATGCAAAAAATGCCAATTTATGTTCTCTCTGCTGATGGAGTACGCAGCCCAGTGAATGACCATCCATTCTGTCTCTTCGACGTCTCAGAAGATGGTGATTTACTGCAACGCGAATATGGTATCGAGAAGCGATATTTACGTTCCATAATGTCTCCCTGGGCAGCAAAGCGCCTACACGATTTTGGCGGTGATATTTCCAAATTTAAAGTCGTAAAAGTACGCCCTTCTATCTTAGATCAAGTCGCCATAGCCAAAACAGAGCCTGGTGACGAAAATAATCAGGATATTTCTTCGCTTGTAGGTAAGGTGGATATCCGTCAGCTTGAACATTTTTCACAAGATGATCCTGATGCTTACAGCTACTCAGGTGCCTTGTGTAAAGCCAACCAGGGTTTGATGGAATTTGTCGAAATGTTCAAAGCCCCCATCAAAGTTCTTCACCCTTTACTAACTGCTACACAAGAAGGCAACTTCAATGGCACGGAAGGTCTATCTGCTTTACCTTTTGACGGCATGATTCTCGCCCACTCGAACGAATCGGAGTGGCAGACTTTTAGAAATAACAGAAATAACGAAGCGTTTTTAGATAGGGTCTACATCGTCAAAGTGCCTTATTGTTTGCGAGTGTCTGAAGAGGTCAAGATCTATCAAAAACTGCTCGACCACAGTGAACTTTCGAAAGCGCCATGCTCGCCTAGTACCCTAGACTTACTTGCACAGTTCAGTATTTTGTCTCGACTAAAAGAGCCAGAAAATTCTTCTCTATTTTCGAAGATGCGCGTTTATGATGGTGAAACACTCAAAGACACCGATCCAAAAGCCAAAAGTTACCAAGAATATCGGGATTACGCGGGCGTTGATGAAGGCATGTCCGGTCTATCAACTCGTTTCGCATTCAAAATCCTGTCCAGAGTATTTAACTTTGATCAGACTGAAGTTGCTGCGAACCCTGTTCACCTGTTCTATGTCATTGAACAGCAAATAGAACGAGAGCAATTCCCTCAAGAAGTCGGCGAGAAATATCTTGAGTTCCTTAAAGGTTATCTTGTACCGCGATACGTTGAGTTTATTGGTAAAGAGATTCAAACCGCTTATTTGGAATCTTATTCCGAATACGGTCAGAACATTTTTGATCGCTATGTCACTTACGCTGATTTCTGGATTCAAGATCAGGAATATCGTGATCCTGAAACAGGCCAGCTATTTGACCGCTCGTCTCTCAATGAGGAGTTAGAAAAAATCGAGAAGACAGCAGGTATTAGTAATCCAAAGGATTTCCGAAATGAAATAGTCAACTTTGTGCTCCGAGCTAAAGCGCACAACAATGGGAAAAACCCTGTATGGACTAGTTACGAGAAACTTCGTACCGTCATCGAGAAGAAAATGTTCTCGAACACAGAAGAGTTACTTCCTGTTATTTCATTCAACACCAAAACATCTTCTGAAGACCAACGAAAACACGATGACTTCGTTAATCGGATGATGGAGAAGGGCTATACAGAGAAACAGGTTCGTTTGTTGTCTGAATGGTATTTGCGCGTACGTAAATCCTCATAAGTGAGTGGCTATAGCGGCGCTCTGGCGCTGCTCATTCGCTAATTATAGGAGTAGCTTATGGCACAATTTATAGATAGGCGATTGAATGGTAAGAATAAAAGCTCTGTTAATAGGCAGCGCTTTATTCGACGCCATAAACAAAAGATCAAAGAATCAGTCACGGATGCTGTGAATCGCCGGTCCATCACGAACACTGAGTCCGGTGAAGATGTTTCTATCCCACACAAGGATATCAGCGAGCCTGTATTCCATCAAGGCCAAGGCGGTGTTCGGGACCGCGTTCACCCGGGGAATGATCAGTTTATTACCGGAGATAAAATAGAGCGCCCACCTAAAGGAGGCCAGGGAGGTGGTTCTGGGCAGGGCGACGCAAGTCAAGACGGCGAAGGTCAGGATGACTTTAACTTTCAGATCTCCAAAGACGAATACCTCGATATTTTGTTCGATGATCTTGAGCTTCCCAATCTAGAGAAAAACCAGATAAACAAAATCAAAGAGTGGAAAACTCATCGCGCTGGCTACCAAACGGCCGGTATGCCATCCAACATCGCAATCGTACGCTCCCTACAGCAATCACTGGCACGACGTACAGCCATGACAGCGGGAAAACGTAAACAGCTTGATAAACTAATGGCGCAACTCGATGAAGTTAAAATTAGTGAGCCAGCTAAGCCGATGGAAGAAAAGCGTCTAAGTGACGAAATCGCTGAACTTAGGAAAAAAATCGAAAGTGTCCCTTTCATCGACACATTTGATTTGCGTTTTAAAAACTACGAAAAACGCCCCGTTCCCTCGAGTCAAGCTGTGATGTTCTGTTTAATGGACGTGTCAGGCTCGATGGATCAGGCAACCAAAGACATGGCAAAACGATTTTATGTATTACTTTACCTCTTCTTAACAAGGACGTATGAGAATGTCGAAGTTGTGTTTATACGGCACCATACACAAGCGAAGGAAGTCGACGAACACGAATTTTTCTATTCCCAAGAAACCGGCGGTACTATCGTATCGAGTGCTCTGAAGCTTATGGATCAGATAGTCAAAGAGCGCTTCCCTCTTGAAGAATGGAATATCTATGCAGCTCAAGCGTCTGATGGCGATAACTGGGCTGACGACTCTCCGCGTTGTAAGGAACTATTGGTGAAAAGCCTTTTGCCTGCTTGCCAATATTATTCTTACATCGAAATTACTCGAAGAACGCATCAAACGCTGTGGCATGAATATGAAAAACTTGAGCAAGAGTTTAGTAATTTTGCCATGAAGAATATCCGTTCTGTAGAAGACATCTACCCCGTGTTTAGGGAGTTGTTTCAAAAAGAGACAGCATAGGGAGTTTGTGTATGACCTCTAAGACAAAGACGAAGACTAACAACAGGATGCTACCTGATGGTCCAGATTGGACCTTCGACCTGATAGAAAAATATCACGTCGAAATCAAACGGGTTGCTAAGCACTATCGGTTAGATACATACCCCAATCAAATTGAAGTGATCACTTCAGAGCAAATGATGGATGCCTATTCCAGCATTGGCATGCCTATCAATTATAACCACTGGTCATTCGGTAAGAAATTTATTCAAACAGAGCAAGGCTACAAACATGGCCAAATGGGGCTAGCCTATGAGATTGTTATTAACTCAAACCCTTGTATTGCCTACTTGATGGAAGAAAACACCGTAACTATGCAGGCGTTGGTCATGGCGCATGCCTGCTATGGGCATAATTCCTTCTTCAAGGGAAACTACCTCTTTCAAACTTGGACCGATGCAAGCTCAATCATAGATTACCTACTATTCGCGAAAAACTACATTGCCGATTGTGAAGAGAAATATGGTATTGAAGAAGTTGAGCAAATCCTTGATTCTTGCCATGCGTTGATGAATTTTGGAGTTGATCGTTACAAGCGTCCAGAAAAGATATCAATCGCCGAAGAAAAAGCCCGTCAATTAGAGCGTGAATCTTATCTTCAATCTCAAGTTAATGAACTGTGGCGCACAGTACCAAAAAATAAAACAGTGGAAGAGAAAAACAAGATTCGCTTTCCTAGTGAGCCGCAAGAAAACATTCTGTATTTCATAGAGAAAAATGCACCGTTGCTTGAATCATGGCAGCGAGAGATAGTCAGAATTGTGCGTAAGGTCAGCCAGTACTTTTATCCGCAGAAGCAAACTCAAGTCATGAACGAAGGTTGGGCGACCTTTTGGCACTACACCATACTCAACCATCTCTATGATGAAGGTGTGGTAAGCGATAAGTTCATTCTCGAATTTCTGCATAGCCACACTGGCGTTGTTGCGCAGCCCGAATATAACAGCCCATATTTCAGTGGAATAAATCCATACGCACTGGGTTTTGCGATGTTTCGTGATATCAAGCGGATCTGTGAAGAGCCCACCGAAGAGGACCAGGAATGGTTTCCCGATTTAGCAGGCACCGATTGGCTCGAAGCGATTCACTTTGCAATGCATAACTTTAAGGATGAAAGCTTTATTAGCCAATACCTGTCACCCAAAGTAATGCGAGACTTTAAATTTTTCTCTGTGCTCGACGACGACCGTAAAAACTATATTGAAGTGTCGGCCATCCACAATGAAGTGGGTTATCGACAGATTCGAGAAACGTTAGCGGCACAATATAACCTCAGTAATCTGGAGCCCAACATTCAAGTGTTCAATGTCGATGTGCGAGGAGATCGCTCAATTACCTTGCAGCATGTTCCTCACAACCGGATCCCACTGGATAAAGGCTACGATGAAGTTTTAAAGCATCTTTATCGACTTTGGGGCTTTGATGTTATTTTGGAAGAAGTAAAAGAGTCTGGGCGTCGTGAGATCTTAGCGACGTGTCCGAAAAGAGAACCCTACAACGCTACTATTTGAGCAAATTAACAAGACAAGAAAAGCAAAAAGGCACTGGGATGAAACCAGTGCCTTTTGTTTTGGTTATTAGTCTGGTTATTTATGTCGCTCTTTGAGCTTATTCACCACATCGTTCATTGATAGGCCTTGATCTTGAAGAAGAACCATCAGGTGATAAATCAAATCAGCTGATTCACACACTAGCTCCGCTTTGTCGCCCGACGTTGCCGCAAGCGCGACTTCAACACCTTCTTCGCCCACTTTCTGCGAAATACGCTTGGTGCCACGACCGTATAAGCTCGCCGTGTAAGAAGATTGCGGATCCGCATCTTTTCGAGCGGCAAGTAGCTGCTCAAGCTGATGAAGCCACACCATCTGGGACTCTTCTTGATTATCGGCATCGAAACACGTCGTCGTCCCCGTATGGCATGTTGGGCCAACAGGTTCTACTTTGAGCAGTAACGTATCATTATCACAATCAAGCGAAATGTTCTTAAGTTGAAGAACATTCCCCGATGTCTCACCTTTAGTCCAAAGGCGTGACTTGGTACGAGAGAAAAAAGTTACATGCTCTGTTTCCAATGTTTTCTCAAGCGCTTCTGGGTTCATATATCCCATCATAAGAACTTGACTAGATTGAAAATCTTGAATAATCGCAGGTACGAGACCGTCAACCTTTTCCCAATCGATACGCTCCTTTAACGCGGCTACTGCTTCACTCATATTCTGATCTCCACGCCTTCTTGTTTCAAATACTGCTTCAACTCACCAATATTGATGATTTGCTTATGGAAGACTGACGCTGCTAGTGCGCCGTCTACGTTGGTTTTTTTATAAGCCTCGGAAAAATGTTCCATTGCCCCCGCTCCGCCCGATGCTATAAGAGGTACTTTACACACTTCACGCACCATATTGAGCTGCTCGATATCATAACCGTTGCGCACACCATCTTGGTTCATCATATTTAATACAATTTCACCCGCACCGCGTTTCTGTACTTCCTGAACCCAATCGCGGGTTTCCCACTTGGTGGCTTTCGTACGAGCTTCATCGCCAGTAAACTGATAAACCTGGTATTTGCCTGTCTCTTTATCAAAGTAGGAATCGATACCCACCACGATACATTGAACACCGAATTTGTCAGCCAGCTCTGTGATAAGCTCTGGGTTCGCGAGAGCTGGCGAGTTAATAGACACTTTATCTGCACCAAACTCTAGAATTCGCGCAGCATCTTCAGCAGATTTTATCCCACCAGCAACACAGAAAGGGATATCGATCACTTCGGCCACGCGCGAGACCCAACTTTTATCAACAACTCGTCCATCACTGGATGCGGTAATATCGTAGAATACCAATTCATCGGCACCCTCTTCGGCATAACGCGCAGCTAAGGGAACAATATCGCCGATAATTTCATGGTTACGAAACTGTACGCCTTTCACTACTTGCCCATCACGGACATCCAAACAAGGAATTATTCGCTTTGCCAGCATTGAAACGCCTCCTCTGCAGTGAATTTACCATCAAGCAATGCTCGACCAACGATGACTCCGGACACTCCTGTTCCTTTTAACGCCTCAATATCGGTTAAGCTGCCAATGCCACCTGATGATTGAAACTGAACCTGTGGATATTGCTTACAAAGATCGGCGTAAAGCTCTACGTTACTGCCTTCAAGTGTGCCGTCGCGAGAAATATCCGTACACAACACATGCTTTAACCCAACAGTTAGATAGTCATTGATCAAAGCCTCTATCGTCACTCCAGAATCTTCTTGCCAACCAGAAATAGCGACTTTACGCGTGCCTTCACCATCTATGTTGATGTCTAATGCAAGCACAATTTTCTCTGCGCCATACTTCTCCATCCAACCTTTCACAAGCTCCGGCTGTTTGACCGCAGTAGAACCGACAACGACTCTCTGAGCCCCTGCTTCGAGCAAATCAACCACGTCTTGTTCACTGCGTACGCCACCCCCAATTTGAATGTTGGCAGGAGTGCCCGCAAGAAGCTTGGCAATCAGGTCCAATTGACGTGCAGAGGTGTCTTTAGCACCTGTCAAATCGACGAGGTGTAACCAGTTAGCGCCGGCCTGATGGTATAAATTAAATTGCTCTGCTGGATCAACTTTATATTCGGTGACCTGACCATAGTCGCCCTGGTATAAACGAACCACTTGTCCTTCGATTAAATCTAATGCTGGAATAATCACATTAATGTCCTTAGAGCCTCACCACCTTGTGAGGCTTATCAATACTGTTTTACAACTCCAAATAAGCTAGTAACTACACCAACTCTAGGAAATTCTGAATAAGTCTTGAACCGGCTTTTGACGAGCGCTCAGGGTGGAACTGAACACCGTAATAATTACCACTTTGAATTGCGGCGCTAAATGGGGTGCCATATTCGCAATCTGCGATGGTGTAATCACCGACTGGCATGCCAAAGCTGTGAACGAAATAGAAGTATTCGCCTTCTTCAATACCATTAAAAAGAGGGTTGTTTGGCTTTGACTTAACGGTATTCCATCCCATGTGTGGCAGTGGCAAATCTCCGGTTTCTAAGCGCTTCACTTCTCCTTCACAAAGTCCTAGACATTCAACTAACTCGTCCGCCTTTTGGCCTTTTTCTTGCGACAGTTTACCCAATAGTTGCATCCCTAGGCAGATGCCCAGAACCGGCTTTTCGATTTGTTTCACCAATTCAATAAGGTTGCGCTCTGCTAGGTTTTTCATTGCCTCACTGGCGGTGCCTACTCCTGGCAAAAATAACTTGTCTGCCGCTAGAACCACCTGTGGATCTTTCGAAATGCTAACCTGATAGCCTAAACGCTCAATCGAAAATTTTACCGATGACACATTGGCACAACCAGTATCAATAATGACTACATTTTGTAGACTCTTGACCATTACAACACCCCTTTGCTGCTTGGAAGCTCATTACCTTCGACTTTGATCGCCTGACGTAACGTACGACCAAACGCTTTAAACAAACTCTCGATGATATGGTGATCATTGTCGCCAGATGAGGAAAGGTGCAAAGTACACGCTAGGGTATCGGTAAGTGAACGGAAAAAGTGAACGACCATCTCAGTTGAAAGATCACCAACTTGTTCACGCGAAAACTCCGCTTCAAATTTAAGGTATGGACGCCCTGATAAGTCCAAACCACATTGAGCTAAACATTCGTCCATCGGCAAGCTAAAACCAAATCGACCGATACCACGTTTGTCACCGAGTGCTTCTTTGAGAGCTTGACCTAAAGCCAACGCCGTATCTTCAACGGTGTGGTGATCATCAATGTGTAGATCGCCATCCACGAGACACTTCATCTGGAAACCACCGTGAGTCGCGATTTGATCTAGCATGTGGTCAAAAAATCCCATACCCGTTGAAATCTCATTGCCGCCCGCTTCATCAAGGTTTACCCGTACTTTGATGTCGGTCTCTTTTGTGGTTCTTACGACTTCTGCGATGCGAGCATTGATGGTCAGGTCTTTCAGAATCTGTTTCCAACACATTGTCTCTGGATTGTACTGAATACCGCGAATAGCCATGTTTTCTGCCAATTGAAGATCCGTGGTTCGGTCACCAATCACTGCCGATGTTTTAAAATCAACTTTGCCGCTTTGAAGGTATTCTTTAACCATGCCTAACTTGGGCTTGCGACATGAGCAGTTGTCCTCCTCGAAGTGAGGACAAATCAATACATCGTCAAACTTAACGCCCTGAGACTCAAAGATCTCCATCATCATATTGTGTGGTGCGTCAAAATCGTCTTGTGGGTAACTCTCTGTACCAAGGCCATCTTGGTTTGTAACCATCACTAGACGATAGCCAGCATCTTGCAGTGCCAGTAGACTAGGTATGACGTGAGGCTCTAGCTTGAGCTTATCTAAACGGTCAACCTGAAAGTCTACAGGGGGCTCAACGATTAACGTACCATCACGGTCAATAAATAAAATCTTTTGTTGGTTGCTCACTTTAATAAGTCCTTTTTATGATGGCATGCTTATGCAGCAGTTTGTTCTAATTGATTTCGAATAAATGACAGTGTTTTTTCACACTCGTCGCGATTCCCGACGCTGATCCGTACGCAGTTTTCAATTGGTGAATTGCGAAGAATAATACCGGAGTCCCAAGCGGCTTTAAATAACTCGTCCCCATTGGCAAATTCCACCAATAGGTAGTTGCCCCAACCTTCGAAGACCGTAACGCCAGATAAGGTAGACAAACCCGCTTGCAAATAAGCTCGGTTAGCATTGAGGTCCAACACTTGGAACTTTGCGCGGGCAAGACCTTGCTCGGATAAAGCTTGTATTGCAATTTCAGCCACGGGAATTGGCACAGGGTAAGGTGCGATGACCTTAAGCAAAACATTGATAAGCTCTTCGTTGGCCAAGGTAAAACCACAGCGTAATCCGGCCAAAGCAAATGCCTTGGATAGCGTTCGCAAAATCGCTAAGTTTGGGTATTGTTCTAACAGGTCAACCGTTGAGGCTTCAGGGCAGAAATCGATATAAGCTTCATCCATAACAACGATGGCTTTGTCTTTCGTCATTTCGAGCAATGAGATAATGTCGTCGCGCTTAACCAAATTACCGGTTGGGTTATTGGGACTACAAACAAATACCAATTTTACGCCATCTAGGTTGGCTTCAATTTCCGGTAAGTTAAGCTGCCAATCTTCTGTTAACGGCACCGTTTTACGCTCAACGCCAATGGTTTCTGCGCTAATGGCATACATGCCATAGGTAGGTGGACAAAATAGGATGCTATCTTCACTAGGCTCACAAAAGGCGCGGATCAATAATTCGATGCCTTCATCTGCACCACGCGAGGTCAGCGTTTGCTCTGGTCGCACCCCAGCATACGCAGCATAAGCTTCGATTAGCGCTTTGGGCTGACATTCGCTGTAGCGGTTTAAACGAGCAAAGTCCGTTTTATATTCGTTGTTAAACGGTGATTCGTTGGCATTTAGCCAGATATCACCAGAGCCACCGATGCGCCTTGCTGACAAGTAGGGCGTGAGTTTCTGAACTTGTTTTCGAGCGAGTTTTTCCATTACTTTCTCTCCATTGCAAGCTTTTCAACTCGAATAGTGACCGCACGCTTGTGCGCATCTAGGCCTTCGGCTTCGGCCATAGTGACCACTGTCGGCGCCAATCCTTTAAGACCATCAGCAGAAAGCTCCTGTACCGTCATACGTTTTGAAAAGTCGGCCAAACCTAAACTTGAGTAGGTCCGCGTATAACCGTAAGTCGGCAGCACGTGGTTAGTCCCTGAAGCGTAATCACCTGCAGATTCAGGCGACCAGTCACCAAGGAAAATAGAGCCTGCATTGTCAAGCAATGGCAACAACTCTCTAGGACTCTTAGTCTGAACAATCAAGTGTTCAGGTCCATAATAGTTAGAGATAGATATACACTGAGTTAGAGAGTCAGCGATGATAATCAAGCTCGATCCCAACGCTTGCTCAGCGATATCGGCGCGAGACAATTCTTTTAACTGCTTTTTCACCGCCTCGGTCACCTGATCGGCAATGAACGGTGATGGCGTGACGAGCACGACTTGTGAATCCGGGCCGTGCTCTGCCTGGCTAAGTAAATCAGCCGCAACAAAGTCTGGGTCTGCGGTTTCATCAGCGATAACCAGGACTTCTGAAGGACCCGCTGGCATATCGATAGCCGCACCACGAAAGTCATTGCTGACCTGTCTTTTCGCTTCAGTAACATACGCATTACCTGGGCCAAAAATTTTATCTACTTTAGAGACACTTTCAGTGCCATAAGCCATAGCGGCTACTGCTTGCCCACCACCAACATTGTACACTTCGTCAATTTTGCACAGTTTGGCGACATATAAGATTTCATCAGCGATTGGCGGTGGCGAGCAAAGTACCACTTTTCGACAGCCTGCAATCTGCGAAGGCACACCCAACATTAATACGGTTGATGGCAGTGGAGCGCTTCCACCTGGAATATACAGCCCCACAGTATTAATTGGCCGTGTCACTTGTTCGCAGATCACACCAGGCTGGGTTTCTACTCGCAACGTTTCTTGTTTCTGCGCGGTATGAAATTTGGCAATGTTCGAATAGGCTTGCTCTAAAGCTTGCTTCATACCGCTCGACAAACGTCCACAGGCAGCCTCAATTTCATTGGCCGTCACACGAATAGATTGAGGACGTACCCTATCAAACTTCTCAGTAAGATCCAGTAGCGCTTCATCACCACCTTCGCGAACAGCAGCAATGACATCTGCTACAGCCGAAGTGATATTCGCACCTTCCGAAATGGCTGGACGTTCTAAGATCGAATCTTGCTGGTTTTCACTTAAAGACTGCCATACAACGGTTCTCATACTGACTACCCCATCATTTTCTCAATTGGTAGCACGAGAATTGAACTCGCACCTAGCTCTTTAAGCTGCTCCATCGTCTCCCAGAACAGATTTTCTGTACTCACCAAGTGAACAGCCACTCGCTCTTTATCTGTAGACAAAGGCAATACAGTCGGATCTTCAGCTCCAGGAAGCAACGCCTTGATTTGTTCTAGCTTTTCAAGCGGGGCATGCAACATGATGTACTTGGACTCTTTAGCCTGCTGAACGCCCTGCATTCGAGTGAGAAGTTTATCGATTAGCGCTAGTTTGTCGGCGTCAAACTCCCCTTTACGTTGAATTAGCGTCGCTTTAGAGCGGAAAATAACCTCTGCTTCCTTGAGGCCGTTAGCTTCAAGTGTTGCGCCTGTTGAAACCAAATCTGCAATCGCATCAGCTAGGCCAGCTCTAGGAGCTACTTCCACAGAGCCTGTGAGCATACAGGTACTAAAGTCTACACCCTGCTCATCCATATAGGCTTTTAACAGCTGAGGGTAAGTCGTCGCTATTCTCTTTCCGGCTAGGTCTTGTGGGCCGTTATAAGTTTCATCTTTATCAATGGCAATCGACAAACGGCAGCCACCAAAGTCTAATCGACGTAGAGTTAAAAATTCGTTGTCTTCACCCAAAGCCTTGCGATCAAGACGGACTTCTTCCAACTCATTTTCACCAATAAAGCCTAAATCGACGACTCCATCCATAATGAGGCCCGGGATATCATCATCACGCACCAACAAAAGATCAATTGGCATATTTAGTGAGTGAACAACTAACTTCTCTCCCATCACATTGAACTTAACACCGCATTTTTTGAGCAAGTCTTGGCTTTCTCTACTTAGGCGACCTTTTTTCTGAATTGCAATTCTTAGGCGTTGTGTTTGCATTGCGTTATCCCTGTGCATGATTTTGATTTTATTAATTTAAATACGAAAAAACCCTCGAGAGTTTTAGTCTCCCGAGGGTTTATGTATGCTATTTCTAACTGAACCTCCGGGAGTTTTATCATCTCCCGGGTATGCGCTCATCTCCCGAAAGACTAGACTGGGTGATGGTGATGGTGATGAATTTTCATTTCATTAATGCGCATAGTTATTTATGTCGTGTTCGTTGATATGCCTTCACACTAACGAAGCTTCAGGGAATTTTCAACTATAAATTGTAAGTTTTTGGATTTTTTTTTTTATGATCAAAAAAGGAGGCCTTAGCCTCCTTTTCAATACGTGAATCTATATCAAAATATTAAGCACTTTGTTGTACTGACAACTTCGATCTAGACAATGCTGCTAGAGCAAAACACACCACAACAAAAACGGTTGCAGAAACTGCGAATGAAATAGCAACTGAGGACGTCATACCAAGCGTGATAAAACCAACACACGAAACCAATGCTACAGATAATGCATAAGGAAGCTGTGTGGCGACATGGTCAATATGATTACAACGGGCGCCTGTCGATGAAAGAATCGTCGTATCCGAAATCGGTGAACAGTGGTCTCCGAATACAGAGCCTGCAAGAACGGCACTTAACATTGGTAGCATTAACGCCAAATCGGTAGCACCGGCCATATCACCAGCAATAGGAAGCATGATGCCGAATGTACCCCAGGAAGTACCTGTAGAAAATGCCATCAAGCCCGAAAGCAAGAAGAGAATAACAGGTAACCAGTGAACGCCAATGTTGCCTTGCACGAGTGAAGACAAGTACGCGCCAGTTTTCATGTCACCGATGACAGAACCAATAGACCAAGCAAAGAAAAGAATGAGGATAGCGCCAAACATCGAGTGAGCACCCACCCACATCGTCATTGCAATGTCACGCACAGAAAGCTTCTGACGAGCAACCGTATAAATAGCAACGACTAAGCCAGCTAAACCACCATAAATAAGAGATGTACCAACGTCAGTATTCTCAAACGCACCAAGTAGGTTAAACGCAATACCGTCAGCTGCCAGTGCTTGTCCACCAGTAAACAGCATCGCCGATACCGTCGCAATGATAAGAACTAAAATGGGTAAAATCAGGTCACTAACTCGGCCAAATTCACTTTCTTTAATGTCCAGTTCTTCATTAATTTCATGAGCTTGTTTTGTATCGTTCTCTTTGTCGTGATCAAAGCCAACACCTTGTGAAGCTTGGATTTCATGCTTACGCATTGGGCCAACGTCAAGTTGGAACCACGCCACTGCAAATACCATCAACAATGCAAATACTGCATAAAAGTTCATTGGAATCAGAGTGATGTAGGCGCCAATTGCTGAATATTCAGTCATACCATGAGTGACCAAAATGCCACTGATGATTGTCATGATATACGCGCCCCAGCTAGAAGCTGGCATCAATACACACATTGGTGCTGCTGTAGAATCCAAAATATACGCTAACTTTGCGCGAGACACATAAAAACGGTCAGTAACAGGGCGAGAAATAGCACCAACAGCAAGGCTGTTGAAATAGTCATCTACGAAAATGAATACGCCAAGAAAGGCTGCTAGTAATTTTGAACCACGCTTGCTTTTAACTCGAGACTGAGCCCACTCCGCGAATGCACGTGTACCACCTGATAGCGTCAGTAAAGCTGTCATCATGCCAAGTAGCAATAAGAAGCCAACGATACTCATATTCCATGAATTGAGCCCACCATCTTCAATCACAACACCAGAGACTGTTGTGCCAATATAGCTTAGCGAGTTTCCAATAGAAAAGTCAGAAAGAAGGATTGCCCCAAGAATGATCCCGACGCCAAGAGATAACAGTACTCGACGAGTAACAATAGCAAGAGTTAACGCCATAATTGGCGGAAGTAACGACAACGGTGACGTTGCAAAATCGATTAAATTCATGATCTTCAAAAACCAGTTTTTAGTTGGTTAGAGATCTACTGCAGACATGTTAGCGATAGTTTATCGTAACAAACGTTGAACTAAGCGAAAGGGAAGTGAACACTTCACCCAACCCTACAGTAGCGCTCCATAGTTTAACAAAATAATAGACTATGGCAGTGTTGTTCCTTTCGAAGACAACCCCAGCATACAAGCATGACATTCTTATATACTTCGGCGGCAATACCTTTCGCTATTGTTCATTGGAGTCACCCCAACAATGGCTACTGATTATTTCCGCACCTCTACATCAAAAGCGATATCTTGTTCCAAAACTGTTCATCAGCTCAGAACATACGACTCACCTTCGCATTAGGTAGACGCCATTGTACTTATAGAAATGCCAATTGCAACATAAAAGCGACGTTGCGTTCCTCGCCAATATGATAATGTCGAAACTATAAACAGCAGTCGCTATCACACAATATTGCTCTTCTTATTCTAGCGTCTAAATCAAACTTTGGGGACGGGCTGTTATTTCTCAATAGTGAGAACGACCAAAATCAACGTCCGGTATCCATGATTTCTATTCCAGATTAAGGTTCGTAGTGAAGACGGCTCACTGCCGGCCGTGAGACAAACTCTTTCTATGTTTAACAACAAGGTTTCATATGAAATTACTGTAATTTTTTAATTATGTATTAGGCATAACTTATGCGACGGTAAACATAAACTTTTTAACTACTCAATAGTGGTTATGTGATTCTTTAGCGAGAAGTCTCTTTTATTTACTTACCTGTTTTATTAGTTTTAATCACAAAAAGATATTTAATTTATGTTTCAACACAAAATTGACAATATTTTACCTTATTAGCCTTAGTTAAATATTGTCAAAATTAACTTTCAAGTTTATTCTTATCGAGTCATCTATTATAACTCATGGGAATTGTCATGTCTGAACTGACCAAAACTCTACTGAATATTCGTAGCCTACGCGCCTTTGCTCGTGAATTAACAATTGAACAACTAGAAGAAGCTCTAGATAAACTCACTATTGTTGTGCAAGAAAGACAAGAAAGTGAAGCGGAAGAACGTGCTGCAAATGCAGAGCGCGAAGCTAAGCTTGCTGAATACGCACAAATGATCGCTAAAGACGGTATCGATGTAGAAGCGTTAATTTCTGCTCTATCTGGCGAAAGCAAAGGTAAAAGCAAATCTAAGCGTGCTCCTCGCCCAGCGAAATACAAATACGTTGATGCGAGCGGTGCAGAAAAAACGTGGACTGGTCAAGGCCGAACGCCTTCTGTAATTCAAGCTGCGCTAGATTCAGGTAAATCATTAGAAGAGTTCGCTATTTAAGTGTCCTAAACTCTAATAATAAAAAAGCGCCTCTTCGGCGCTTTTTTATTATCTTTCCCAATATGCTTCTTCCAAGCTATCTTCTCTTTCTGGTAAACCTCTTGATAATCGAGGAGAGTGTTGAACCAGAACTTCGTAACTGGCTCGATTTGAGTACTTACATACTTGAGAAAAAGAAGAGTAAGTCAAAAATGGATATTGATGCTTGCTTGAGTTAGGAACGTTTTCCTTGTGGTATTTATTCGCCGCCATATCATGCAGTAATGCCGATAAGGCCGCATCCCCTGCTCCATTTGTATTTTTGATCTTTTCTGGGCCGCCCATGTATGGAGCAATATGTGAATACACTTTAATTGGGTTAACACATTCACCTTTTAAAGATGGACGACTGAACTCGTAACGATTGAATTCAGCAATGCAACCTGGCAATAACGGCAACGAGGTTTCTCTTTTCGAGTCATTTTCAGTATATCCCGCCATAAACAAACCCACTGGACCAGCCGTGCACAATACAATATCGACCCAATCAAGTGCTTTATCTGAAGCCGCTAAAGGATCGCTCTCTCCGGTAAGCGCTTCGGCTTCATCTTCATTCATTGCAACAACAGTGACATGTTCTTGCAAAAAGCTTTGCCAATATTCAGGATCATCTTGAATAACGAACTTGGTTCCCAATGTCAAAACGACAGGAACGTTATATTGTTTTGCGTACTTAATCGCTTGCATTGTTGCCTCTGGCATCGGATCGCCTTTTTTACAGCGCACCAAATAAGCAGTTAATACAAGAGCAGAAGCATTTTCGAATATACTTTCAGGAATACTATCAGAATGCAGTTGGTTCATTTGACCTTCACTAATTGCAAAGGTACGCTCACCGTCTTCAGTAATTAGCGCAAAACAACGACCAATAGCACCGTCGACACCTTGTAGATAATTAAGATCCATTCGACTCGACGTATTACATAGATAACGATACCCATAGCTACCTATTTTAATGTCCGCACTCATGACACCTAATAGTACAGACTTATCGTCCGCCAACACCGAGTAATTATGAAGAGTGTTCCCTATCGTTCCACCAGCATACTCGTTAGTGATCAATTCTAGTTGCTTTAGCTCTTTATAAAGACGCTCTGCTGTTTCGTCATCGATGACTAAAGAGTGACCTTTACTCAGCCCAAACTTGTCAATCAGTTCACTGCTCACCTTAGCTTCGATATCAACCAAAGTTTGATCAATACCAATGATATGAGTTCGGGCCATTGTTTTACTTTGTTGAGATTGGCTCACTAAAGGGTCACGGGCATGAACAGGAAAGTAGTGTTTCGATTTACGTTGTCCGGGAAATTTCATAACAGTTCGTCTGCGAATTGAGAAGGAAGGCGTAATTCTACCGCTTGTCAGCTTTAAGTCGCAACAACGCGTAACGTAGCAAACGATTACGTCGCGCTTTATTTTAAAATGAGGCCTCCATGCCTTGTAAATATGCGGATTTTAAAGGTCCACTAAAGTGTGATTTACATCTCGGATCTGTTTTGAGCGTAATCTTTCTGCTAGAATCGGCGTCCAAGTCAAATCGGTAGAAATACAACATGTCTGATAACAGCCAAAAAAAAGTGATTGTCGGTATGTCCGGCGGTGTAGATTCCTCAGTTTCTGCGTATCTTTTGCAACAACAAGGATACCAAGTCGAAGGCCTGTTCATGAAGAACTGGGAAGAAGACGATAACGAGGAATATTGTACCGCTGCTGAAGATTTGGCAGATGCACAAGCAGTCTGCGACAAACTCGGTATCCACCTACATACCATTAATTTCGCTGCCGAATATTGGGATAATGTCTTTGAGTATTTCCTTGAAGAATATAAAGCTGGCCGAACGCCAAACCCAGATATTCTGTGCAATAAAGAGATTAAATTTAAAGCATTTCTTGAATTTGCTGACGAAGTCCTCGATGCCGACTACATAGCAATGGGTCACTACGTGCGTCGCACTTTCCCAAAGAACGGTGAACAACCTCAAATGTTAAGAGGTCTGGATAACAATAAAGACCAAAGTTACTTCCTTTATACATTGAGCCACGAACAAATTGGCCGTAGCTTGTTTCCTGTCGGTGACCTAGAGAAACCAGAAGTACGACGTATTGCCGAAGAGCAAGATTTGATCACTGCGAAAAAGAAAGACTCAACGGGTATTTGTTTTATCGGTGAGCGCAAATTTACGGACTTCTTGTCTCGCTATTTACCTGCACAACCGGGTAAAATTGAAACACCTGAAGGCAAAGAAATTGGCGAGCATCAAGGCCTTATGTACCATACTTTAGGTCAGCGTAAAGGCTTACACATTGGTGGTCAAAAAGGTGGCGGTGGCAACGAAGACCCATGGTACGTAGCTGATAAAGATCTTAAGCGAAACGTGTTAATCGCGGTCCAAGGCGCAGATCATCCGCTTCTAAAATCGACCGGACTTGTTGCTTCTCAATTACATTGGGTAGATCGCAACGTGATCAAAGAGCCAATGAGCTGTACCGTCAAAACTCGCTATCGCCAACAGGATATACCTTGTACCATCATCCCTGTTGATGATGCGACAATAAAAGTTATTTTTGATGAGCCACAAGTTGCTGTTACACCCGGACAATCAGCCGTTTTCTATAAAGACGACGTTTGTTTAGGTGGTGGCATCATAGAAGAGCGCATCTAAACCAATTAGGAGAATTACGTGGCTAATACACTTTATGACCGTACCATTGCTTTTGCTGGGATATGCCAAGCGGTAGCGCTTGTTCAGAAAGTCGCGAAAGACGGTTACTGTGATTCAGACGCGTTAACGACTTCACTCAAGGCAGTACTCAATACCAATCCTGCGAATACACTTGAAGTGTTCGGTCATGAATCGGATCTTAAATTGGGTCTAGAGTGTCTAGTGAATGGCATCGATAGTACGCCGGCAGGAAGTGAAGTGACTCGTTATATCATTAGCCTGATGGCTCTTGAACGTAAGCTTGCTGGACGAAGAGACGCTATGGCTCAACTGGGTGATAGATTGCAGATGTTAGAACGTCAATTAGATCACTACGAACTACTTGACGAACAAATGATCAGTAACCTCGCCAGTGTTTATTTGGATGTCATCAGCCCAATTGGCCCTCGAATTCAAGTGACGGGTACACCTGCAATGCTGCAACAAACCACGACGCAGCATAAAGTTCGTGCTTTGCTTCTATCTGGCATTCGCAGTGCCGTACTTTGGCGTCAGGTTGGTGGCAAGCGACGTCATTTGGTCTTCGGACGCAAGAAAATGATTGAGCAAGCCCAGATCTTACTCGCCAGGATTTAATGCTAAGCTCGCAACGATTTGCGAGCTAATTCCCATACCAATATAAATTTAACGCAAACGTTTGCGCAATCTTCGTGACAAACACGATTGTTATTGGTATAAAGCTCACAAAATATAGAAACTCAATTCAGGAGAACACCATGGAACTGTCAGCATTGACTGCTGTTTCACCAGTAGACGGCCGTTACGGAAGTAAGACAACTGCACTTCGCAGCATCTTTAGTGAGTTTGGCCTACTAAAGTACCGCTCTATCGTTGAAATTCGTTGGTTGCAAAAACTAGCAGCAACGGATGCAATCAAAGAAGTTCCGGCATTCAGTGCAGAAGCAAATAAATTTCTTGATGAATTAGCCGCAAACTTCAGCGAAGAAGATGCTGCACGTATCAAAGAAATTGAACGCACGACTAACCACGATGTAAAAGCGGTTGAGTATTTCCTAAAAGAAAAAGTAGCCGGTGTTCCTGAGCTTCACGCTGTTAATGAGTTCATCCATTTTGCGTGTACTTCTGAAGATATTAATAACACGTCTCATGCTCTGATGCTAAAAGAAGCTCGCGAGACCGTTATTCTTCCTGAACTCCGTAACATCATTGATGCAATCGGCCAGCTTGCTGTTGAATATCGTGATATTCCATTACTGTCTCGCACACACGGTCAGCCAGCTTCCCCATCAACAATGGGTAAAGAAATGGCAAACGTGGCGTACCGTATGGAACGTCAATATAAGCAAATCGAAGCCGTAGAGATCCTAGGTAAAGTGAACGGTGCCGTGGGTAACTACAACGCTCACCTATCCGCTTACCCTGAGCTAGATTGGCACAAGTTTAGTGAAGAATTCATCACTGAATCTCTTGGCGTGACGTGGAACCCGTACACAACGCAAATTGAACCTCACGATTATATTGCTGAGCTTTTTGACGCTATCGCTCGCTTCAACACTATCCTAATCGATTTCGATCGTGACGTATGGGGTTACATCGCGCTAGGTCACTTCAAGCAAAAGACCATTGCTGGCGAAATCGGCTCATCAACTATGCCACATAAAGTAAACCCAATTGACTTCGAAAACTCTGAAGGCAACCTAGGGCTAGCTAACGCGGTATTTGCACATCTAGCACAAAAACTTCCAGTTTCACGTTGGCAACGTGACCTGACTGACTCAACGGTTCTTCGTAACCTTGGCGTTGGTGTAGGTTACGCAATCATTGCTTATACTTCGACTCTGAAAGGTATCACTAAGCTTGAAGTGAACCGCGAAGCGCTTCTTGCTGAACTAGACAAAAACTGGGAAGTTTTAGCAGAACCGGTACAGACGGTTATGCGTCGTTACGGTATCGAAAAGCCATACGAGAAACTAAAAGAGCTCACTCGTGGTAAACGAGTTGATGGTGAAGCTATGCGTAACTTCATTGATGGTCTTGAACTACCAGAAGATGAAAAAGCACGCCTTAAGCTCATGACACCAGCGAACTATATTGGTCAAGCAATCGAGCTAACGGACAAACTGTAAGTTAGCTGAGCTGTTTTCCACTAAAAAGGTAGGCTTATCGCCTACCTTTTTTTGTTCTGTTATTGCTTATCAAAGAACAGCGTAATTCGCCCTACTTCTACACCAAATTTTCTTATACTGGTTAGATTAAATACATGATTATCATCCTGGCGATGGAGCCAATCATCTAGTGCGACCGTATATTGGCTGCCATCGACTTCGATTTCAAAATCATAAGTCCAGTGCAACGTATTTCCTACTTCACGCCCTGTTGCAATACCAATAATATCCCCAGCCGTACCTTCATAGTATCCGTCGCCTAAGCGCTTTATCACCCAAATTCTTTGAGTTATTTCCCCATCGTCGAATACAAAGTCTTCAACCAATGTCAGTGTATCTGCCTCTATCGTGCCGACAATACTGACCTCAAATCGACGGGTTTGCTTGTCACTGTAATCTTGTACCATACCCCAGGCTTGGGTTTCTCCTTCGAAGTACTCAAACAGATCAAAGCTTGGACTAGCCTGCCGGTAATCTTCAATATCACTGCTACACGCCGTAACCAGTAGAGCAGCGAATAAACAAAGGTAGTTCCTAACTATCTTCATGTGGTTCATCGATTAGCTCCTATTAACTGTGCTCTAAGTTGTGGATATTCACTTTTTGGCGACAGCCAAATTGCTAGAAATGCGTCGTTTAATTCTTCATCTTGGATACTGCCGACGTTCAACATTCTCTGCGTGCCACGATGAAAATAAAACGTTCCGGACGATCCATCGGTAACGTAGACTAGCTCATCGCCATCTTCGATACTGGGAAAAATATCTGATAATGCCTCGATCCAGTTTGAATTTTTCACACGCGAATAACCCATCTTTTGCCACTGCTCGGCTGTTGCATCAAGCAATTGCTTCCGAGAGATGTCTCTTTGGTATTTGATTCTTAAAGCGATGGGATGAGGAGTCACGTCTTGAGACACCAAGTATTCCCCTTTCGGACTGAGTAGTTGTGATTGATAAACGTCAAAGAAAAGCCAGCTCAATTGGGCTTGACCCACGACAGGCCAATCGTTCCAGTTATGAATTTGAGAAGGAGAATCTTCATTGGCTAGAGCTCGACCAGGAACAATTACTAAGCCCAGGAACACGATGAGAAGTAAGCTGGTCAACAAGCTTGTAAGGTTTCGGTTTGGTAAAAACATGGCGCTAGTCTCTTGTTTGAATTCGCACCACCAAAGCCATTAAAAGTGTCCACTCGAGAAATAAAATCAGACTTGTCGCAATCGGAGAAAAACTCCACGATACGGCTCCAATTTTAAGTCCTGCAAAGTAACTCAGGGCTCCGGCTATGCCTCCTACAATACTTACGAGAAACAGAGGGTATCGGTTCACTACTGAGAATAAAACAACTGCATACCAGCCAAAAGCCGCCCAGAGGGCAATTAACCAAAGCGGCAGAACATCCTGATTGAAGACGAGCACGCCTGAGTATAAGTTGAGGCTATCGATAACCAGGCCAGACAAAAATATCACCGCCATGGAAAGCACAGCTCGCCTATCAAAGTAGCTCGCCATAACCACCGTGATTGCCACAAGCGCTACTAGTAACAATTGCCATTTATCTTGCCCTAATACCGCCATAACCCACAGAAGCTGGAACCAAGTACTTTTGATTATTAGAGACGGTACACGCGACATAGTCATCTTCAGCCCCGTTGAAAAGTCATGTGAACAGTACTGATGCTCTTTGCCCTAAAACCGCCTTCACAGTAACAGAAGTAATAGGTCCACATCCTAATAAAGCGCTCATCATAGCCAAGCTTTTTGACTTTATTCAGTGACAGTTCAAAACGGTTGCGCCAAGCTTTGAGCGTAGACGCGTAGTCCAGACCAATATCAAACAGGTCTCTAACAATCAGATCGGTGTAATTGGTTGAACATTGTGTGAGTGCGGTAATCGACGGTAGGAAACCACCCGGGAAAATGTACTTTTGAATAAAGTCGACGTTGTCTGCGTAATTATCGTAGCGTTGGTCAGCAATAGTGATCGCTTGGATTGCCATCATCCCTTTTGGTTTTAGTAGTTGTTGGCATTTCTCGAAATAGGACGATAGAAAAGACTTACCTACTGCTTCGATCATCTCAATTGAGACTAGCTTATCGTACTGCCCTTCAAGCAAACGATAGTCTTTTTTCAGCAATGTGATCTTGTCACTCAAACCTAAAGCGTCAACTTTACGCTTGGCATATTCAAACTGTTCTTCCGATATCGTCGTTGTTGTCACCAAACAACCGTATTTGCTCGCCATATAAATAGCCATTCCACCCCAGCCGGTACCGATTTCAATCACGTGATCGGTACTTTTAAGTTCTAGCTGCTGACACAATCTTTCCATTTTATTAATTTGAGCTTGCTCTAAGCTATTATCAGGCGCTGAATAAATTCCCGACGAATAAAGCATATTCTCATCTAGAAAAGTAGAGTACAAATCGTTGCCAAGATCATAATGTGCACCGATATTTTCTTTCGATTGCGACACTGTATTTCGATTTACCCAATGAGCAATTTTATAAAGAATGCGACTGAGGAAACTGGAATTATCCTCAATTGAATCCACCGCTTTTAGATTGAGAGCCATTAATTCCATTAGACTGGTTAAATCCGGACTTTCCCACCAGCCGTCCATAAACGCCTCACCAGCCGCAATACTTCCGCCTCTCATTAAACGACGATAGAAGTCAGGATGTTTTATCTCAATAAGCGCACTTGGCTCGCCCTTTTGAGGGGAACCAAATTGAGTACGATCTGACTCCAACAGCCCCGACTCTTTTTGATAAGACTCAACAATCGTTAAACTGCCAACCTCTAATTTGTACAAACAACTGAAGGCAATATTTCTCGCTGTTTTTTGGAATATATTGAGTGTTTTTGGCACATCCAAGGACGTTGCATTCAACATTGCTGTTCTCCCTAATTCGAATTCTTATGGTTTTTCTCGTTGTGCTTATATAATAAAAAACCAATCGTTCTATTTGTCTACGTTAGAAGGGTGGTCATAGATCGGTGCTCGTTTGAGCCACAGCTTAAAAGCATGCCAATATATCCCGGCCAAAACCTTAATCGTCATTATTGGTGTTCGCACCAATTGCTTTATCAATGTGCGACTACTAAATTCCTGCCCTGTCATTGCTACCGTCGCCTCAAACTCTTTGTTTTTTCTATGGCAGGCCAAGTGGACAAACAGGCGCTCAGAGGGTGCTCTAATATTCCAAACATAAGTTTGGTCGATGGGATTGAACGGGGACACATGAAAGGCCTTATCGTGTGTCCAATTTTCTTTCTCTTTACCACTGTCGGCACTAATTGCATAATAATGCCGTTCATTCCAGGGCGTGTTACTCACCTCGGCAAGCAAATAGCGCCAAACCCCTTTCTGATCATAAACGTAGTAAAAGTTGACCGGACTAAAGTACAGTCCCATGTAGCGCAAGTGACAGACCATCAGGATTTTGCCTGAATATCTTTGACCCGTAATGTCGTAGACTTTGTTATGAACAGCGTGCTTTATATCCCCTTCGCCAATATAGTCCTCGCGACGAAAACGTGCCCAATGCCACCAATGCTTCCCAAACCCCCAGACCTTTTCACAAAGCAGATCCAATTCATCAAGATCGATACAAGGCATAAACAAAGGATAGTTGAGACTGTGCTCAATCGGAGTAAAACGACGATGTTTAACCTGGCCAACCATGAGCAGGCTGTTGCTAAACGTACGACTCATGCGGCCCCCTTGGTGGCTATTGGGTTAGTACTGGCTAACCTTTCAATGCCCTCCACTACTTCAAGGGCACTTTTTACTCCGTCTTCATGAAATCCGTTGTGCCAGTATGCTCCGCAATACCAGGTATGGTTATGGCCGCTGACCTCTGATTTCCTCTTCTGAGAGGCTAGTGAGGATGTGGAAAACACTGGGTGACTGTAGTGAAACACCTTTAATATTTTGTTTTCGTTAATCCGTTCCGAGGAGTTGAGCGATACACAGAACGTGGCGTCAGCCTTAATGTGTTGAAGGATATTCATGTTGTAGGTTAGCGCTGGCAATCTTTGCTGTTCCGTACTACTACCATCTAAATAATAGTTCCACGACGCCCATGCAGCCTTCCGCTTGGGTAGTAGAGACGTATCCGTATGCAATATAACTTCATTGCTTTGATAAACCATATTCGCCAAGACTTCCTGCTCTTGTTGGGTGGGAGTATCTAAAAGCTTCAAAGCTTGATCACTGTGGCAGGCAAAAATAACCTGATCAAACCAGTACTCTTGATCATTCGCTTCAACGACAACACCAGACTCATGACGAGTTACTTTGGATACTGGTGTTGACAGCCGAATACGATCGGAAAATTCTTTTGTTAACGGATCGATGTATGCTCTTGAACCGCCATTCACGACATACCATTGGGGTCGGTCTACCACATCGAGCAGACCATGATTTAAGAAAAAACGCAGGAAAAAACTAAGAGGGAAACAACGCATATCAGCCAACGTCGACGACCAAATCGCTGCACCCATTGGCAAAATATAGTTCTGACAGAAGTACTCGCTAAACTGATGCTCGGTTAGGAAGTCTCCCAACGTTGTATGGGTAGACATTTGTGTCTCTGCATTGGCTTTTGCCAACTTGTTAAAGCGCAGTATTTCGAAGATAAAACGATAAAAACTGGGTCTTAGCAGGTTGCGTTTCTGAGCAAATAGCGTTGAGATTGTATGACCATTATACTCGAGTCCGCTATCGTCATTTCGGATACTAAAGCTCATTTCTGTCGGTGTACCTTCCACTCCGATTTGCTCTAACAGTTTTATAAAATTAGGGTAGGTTCTATCGTTGTACACGATAAAACCAGTATCCACAGCATATTGATTGCCTTGAAAAGCTACATCGACCGTTGCGGTATGGCCACCAATATAATCATTCGCTTCAAAGACGGTAATATCATGGTTCTTGTTTAAGTAATACGCACTGGTTAGCCCCGAAATACCACTGCCAATGATCGCAATTTTCATGTTTTTCTCCACCACTAAAAAATAGTCATAATAAACGTTTGGCCAAATAGGTCTGCCAACGATATGGGAGCATAGACACTACCCTCAAAATAGAAGTAAATCGTCGAGGGAAATAAATTGATGAGTGTCCTTTGGCAATACCACTTCTGATAGACAGTGAGGCACGTTCAGGCGTCACTAACATCGGCATTGAAAACGTGTTCTTGTCTGTTAAGGGCGTCTTCACAAATCCTGGAAAAACGATTGAAACATCGATTCGTTTTCTAGCCCAATCCAACTGAAGACCTCTTGCAATATAACTTAACGCTGCCTTAGAACCGCCATAAGCCTCAGCCCTTGGTAAAGCGACTTCGCTCGCTATTGAGCCTACAATCACAACTCTGTGTCCCGGTGCCAGACTGCTTTGTATGCCTTCCAAAACATTAACAGTGCCCATGACGTTGGCCTCAAACACGCGTCTAATCAAAACAGAATCAATGTACCCGTCGTCGACGTATTCGCAGTTGCCAGCATTCAAAATCCATAATGACGGAGGGACGTCGATTGACTTTAAGGCATGGGAAATCTGCTCTTTATCCGTCGCATCAAAAATCAGTGGCGTAATCGCTGGGCGTTCTTTGGTTAGTTCAGAAAGTCGCTCCTCTGAACGACCACAGGCATACACTTTACAATCACTATCGGCATAGTCTTTGGCCAATTGCAGACCGATTCCTGAAGACGCTCCCGTAATAAAAACGCTACTATGCTCGACCATTTTCATTGCCCCAGTCTTTGTTTTATATTGCGAATGATCATGCCAAGAAGCGGTATGTTTTCGTAAAGCATTTCTCCCAAGTCAAAGTAGTCACGATGATAAATGACTTTTTGTTCAGAGAAATGCAATTGACTGACGCCATTGACTAACACTGTTTCACCTTTGTTTAACTTTGGATGCTGCAACTCCATAGTCCATGTAAGGAACCCTGTGTTCTCAACCTGTTGCTGATGTAGAATGGTGAAATCACACTTGATGACGTTAGTGTACAGGGACTCAAAATAGGCTGAGAGTGCGGGCCAACCTTCAAAACGATGAGCGGAGTCCTCAAACACCACGTCCTGATGATAAATGTGTTCGAGCAAGTAGAGATTGTCTTTACTCAGCTTTTGATAAGTTTGGCTTACTTGGTCGATATCCATTGTGACTCCTAAAATCATGCACAGTCCCCTAGCCATTAATACAGTGTAAATTGAAGGACCGTCTTGCTCCTTTGTTTTGAAGCGTTGTGTGCACTGATACGCAGGAATGTTAAATATGGATCAAAAAAAGCTTGGATGCGAGCCAAGCTTTTTTAAATAAATTCACTATCTTAGAATTGAGATTACATTTGAGACTCTCGTAGCGCCGATATGCGTTTATCAAGTGGTGGATGGCTCATCAAAAGCTCTGTAATAGAGCGTTTACCGTTAATGCCAAACGCCATCATTGAACCTTCAAGTTGAGATTCTTGACTCATTTTAAGGCGCTCCAGTGCTGCAATCATCTTATGTTTACCCACTAAACTTGCCGCGCCAGCATCAGCGTGGAATTCACGGTGACGGCTGTACCACATAGTAATAAAGCTCGCTAGGAAGCCGAATACTAATTCAAGAACCATTGAGATACCAAAGTACACCATCATGTTGGTTCCACCTTCACCCTCTTCGTTATTATTGCTCGAGGCAACAATGTTGGCGATAAAGCGTGAAAGGAAAATAACAAAAGTATTCACAACACCTTGCATTAACGTCATTGTGACCATGTCACCGTTTGCAATATGGCTGACTTCGTGTGCTAAAACGGCTTCAGCTTCATCACGTGTCATACTGTGAAGCAGCCCAGAAGAAACCGCTACCAACGAGTCGTCTCTTTTCGCCCCTGTTGCAAACGCATTGATGTCTGGCGAGTCATAAATTGCGACCGTTGGCATTCCGATACCCGACTGCTTCGCTTGGCGAGAGACAGTCTCAAGTAACCAGTGCTCAGTTTCGTTTCTTGGGCTTTCAATGACCGTCCCACCGACAGAGCGCAATGCCATACTTTTTGACATCATCAAAGAGATGAATGAACCGCCAAAGCCAAATACTGCAGCCATGACGAGTAGCCCCGATAGGCTACCTGGTTGCATGCCTGTTACAGCATAAACAATATTTAAAACAACACTTAAAACCAGTACAACGGCCAAGTTTGTTGCCAAAAATAACATTACTCGCTTCATTCACTACTCTCCAATTTAAGAAGCTTGGTTACTGTTGCCCCATATCCTTGACACTATCGATTATCATCGATGGTGTAGGCACAGAACGTATTCCTTTACTGTGCGTCTCAATAATCATAATAGACTCCAGTGAGATCCACAGCACATTTTGACATTACACTATATATGTATAGTCCTAAATTTGAAAAGCAAGGTTAAGGATAAAATTGAAACAAAAAGTTAATCCTTTTGTTACCCTCAATAATATAAGATATTGATATAAATACACTCATCAAAATCAGCACACTAGTGCATATAGATGAGTATTAATGAGAGATTCTACGTGACTTGTCAGGCTTTAGACTTTGGTCGTATTGTATGCGCGCAAACGTAGAGCTACAGTTCAGTCAGACGATTGAAACCATGACCAGAAGGAAACGAACATGGTAGAGAACAATAATTTTCAAATGGCTATCGATTTACTGTGCTGTCATCTCGGAATTTCGGAAGATGAAGCCAGAGAGCAACTTGGCATGTCTAGCCCGAGTGATGTTGACAGACACATTATGGAAACACAATCGGCTTTGATGGGGCTAAGTGAAGACAAGTAATTGTCTATAAAATAATAAGGGCTGCAGTAGCAGCCCTTTTTGATTTTTAACGCAGTACTGATAAATCGATGTACTGCCCCATATCTCGCTTCTTAACCGACGGTACATACGGTAGTTCACCGATTTTAGGTGCGTCCATCTTTCGTTCTAACATACTTATAATTTCAGCATAATGCTCAACACCCGGATTAATTCGATTAGCAACCCAACCGACCACTTCAAGCCCATCAGCTCGTATAGCCTCAGCAGTAAGCATCGCATGACTCAAACAACCAAGCTTAATTCCGACGACCAATACAACGGGCAGTTTTTCTTGCTTGACCCAGGTAGACAAGCAGTCTTTTTCTGAAATTGGCACACGCCAACCGCCAGCGCCCTCGATCAGAACAAAGTCACTGTTTTTTTTATGATCCGCTAATACAGAAGAGAGTCTGTTATAGTCAACCTCAACACCGTCATGCTGCGCCGCTATATGTGGCGATGCCGGCAAAGTCAACGCATATGGATTGACAAGATCATACTCTACGTCAAGTGTTGCTGCACTTTGCAAATGAAGTGCGTCGGAGTTGCGTAATCCATTTTCGGTCTGCTCACAGCCTGCCGCTACTGGTTTATAACCGACCGTCGATTTTCCTTGTGTCGCAATAGCATTAAGGATTGCTTTTGAAACAACAGTTTTACCTACTTCGGTGTCCGTACCGGCAATAAATAGTGCATCCATCATAATTGAATAGCCCCTAAACATACGTGATAACTTGCCGGCAATAAGCCAAGCTCATTTCTAAATTGACGGTACTCTGTCTCTACACCTTGCAACACAGAGCGACTTACAAGTCCTTGAGAGCGATTTTCGATATGGTTTGCACCGATACCTTTTAAGTCGCGCATAAGCTCGAAAGCCGTTTGATACCAAACTACTATTTGGGGCAAGTCTAGACGATGGTTGACGCATGCAGATTGAGCTAACGCAATATTTAGCCTATCGAGACAAATAAAATCGTTAACATGTTGATGTGTATCAATTTTTGACCATGATTCTTTCAACTCATGTAAAGAACCATCCAAAAGAGTGGAAAAGAGAAGTTTTCCCCCTTTTTTGGTGACTCTTTTCATTTCATTCAATGGCACGGCCAGATCCTCGCACCATTGCAAAGCCAAACTGGAAACAACAAGATCGAATGATTCGGCATCAAATGGTAAGCGCTCTGCATCTGCTATCACGTAATCCTTTGCCGATCTGCCACACCTTACTTTCGCCTGTTCGAGCATCTTTTCAGACAGGTCTGCACAGGTCACGACGGCTCCACGTTGGATCAATTGCTCGGTGCAATATCCCGTGCCACAGCCCAAATCTAATATCTGTGCACCCAATAAGTTCTCTGGTAAAAGTGACAATAGACGATCTGCGACATCTCTCTGAAACGCTGCATGTTTATCATAACTTTGTGCCGCTTTTCCAAAAGCGAGTGAGATCGCGACTTTATCTGCGATGCTATCTGATGTATTTGAGTAGGTTTGTGACTGAACGGCTACAGAAGAACTTCTAACATTGGTCATCACAACGCCTCCATGCTGCGCATTAACGAATAGGACAAAGTATCTATATCACTTTCGTGATGGGCGGCTGACAATGTAATCCTTAACCTGGCACTATTTTTTGGCACGGTGGGTGGTCTAATGGCTGTGGTCCAAATCCCTTGTTCTTTTAACGCATTTGACAGGTCAATGGCGTTATTCGACTCACCACATAACCATGGCTTAATTGGCGTCTTTGTCTCAACAAGACAATGTAAGTCCGATACTTTATTGTGTAGCTGCTCACTCAAGTCAAAGAGTTTTTCTCGCCTCCAATGCTGAGTTTGAATCATGGAAGCGGCCTTTGATAACGCTGAGGCATGCGCTGGTGACATTGCTGTCGAATATATATAGTGACGTGCAAATTGGGTTAGGTAATCGGCAATATCATCACCGCAAAGCACAGCGGCACCATTAAGCCCGAATGCTTTGCCAAATGTGATGACCAAAATATCTGGCCTATGTTCACTTAGCGATCTGGCTCCACGCCCATCCTCTCCCAGGACACCAATACCATGAGCGTCATCAATCATGCTCCAACTCTGTGAGGCCCGACAATGCTCTAATAGAGCATCAATGGGCGCGATATCACCATCCATGCTGAAAACACTTTCAGTTGCCACTAACGTGTTTTGTGACCCATTTAGGTATCGAGAAAGATCTTCCATATCATTGTGCTTAAAGCGTCGCATATTTGCAGGCCCTAGATGACCTGCTTCAATGAGTGATGCGTGATTCAATCGATCTTGCAGTAACAGATCGCCTTTTTCTAGCAAGGTAAATAGCACTGCTTGATTTGCTGAAAAGCCAGAACCAAACAGCAGCGCTCTTGAGTAGCCCAACCACTCGCAAAGTTGAGATTCTAATGAACGGTGCGGCGTTGAATGACCGGTAACCAGTGGAGATGCTCCACTACCAATGCCATACTTAGTAACAGAGTCTTGATAGGCAATTTTCAGCTCATCTGACGAGGCCAATCCCAGATAGTCGTTAGATGAGAAGTTAATATATGACCGTCCATCGATACTAATTTGGCTTTGTTTCACAGAATCAAAAGCGTGGACCGTGCGAAACAACGCTTGGTCTTTGCGAGCATTAAGCGCTGCTTCAATTCGAGTTTTAAACGCTTGCGTCATAAAACAGGTCATCTTTACTTGGACGAGCCGCAACACGCTCAACAACGCGATCAAGAAGCTCATTTTCTTGAATTTCATCTGGCTTTTGCGATACTTCGTGGCGATTAATGCCTAATTTCTTGAATAACTGTAAGTCACTGTCTTCATCCGGATTTGGTGTGGTTAACAATTTACAACCATAAAAAACAGAATTGGCCCCGGCCATAAAGCAAAGAGTTTGCATCTGCTCGTTCATATTTTCACGACCAGCAGATAGGCGCACCGCTGAATGAGGCATCATGATGCGAGCAATTGCTATCAAACGAATAAAATCAAATGGGTCAACATCGTCAACGTTTTCTAAAGGCGTTCCTTTAACTTTTACCAACATATTGATTGGTACACTTTCTGGATGAACAGGTAAATTTGCCAATTCCATTAGTAGTCCTGCGCGATCATTGGCACTCTCACCCATCCCAATAATGCCACCGGAGCAAATCTTCATTCCAGCATCACGAACGTGGCTCAAAGTATCGAGCCTGTCTTGGTAAGTGCGTGTGGTAATTATATTGCCGTAAAACTCAGGCGATGTATCAAGATTATGGTTGTAATAATCTAATCCGGCTTCTGCTAATCTATTCGCCTGTTCTGGCGTGAGCATGCCCAGTGTCATGCATGTTTCTAGACCCATACCTTTGACGCCCTTGATCATATCCGCAAGTAAGGGCATATCACGCTCTTTAGGGTTTTTCCATGCAGCCCCCATACAGAAGCGAGTGGAACCTGCGATCTTGGCTTTTTCAGCGGCCTCGAGAACACGCTCGACTTCCATTAATCTTTCACGCTCAACATCAGTTTGATAGCGCGCACTTTGAGGGCAGTATTTACAGTCTTCAGGACAAGCGCCAGTCTTAATTGAAAGTAACGTACTGACTTGGACATGGTTGATTTTTTGAAATTGACGATGAACTTGCTGCGCTTCAAACAATAGATCCATAAAGGGCTTATTCATCAGCTCGCTGACTTCATTGAGTGTCCAGTTATGACGTACTTCCACTTTGCATTCCTTAATTAGTGATGTTGTTCTGCTTGGCTAGTCTACAGACACGCGGTAGACTGTCAACATCACAGGCAAGCATTAGGTTTACGGTTGATTATAATTCAACCAATTTAGCATATTCATGGATTTAGAATTTGATCGCCAGCACATCTGGCACCCATATACGTCTACGACAAACCCACTTACCTGCTACCCCGTTGAGTCAGCAAGCGGCGTGACTCTCACTCTTGAAAATGGCACCAATCTTATAGATGGTATGTCATCTTGGTGGGCGACGATTCATGGCTACAATCACCCAGTTCTTAACGATGCTCTTCATGCTCAAACCCAAAAAATGGCGCATGTTATGTTTGGGGGCATTACCCACCAGCCGGCAATAGATCTTTGTAAAAGCCTCATTGAGCTTACACCCGATAATTTACAGCACGTTTTTCTCGCCGATTCGGGCTCTGTCGCTGTCGAAGTCAGCCTTAAAATGGCACTTCAATACTGGCATGCTCGCGGCGAAAGCAGACCTAAGTTTCTAACACTCTCCCATGGGTATCATGGCGACACCTTTGCCGCAATGTCCGTTACAGACCCAAATAACTCCATGCATAGCTTGTACAAAGGATTTTTACCTGAGCATATCTTTGCAACGTCACCGACGTGCGGTTTTTGGGATGAATGGCAGGAAAATGATATAATGGACTTCGCAAACAAATTGCGCTGCCATCATCAGGAAATCGCTGCGGTTATCTTAGAGCCAATTGTGCAAGGTGCTGGTGGAATGCGTCTTTATAATCCTATGTACCTTCAACGAGTCCGCGAGCTATGTGATGATTATGGGGTGTTACTCATTGCCGATGAAATCGCCACTGGCTTTGGCCGTACAGGAAAGCTCTTTGCGTGTGAGCACGCTAATATCAAACCCGACATTCTCTGCGTAGGCAAAGCGCTTACCGGTGGCTACATGACGCTATCTGCGACCTTAACGAGTAAGCATGTCGCAGATACTGTTTGTGGGGGGGAAGCGGGCTGCTTTATGCACGGTCCCACCTTCATGGCAAATCCACTTGCCTGTGCTGTCGCTAATGCCAGTCTTAATTTAATTAAGACTGGAGAATGGCAAACCCAGACGAGGGACATTCAGCGCTGGTTTGCACAGTATTTGCCTAAGCTTAAAGAGAGCACAAGAGTTAAAGATGTTCGCTGGCTTGGCGCCATTGGTGTAGTAGAAACCCACATACCGGTAAGAATGGATACTATTCAACAGCACTTTGTTGATCGAGGAGTTTGGATCCGACCGTTTGGTCGTCTAATTTACATGATGCCTCCGTTTATCAGCAATGAGGCTAATATTGCACAGCTGGTTAATGCCATTGAAAGTGCCCTGCTTCGTGATGATTGCTTCGCGTCTTAGCGCCGCACTAGTTTGACTTTTCCTAGCTGGCACAGCGCAACATTTATCATGGATGAGTATCTCCAACTGTCTGCCAAGTAAGAAATAAATCTCTTTTTTGGCGGATTTGCGACGTCTTCGATACAAAATGTTTTATCTCGAACTATGCTAAAAGTAGTCACTGAAGCAAAAGGACGTTGTCATGAAATACAAACATATACTCGTCGCACTTGAAGTCTCTGAAGACAGTAACGTGCTCATCAATCGAGCGGGCTCTCTTGCTGAGCAGTTTGACGCCGAGGTTTCTTTTATCCATATCGATGGAACTCATGGCGAGATTTACCCTGAACTGGTCGACATAAAAGAAAGCTCAGATGAGTGCCCTTTAAATGCTCATGTTTTGGAGCAATTAAAGGAATTTGAAAGTTCTGCGCAATACCCAGTAAAACACTTCCTTGTAGGGACTGGTGATCTGAGTACTAAGCTTCAAGACGCAATTCTAGAGCATAAAGTCGATCTGTTGATATGTGGCCACCATCATGATTTTTGGAGTAATCTCGTTTCTTACTCTAAGCACCTCATCAACAAATCACCTGTGGATATTCTTATTGTTCCAATCTAACTATCACAGATCGCTCTAGAACTGATTCAACATTGGTCATTTTGGTCATTTTGGTCAGAAGACGTTAGCGTAAGTGATTAACTTCGAGACATAAAAAAGCCCAGCATAAAGCTGGGCTTTTCATTTCTTGACGATTAACCGATGTGGGTCTTTCCGCCCATATACTTTTGTAAAGCCGTTGGGATTGCAATGCGGCCATCCGCTTCCTGGTTGTTTTCTAGAATAGCAACCATAGTACGGCCGACAGCAAGACCAGAACCATTTAGCGTGTGTACAAGCTCAGGCTTCTTTTCACCTTTACGGCGGAAACGAGCCTGCATACGACGAGCTTGGAAATCCCACATATTTGAGCAAGACGAAATCTCACGGTACGTTTCTTGTGCTGGCACCCAGACTTCAAGATCGTACGTCTTGCGAGCACCAAAGCCCATATCACCCGTACACAGCACTACTTTACGATAAGGCAACTCTAGAAGTTGTAATACTTTCTCGGCATGTCCAGTCAGTTCTTCTAGTGCGTTCATTGAATCTTCAGGTTTAGTGATCTGAACCAACTCAACTTTGTCGAATTGGTGCATACGGATCAAACCACGTGTATCACGGCCATATGACCCCGCTTCTGAACGGAAACAAGGAGTGTGAGCTGTCATCTTCAAAGGCAGGTCAGCCTCTTCAGTAATCGTATCGCGCACAAGGTTAGTCACCGGTACCTCTGCTGTCGGGATCAATGACAGTTTACGTGGCTCTTCATCACTCGCTTTTTCAGTTAGAGGTTCAGTATGGAAAAGATCTTTGCCAAATTTAGGCAGCTGACCAGTACCGAACAAGCTATCAGCGTTAACTAGGTACGGTACATACAATTCCGTATAACCGTGCTCTTCTGTGTGAAGATCAAGCATGAACTGAGCAATTGCGCGGTGTAGGCGAGCAAATTGACCTTTCATCACGATAAAGCGTGCGCCGGTAATTTTTGTTGCGCTTGCGAAATCGAGGCCATCACCCATTTCGCCTAAATCTACGTGATCTTTCACATCAAAGTCATAAGACTTTGGCTTACCCCAACGAGAAATCTCGACGTTTTCGTTTTCATCTTTGCCGTTAGGTACATCATCAGCTGGTACATTTGGTACTGATAATGTGATCTCTTCTAGTTGAGCCATCACTTCTGTTAGCTCGACCTTTTTCGCTTCAAGGTCACTACCTAGTGTACCGATCTGCTTTTTGATCTCTTCAGCACCTTCTTTGTCTCCAGCCGCCATTTTTTGACCGATCTGCTTGGAGATTGAATTACGCGTGGATTGTAAATTTTCAACTTCGACTTGAATCGACTTACGTTGCTCTTCAAGTTTACGAATAGTTTCTACGTCAAGGGCAAACCCACGACGTGCCAGTTTTTCAGCTGTTTCATCCAGCTCAGTACGAAGTAATTTAGAATCCAGCATTGCCAATCCTATGCTTTAATTTGTGAATTTTTCTACAAGCTGCGCAGTTTTTCGCCACTGTAGATAGTAATTTGTTAACCGAGTAAAGATAACGAAAAGCCACTACTTTTCATAGCGCTTTTGTGGGCTTTTTGCGTCTAAATTGGCCAGATAATCTAACTTTTCACCAATCTTGGTCTCAAGGCCTCGATTTGTTGGCTGATAGTAGCGTGTTCCTGCCATCTCTTCGGGTAAATAACGTTCTCCGGCTGCGTACGCGCCAGGTTCATCATGAGCATATCGATACTCTTGCCCGTAGCCCATGTCTTTCATCAATGATGTTGGTGCATTACGTAAGTGATGAGGAACCTCATACTCAGGAAGATTATGGGCATCGTTCAACGCCTGTTTCCATGCGGTATAAACGGCATTACTTTTCGGCGCACAGGCTAAATACACAACAGCTTGGGCCAATGCTCGCTCACCTTCAGCAGGCCCGACTCTCTGAAAACAATCCCAAGCAGACAACGCGACTTGCATGGCCCGAGGATCTGCGTTGCCTATATCTTCAGAGGCAATTGCAAGCAGTCGACGTGCAATGTAAAGAGGATCGCAACCCGCAGCCATCATTCTTGCCGACCAGTATAATGCCGCATCAGGGTTCGAACCTCGAATGGATTTATGAACAGCTGAAATCAGGTCGTACCAAATATCCCCTTTATTATCGAACCGACTCACTTTTTCACCGGCAACTTCCGCTAAAAGCTCTAAAGTGATTTGCTTGTCACCGGCTTCACTTTCTTCGGCCATGTCATACAAAAGCTCTAGGTAATTTAGCGACATTCGCGCATCGCCATTGACCAGTTCTGCCAACCGTTCGAGTACGTTATCGTGGAAGGTCGCGCCTATGTTTCCTAGCCCTCTGACGTCATCTGTGCGAGCTTGCTCCAGCACTTTAAGGATATCTTCGCTCGTCAATGACGTAAGTTTGTATACCCGCGCTCTCGATAGTAAAGCGTTATTCAATTCAAACGATGGATTTTCAGTGGTCGCGCCAATGAAAGTAACCGTGCCATCTTCGATGTGTGGCAGGAAGGCATCTTGCTGACTTTTATTAAAGCGATGCACCTCATCCACAAACAATATGGTGCGACGGCCTGTCTGTTTATTCTCGCGCGCCTTTTCTATGGCAAGCCGTATATCTTTGACCCCAGAGGTAACCGCCGATACTCGTTCGACTTCGGCACTCGCGTAATTTGCAGCCACTTCTGCCAATGTCGTCTTTCCGGTACCCGGTGGCCCCCAAAGAATCATAGAGTGCAACTGACCGGCTTCCAGTGCACGACGCAGTGGTTTGCCGCTGCCTAATATATGTTGCTGACCAATGTATTGCTCGACCGTTTCTGGCCGCATTCTAGCAGCAAGGGGACGAAAATCTTCGTCCCCTGCAAAATCAAGCGTGTAGTTAGTCACGGCTAATTTCTCTGATCATCAACGTCGACTCCATCAGGAACAACGAAAGAAAAACGTGACTGTGAGGGTTTACCCAGCTCTATATCACTAAATAAAAACTCACCCTTTTGTCCATCTTGCTCAATCACGGTAAATCCGAGTACTTGCCCTTTACCATCAATTTGAATTTGAAACTGCCCCTGCGTTGAATCTACTGCTTTAGGAGTCAACGTAAACACGTTGCCTTGCTGCTCAACTCGATAATTGTCCCAGTCACTTGAGCGATTTCGCGTCAAAAGTACAAAAGGCGTTTGCTCTGTCGCTTGCTCCTGCCAATAGATACTGACTTGTTCGATGAACGGACTGTAATACCACAAGCTCTCACCATCGGAAATCAACACATTTTCATCAGGCATCGTTGTCACCCAGCGAAATTTGCTTGGCCTAGCTATTTCTACATTGCCTTGACCTTCCATGACCAAGTCACCTTCGGGGCTGTATACCGCCTGAACAAACTTAGCACTAAAGCCATCATTCTGACTCAACCTAGTGCTCAGCTCTTGCTGAGGCGAAGCCATTACGGACACACTAAAAAACAGTAAAACGAACCACTTTTTCATTCTTTTTCCTCTTAGCTCAATCCGTAGATTATTCTCTAACTGGAGGTGGTGCTAACACCTCTCTGTTACCGTTATGACCAGGCGCACTGACAATACCTTGCGCTTCTAGTTGCTCAACAATTCTTGCCGCTCTGTTGTATCCAATTTTAAAACGCCTCTGAACTCCGGATACAGAGCCACGCCTTGACTGAACGACATGTTCCACAACCTGATCAAATAACGGATCCATCTCTTCGTCCCCTTCCATTTTTTCGCCTGGAAGCAGAGTATCTGGTGTTTGATCACCGCTGGTTATTTCTTCAATATAGTTAGGTTTCCCCCTAGCCTTCCAGTTGTTAACCACTGAATGCACGTCGTCATCGGAAGCAAACGCACCATGAACACGTGTCGTATGGCTCGAACCCGGAGGCAAATACAGCATATCACCCATGCCCAATAACGACTCAGCGCCTCCCTGATCCAAAATGGTTCTTGAATCCGTTTTGGTTGAAACTGTAAAGGCGACACGCGTTGGAATGTTAGCTTTGATCAGGCCAGTAATCACATCTACCGATGGTCGTTGTGTGGCTAGGATTAAGTGTACTCCAGCCGCTCGTGCTTTCTGTGCTAATCGGGCAATTAGCTCTTCTACTTTTTTACCGACCACCATCATAAGGTCGGCAAATTCATCAACGATCACCACGATATAAGGCAGTTTTTCTAGCAATGGGGCTTCCACATCCATGCTATCTCCCTCTTTCCAAAGCGGATCGTGAATTGGGTGACCAGCTTCAGCGGCCATCTTCAGCTTGTCGTTAAAGCCTTTGATGTTTCGCACGCCCAATGCGGACATTAGCTTGTAACGCCGTTCCATTTCACCCACACACCAACGTAATGCGTTTGAGGCGTCTTTCATGTCTGTAACGACTTCAGACAGTAGGTGTGGGATCCCTTCATAGACTGACAATTCCAGCATTTTCGGGTCAATCATAATAAAGCGAACTTCTTCTGGCGTTGCCTTATAGAGCATACTCAAGATCATCACATTGACACCAACGGACTTACCCGAGCCAGTTGTACCAGCAACCAATACATGAGGCATTTTAGAAAGGTCGGCAACCACAGCATCCCCCGCGATATCCTGCCCTAACACCACCGTTGTTGGCGACTTAGCATCCAGGAAAGCGGCGCTACCGACCACATCTGAAAAATACACGGTTTGACGGGTAATATTTGGTAATTCAAGCCCCACATAGGGCTTACCCGGTATGACTTCAACAACACGCACTGCCATCGCTGATAATGAACGAGCTAAATCCATCGACAATCCAGAAATTCGGCTCACCTTCACGCCAGGTGCTAAGTCCAGCTCAAAGCGGGTAATGACGGGGCCAGGGAAAATATCCACCACTTCAGCTTTGATTTTATAATCAGCTAATTTTGATTCAACCAATCGAGCGATAGCTTCGAGGGCATCGCGATCAATAAAATTCTCTCTTTTTTCTGGGTGGTAGAGCAACTCCAATGTCGGCATTGGTTCCGCCGGTTTTGGCAGATTTGCGTCTTTTTGAAGAAGGAATGGGTTCACCTTAGCTGCGGCGGTTTTTTGCGCCTCCTCAACCATAGATTGAAAAGCAGCAGCGTCCGGATCCACATCTTGCGTTTGGATCGAGCTCTCTCGTAGAGCCGTTTCTTCAACCTGCTCCGAAGATTGCTGGTCAAGCATATCTAGGCTCACTGTTGGCGCGATATGACCCGACGTTTCTTCCACCTCGATGTCATCCAAATGGGTAAAACGAGGATCAATATGGTTGGTCGCTTCGTCAACTTCCATATCATCCATCGCTGTATTCGTAACTGGCACAAAAGACCCCACCGGCTCTATCATTGGTTCAGCGATAGTCTGGTCGACAACGTCTTGATGGGCGATTCCTGTCGAATTGCTATCAGAAGCTCTCTCTAATTCCTGAGCTGTAGACTCACCTTGATCTGCAAAATCATCATCGCTTCGCGCAGCCAGTTCTAGCTCTTCAATCGTCGCGCCTAGTTGTTGGGTTCTTTCTTCAACCATAGATTCTTGTTGAATCCAAGGCGCTTCGCTAACACTTATCGATTCATATGACTCAGGTTCTTCGACCTCTGTCGCGTAGATGGCACGCTCAGGTGTTGAGGACGTCTGGTCTTGTTCTTCGTGATCAATAGCATAAATAGGCGCTTCACCTGGCTTGCTTATATTGCCAGCATCGGCAGTATTTTCTGGCATGTGTATATTGTAACGACGCTCTGCGGTTTCTAGCGTCTCTGCTGGCGTATCAACGTGTTCAAGATTGCCGACCTGCGGGGAAGAGCCATACGGCTGAGCAGTTTGCTGCAAGATGGGTTCATACACTTCTTCTTGGCTGCCTCTAAACTTGTTCACAACCGCTGCAAAAAGAACCAGTACTGACTGCCCTATCCACTCTACAATTCCTAACCATGAAATCCCAGTCAACAGAGTAAAGCCTGCGCCCCAAAGAAACAGCATAACAATCGTGGTGCCCAATACATTTAAGGTTGGCAATGACAAACTGGTAAGAACATCTCCTATCACGCCGCCAGACGAGAAATACCAGATATCATCAAAATTGATATCCGCTAAACCACAACTGGTTAAAATAAGTACCACTAAACCAAGAAGGCGTGTGCCCCAAAGCATGAGATCAATCGGTGCTTCATCGCTTCTGTCGCGAAAGAAGATCCACGCACTGAGCGCAACAAGAAGAGGGACAGGATAGGCAAGCGAACCAAAAGTAAAGAAAAGGGTGTCGGCTATCCACGCTCCTACGATACCGCCCGCGTTTTGAACATCTACTCCCAACGAGGTCTGTGACCATGAGGGATCAGCGGGATTGAAGGTCGCTAGCGATACCGCGAGTAAGATAGAGGTAAGCACGGCCAAGATGAAACAACATTCTCTCAACCGCTGAAATCCGTTTAGACGTGAAGACTGAGGCTCTTCACTCGTCTTGATAATAGTTTCGACTCTTCTTTTGTCCTGCTTGAACATAACCAACTTCTAATTATTGAAAACAGCCCGAGCGGCATAAGCCGCTCGGTGTATTCTTAGATTTAACCACATCAAGGTTAAAAACCCAATCTAGATAAAGAATAAAGCATGAATTTTCATGGCTTTGGTCAATATCCGGTTAGAATCATTCTAACGGGTTTTAATAACCAATTGGTTCGTCTGTTTGACTTCTTCCATAACCACGTATGTGCGAGTGTCATTAACACCAGGTAAACGTAGCAGCGTATCACCAAGAAGCTTACGATAAGCTCCCATATCCGATACCCTTGTTTTTAAAAGATAGTCGAAATCTCCCGATACCAGATGACATTCTTGAATATCATCCAGTTTCTGAACAGCTGTATTGAACTGCTCAAATACATCTGGAGCACCACGATTTAACGTAATTTCAACAAACACCAATAATGAAGCATCAAGGTACTGTGGGTTCAGCAATGCTGTATAGCCTGTAATATAACCTTGACGTTCTAGTCGACGCACACGCTCTAGACAAGGTGTAGGTGAGAGGCCTACACGTTTAGAGAGTTCAACATTAGATATGCGACCATCTTTTTGCAATTCATTAAGAATATTGCGATCGATACGGTCTAGTTCCTTGGACGGCTTTTTATAGTTCTCTGCCATTTTTTATTCCACCTTGTTACTTCCTTGCAAATAAAAATACTACAACTTCGTAATATTCAGTATCAAATTCCGTTAATTAGCTTCTATACTAGTTTGTAATTCGACAATAACACCCTACATACAGTTAATACAACCATAATATAATGAGGAGTCAGGATGATAATTGGCGTACCTAAAGAAATTAAAAACCATGAATACCGTGTTGGGATGATCCCTGCAAGCGTTAGAGAACTAACTTCACAAGGACACCAAGTCTACGTTGAAACTAACGCAGGTAATGGTATCGGTTTTTCAGACGATGATTACATCTCTGTAGGCGCATCCATACTTCCTACTGCTGCTGACGTTTTTTCGAAAGCAGACATGATCGTAAAGGTTAAAGAACCTCAGGCTGTCGAACGTGCAATGTTACGTGAAGGACAAATTTTATTCACTTATCTACACCTAGCACCAGATTTTCCACAAACTGAAGAGCTAATCAAGAGCAAAGCTGTCTGCATTGCCTATGAGACTGTAACAGATAATATGGGTCGCTTGCCACTATTAGCTCCAATGTCTGAGGTTGCGGGACGAATGTCTATTCAAGCAGGTGCACAAACATTAGAGAAATCTAACGGCGGAAGCGGCTTGCTACTTGGCGGCGTACCTGGGGTTGAGCCAGCTAAAGTCGTCGTTGTAGGCGGCGGTGTTGTAGGCGCAAACGCGGCGCGTATGGCTGTCGGGCTTCGCGCGGACGTAACGATTCTCGACCGAAATGTCGATACTCTGCGTCGCCTGGATGAAGAATTTCAAGGCCGAGCTAAAGTGGTTTATTCTACTGAAGATGCCATTGAGAAGCATGTTCTTACAGCTGACCTTGTGATTGGGGCCGTTCTTATCCCAGGCGCAGCAGCACCGAAATTGATCACCAAAGAGCACATCAAGCAAATGAAAACGGGCTCAGCTGTGGTAGACGTTGCAATCGACCAAGGTGGTTGTTTCGAAACCTCTCATGCAACCACACATGCGGAACCAACCTATATTGTTGATGACGTTGTCCACTACTGTGTCGCTAATATGCCAGGTGCGGTCGCGCGGACATCAACATTCGCACTCAATAACGCAACATTGCCATACATCATCAAGTTGGCAAACAAAGGCTACCAGCAGGCTCTGAGCGAAGACAAGGGCTTCATGGATGGTCTGAACGTAATTCACGGCAAAGTAACCTGTAAGGAAGTGGCAGAGAGCTTTGATCTTGAGTATGTTGAGCCTGAAAAAGCAATCGCCATGTTTAACTAACTGCGGCTAAGAATAAGTAAAGCGAGCTAATTATAGCTCGCTTTTTTGTTTTCAACTCTGCTGGCATGTAATAAGCAATTCCTCGGCGTCGTTTGGTAATCACAGAATGTTGAGACAGAAACCCTATAACCACTTTCCTTTAGATACAAAGCCTTATCTAGCAATAACCAGATTTCCAACGGCCTTCTAAAAGCACTTTGCACCAGACTATACGCCTCCATTCTCCAAAAACGCTGCTCGCCAATCGACGCGTACTTTGCGAAATCAACCGCAGGTAAAGACAACTGTTTTCTCTCGCAAGCCCAATAACAAAAAGCCTCAAAACCTTCGGATAGCAACGACTTTTTAATACTAGGCACTGGCATATAGTGGTCTATCAGACGTTCTTGTTGGCACAGCGCATCAAAACCCAGTCGATAACTCATTTCCTGCGCTCGATGACGCTGTACCCTCGCCCCTCCAGTGACGGTTTCTTGTAGTGGGATGCGTAACTCTGCACGTGTCAATGACAAGCCTGACTGCTGGGCGACTTTCGAAAGTGGTTGATATTCCTCACCTTGAATGAGGTGATAACAACATGGCGAGATAGTAATTGCTGGTAATTTCAAGTGACTGGCGTGACGAAGTAGAGTCACATGCAAATCGCCACAGGCGTGCAAGGCAACCGCATGTTGCTGCCCATTCATAGCGCTCATGGCTTGAACTGAGAATGCATCACCTTGGGTAAATTGCATATTCAGGCCAAGCTTGTCGGCTTCACTTTGCCCAATGTCACACAACGTCTGCTGATACTCAAAACTTGTGACTTTGTGTCCACTTTGGTGAGCTAATATGCGGCCCAGATATCCTTTTCCCGCACACCATTCAAGCCACTCTTGCCCTTGATGATGCTGCATACAGGACTGTCCCATACGCGTGATTTGACTCTGTTTACGCCCGGGTACACCCTTATCAAGTCCTCTTGGTAGAGCAAGTTCTGACTGGGGCAATTCTGGCAACACACACAATGACATTAGCTCATCAAGACATGGGATAAACTTAGAAAGAGAGTTGTTACAACGCTCACGGTTGAACTTGAGGAGTTCAATCTCGCGGGAAGACAAGCCAGCGAACCACTCGCCCAACTCGGACTGAGAGTTACTCCATTTGTTGTTACTGTCCATAGCCAGGAAGAAGGGCTCTATACGCCAAAGATCTTGGTGTTTATGTAACAGTTCAGTGAGCGTTTGAAAAGTGTTGAGCATGCTTCCCCCTATTCGATGTGATCGATTTTAGGGGGAAGCGTGTGAGATAGGAAGTAAAGATTTATCGGACAGGCAGTTCGATGTCCTTAAACATTTCTTCAATTTCCTCATTAGATTTAAGAGACATGGCGCGTTCTACAACAGGCTTTGTCAGATGCGGTGCAAATCTTTCCATAAAATCATACATATAGGTTCGAAGGAATGTCCCCTTTCTAAACCCAATACTGGTCGTGCTAGCACCAAAAATATGGCTAGCATCAATCGCCACCAAATCGGTGTCTTGCTCTTTATCGATCGCCATACTTGCGATAACACCAACCCCAATGCCCATTCGAACATAGGTTTTGATGACATCGGCATCAGTGGCTGTAAATACAACCTTTGGCGTCAAACCGACCTTGTTAAAGGCAGTGTCCAACTCTGAGCGACCTGTAAAGCCGAAAACATAAGTAACAAGTGAATAACCCGCTAAATCTTCAATCCCAATCTGTTTCTTCTGTGCCAAAGGGTGGTCTTTAGGGACAACAATCGAGCGATTCCAATGATAGCAAGGAAGCATGATCGCGTCTTGATACAAGTGTAAAGCTTCGGTAGCAATGGCAAAGTTCGCGGTTCCTTTAGCAACCGCTTCTGACATTTGGCTCGGTGTTCCCTGATGCATATGTAACGACACTTTAGGATAGCGAGCGGTAAACCCTTTAATCACTTCAGGCAAGGCATAACGGGCTTGAGTGTGGGTGGTAGAAATATTCAATGTCCCCATCTCTGGGTGGGTATGTTCTCCGGCTACGGCTTTTATGCTCTCAACGCGGGACAGTATTTCTTGAGAAATACGAATGATGTCTTGACCAGCGGGAGTCACTTGAGTCAAGTGTTTGCCACTGCGCTCAAAGATTTGGATGCCAAGTTCATCTTCCAAAAGACGAACCTGCTTACTAATGCCGGGCTGAGATGTATAAAGACTTTCTGCAGTCGCCGACACATTTAGGTTATGGTTAACGACTTCAACAATGTACTTGAGCTGCTGTAACTTCATATCACCCTCGTATTCCTTTACTTACTGGCAAAGTAAACGAAGGCTAATATCCGTTTACCTTAAGCATATAATTATTTGTTATAACGAAAATTGGAGCAAAATAACAGCTATTTTTGTCTTCAGCCACAATAAAGCGACTCTCAGAAACTGAGAATCCCTTCAAGTTAATCTCTTATTGCGCACAAAATTTACACCAATCCTATGAAATTTTTCACTTTACCCCTCAATATGTTACTTCCTTATACAGATAGCCTTGAGTTTCGTGTATCCTGTTTTGTTGAAAATTCTAGAACATGTCGTAGATACAGAAAGTTATGAATATTGGTTTAATTATTGCCCTGGTTGCGTTATTACTGGTCCTTGTATTGGGCTACAATATTATGTTGCAGTATAAGCTGAAAATGGAAGCAACCAGAAGACAGGAGTCGGCACGCTATGTTGCAATTATTGATGCAACAGAAGAACTCATCGGAGGGGCGAGCCATATTCCTTTTAGTAAAGAGCTTATGCTTTGCCTAAATAACCGTATTTTGGATTCGCTGACTCACATGCTTGATCTTGATCCAAAGAACAAGCACCTAGCGCAGCGCGTTGAGGCCGCCCAACAGCAAATTCAGACACTATCAGAAACCTACCAGAGCAGTGATGCGGTTACCTTTAAAGTACCTTCTAGCGACAAACAAGCGATTATCATGCTCAAGCTGGTAAAGCGATTGCGCGACACAATTCGAACTGAGCATAATAAAGGCAAGATCGATACTCAGTCATATATGGTAGAAAACGCGCGCCTCGAAACCATTCAAATTCGAATTAACATCGAGAATGTAGTTAAACGAGCCAATGAATCGGTGACAAAAGGCCAATATGGTACCGCTTTGCAGCTCCTGAAAAAGGGCATTGATGCACTCAGCACTAAGAATGATAATTACTCAATTCATGCTCGCGAAAAGCTCAGCACCATGTATCAAGAACTTGAGGATAACCGTACTCAAAAATCTCAAAGTGATACTCAGCAGCAAGTAGACCGTGAGAGAAATGAAGATATGGATGCGCTATTTGGCGAGAAGAAAAAGTGGTAGTATCCTAACCTCAATAATAAAACGAATGAAAAGGTCGCCAATGCGACCTTTTTTGTACGACAAATATAAGAAAGCTCAGTAGTCATGATTAACCAAGCTCAAATCAACCAAATCCTGTCACCAATCAACCAGTTTTTGCATTGCGAAACACCTGATGAGTGGGTCTATGAAGCGAAAAAGCCCGAGAACCTGAAAATTATTCTCATCGACCATCTATTGTGCGAACTAAAAGCAGGCCAGTCTGCGATGTTTTTAATACGCAAATATGCCGTAGATGCAGATAGCGCCGCTACGCTGCTTGATTGGTTTAAACCGTATGAAGATTTTGCCTATCGTAAGATTGGTAACTTAGACTCTTTAAAAGGTAAGAGCAATATTTCTAAGTCTATTATGGCAAAGAGTAACTCTCCTTATAGCCAGGAGCTAATAGACAAAATGGTATTACTCATCAAAGAAGAGTTGCACCATTTTTATCAAGTTCTAGAAATCATGACCGACCGCGGAATCGATTATCATACGATACCTGCTGGACGTTATGCCAAAGGCTTACTGTCTCACATGACAACCTACGAACCTAACACTCTTATTGATAAGCTCATTGTTGGAGCCTACATCGAAGCTCGATCGTGTGAACGCTTTGCAAAGCTCGCACCGCATATGGATGACGATATTGCTAAGTTTTACATTTCGTTACTGCGCTCTGAAGCAAGACATTACCAGGATTACCTCACTTTAGCAGAGCAGATTGCTGGGCATGATATCAGTGAACGCGTCCGCTTTTTAGGTCAGGTCGAGGCTGATCTTATCTCTACCATCGATGATGACTTTAAATTCCACAGCGGCATTCCTAGCGCAGATTAATCAACTAAGTAAGCCGCCTCAACAGACGGCTTTCTTCATTTTATGTACGGCGATAACGCGTTTATACCAAGGTAGCGTTAATCTCCGTTAGAACGCGCGCTGGATCAATAGCCTGGGTAATTGGTCGACCAATCACCAAGTAATCTGAACCCGATTTGATCGCCATCTCAGGCGTCATGATACGCTTTTGGTCACCAACATCAGCGCCTGCCGGGCGGATCCCTGGCGTTACCAATTTAAAGTCGTTACCTAGTTCCGCTTTTAGCATGCTTGACTCTTGGGCAGAACATACAACACCATCAAGGCCCGCATTTTTCGTCAAGTTAGCCAAACGTAATACGTGCTCCTGAGGTGCCACATTAATACCGATGCCGTTTAAATCCGATTGCTCCATACTGGTCAATACCGTCACACCAATAAGCATTGGTCGATCTTTGCCATATGGCTCAAGGATCTCTCTTGATGCTGCCATCATGCGCTCACCACCGCTCGCATGAACGTTAACCATCCACACCCCCAGTTCCGCAGCAGCCCTAACCGCTTTTGAACACGTATTTGGAATGTCATGAAACTTCAGGTCGAGAAATACAGAGAAACCACGTTTGTGAAGCTCTCGAACAAAGTCAGGGCCAAAGAGTGTAAACATTTCTTTGCCGACTTTCAGGCGGCAAGAGCTTGGGTCAATTTTGTCAACAAAAGCTAGCGCGTCACTTTGGTTTGCATAATCCAACGCTACAATCACTTTTTGGTCAATCATCTCCGCTCCTCACTTAAATAGCTGGGTAACCTACCCAAAAAAAACAGCCTTATCGGCTGTAACTAAATCGTTTTAATAGAAAAATGGCCTATTCGCCATCTAACCCTCTAATAGGCTTGATCGTACCCCATCCTTTGCATGAAGGACAATGCCAGTATAATGAATGGGTCGAAAAACCACATTTACGGCATCGATAATGGGGTTTCACTTTCAGTTGCTCACCCACCAGCGACTGTAAGGTGGTCAAGCTTTCTTTCGCTCGCCCTTCTTCAGCATCCGCCAAATGATAGTCCATTAGACGATAAAAGCCTTTCATTGTTGGGTTTTTCACTAATTGCCTAGTCAGAATTGCCTGTGCGGCGCCTACACCATCATGTTGCGCGACCATTTGCGTCAACATAAGCTCTGCAGATACACCAGTACCTTTTGCTATACAAGCTCTTAGAAACTCGATTAAGCCCTGCTCTTGGCCATAGTTATGGTAACACTCAGCCAAAGTCGGTAGCACTTCACTTACAAAATCTTTATCTTGTTCAAGGACATTTTCTAATTGCTCAATCGTTCTACCGTATTCTTCGTCTTCAAGGTAGATTCGCCCTATAGCAATACTTGCCCTAACACATCTAGGGTCAACGGTGAGCGCTTTTTTGAAATACTGCATTGCCTTTGTATTTTGGCCATCGGCCTTCTCAATCATGGCTAATTCACACATGAAATGCGCAATGTCTGTTTTGACTTTTTTCTTACCCATTTTTTGTAGCGCTAGTGCATACTCAATGGCTTTTGGCCACTCTCTTGTCTGTTGGTATATTGCAACCAATTGAGTTAGAGCACCCTCTCGGTGATCCGGTTCATTAACCAATTGAACAAAAATCTTTTCTGCGCGGTCGAGAAAGCCAGACACCATGTAGTCTTTTGCTAACTGTTGCAGTGCGAGATTTTTTTGCTCTATTGTTAGACCTGAGCGAGAGATTAAATTCTGGTGAATACGGATTGCACGGTCGACCTCTCCTCTTGAACGAAAGAGGTTACCTAACGCCAGATGAGTATCAATGGTTTCATCGTCGACTTGCAATAGTTCAATGAAGTGATCAACCGCTTTGTCTGACTGATCAGACAATAGGAGATTCAGACCCGTCATATATTGACGAGATATTTGGTGGGACTGTTCTTGCCTATTATGCCTTGCACTACGGTGGCCCATGTACCATCCATAGGCCGCTGCAATTGGTAATAGCAAGAAAAGAAGCTCAAGCATTTAAAGTATTAACCTTTACCCTACGCGTTGCTTTTTACTATGTCTTTGCTTTCGCTCGGAGCATGCTTAGCAAGCTGCTTACGAAGCTTTCTTACTTTAAGTTGAGACTTAAGATGTAAAGAACCAAAAATCACCCAAGAAAGAACAAAGCCAGCCACAAAGACGACACCTAGCAAGGTAGAAAGGTGGAAATCTCCCTGAGCAATTAGGTAATTAAACGTAACTACCGCTTGGTTTTGAGATCCTAGTGCCAAAGTGATTAAGAAAAGCGCGATTACTAAAATTATTTTTATAATTTTCATTGTTCATTACCACAGTCATTGGATTGCTAAGATTATGCAGGAAATTAGAGAAACACTCCATGCTTACAAGCAAGAATCTCACGATATTACTTTCATGCAAACCAAAATTTAGAGTTACAGCTTTAAAAAAGACGCTCAGTGTTGTTCTGTAAAGACATCGAAGTTTGAAATTCTTAAAAATGGTGGTAGTTGCTTACTTTGATAACAAAAACGGCACACTGTGAAAGCATGCCGTCTATCAAACTCGTAAAGCTAGCTAATTATATGCTCGCATTTACGCGTTCACGTAACTCTTTGCCAGGCTTGAAGTGTGGGACGTATTTGCCGTCCAGTTCAACTTTGTCGCCAGTTTTTGGATTACGACCAATACGAGGCTCACGGAAATGTAATGAGAAACTGCCAAATCCACGAATTTCAATGCGCTCACCACTTTCTAATGTGGTTGCCATATGTTCAAGGATATCTTTAACTGCATCCTCTATTTCTTTTGCGGACAAGTGTGTTTGTTCTGCACAGAGTCGTTCAATCAGTTCAGACTTAGTCATAGTTACCCTCGTTACTCATTATGTTCAGTTGAAACTCGTGTTTATTACCAATCAAAATAAACAACCTACTAACTGTTTGTATAAATTGATAATAGTCTAATTCTTCAAAAAATAAAAACAAAAAAAAGGAGCCTTTCGGCTCCTTTTCTAGCGATATATCTTATTCGCCTTTAGCAGCCTTGAAAGCGTCTGCCATTGCATTACCGAAACCAGCTTCATCTTGCTTGTTCAGTGAAGCCATTGCTTCTTGCTCTTCAGCTTCATCTTTAGCTTTGATAGATAGGTTGATTACGCGGTTCTTACGGTCTACACCTGTGAACTTCGCTTCAACGCTGTCACCAACGCTTAGGATTAGAGACGCATCTTCAATACGATCACGTGATACTTCAGAAGCACGTAGGTAACCTTCTACGCCATCTTCTAGTTCAATTGTAGCACCTTTCGCATCTACTGCAGTTACAGTACCGTTAACTAGTGTACCTTTCTTGTTGTCAGCAACGTATGCATTGAACGGGTCGTTTTCCATTTGCTTAACGCCAAGAGAAATACGCTCACGCTCTGCGTCTACTGCAAGAACAACTGCAGAGATTTCGTCGCCTTTCTTGTATTCACGTACAGCGTCTTCGCCAGTAACGTTCCAAGAAATGTCAGATAGGTGTACTAGACCGTCGATACCGCCTTCTAGACCGATGAAGATACCAAAGTCAGTGATAGACTTGATCTTACCAGTAACTTTGTCGCCCTTAGCTTGCATTTCTGCAAATGACTGCCATGGGTTCGCTTTACACTGTTTCAGACCTAGAGAGATACGACGACGCTCTTCGTCGATATCAAGAACCATAACCTCAACTTCGTCGCCAACATTAACAACTTTAGATGGGTGGATGTTCTTGTTAGTCCAATCCATTTCTGAAACGTGTACTAGACCTTCAACGCCTTCTTCGATTTCAACGAAGCAGCCGTAGTCAGTTAGGTTAGTAACACGACCAGTTAGCTTGTGACCTTCTGGGTAACGCTTAGCGATTGCTACCCATGGATCTTCACCTAGTTGCTTAAGACCTAGTGATACGCGAGTACGGTCACGATCGAACTTAAGAACTTTAACTAGGATCTCGTCACCAACGTTAACGATCTCAGATGGGTGCTTAACACGCTTCCACGCCATATCAGTGATATGTAGAAGACCGTCAACACCGCCAAGGTCAACGAATGCACCGTAGTCAGTAAGGTTCTTAACGATACCTTTAACTTCAGTACCTTCTTGCAGAGTTTCAAGAAGTTCGTCACGCTCAACACTGTTTTCAGATTCGATAACAGCACGACGAGAAACAACAACGTTGTTACGCTTCTGGTCTAGCTTGATAACTTTGAACTCTAGCTCTTTGTTTTCTAGGTGAGCAGTGTCACGGATAGGACGTACGTCTACAAGAGAGCCAGGAAGGAAAGCACGGATACCGTTTAGTTCAACAGTGAAACCGCCTTTAACTTTACCGTTGATGATACCAACAACAGTTTCAGCTTCTTCGTAAGCTTTCTCAAGAACGATCCAAGCTTCGTGACGCTTAGCTTTCTCACGAGAAAGTTGAGTTTCACCGAAACCATCTTCAACAGCGTCAAGAGCTACGTCTACTTCAGCACCAACTTCAACTTCAAGTTCGCCAGCAGCGTTCTTGAATTGTTCAGCAGGGATAGCAGACTCAGACTTAAGGCCAGCATCAACAAGAACGAAACCGTTCTCGATAGCTACTACAGTACCTTTAACGATACTGCCTTGTTGGAATTCAGTTTCATTTAGAAACTCTTCAAAGAGTTGAGCAAAAGATTCAGTCATTAATTTAATCTTCAATATTAAACGTCCACGGGTATCCTACCGCATGGGGTTGATAAATTCGCCGGTCATCATCCTTGCGACCAACGTTCGAAGCCCACCAAGTAGAGTCTACTTAGTGAGATTAGATTCGATATAGTGTAGCGCTTTTTCGACAACTTGCTCTATTGTAAGAGAGGTTGAATCAAGCACTAGAGCGTCTTCAGCTGGGCGTAATGGCGCTACTGCTCGGTTGCGGTCGCGGTAATCACGCTCTTCTATCTCGCTCAAAAGGTCGTCAAAGTTAACATCTAAGCCTTTAAGTTGCAACTGCTTATAACGTCTTTGAGCCCGTTCATCAGCGCTAGCATCCAGGAAAATTTTCACTTCAGCTTCAGGAAAGACAACGGTTCCCATATCTCTGCCATCAGCGACCAATCCAGGTGCTTCATTAAAAGCACGTTGACGACGCAACAAAGCTTCGCGAACCCTTGGCAGAGCAGCAACTTTAGAAGCAATATTACCTGTCTGCTCTTTACGCAGCTCACCCGAGACGTCTTCACCTTCTAAGATAACCTTTACCAGGTCACCATCAGCAACAAACTGCACATCGAGGTGCATTGCGATAGGCACAAGAGCGTCTTCTGACTCAAGGTCAACACCATGATGTATCGCAGCTAAAGCCAAAACACGGTAGATAGCCCCTGAATCGAGCAAATGATAGCCGAGTTGGTTTGCTAGCAACATACATAATGTGCCTTTACCAGCGCCACTTGGCCCATCAACCGTAATCACCGGAGTGTTTAAGGACATGTTCTACTCCACGTTGTTAAGACAAGACTACCTTGTCATTTTTGTTCGTAGTAGTGACTGCAATTGCATAATTAGACTCACTACTTTTATTGGCGCAAGATTATATACCCTATGCTGGTAATATTCCATCGCGTTAGCGGGTCAATCGCAGACAAAATCCAACCATAAAAAAACTCCGACGTTATCTGTCGGAGTTTGAACAATTACAAATATAATCCGATGTCGCTACCGATTAAACGATTGGTCGCTGACCTCGGTTGATTAATTTCAAAAGGACATTGTCAGCCGCATCACCTGCCACGCCTGCCAGTTTGTCACTGATTTTTTTCTTATGAACATAGTGGATGGCTAATACCGTCTTGTCTTTACAAGCTTCCGTTACCAGATCGTCTGAGGTTTTTATGTCATCAACTAGCCCCAAGGTCTTTGCTTGTGTACCAAACCAATGCTCTCCCGTGGCAACCTTATCAAGTTCAAGATCAGGGCGATGTTCTCGAATAAAGTCTTTAAACAGGTCATGAGTTTCTTCGAGTTCCTGCTTAAATTTCTCTCTGGCTTTGTCGGTATTTTCGCCAAACATGGTCAATGTGCGCTTGTATTCGCCCGCCGTTAGCTGTTCAAACTCTATATCATTTTTCTTCAACAGCTTATTGAAATTAGGGATCTGAGCAATCACGCCGATAGAGCCAACAACTGCAAACGGTGCCGATACGATTTTATCAGCAATACACGCCATCATATATCCGCCACTCGCGGCGACCTTATCAACCGAAATAGTCAGAGGTAAATTCGCTGATTTGATTCTGTCTAGTTGCGATGAAGCAAGTCCATAGGCATGTACCATCCCACCCCCAGACTCAAGGCGAACAAGGACTTCATCCCCTTCTCTTGCTACAGCAAGAATGGCTGATACTTCTTCTCGTAAAGAGCTGACTTCTTTTGCATCAATGCTGCCTTTAAAATCCAATACAAATAGGTGAGGTTCGCGCTTGCTATCAAGCTCCCCGTCTTTGGTCGCTTTCTTGATCTCTTTTTCTCTGAGCTTGGTTTTCTCTTTCTCTGCTTTCTTTTCTGCCTTATCACGAGCTTTGATAAAAGCGTCATCATGTAAATGATGCTCTAGTTGCTCAACAGTCTCTTTACGCTGCTCTGTTAGGTTAGTAATTTCCAATTCACCTTTTGCACTGCCTGTTCGGCCACTGGCAGATTTTGCAATCACGATAAGTGCAACAATCGCAACCACCACTGTGATGATCTTTGCTAAAAACAATCCGTAGTCTAATAAAAATTCCAATGTCATATCCCCTGTCTCACGAATTGGTGTATTGTATACCCAAAATTATTCAAGATGCTCGTTTCAGCGAGAATTATTCACAATTAAGGAACTACTCTGTGGAATTTTCAACCGCTCCAGATGCCCTAAAGGATAAAGTCATTCTTGTTACCGGTGCGGGGGCCGGTATTGGTCGCCAAGCAGCCTTGAGCTTTGCTCAACATGGTGCAACGGTCGTACTTCTCGGTCGTAACGTCAAGAATCTGGAACTCATCTACGACGAAATTGAACAATCTGGTTACCCACAAGCAGCTATTATTCCGTTAGACCTAAAAGGTGCAACGAAACAAAACTACATCGATATGGCGGAAACCATTGAAGGACAATTTGGTAAACTTGATGGCCTACTTCACAATGCGAGCGTCTTAGGTACACTCAGCCCTTTTGATCAAATCGATGAAGAGACCTTTGATGATGTCATGCAAATCAACGTCAAGTCTGAGTTTCTAATGACGCAAGCACTACTTCCAGCATTGAAAAATTCAGACGCTGGACGCGTTATTTTCACATCGTCAACGGTGGGGCATTCTGGTCGTGCTTTTTGGGGAAGTTACGCAATTTCTAAATTTGCCACCGAAGGTATGATGCAAATTCTGGCGGACGAACTCAGTGACACAGCCATCAGAATCAACGCCATTAATCCAGGGGCGACTCGCACTCGCATGAGAGAAAAAGCCTACCCTGGTGAAGACGCCAATACACTCAAAACGCCTCAAGACATCATGCCTGTGTATCTCCAACTAATGGACCCTTCAGTCACTCATTTCAATGGCCAGTGCATCGATGCGCAGCCCAAAAAACTGACTAAATAGCCTTTCTTAGATTTCAAGCAGTATCAATACCATGATGCTGCTTGATAAACGCTCGCCCGACACTCAAGCCATGTTGGTAATCACTTAGTATTTGCTCTTTCGCGCTCATGAGCCCTTTGCTCGCAAGTTCATGTTCGGGTTGAACATGCCAAAGGTTTACGTCCTCTGGGGGAGAGCTGATAAATTGCTCAGCTTGTGCATGGTTCATATAGTGTGCCACTAGCATTTCCAAATGGCGGGTTCCGCCAAACTGAAAAGGAATGGCCTTATTCTGAATATCCAGTAATCGAGCAAACTTTTCTTTGTCGTGGAGCCAGCGTGTCAATTTGGCTTTATCGGTCATTTTAATTTTGCTGGTAAAATCCATTTTCCAGTATTCATTACGAATGGTCTGTAGCTTTTCCGTAAACTGCTTTTGAAATTCCGATAGTTTTTCTTTTGTTCCCGACAGCCTTAAGTGAGATAGATGTGAATCCAATCCAAGCTCTAGTTCCTTTTTCCACTTTTCGATAGATTGCATTGCACTGGTGTGGAACTGGTTTTTTTCAGACGCTGGGATCGTACTAACCACCACCATGTTTTTAATATCCCTGCGATAAGACTCCTCTACAGGTATAGTGGCAGAGACACCGCCATCGACCCATTTTTTACCGTCAAATTCGATATCGTTGTAATACAGCATCGGAATAGCACACGTCGCTTTGAGGACATCAAACCAATTATCGGCGAAAATAGGATAATAGTAGTCTTTCAACTCTTCGACATCCGTAATGCAGGCCAGCGCTACTCTATTTTCACCTAAATGACGCTTACCTCTCTCAAAGTCCAACGGAAACTCGCCTTGATTAACGAGATCAAACGCCCAATCAAGATCCATTGGCTGCTTTTTAGCGAGAAATTTGTTGAAATCAAAGAACCTGTCACGAGTCGTATAGTTGAGAATAAAGTCAAGGCCGAGACCATGTTGTTTAGTCACATAGGAGGAGACGTTTAGAGCACCTGCAGAGGTACCAATGTACAATGAAAAAGGATCAAATTGCTGTTCAATAAACGAATCCAACACGCCTGCTGCAAACGCACCCTTTTGTCCGCCACCTTGAACAATTAGCGAGTACTGCTCGTCATTATCAAACATATTCTTCCCTTCATTACATTAAGCTGTTGATTGAGATTAAAATATTTACTCTATTTTAGGAAAGTGTTTCTTCAAAAATTGACGCTTAAGTGGGAATGTCTCTTGAATGTATATAAGCCTAGCAGCATTTCAACACCTTACAGGAGCAAGAAAGAGTAACTCTATAAGACACATTGATAAGCCTTGCAGGTTCCACTATTTTTTGTATACTGTATATACATACAGGTATTACAATTATGCATGACATCATTACACAATTAGAACGCAAACAACTCATTTGGAAAGGTGAAAAAGAGGCCGAACACCAGCAAACGCTCTCTACCGGTTTTCCTGAACTTGACCAAAAGCTTTATGGTGGTTTTCCCACTCATGGCGTGGTTGAAATCCAATCAATTTCTGGCATCGGTGAGTTTCGCCTATTAACTCCTCATATTCAGCATACGGCTAATGAACGACTACTGGTTTTGATAAACCCACCCGGCTACCTATCTGCGGAATATCTCCATGCATCTGGAATTGCTCCCCAACGTATCCGCTTAGTTTATCCACAGACGCCTCAACACGCGTTATGGGCCGCCGAACAATGCCTTAAAAGTGGAGCTTGTAGCACTGTATGCTTATGGCAAACTCAATTAGAAGTTCACCACACTAAGCGCTTACAGGTCGCGAGTGAAAAAGGGCATTGTTTACAGTTCTTATTTAAATCCACATCAGAGCATGTTTTTTCACTGCCTGTATCACTGAGTTTAAACTTATCGCCTCATAATGATGGCATTGAAGTGACCATTACTAAGCGAAAAGGAGGCTTTCCACGATCTCGCTTCCTCGTGCCAATGGGAACTCATTGGCCTGAACTCGCCTTGGCTAAGCCCTGTTCAACCGTCATTCCCTTTCCGATGCAGAAACAAGGGTAGACACCATGTTATTATGGCTTTACCTAGATTTTCCGTCACTGCAACTAGACCGTTTTTTCACCAATGGGGAAGCATCGTCACACCCTGTCATCATCGTTGACGGGCGACGCCATACCGTTGTTCAAGCCAATGAGATGGCTCAGCAACATGGCATCACTCTTAATATGGGCCTAGGCAGCGCTGCAGCGCTTTGTCCTGATTTACAGGTCTACCCACTTGACGATGCAGTAACAAAGCAACGTCTCACCGACATTGCTCAATGGTTATATTTGCTGACTTCCGATATCACTCTCGATTTCCCTCAAGGCCTTATCATTAAAGTCTCTAATATGTTGTCACTTTACGAAGGGCTAGAGAACTACTGGCAATCACTCAGTACCCATTTAGCGACGCTCAAGGTAAACGTACGATATGCCACTGGGCTTTCCCCTTTTGCCGCCAAGTTATTAGCTAAGTCTCAGGCGAATCTGATTGAAGATGATAGCTACGTTTTAAAACAATCGATCTTACCGTACCCCTTGCAAGAAACTGAGTTAAGCGATAAACAAATCGATGCTCTTAACCGCGTGGGTATCCGTACCATCGAAGATTTACTCGCACTTCCTTTAGCCGATATCGCTAAGCGTTTTGATATTGACTTGGTCAACTATGTAGGTCGGCTCACCGGGTACTTTAAACATCCTGTCGAATACTTTATTCCACCAGATCAGTTTCAGGTATACCTAGAACTGTTATTCGATATCGATAATGTACAGTGGCTTGAAAAACCTCTAACCCGACTTTTTATCCAACTCGAAGTCTTTCTTAAGCTAAGAGATCGAGTCGCCTATGAGTTAACGCTGACTATTGACCAGCGAGATCATGAAAGTAAATCGATTCGCTTTACCTCTGCGCAAGGAGATTATCAAGCCAAAACATGGCAGACCTTATCGGCTTTAACCCTAGAATCAGTGAGCCTTGAAAGCGCCGCTTATGGCTTAACATTAGCAGTCACGCGCTGGGGGGAGCTACAACCTAATGAACAGGATTTTTTCCAGGGTATTACAGGGCAACAATCGGCTCTAGAGCTGACCTCATTACTGCAAGCAAAGTTGGGCACACAAGCAGTAATGACCGTAGAGCTCACCAATGACCCACGCCCAGAAAAAGCAACTCGATTACACACGACACCTCCGGCTACGAGTGACAGCATCACTTCAACGCTGCCTCAAAAGATTCGCCCTAGCTTTCTACTTCCTGAACCCATACCACTTACAGAGAAAACCACCATTGTTTTAGGGCCAGAAAGAATTGTCAGCGGATGGTGGGATGGTGATGCTATCCAACGAGACTACTTTATTGTTCGAACTCCCCAAGGGCAATGGTTATGGGTCTTTAAAACGCAAGAGAACCAATGGTTTGTACATGGCCATTTTAGTTAAGATTGACTGCAGATAGACACACTATGAAATACGCTGAACTTTTTTGCCAAAGCAACTTTTCTTTTCTTCAGGGAGCTTCTCACGCCGAAGAATTGGTCACACAAGCTGACTTTCTAAACTACTCAGCTATAGCAATAACAGATGAATGTTCTGTTGCAGGGGTAGTACGCGCTCACACTACTATAAAGAAAAACCAACTTTCAGTGCAGCTCATTGTTGGCAGCATGTTCTGGCTCAATAACGAGTGTCAGCTTGTATTATTGTGTCCTGACAGAGCCGCTTATGCTGAGCTCTGCCGCATTATCACCAATGCTCGACGCCGCTGCAATAAAGGGGAATATCAACTCTCCGAGTGGGACATCCTCTCGATTCGTCATTGTTTCATTATCTGCTTACCAACCGGAGAAAGTTATGACAAGCGATGGGTTCACTGGCTTGAGCAGCACCATAAGTATCGCCTTTGGATTGGACTGCAGCGGCATTTAGGCGCTAACGAGCATCGCTATATTGAGCACTGTAAAAACTTAGCCCATCATTACAACTTACCAATTACCGCCTGCGGTGGGGTATTAATGCATAATGCTACAAGGCTCCCTCTTCAGCATACTTTGGTTGCGATTCGCAACAATACTCAAGTTGAGGCGGTATGCGGCCAACTTATCGCCAATACTGAACGTTGTTTACGACCTAAAAGTAAACTCACGAAACTTTTTAATGCAGATTGGTTAGCACAAAGTGATTACATTGCCTCACGCTGTCAGTTTGAACTTGATGTTTTGCGCTACGAGTATCCATGTGAATTAATTCCAGCTGGCGAAACACCGATGAGCTATCTAAGAAAGTTGGTAGAACATGGCAAGTCATCACGTTTCCCTCAAGGTGTCACCGCCTCAATAAATGCGACCATAGAGAAAGAACTCAGCCTCATTGAAGATCTGGATTATCCCTTTTTCTTTCTCACCATTCATGACATTGTCATGTTTGCCAAGGAGCAAGGTATCCTCTACCAAGGAAGAGGCTCAGCAGCCAACTCCGTGGTTTGTTACTGCTTGGAGATCACCTCTGTTGATCCCAGACAGATTTCAGTCCTGTTTGAGCGTTTCATCAGTAAAGAGCGCAATGAGCCGCCCGACATTGACGTTGATTTTGAGCATGAGCGCCGAGAAGAAGTTATACAGTACATCTACCAGAAATACGGCAGAGAGAGAGCTGCGCTAGCCGCTACCGTGATTTCCTACCGATTCAAAAGTGCGGTACGTGATGTAGGTAAAGCACTAGGGATCAGCGACATTCAGCTCGACTACTTTATCAAGAATATCAACCGCCGAGATCGTAATCAGGGCTGGCAGGCGCAAATCGTTGAGCTTGGACTCAAGCCCGATTCCCTTAAAGGCCAGCAGTTTATTGAACTAGTGGATGAGATACTTGGCTTTCCGCGCCACTTATCACAGCATGTCGGAGGCTTTGTAATTTCATCAGGTCCACTGTATGAGTTAGTCCCCGTAGAAAACGCGTCAATGCCTGACAGAACCGTTATTCAATGGGACAAAGACGACTTAGAAAGCCTAGGGTTACTTAAGGTCGATGTCTTAGCTCTAGGTATGCTTACCGCCATTCGAAAATGCTTTGGGCTTATCGAGAAACATTACGGTCGCGCATTAACGATTGCAGAAATCACTCGACAACAAGACGATGCTACGGTGTATAACATGATTCAAAAAGCCGACACCGTTGGGGTCTTTCAAATAGAATCTCGTGCACAAATGAGTATGTTACCTCGCCTAAAGCCAGCCAGTTATTATGATCTCGTGATCCAAATAGCCATTGTTCGCCCCGGTCCGATACAAGGGGATATGGTGCACCCATTTCTTAAAAGGCGTAATGGCGAAGAAACAATCAGCTACCCATCTGAGGAAGTAAAAGAGGTACTATCTCGCACACTAGGCGTGCCTATCTTTCAAGAGCAAGTGATAAAATTAGCGATGGTCGCAGCAGGCTTTACTGGTGGCGAAGCCGACCAACTGCGGCGAGCAATGGCGGCCTGGAAAAAGAGCGGCGACCTTTTTAAATTCAAATCGAAACTCATCGATGGAATGCAAAGCAAAGGTTATTCTCTAGAATTTGCCAACCGATTGTTTGAACAAATCTGTGGCTTTGGTGAGTATGGTTTTCCTGAAAGTCATTCCGCCTCATTTGCGGTATTGGCATATTGTTCAGCCTGGCTAAAGCACTATTATCCTTATGCTTTTTACGCATCTTTACTTAATAGTTTACCCATGGGCTTTTACAGCGCATCCCAATTAATTCAAGATGCGCAGCGACATCATATCAAGATACTGCCAGTGTGCATCAACCGTTCAGATTATCACCACAAACTCACCGTATGTGATCAAGGGATAGTTCTACAATTGGGGTTTCGTCAAGTCAAAGGACTAAATGAGAAAACCATTCAACACCTTATCCAACATCGTCCTAAGACAGGCTTTAGCACGACGACTCAAGTAAAACAATTAGGACTTAATCGACGGGAAGTTGAGCAACTTTCATCAGCAAACGCCTTAGAATGTATTTCAGGTGATCGCTATGCGACTCGATGGGCGATGATGGATACTTTATCCGATTTACCCCTTTTTAAAGACGATATCAGCCACGAAAATTCGCTGCCACACCGCCCTAACGATGTTGAGGAGCTGCTCGAAGATTACACCGCAATGAACCTATCTCTTGATAAGCACCCTATTCGTTTATTAGAACAGGCTGGGCAGCTAGGACGATTGACCAAAATGAATGAGTTGATCACTAAACCAAATAAGTCATTGGTTAGCGTGGTTGGGGTTGTCACTGGAAAGCAATCGCCCGGAACAGCAGCAGGAGTGACCTTTTTTACTCTTGAGGACGATACTGGGAACATCAATGTCGTGGTTTGGCGCGCCACCGCAGAAGCACAAAAGCAAGCCTACTTGTCGGCAAAGATATTAAAAGTAAAAGGCATTCTAGAAAGAGAGGGGGAAGTGACTCACGTCATTGCTGGCCGGTTGATTGATCTTACAGACCGTTTAGCTGGCTTACAGACACAATCACGAGACTTCCATTAAAGAGGGCCTATGTGGCCCTTCTCGATGACAAATTAAAGAAGTTGACGTACACGTTCTTGAATCACACCCACTAATAGGTCGGGCTGGAATTTCGAGATGAATCGGTCACAGCCCACCTTCTCAACCATAGCTTCGTTAAAACTACCACTGAGTGACGTGTTTAAAGTGATGTACAGTTCTTTCATCAATGGGTCATTACGCACTTCATGCGTCAATTTATAACCGTCCATTTCTGGCATTTCGGCATCCGTTATCATCATAAGAAGCTCTTGCGCTACATCGAGTCCTTCATCTCGCCACTGTTTTAGCAAATTCAAGGCCATAAGCCCATCAAAGCACTCAATGACCTCGACACCTAGCTGAGATAACGTGCCCTTAACTTGTTGGCGAGCCGTAGAAGAATCATCAACAATCAGGATTTTTTTACCTTGTAAGATGGGCAGAAGAGAGTCATCTAAGACATTGTCAGAGATCGAAACATCGTAATCCACAATCTCTGCCAGTACTTTTTCGACATCGATGATTTCAACAAGTCGTATCGCATCGCTATCTTGATCTTGTACTTTAGTGATGGCCGTCAAGTAGGTTGAACGGCCAGTTGTCTTCGGTGGCGGTTGAATTTCAGTCCAAGCGGTATTGACGATATTACGTACTTCACCGACTAAAAAACCTTGTGTTGAACGATTGTACTCAGTGATGATCAGATTCGCCTCTGATTGCTCTTCACGAGGCTTAGGGAAGCCAATAGCCTGTCGTAAGTCAATCACAGGTACAGAGAGGCCTCTAAGGGAAGCAACGCCTCGGATACTGGGATGTGAGCCAGGTAAAGACGTCATTATAGGAAGTTTAAGCACTTCTTTAACTTTAAATACATTAATAGCAAACGTTTGTCTGCTGTTCAAAGTAAACAATAACAACTCGAGCCTATTTTCACCGACTAATTGTGTACGTTTATCGACAGAGTTTAATACACTCGACATATTGCTTCCTTGAGAAGGAATGTAAGTACCAATCCATGATATCGGCTATGCCAATAAAAAATTTAATTTACAATGCAAGAAAATGGCTCTTTACTACAACTACAGAAAACTGGATTAACCTTCGACTACTTTCATTAGCAGTAAACCATCAAAAAGAGCCTGTTTAACCAGTGCGGCACCTGGCATGGTTGCCTGCTTGTAAAAACGTGACTCTACCAACTCTAGATCTTGATGATACACTGGCAAACTTTGTTCATGGATGCATTTTTCGATTGCTGGATAAAGTATATCCTTTGCCTGATTAATCACGCCGCCGATGAGAACTTTTTCTGGATTGAAAAGGTTGATTACAATCGCGATAGCAGAGCCTAGGTATTGAGCCAAATTTTGTATCACGTCAACTGCCAATGGATCGCCATTGACCGCTGCTTCACAAATACTTTCTACCGAGACTACTTCTTGCTCGCATAAGCTCGACTCCTCGCCAGCTTCAATACGTCTTTGCACTTCATCACGAATCGCCTGTGAACTTGCGACCGTCTCTAAACATCCAACATTGCCGCAATGACAAAGCTTACCGTTTGGATCAATTTGAATATGACCTAGTTCACCGATATTACCGTGTCGACCTTGCAGGACTCGGCCATCTAAGATGATGCCAGCGCCCAACCCATGGTGAATAGATATAAGCACTGAATTGTCGTTATCTTGAGAGTGACCAAATAGCTTTTCGGCCAAAGCCCACGCTCGAGTGTCGTTGGCAACAAATACAGGTAAACCCGTCGCTTTGTAGATTTCGGGACCGATTGCCAAATTGTTGACGTTGTAATGCGGCATTTGTAACACAATGCCTTTTTCAGAATTCACCAGACCTGGTAGCGTTAAAGCAATACTAGTCACACGGTCCAGTTGCTCTGAGTAAGTTTGGAAGAACTCTTCCACTTCAAAAAGCAATCGAGCGAGAACGTCGTCTTGATCGCGCTCATGAATATCGATTTTGGTGTCAATGAGCACATCGCCGCCAAGTTCATGCAATGCAATCGTCAGATACCCTCGACCGAGCCTCATTGATAAAAATTGCCAACCCTGATTATTGGTTTGTAATCCAACAGCCGGACGGCCACGAGACGTGGCTTCTTGAACGGTTGTTTCATGAATGAGATGCGCGGCGATCAACTCACGAGTGATCTTAGTAATACTTGCTGGCGCAAGTTCACTCTGCTTCGAAAGATCAATACGTGAGATAGGTCCATGTTGGTCTATCAGTTTATACACTCGACCAGCATTGACCTGCTTAATGTGATCAATGTGACCGGGTTGAGCCATGTACATCTTGTACTCCAAAAAACAACGACCTAGTAATTTTTTTACTTTGCGAAGTAATTGTGAAGCAGTTTGATATATCGCCGTGACAAACATCACGCATCAACTCAAATCTTTGCGCGGCCAGTCAAATTTAATGACAAAAATTAACGATTTTTTTGAGTATTCGTAAAGGGGGATTAGGCTGGACGAAAACAGCATCTTATATTGTCGGGGTTGAAAGTGCGTATGACATGAAATACAGCACTCTTTTATTACTTATTTTGCTCTAACAATAAATGAGCATCATTGTTAGCGAGAAATCCGGTGGTAATTTGCAAAAACTTGCCCGTAAGCTTCAATGAAGCGAAAACCGGCATCCAACCCTAATTCGTAGTCGTGAAGAATGTCTTCTTTCTTGCTCAGCAATGACGACGTTCGCAAAGGTTGATCTGGTCGAATCTGAAGAATGTAACAATCATCAGGGGGCAGATTCAAAAAGTCTTGTGTCAGTGCATAAGTCTGGTAGTGAACCATCAGCATGTCGGCAAAACCAGAATCAAACTTTTCGCCCATTAAATGGCTTAAGCGATATATATCGCCACTACCAAACAACCAGCGACCTCCGTTCAATGCACTCAAATGAGAATGCTCATGCTTTTGTAGCTTTGCTTTCTCGACCTGAACGTCAAAAAAGGAGTTCCAATCGCTAGTCCATTGAGATACCTTTTCTTGCCATTGGATTTGCAGTTGATTTAAAGACTCACGAAACCAAGTAACATTGTTATTTACTTTTGGTGCATCGGCGATCGGTTCGTCGATATCTGAAGAAAGTCCCTCGGTGCGGATAACAATTATGGTTCGATTCTCCTTTCGCCAGGCTTCTTGCACTGGAATCGACGCCGACACTCCACCGTCGACATACTCCTGCCCATCTAAAGGAATAACGCCATTATACAAATTAGGGATCGCACTGGTTGCCATCAATACATCGAACCAATTGTCTTTTAGCATTTCGAAATACGCGTCCTTAAAGGAAAGGTTGTGCGTAACGGCAGCATAAGCCTTTCGCTCACCAAGGACCTGCCGCCCCATATCGATATCCAGTTTGTAAGGGTAGTCCTTGAGCTTACCGAAAGCCCAATCGAGACCTAACGCTTGTTTTCGCCTCATAAAGCCAAAGAGACTAAAGAAACGTGAATCTGTTGTTAGCTCCGTCAGAAAAGACTTTCCTAACCCAGGTTGTTGGCAAAGATAGGCACAAAGATTAAGAGCACCAGCAGAAGTGCCGTAAAACTCATCGAAAGGATCAAAATTAGAAAGGAGAAATGCGTCTAATACGCCAGCGGTAAAGATACCACGCTGGCCTCCGCCTTGAGCAACTAAGGCTGTTTTCCCAGTGACGTACTTAGTTAAGATATCAAAGTCAACAACGGTATTAGAATTGGTGACAGATCCTGAATTCACCATCGTTCTTACCTACTGTGCCGTAATTGCAATAACGCCGAAACCAATAAGAGTTGCCAGAATCACAAACGTAATAATTAGCGCGAACTTTAGATCTTGTTGCATATGAACTCCTTATGTGCCTTACTTTACTATTGTGACACATATTCCTAATATTTCTAAAGTTATCTCGATATTGTGGCAATAAAGTCACAGTCAACTTTGCCGTTCACCATGACTATAAAAGGCTTATCAATGATGAGATTTTTCCCAGGAGCAACACCAGTTTTATTGGTAATAGCGTTAATGGCTTGCAATACAGAACACGCACAAGCCGACCTTATAATCACACCGTTCGTCGGTTATACCATGGGAGGAGAAGCAAAGACTGGTGATGATAAATCCTATGACATTTCGCCTTCTGCAAATGCCGCTATTGCCATTGAGCTGCCCTTTCAAAATGGAAGAATGGGCGTCTTTTATGCCCAGCAAGATTCATCTCTTGAGCAGCTCAACCTCAACTCATCGATAAGTTACCTTCATTTTCAAAGCAGCGTCGTATATCCCATCACAGAGAATACTTCGTCTTATCTTGGAATAGGCATTGGCGCTTCTCACGTTTCTGCCGACTGGACAAAAAACCATACTGGTTTCTCGACCTCTCTTTTTGGAGGGCTAGAATATAAAATCACGAAACAGCTTTCTTTGACAGGACAGATCCGTTGGCTGGGCACTGTTGTGGATAGCGAGTCGGTATCAATTTGTACCCTACCCACAACGGAGCAAAGTTGTCTAATTGGTTTTCAAACTCAATGGATGAACCAGTTTCAGTCGAATGTAGGCATCTCGATCGCTTTCTGACAAATGAATCGTTAAATTATGGTAAAAATAGTAATTGATATGTTCTACTTTCTTTAATGATTATAGTCAGTTACACCAAAAAGAAAATAAGCATTATTGACCACCATCTTGGGTACAAACCTCCCTTCAAGATCACCACGCCAACAAGAAATTAGAATTTAACATTGACCAGGGTTAGTTTTGACATCAATCACACTATTTGCGAACGTTCCTCTACGTATTCTAATCCATTGCTAAATGATAACTAAGTAGGTAATCTTGCCTGCATGCACAGCTGAATATTTCAGTTTACGCACTAGAACGACAATATCAAAAGAACAATCAACTACCTAACCATGCTAATTACGGGTTATTTTGCTACTGTTAGCATTCTTACAACTATAACCACCCAATGTTTCGTTAAATTTTCGAGAAATAGCCCGATAGTCATAAATCTGGTTAAGGTAGCTTTAGTCACAGAATGAAGTTAAACAGGAGTTAACTATGAAACGAGAACAATGGGGATCCCGTGTAGGGTTTATCCTTGCGGCAGTGGGATCTGCAATTGGACTTGGCAACATCTGGCGTTTCCCGTATATGGCGTACGAAAATGGTGGCGGCGCATTCTTTATCCCTTACCTTTTTGCGATGCTGACAGCCGGTATACCATTTATGATCCTTGAGTTCAGCATGGGGCAGAAATACCGCGGCTCGGCTCCACGAACACTGGCAAAAATCAATTCAAAATTTGAATGGCTTGGTTGGTTTCAAGTCGGGGTTGCTGCAACTATCGCGGTCTACTATGTGGCGGTAATCGGTTGGGCTATTTCTTACTTCGGCATGTCATTTACTCAAAGCTGGGGAACGGATACCAATGCTTTCTTCTTTGGTGAGTATTTGCAGCTGGGTGATAACTCCCCAACTAGCCTAGGCTCTATCCAATGGAAAATTGCCGGCGCAATGCTCATTGCGTGGGGGATCACCTATACAGCCGTCGCTAGAGGCGTTAAAGCAGGTATTGAACGCGCAGCTAAGATTATGATGCCTGTACTCTTTATTATGGTATTGCTATTGATTGCTCGCATGGCATTTTTGCCTGGTGCGCTCAATGGCGTAAACTATTTATTCGAACCGGACTTTAGTAAAATCTGGGATGTCAAAGTCTGGGCGGCAGCTTATGGGCAAATCTTCTTTACCCTGAGTATTGGCTTTGCCATTATGCTCGCCTACTCAAGTTACTTACCTGAAAAGTCTGACATCACTAACAATGCGTTTATGACGGTGTTGATCAATTGCGGCTTCTCAATCCTAGCTGGTATCATGATCTTCTCGGTTCTTGGCTATATGGCTGAAGAACAGGGCAAACCATTAACTGAAGTGGTTTCAGCAGGCGTAGGATTAGCGTTCGTTACCCTGCCTGCAGCTATCAACTTATTACCGGCACCGTACATCCTAGGACCACTATTCTTCTTCGCTCTTGTTATTGCAGGTCTAAGCTCTCACATCTCTATTATGGAAGCTGTTACCTCTGCCATTATTGACAAGCTAAAGTGGACACGTAAAAAAGCGGCTAACGTCATTTGCGGCGCTGGACTTATCATTTCGATGGCATTTGCTACTAATGGCGGCCTGCTGCTACTCGACCTAGTGGATCACTTTGCCAATAATATCGGCATCGTCACCGGCTGTCTGATCGAAATTCTATTGATGACGTGGTTACTGAAAATCGCCGATGTGCGCGAATACGTTAACAAAATCTCTGACTTCAATATCGGGATCTGGTTCGATGTGTGCCTACGCTTTATTACACCCGTTATCTTGGCAATTATTGTTGCGACTAAGTTCCAAACTCTACTGTCAGATGGTTATGGTGGGTATGCACAGTTTGATCTTATGCTACTTGGCTGGGGATTAATGGCACTATTGGTAACAGTTGGCGTAGTCGTGAATATCACAAGTAAGAAGGAAGCTTAACATGACAACAAGTGCAATCATCATGATGGTTTTAGGTCTTGGCATAACATGGGGTGGCGCTTGCTACTGCATCAAAAAAGCCATGAGCAAATAGCCAAAATAAAAAGACCCCCAACGATTGGGGGTCTTTTAGATCACTGGCTTTTTAATTAGAACTGATAACGTATGCCAATCCCGGCACCCATCCCAAACTTCAAGTCACTTTCATGGAACATTACATTGGGTGTGAGTTGCGCATAGGCATCCCAGTTTCTAGAAATATCAAGCTCAACACCTAACGCAATTCTTGGTCCAAATTTGTCGTGTTTTTTGATTTGACCACCTACACCCGCAAACCACGTAAACGGAACATCAGAGCCGAAACTGCCTTTATTAAAGATGTAATCGGCAGCAATGCCATCGTTACCTATCGCAAAGTTCACCTTATTATGTATCTGGCCAACAACGCCAAAGCCCTGATCTAGACCCATACCCAGCTTAAAAGAGCCAGAAGATGACTGACTAGAGCGAGCGTTAGATCGACTCTTTGATTGTCCTTGAGACGAGCTAGAGTTCGATGTTGAAGCAACTTTATGATTCTTAGCCGGTGCTGGTTTTGCCTGTGTTTTAGGTTTAGCGGCAGGGCTGCCCTCTTCAACGATCTGCCACTGCTCTTCCCCACCGGCTGTAGTGCTTGCTGCAAAAGCGCCCATTGAAACCAATGAGAAAGTCGCTAATAGCACAGTAGGGAGTAGAATTTTGCTTTTCATGGATAACTCTCAATTGACTAAATTTGTTGCTCACACCGCACAATTAATGTCGGACGTTTAAGTGCGGTCATTCTAGCCACTTGAATCAGAAAATTGTCATCTGTAAGCAAGCTAACCGCAAATATATGGGGAAAGCATAGTCTCTATCGAATAAAAGTGGGATCTATGAGAGGAAATGATCAGAACAAAAAAAGGGAAGAGCATAAGCTCTTCCCTTCTCAATCTAAACTGTATGCGCGAATTAACCGTTGTTACGGATCCACTCGTCCATATCAGTTTTAAGGTTGTCAGACTTAGTACCGAAGATAGCTTGAACACCACCTGCAACAACAACAACACCTGCAGCACCTAGTGCTTTTAGACGGTCTTGGTCAACAACTTCTGTATCTGCTACAGAAACACGTAGACGTGTGATACATGCGTCTAGAGCCGTAATGTTAGCTTTACCACCGAATGCGGCAACTAGTTCGCCTGCCATTTCAGAGCCAGAAGCCACTGAAGCTTGGTCTTCTGTTTCGTCTTCACGACCAGGAGTCTTAAGATCAAGAGCTTTGATGACTGTACGGAACACTACGTAGTAGATGGCTGCGTATGCGATACCACAAGCAAACATCAATACCATTTTCTGAGCGTTACCAGATAGAACAACGAAATCGATCAAACCGTGTGAGAATGACGTACCGTGTACAAAACCTAGTGTGTTAGCAACTACGTATGCAGAACCTGCTAGTAGAGCGTGAATTCCGTAAAGTAATGGAGCAACGAATAGGAAAGAAAATTCGATTGGCTCAGTAATACCTGTAAGGAAAGATGTAAGAGCAGCAGATGCCATGATACCCATTACTTTCGCGCGGTTTTCTGGCTTAGCAGAATGTGCAATCGCGATAGCAGCAGCAGGTAGACCAAACATCTTGAACATGTAACCGCCCGCCAGTTGACCAAAGCCATTACCAGCAGCACGAGATGCTTCATCAGCAACTAGGTAACAAGTAAGTACACCGTTTTGAGTTTCGCCAGCAGCGTTCACACAAGTACCCGCTTCGAAGAAGAATGGTACGTTCCAAACGTGGTGAAGACCAAATGGAATCAGAGAACGCTCAACGATACCGTAGATACCGAACGCCAATGTTGGGTTTTGCTCTGCAGCCCAGTGAGAGAAAGATCCAATGCCTGCGCCGATTGGTGGCCATACGACAGAAAGTAGGATACCAAGGCCGATAGCAGCGAAACCAGTGATGATTGGCACAGCACGCTTACCAGCGAAGAAGCCAAGATACTCTGGAAGTTGGATCTTGAAGAAGCGGTTAAATGCCCAAGCAGACACACCACCAACAAGGATACCACCTAGTACACCAGTATCGATTTTCTCTACGCCCATGATACCAGCCATTACGCCAAGCGTTGCTGTCATGATGCCGTAGCCAACGATTGCAGCTAGACCTGCAACACCGTCATTGTTAGTAAAGCCAAGTGCAACACCTACAGCGAAGAGAAGTGCCATTTGACCGAAGACTGAACCACCGGCTTGTTCCATCAAGTTAGAAACAACATCTGGAATGAAGCCAAGGTCGGCAGCACCAACCCCTAATAGAATACCTGCAACCGGAAGTACTGATACTGGTAGCATCAGAGACTTACCGACTTTTTGCAGGTTAGCAAAAAGGTTCTTAAACATGTTTATGCTCCTGATAAAGTTATTAGAATTCTGGGCTCTAACGGCACACCCCCGTAGCCTTAAATGTTAGCACCCATTGAAAATGTAACCACGATTTGAATTATATTTTCTGCCTCTAAATATATCTTGCTCTGACTATAGGTTTCTACTCACTGACGGAATTTAGTTTCAAAACACAAAGTAGATCACAGTGCGAAAAGTACCTTGTAACGCATTACACCTAGCGTATGACATTGATTATTATGTGTTTTATTAATTAATTGATTAATTTTGACTAGTAAATAAAATAGTATGATATGTTATTTTTCGTAACATAATTACACTTTTGCTTTTCGGGCTAATTTAACTTCAACATTTTCGGTTAACATCAAATTTTTTCCACATTTAATGTTCTACGCATAAAAAAAGGCACTATCAGTACCTTTTTTAGTCAAAAATGAACAAAGTTTACTTTCTATCGAAAAAAAAGTTTCTCAAAATTATTGGTGGTATTTTCGGCAACCTCTTGCAAAGAACAGCCTTTTAGCTGCGCAATATAGGCTGCGACCTCTACCACATAAGCCGGTTGATTCTCTTTTCCTCGATGAGGAACTGGCGCTAAGTATGGTGAATCTGTTTCTATAAGTAGTCGCTCAAGCGGCAATTGCTTAACCACTTCTTTCAGCTCCGTCGCTTGGCGAAATGTAACAATACCTGAGATAGATATATAAAAACCTAAATCCATTGCTGCCTGTGCAAAAGCAAGATCTTCTGTAAAACAGTGAATGACACCACCACATTTATCGGCTTGGCCCTCGCGCAAAATTTGCAGTGTATCTTCACGAGCATTTCGCGTGTGGATGATTAACGGCTTACTTAACTTAACTGCAAGGTCAACATGTTGCTTAAAGCGAGTTCTTTGCAACTCAGCAGTTTCTGGCTGGTAATGATAATCAAGCCCAGTTTCGCCGATGGCGACAACGCGAGAATGACTGGAATACTCAGCGAGCCTTGCCAAAGAAAACTCACTTTCCACATCAAGTGGGTGAACGCCACAAGAGGCAACAACTTGAGAGTAAGGCTCAATTAGCTCAAGCATTTTCGGAAACGAATCAAGCGTAACACCAACCGACAGCAATCGTTTTACATTGGCAGATTGGGCTTTGTTAATGACATCACTTACATCGAGGTGCACATCATCGTAATCAAGCTTGTCAAGGTGACAGTGGGAATCAACAAACATAATAAATACTTACTTCAATAAATTTCATTTTAATCAAACTGGTAGAGCCAATTTACTACAAGTAACTCTGCATTTAGACCTGGGTTCTGGGACAATTGCTCGATCAACTCTTGCAAGCGAGAAGCTTGCGTATAAGCCATTTCGTAGGTTAACTGCTTCGCAACATCAGAGACGCCTGGCAACAAGCTTGATGAATTCAATTTGAAAGCTTGTTTTTGACATTCAACCAACAACACCCAATACCACCCAAGAATAACGACCATCGGGGCATCGGCTTTGCTGATCAGCTTCCAAAGCGGCGCTGTATCAAGTCTATCAGAACGCAAAAAACTCACCAGCTCCTGTTCACACTGGCTATAAACACTTCCCCAACCATCGTCGACAAAACGTAACGTCGTTAGCGGCAAATAAGAGTTAAGCATGGCAACGTAGCTAGGAACGCTTTTTTGTGTTTGATTGCTCACCCACTCCAGAACCATCGCTTCGCTAGGCATTGGTAAGCTCCACACCTCACAACGACTGCGTATTGTTGGCAAGAGACGATGACTATTTTGGCTCAACAGTACAAACAAGCACGTACTCGCTGGCTCTTCTAATGTTTTTAGCAGCGCATTTGATGCTGACTCATTCATTGCTTCAGCAGGTTCGATAATGATTACCCGGTAGCCACCCAGTTGTGATGTTTCCTGAGCCCAACGGTTAGACTGTCGTATCTGTTCAACGCCAATACCCGATTTGCCTTCTTCCGGTCTCAACCAGTGAATATCAGGGTGACTATTCGACTTAATTAAGTCACAAGCATGACAAAACCCGCATGGCTCATTATCAGAGTTTTGGCACATAATCGCGGATATATAGCGTGAAACTAATGTTTCGGGTCCCAAACCGTTAGGGCCTTCAATCAATAATGAAGCGGGCGTTCGGTCTGCCGCAATGGCTTGTTGCAATGACCGCCAGCTCGTTTGTAACCAAGGAGACAATTCCATCACAATCAGCCTTTTGTTTCCCTTAGCCATGCCTGAAGCGCGGCACAAATATCACTTTGCACTTGCTCTATTGTCTGTTGAGCGTTGATAACAACAATTGAAGGGTTTTCCGACGCTAGTTCAAGATACCGCTGACGCGTTCGCTCAAAAAAGCTAATGTCCATTCTTTCAATTCTGTCGAGCTCGCCACGACCACGGGCACGTTCCAACCCCACTTTAGGGTCGATATCTAAATATAAGGTTAAATCAGGTTCGAAGCCTTTAAGCGCGATATTTTTAAGAGCGCTCATTGTTTGAAGGTCAATTTCGCGACCTCCTCCTTGATAGGCCTGTGACGATAAGTCGTGTCTATCACCTACAACCCAATGCCCTTTGGCCAATGCTGGCTTAATCACCGTTTCGACCAACTGAATACGCGCTGCGTACATCAGTAATAGCTCCGAAGTGTCTTGTAACGCTTCGCCCTCATGTTCTTCTTTTACTAGCGCTCGCATTTTTTCAGCTAACACCGTTCCACCCGGCTCTCGCGTGTTAATAACATTAGCGATACCCGCTTTTTGTAACTCACTTAGAAGGGCATTAATCGCCGTGCTTTTACCAGCGCCTTCTAGCCCCTCTATAACGATAAATTTACCTTGTTTCATTTTTGACTTCTTAAATGTTTTAAATACTGTTGAACGGCTCGGTTATGATCTCTTAGATTTTTAGAGAACACGTGCCCTCCTGTTCCGCTCGCAACAAAATACAAATAATTGCTATCCTCTGGATGCAAAGCCGCGGCGATAGACGCTTCTCCGGCCATGGCTATCGGTGTTGGTGGCAGTCCATTAATGACATAGGTATTGTAAGGCGTTGACTCACGTAAATCTCGCTTGCGAATATTCCCTTTATATCGGTCACCCATTCCATAAATGACCGTTGGGTCCGTTTGTAGACGCATGCGTTTGTTTAATCGATTAACAAAAACCGCAGAGACACGTTCTCGTTCGGAAGCGACAGCGGTCTCTTTTTCAATAATGGATGCTAAGATCAACGCCTCATAAGGAGACTTCAATGGTAACTTCTCTTGCCTTGTCTGCCATTCAACATCCAAGACCCTCATTAAGTTTCGATGTGCTCGCCTCAGGATATCTAAGTCACTGTCACCCACGCTGTACTGATAGGTTTCAGCAAGAAACAACCCTTCTAATTTCGAGTGTTCAATTTGAAGCGCGTTGGCAATGTCTTGCTCTGACATTTTTGAAGTTTTATGAACTAAATGAGGCGCTACAGCTAACTGCTGCTGCCATTCGATAAACCGTGATCCTTCGATAAAAGTAATGGTCAATTGATACTCTTTCCCTGAAACCACCCTCAATAGTGAATCATTAAGGGTATCACCAGGCTTTAGTTGAAAGGTACCGACTTTGATATTAGCCAGCTCTGGGTGTAGGCGTCGAAGCAGCGGCTTGAACTCGCTGTCTTCAACCCATTTCTGGCCAACAATATGATTCACTATTGTCGCCAGACTATTGCCGGCTTTAACTGTAAGCAAAACGGGTTCTTCAATGACCAAAGATTGAGCTAAAAAGTTGGAAACTTGTTTATTGATGAACCAAAAACCGGCTACTGCGGTTACACACAAAAGCAAAAATAGTACTAATAGTTTTTTTACCACTGACCTAATCTCTCCTGAATATCCCTTGTTATGGTGCCGATCTTGAACGATGTCCCTGCGATTTGAGTAACAGGCGCAACACCAAGCAGGGAATTACAAATAAATAACTCCTGAGCCTCATATAATGAATCTAGTTGAAAATCACCGACCACGACTTGATAGCCTAAGATCTCTGCCTCTTGGAGAACACATTTCCGCATCACTCCAGATACACCACTTAAGTTCAATGCTGGCGTATACAGTGAGCCATCTGTGACCCAAAATAAATTCGCCATCGTCGTTTCGATTACATAACCATCGAGATTCAAGGCAATACCATCATGAAAGCCATGAGACTCTAACTCATCTTTCAATAATATCTGTTCAAGGCGGTTATTATGTTTGAGTCCTGCTAACAATGGGTTAATCCCGAGACGACGCTCACAAATTCCCAGATTTATCCCTTCAGATTGCCATTTTTGATACTGACTTGGATAAGAAAATGCACTGATTGTAATGAGAGGTGTTAACCCTTGAGGTGAATAACCACGACCGCCCTCACCTCGGCTGATGTGAATCTTCAAACCAGCTCGTTCTTGGAGAAGTGCATGGCTAACAAGCTCTTGTTCTAGGGGGGCCCAATTAGGGGCGGCGATGTTCAAAGCTGCTAGTGCCCTTTCTAATCGCTCAACATGCAAAGGCCAATGCTCAATCATGCCATGGCGAGTCAGCATCGTGGTGAAACAACCATCTCCGTATTGAAAAGAGCGGTCGGTCACTGAAACCGTCTTAATTTCATCACCCTTGCGCCAAAACATGCTTTCTCTCCATAAAAACAAAACGGCTTAATGCTAAGCATCAAGCCGTTAGAACTCAAGTTACTTTTTCGGGTAACGGTTACATCTTTTTAAAGATAAGCGAGCCATTTGTTCCACCGAAACCAAATGAATTACACAAAGCGTATTCCATTTCAACTTTACGAGCCGTGTGTGGTACGAGGTCTAGATCACAACCTTCATCAACGTTATCTAGGTTAATCGTTGGTGGAACCGTCTGATCAACTAAAGACATGATAGTGATGATAGATTCAACAGAGCCCGCTGCACCCAAAAGGTGGCCAGTCATAGACTTAGTTGATGAAACAACTACTTGCTTCGAACCTTCTTCGCCCAATGCACGCTTGATACCTGCGATTTCAGCGACATCACCGGCTGGAGTAGATGTACCGTGAGCGTTGACATAACCAATCTGCTCGCCAGTCAAACCAGCATCGCGCATTGCAGCTTCCATCGCCAAAGCACCACCAGAGCCGTCGGCACTTGGTGATGTCATATGATAAGCGTCGCCGCTCATACCAAAACCCACCAGTTCTGCGTAGATTTTTGCACCGCGAGCTTTCGCATGTTCGTACTCTTCAAGTACAACCATACCTGCTCCGTCACCAAGAACAAAACCATCACGGTCTTTGTCCCATGGACGAGAGGCTTTTTGAGGCTCATCATTACGCGTCGATAGCGCTTTTGCTGCACCGAAACCGGCCATACCAAGAGGCGTTGATGCTTTTTCAGCACCACCTGCTACCATCGCTTCTGCGTCTCCGTAAGCAATCATACGAGCTGCATGGCCAATATTGTGAAGGCCGGTAGTACACGCAGTCGAAATTGCGATGTTTGGACCACGTAGACCGCGAAGAATGGACAGTTGACCTGCAACCATATTAACAATCGTTGAAGGTACGAAGAAAGGGCTTACTTTACGAGGTCCTTTATTTACCAAAGCCTCATGACCTTTTTCTATAAGATCTAGACCACCGATACCGGAGCCGATAGCGACGCCTACACGAGCGGCATTTTCGTCGGTAACTGTAAGGCCTGAGTCCTCTAAAGCTTGAATACCCGCAGCGATGCCGTACTGAATAAACAGATCCATCTTGCGAGCGTCTTTTTTGGACAAATACACACTGCTATCAAAGTCTTTAACTAAGCCAGCAAAGCGAGTTGAAAATTCTGCTGTATCAAAGTGATCGATATCTACGATACCACTTTGACCCTCTAATAGGGCTTTCCATGAAGATTCTACGGTGTTGCCTACCGGTGACAACATACCCATGCCAGTGACAACAACACGACGCTTGGACATGATTTTATTCTCCGGGGGTTGATATATGATGATGAAAGGGGAAAGGTTGAACGAAACACAGGCGGCCAGAAGGCCGCCTGTTAGAGATATTACTGAGCGCTATTTACGTAGTCGATAGCAGCTTGAACAGTAGTGATCTTCTCAGCTTCTTCGTCAGGGATTTCAGTGTCGAATTCCTCTTCTAGAGCCATTACTAGCTCAACTGTGTCCAAAGAATCTGCACCTAGATCGTCTACAAAAGAAGCTTCGTTTTTAACTTCTGCTTCGTCTACACCTAGCTGTTCAACAATGATTTTCTTTACGCGTTCTTCGATGTTGCTCATTTTTTCTTTTCCTTTACAGATGTCGCTCAATGCGATGTTTCCGTAGTTTATTCTAACTGTTGAAAGTTGCAAGGGGGTCCTTGCTGGTCAAACCACAAACTTAGCGAATTTAACCGAAATTCAGTACTATTTTGACTTAAATCATGCACAAATGTTACACGGATCAAACCATGTACATGCCACCATTGACGTGAATTGTCTCGCCAGTAATGTAAGCCGCTTCAGGTGAGGCTAAAAATGCGACAGCTGAAGCAATCTCGCGCGGGTCACCTAATCGACCAGCCGGGACTGCCGATAGTGTAGCAGCTCGTTGCTCATCATTCAGCGCTTTTGTCATATCAGTTTCAATAAAACCTGGCGCAACTGTGTTCACCGTCACACCTCTTGAAGCAACTTCACGTGCCATTGACTTAGTAAAGCCGATCACGCCCGCTTTTGCTGCTGCATAGTTTGTTTGTCCAGCGTTACCCATAGTGCCAACAACTGAACCAACGTTGATAATACGACCGTTGCGTTTTTTCATCATTCCACGCAAAACAGCTTTAGAAAGACGGAAAATAGACGTCAGGTTTGTATCCATGATATCTGTCCATTCGTCATCTTTCATACGCATTAGCAAGTTATCACGGGTGATACCCGCGTTATTAACAAGAATGTCTAACGCACCAAAGTCACTATTGATCTGTTTAAGAACAGATTCAATCGACTCAACATCAGTCACGTTTAACGCAAGACCTTTACCGTTCTCGCCAAGATACTCGCTGATCGCTTCTGCACCACGTTCACTTGTCGCTGTACCAATAACGGTTGCGCCACGCTCAACTAATAGCTCAGCAATTGCACGTCCGATACCGCGACTTGCACCGGTAACCAGTGCAATTTTACCTTCGAGGTTTATCATTTCTTATTGTTCCTTAGATTACTTAGCCGCTTCTAAAGACGCTGCATCGTTAACAGCCGCTGCACTAAGTGTTTTTACGATACGTTTTGTTAAGCCTGTTAAAACTTTACCAGGGCCTAACTCTAACAATTTCTCAACGCCTTGCTCGTTCATTGACTGAACCGTTTCTGTCCAACGAACTGGGCTATAAAGTTGACGTACTAATGCATCTTTGATTTTCGCTGCATCCGTTTCTGCGACTACGTCAACGTTATTAATCACTGGGATAGATGGCGCATTAAATTCTAATGCCTCTAGAGCAACAGCCAACCTATCTGCAGCTGGCTTCATTAGTGCGCAGTGAGATGGCACCGATACTGGCAATGGCAGTGCACGTTTTGCCCCAGCTTCTTTACAAAGCGCACCCGCTCGCTCGACGGCGTCTTTGCTGCCAGCAATAACCACCTGACCAGGAGAGTTAAAGTTCACAGGAGATACCACCTCACCTTGAGCAGCTTCTTCACACGCTTTAGCAATAGACGCATCATCAAGACCGATAATCGCATACATTGCTCCGGTACCTGCTGGCACCGCTTCTTGCATCAATTGACCGCGAAGTTGCACAAGTTTAACCGCTTCTTTGAAGTCAATGACGCCTGCGCAAACTAACGCTGAGTATTCACCTAGGCTGTGACCTGCTAGCGTTAGGGGAGCTTCAGTACCCTGCTCTTGCCAAACTCGCCAAATCGCTACAGACGCCGTCAACAAAGCCGGTTGAGTGCGGTGTGTTTGGTTAAGATCTTCTGCTGGGCCATTTTGCACAAGCGCCCATAAATCGTAGCCCAATGCTTCAGATGCTTCAGCAAATGTCTTTTGAACCACGTCAAATTGCTCACCGAGCTCTGATAGCATACCTACTGTTTGTGAACCCTGACCAGGGAACACGATTGCGAAATTACTCATCGTTTTTTCCTTAAATGCAATGTCCAATATTAACGGACTCATTGAACTTGCTAATTACTTTCTAAATTGAGAACACCTTCGTCTAAAAACGAACCAGTGCTGAGCCCCATGTAAATCCGCCACCAAATGCTTCTAACAATAGCAGTTGACCGCGCTTAATTCTTCCATCTCTAACGGCTTCATCAAGAGCAGTTGGAACGGTCGCAGCAGAAGTATTGCCGTGACGATCCAAAGTCACCACGACCTGGTCCATAGACATACCCAGTTTCTTTGCCGTTGCCGAGATAATTCGATAGTTCGCCTGATGTGGCACTAACCAGTCAAGCTCTGACTTATCCATCTGATTCGCTGATAGTGTATCTTTAACTAGCTTTGACAATTGCGTCACCGCCACTTTAAACACTTCATTACCAGACATGTGAAGCCACTTTTCTAGCTCACCGCCTCGAACAGGCATCTCTAGGCTTAACAAGTCGCCAAATCGCCCATCGGCGTATGTGTGAGTCGAAATAATGCCTGGTTCTTCGCTTGCGCCAATTACCACAGCACCCGCTGCGTCACCAAACAAGATAATCGTCGAACGATCGATCTCTTCGACGGTTTTAGAAAGGGCATCCGAACCAATAACCAGAACATTTTTACACATACCTGAACGGATGTGTTGGTCCGCGATTGAAAGTGCATAGACAAAGCCTGTACACGCTGCTGCTATATCGAATGCTGGGCAGCCGGGAATGTCTAGTTGAGCCTGAACCTGACATGCAGATGACGGAAACGCATGACTGCTGCTGGTCGTCGCCACGATAATCATATCGATATCGTGTTTATCGATACCGGCCATTTCGATCGCATTGACCGACGCATGGTAAGCCATATCCGCAACGGATTCATCTTCAGCTGAGATCCGGCGTTCTTTGATGCCTGTGCGACTTACGATCCATTCGTCATTCGTATCAACCATTTTTTCAAGATCTGCGTTGGTACGAACTTGTGATGGCAGGTAGCTGCCTGTGCCTAATATTTTACTATACATGAAGACTAATACTGCCTCTCGAATAAGACCGCTTCTAAGCGATCACTGATACGCGTCGGTACTTGACGATTAACTTCGTGTACCGCTTCTCCTATGGCGTTCACAACGGCCGAAATGTCGGCACTGCCATGGCTTTTTATAACTATGCCGCGCAATCCTAACAAACTTGCACCATTATACTGGTCGGGGTTCAGCGTTTTCAGCTCAGTGATAACATCAGAGAAAAGCATTCGCGCCAACCATCCTTTGACACCAGAAGCACTCATTTTTGATTTCAACTTGTCAACAAATAGCTGTGCAGTACCTTCACATGCCTTCAACACTGAGTTACCCACGAAGCCATCACAAACTATCACGTCTGCGGCATCATGAAAGAGTTCATTACCTTCTATGTAGCCAATATAGTGAACAGATTTAGTCTGAGAAAGTAGCTCAGAGCATCGCTTCACTAAATCGTTACCTTTGATTTCTTCAGCACCTATATTCAATATAGCGACTCTTGCGGGCTTACCAAGATGCTCTTCTGCTAAAGCACTGCCCATCACCGCGAACTGAAACAAGGACTCCGAGTCTACTGATACATTAGCCCCAAGATCCAGCATCCATGTTTTATTTCCTTTGGAAGTCGGAAGCGCTGTCACTAAAGCGGGTCTATCAATACCTGGAAGAAGCTTAAGACGAAAACGAGACAAGGCCATCAAAGCGCCGGTATTACCGCCGCTCACACACGCATCGACTTGTGAAGATTCAACTAGATCGATGGCTACACGCATTGAAGTATCGTGACTATTACGAAGCGCTAAAGAAGGTTTTTCGGAATTAGAAATAACTCGGTCACAGTGCTCTACTCGCAAACGAGTTTCGCCCGTGTAACCAATTTTTTGGAGTTGCGTTCTAATGGCATTTCTATCACCAACTAGAACCACTTTCAGCTCTGGGAAATGAGACAGTGCCTGCACGGCGGCAGGCACTGTGACGCAGGGACCGAAATCCCCGCCCATTGCATCAAGTGCAACGGTTATATTTTGCAAAGGTCAACCTTACTTGTTGATAACCTTTTTGCCACGGTAGTAACCGTCAGCAGTCACGTTGTGACGTAGGTGAGTTTCACCTGAAGTTGCGTCTACAGATAGAGCACTAGTCGTTAGTGCATCGTGTGAACGACGCATACCACGCATTGAACGTGACTTTTTGCTTTTTTGTACGGCCATTGACCCTACTCCTATGTTAATGCTTAAAAATTATCGCTTTAAGCTTTTCAAAACATCGAATGGATTCGGTTTATCTTCCACAGTTTCCTCTGGAATGTCACCAAACACCAAGTTATTTGAATTAACGCTACAATCTGCTTCGTCGTGCATCGCTATTTGAGGCATGTTCAAGATAAACTCGTCTTCAACTAGCTGTATAAGATCTACTTCACCGTACTCGTTCAGATCTACCAAATCGTACTCTTCCGGTGCTTCCTCTTCACTTTTCTCGCTAAAAAAAGGAGTATAAGTGAATTGGACTTCGCATTCGTGTGCGAAAACCTCATTACAACGTTGACACTCTAAATCGACTTCTATGTTAGCTTTACCAGAGATAACAATCAGTCGCTGTTCATCTAGCCCAAAGGACAATGTGACGTTAGCATCGCGTTTTACGCCTTCAACCGACTCGTTCAAGCGCTTAAAAAGACTGACTTGGATGATACCATCGTAATCAGTTCGTTTCTGTGCCGCTTTACCCGGGTCAACCGTTCGCGGTATTTTTACCTTTTGCATAGGGCGCGAATATTATCTTCCAAATCAAATTTAGTCAAAGAAAAAGGCAAAATAATTGTACTTTTTTTGCCAATGGATTAAGAATTTAGGATTACCTCACTTGGTGAGCATCCTAGCTACTCATGATAAAGAACAAACTTAATAAAATGAACCATTATCGACTTATTTTAGCCTCAACTTCATCTTATCGTGCCGAACTCCTTGATAAGCTCGGACTGGACTATGAGACATACTCTCCCAATGTTGATGAAACGCCGTGTGAGAATGAAGACGCCAAATCTCTGGTAATGCGTCTTGCACAAGCAAAAGCAAAAGCGGGAAATAACGGACCAAATGCTCTCGTCATCGGCTCAGATCAAGTCTGTGTTATTGACGGCAACATCATTGGCAAGCCCGGGGATCGGGAGACAGCCATTGCGCAATTACAGGCGCAGTCAAATAAAACAATCCACTTTTATACTGGATTGGCACTGTTTAACACCGAGACACGCCAATGCCAAACCAGACTGGATACTTTTTCAGTCACCTTTCGAGCTCTCAGTGAGGAGCAAATTACGCGTTATGTTGATATTGAGCAGCCTTATTTTTGTGCCGGTAGTTTCAAGAGTGAAGGTCTTGGCATCGCTCTGTTTTCAAAGCTATCGGGTAAAGATCCAAATACACTGGTTGGTTTGCCACTCATTGATTTAGTCGACATGCTGGCCAACGAAGGGGTTCACCCCTTTTAGTAGGCAATATCAAACAGACAACAAACTAAGAGGGTAACGAGCCCTCTTAGTTATTCAGGAGGCATGGTTTTTCAGAAGACACCAACTAGTTAATTGCGTAGTTTTTCGATCGTTCGCAGCAACTTCCCTTCCATATCGGCATCAAACTCAACCTTTTCATCATTGGCTGGGTGAATAAACTGAATATGAGCGGCATGCAAAAACAGCCGATCGAGACCAAACTTACCAGTATAAGCATCGAACCGTCTGTCGCCATAGCGATCATCCCACGCAATCGGGTGTCCGGTATATTGTGTATGAACGCGAATTTGATGCGTACGACCGGTAATAGGGCTAGCCTGCACCAACGTAGCATGTTCGAATTGCTCCAGTACTTTAAATCGCGTTTCAGACGGCTTACCGTTAGGGTTTACACGGACAATACTGTTGACTTCATTTTTTAGCAGTGGTGCTTTCACTACTTTACAACTCGGTTTCCATTGCCCCATCACCAAAGCGAAGTAATACTTCCTAACCGTTTTTTCTCGAAACTGTGCTTGCAAGTGACGCAACGCTGAACGCTTTTTGGCGACAAGAAGAATCCCCGATGTATCGCGATCGATACGATGAACAAGCTCTAAAAAACGAGCTTGAGGGCGTAAGGCCCGCAATGCCTCTATTGCACCAAATTTTAAGCCACTTCCGCCGTGAACTGCGGTACCTGATGGCTTATTAAGTACTAATAGGTGGTCATCTTCGTAGATGATTTTTTCTTCGAGCTCCGCAACTTTACTTAACTTAGTACTAACCGGAGCATCATCAGTTTTTTCTTCCATGGTGACAGGAGGAATTCTCACCATATCGCCAGCTTTTAATTTGTACTCTGCTTTAACGCGTTTTTTGTTAACACGCACTTCCCCTTTGCGAACGATTCTGTAAACCACGCTTTTAGGGATGTTTTTCAATTGGCCTCGCAGAAAGTTATCAATGCGTTGGCCCGCCATATCTTCGTCGATGTCGACAAACTGGACTTTAGTTCTAATTTCACTCATTTCGTGATTATAACACTCAATGCATCGAGAAAATAACGCTTATTCTGATTAAATCATCGACTTTTTGCTCCGATAGTTTTTGCCGTTATACGGGAAAGCCCCGCATGGATAAGATGTGGATAAATTTTGAGCCAAAAGTACACATTTGCAGCAACCATTACCAAACACCTATTTTTTTCAACATGTTAACGGGCTCTGAACCCAAATAAAGTCGATTTTTTTTATGGTTTAGAACAAAGCAGATTGCTGATATTTACTGTCGCTGCTATAGTTCACACCTGCAATAGAGTATTAGAATAGATTTTACACTTTCTACTAATGTCCTCTTTGCGATATTTAAATGAGTAGATTGCTTAGTATTGACACGCAGCAAATGGCATCAGACGTGGATAACTAAGAAGACTTGTCACCTACTCATCGTAGACTCGTGTTGAGTAACTACCGCCTAATTTGCGGATCACACTGGCAAAAAGTCATTGTGATAACTGAAGTGTCCGAGAGCACCCCTTTCCAGCCGTGAGGTTGCACTTAATTTAGCCATGGGGTCAGACACCACGAGCAACGACATACAGTGGCAAGAGCAATTTGAAAATATAGAAAATACAACGAGAATTTCTACAATGAAAAGAATGTTAATTAACGCAACTCAAAAAGAAGAGTTGCGTGTCGCTTTGGTCGATGGCCAGCGACTTTTCGATCTTGATATCGAAAGTCCAGGTCACGAATCTAAGAAAGCGAATATATACAAAGGACGTATCACCCGAGTAGAGCCTAGTCTAGAAGCTGCTTTTGTTGATTACGGTGCCGAGCGCCACGGTTTCCTCCCTCTTAAAGAAATTGCCCGCGAATATTTCCCACAAGGTTATACCTATCAAGGTCGCCCTAGCATTAAAGAAGTGCTTAGCGAAGGCCAAGAAGTTATCGTCCAAGTTGAGAAAGAAGAGCGCGGTAGCAAAGGCGCAGCCTTAACTACCTTTATTTCTTTAGCCGGAAGTTACCTTGTGCTAATGCCAAATAACCCTCGAGCTGGCGGTATCTCTCGTCGTATCGAAGGTGATGAGCGCACTCAGCTCAAAGCAGCCTTAAGCACTCTTGAGCTACCTCAAGGTATGGGTTTAATCGTGCGTACAGCTGGTGTTGGAAAAAGCGCTGAAGAACTTGAGTGGGACTTAAACGTACTGTTAAACCACTGGGGGGCTATTAAAGGAGCCTCCGACGCAAATCCTGCGCCTTTCCTTATCCACCAAGAAAGTAATGTGATCGTTCGCGCGATCCGTGACTACTTGCGTCGTGATATCGGCGAGATTTTGATCGATAGCAACACGATATTTGAACGTGCACAACAGCACATTCAATTGATTCGTCCAGATTTTGCAAGCCGCGTTAAAAAGTACGATGGTGAAGTTCCACTGTTTAGTCACTATCAAATTGAAAGCCAAATCGAGTCCGCATTCCAGCGCGAAGTTCGTTTGCCATCTGGTGGTTCGATCGTTATCGACCCAACAGAAGCATTAACTTCTATCGATATTAACTCCGCTCGTGCAACGAAAGGCAGTGACATCGAAGAGACCGCACTCAACACTAACTTAGAAGCAGCGGATGAAATCGCTCGCCAGTTGCGTTTACGCGACCTCGGCGGTTTGGTCGTCATCGACTTTATCGATATGACCCCTGTTCGTCATCAAAGAGAAGTCGAGAATCGCTTAAAAGATGCCGTTCGACTTGATCGTGCTCGCGTTCAAATCGGCCGTATTTCACGCTTCGGTCTTCTTGAAATGTCGCGCCAACGTCTGAGCCCATCATTAGCCGAAGCAAGTCATCACATTTGCCCTCGCTGTACTGGTACTGGTGTTGTTCGAGACAACGAGTCTTTGGCTCTATCTGTTCTTCGTCTAATTGAAGAAGAAGCCCTAAAAGATAATACGTCACAAGTTCTGGCCATTGTTCCAGTCCCTATTGCGTCTTATCTGCTCAACGAGAAACGTCGCTCTGTTAACCACATTGAGCGAGTACAAGACGTCAAGATCACCGTAGTGCCAGATTCCGATATGGAAACACCGCACTTTGAAGTCGTTCGCGTACGTGAAGGTGAAGAACTTGATCTTCTTTCTTACCTACTTCCAAGAAAAATGGAAGCTCTCAAAGAAGCTGAAAGCAAAGAACCAAGTGAAGTTGAAGTAAAACCACGTAAATTGGAGCAACCGGCTCTGCAAGGTTTTGCTGCACCAACTCAAAGCGCTCCAGCTCCGACTCCAACACCGAAGGCAAAAGACAAACCAGCGGAAGCTAAACCAAGTGAACCAGGTTTGGTGTCTCGTCTATTCAAGGCTATTGCTGGATTATTCTCTTCAAAAGAAGTTGAAGTCGAAAAGACACCGTCAAAAGAAGAGAAGCAGCAAGACAAGCGTGATAATCGCCAACGTCGTAATCGCAGTGACCAACGCCGCCGAGGTAATCAAGAAGGTCGCGACAACGATCGTAATCGTAATCGTAATCGTCGCAAGCCTGCAGCGAAAGAAGATACAATTGAAGAATCTCGTGACAACGCTGAAGCTCGCAAACCTCAAAACCGCCGTAACAAGCAAAATGATCGCCGTGGAAATACCAAGAAACGCGAAGATGATGCGAGCAAGTCGAAAGTAGCTGAGCAAGGTCAACAACTAGCAACTGAAGCGCAAGCTGAAAAGAAAGTAGTTCGCGATGAAGAGAAAGCGAACAAAGTCAAAGAGCGTCGTCAACGTCGTAAACTGACAAAGCAGATCCGCGTTAAAGATCAAGTTGCAAGCAAAGCTGCTGAGAAAGAGAAAAAACCGGCGGCTGTTGCCAAAGAAACTGCTGATAAGCAGAAGCTAGACGACGCACAACCTAAAACAGCTCAAGGTGACACTGCACAAGAAGAACCTAAGCAACGTCGTAATCGCCGTTCACCGCGTCATCTTCGTGCTAGTGGGCAGCGTCGTCGTCGTGGCCGCGATCGTCGCCCTAACCCGTTCCGCTTGCGTAGCGGTGGCGTAGCATCTCCTGAAATGTCAATGGGTAAGGTTATGCCAAGTTACGGCATCACTAAGCCAGTTGCGAAGCAAAAACCGGTAGCAGAGCAAAGCCCTGTGAACGAGAAAGCAGAGTCGCAAGAGCAATCGGTAATTCTAGGTGGTTTCGCTTGTCCAGAAATGTCGATGGGTAAAGTGATCATTGTTAAAGAACCATACTTGCAAGACGCTCCGAAAACTGAAAGTAAGGCCAAAGAAGAACCACAACAAGTAGCTCAACCTATCGTTGAAGAGTTGCCTGTTGTAGAGTCAGCACCTGAAAACTCAGAAGTTGTTGAGAATTCAACGGTAGACGTTGAAGTTGTTGAGACTCCTAACGTTGGCGCTCCTGTAGCTGCCCAAAGCAAACCTGCAAAGCAGCAAGTTTCGCTTCAAGCTGAGAAAGTTGCTGTAAAAGCGCCTCAACAGTTCAAAGGTCATGCTACCGCCCCAATGGCAAAAGCATCGGGAAGCAATGAAGTGAAGGAAATCACTATCGTAGCTGCGCCTCTAAAAACTGAACGTTACCAAGCAAAAGGTGCTGGAAGCCAAGCCGCGACCAACAAAGCATCTGCCGGTATGACTAAGCCTAATTACTAAGCTTCGTTCTACTACCAACGGAAAAGGCTGCTCATAGAGCAGTCTTTTTTTTCCCTTTCCTACCCTAATTGAAGTACAAGCTATCGTTACACCTTGTTTCATTATTGAACTTATAGTGACATTTCTGTAGGATCGAGCCCCTTATACATTACTCTGTCGCAATATCGTATCTTCGAAGCATTGATTAACTCAATCGGTTGAATCTACCCTTTTGAAAATGCCGCTTTCTACTTGTGTTGACGAGCTACAAGGCTCATACCGGTGAAAAAAGCGCGTATTGACTAACTTTGATAATTCGCGCTCATTGTAATTCTCTGTCTCTAACCCTATAAATGTTGAGCTAAAATGTTTGAGTTCCCACAATTTTCAAAGCACTCTGTAAAAAATGATGTGTTGTCAGGCCTTACCGTTGCCTTAGCACTTGTTCCAGAAGCCGTAGCGTTCGCCTTCGTGGCTGGCGTCGATCCAATGGTTGGCCTATACGCCGCGTTTATCGTCGGTTTGATCACGTCTATATTCGGTGGTCGTCCTGGTATGATTTCGGGGGCAACAGGCGCTATGGCTGTTGTAATGGTCAGCCTAGTGGCTACTCATGGTGTCCAATACCTATTCGCTGCCATACTCATTGCTGGTGTCCTGCAGATTTCCGCAGGACTATTCAAGCTGGGTAAATTTATTCGAATGGTACCGCACCCTGTGATGATTGGCTTCGTTAATGGTTTGGCCATTGTTATCTTTTTAGCTCAGCTGGGTCAGTTCAAAGCACCTGATCTATCAGGCGCGTTAACATGGCTGCCACAAGGTCAAATGTTGCTTATGCTTGGCTTGGTTGGCCTGACTATGGCTATCATCCACTTTTTACCAAAATTCACGACCGCTGTACCATCTTCTTTAGTGGCAATAGTAAGCGTAACATTACTCGTACAAGGTCTTGATCTTGAAACCCGCACAGTGGTCGACTTCCTAAGAACAATGTCGGGTGATATCAATGCGACCCTAGCAGGTTCACTACCAACATTTTCGGTCCCGGTCGTACCGTTGACTTTAGAAACGCTGCAAATCATCCTACCTTATGCAATCATCTTGGCTGCAATTGGCTTGATCGAGTCATTGTTGACATTGACAGTGTTGGATGAGATGACTAACACTCGCGGTCAATCAAACCGAGAGTGTGTAGGCCAAGGCCTAGCAAACGTCACTTGTTCGATGTTTGGAGCAATGGGCGGGTGTGCAATGATTGGTCAATCAATGATCAATGTTAACTCAGGTGGTCGTGGTCGACTTTCAGGTATCGTTGCGGCGGTAGCCTTACTGATGTTCATTTTGTTCGCAGCAGCACTTATTGAAATGATCCCACTAGCCGCACTCGTCGGCGTTATGTTCATGGTGGTTATTGGTACCTTCGAATGGGCTACATTTAAACTCGCACGTCGAGTACCTAAACGTGATTTCTTCGTCATTGTTTTAGTGACTGTCGTAACCGTACTCACAGATCTAGCAGTCGCCGTAGCCGTAGGTGTCATCGTTTCTGCGCTAATGTTTGCCTGGGAACACGCTAAACACATCTATGCGAGCAGTAACACCAATGCTGACGGTTCGAAAGAGTATCACATCAATGGTCCTATCTTTTTCGGTTCAGCCGCTAATTTCCTCGAGCTGTTTGATTCAAAAAATGACCCTGAAGATGTCATTGTTGATTTTGCAAATTCCCGCGTTGCCGATCATTCGGCTATCGAAGCGATAGAAACGCTTGCTGAGCGCTATAATGCCGTAAATAAAACGCTGCACCTTCGTCACTTGAGCCCAGACTGCCGAGCCCTTCTGCACAAGGCTGGTAGCTTAGTCGAGATCAATGTAAAAGAGGATCCAAGCTATAAAGTCGCCACCGATATATTAGCTGGTTAAACACAAAAAAGGGGCCGATGGCCCCTTTTTCCTATTTGATGGTTTAGCGTCAATCTATCAGGCTATCAGCTTTTACTCTGACGATATCACTCTGATCACCTTGAAACTGTCTCTTCAGTTCTGATTTACTTTTAAAGGCTATCTCACCACCCGCTGCGACACTCATGTGCTCGGGATTTACATTGTGCTTTGACTGATACAGCATTACGGCTTGCATACAAGAGTTTCTTTGCTCTTGCGACAAAGCAGCACCCTCTGGCCATTTACCTGTTTCACACGCGTAGGTGAGCCTGTCATACACATCCGGCGTCATTGCCGCCAATAGTTGTTCTACGTCCATAATATGTCCTTAGTCTCTTTTAAATTGCTCCACTGCATTTATACGAGACATGTACTATTCTGCATCGAAATAGTATTGAGAATTGAGAGGTTAATTCCTTACTGAAAACATAACGCGATGCTACACTGAGTCAAGTTACCACCAACAAATAAGTGTCTCTGATCACAAGTGTTATGACATGCCATTAATCCGCACCCTTTTATACGCCTTAGTTGCGCTTTCTCTTACCGGATGCTTTCAAAGTCGGAAGAACACTGACCAACTGTGTAAAAACAATGAATCACTCGAATGCAATAAAATGAACGTCAATGATGGTCAATGCAGAGTTGCCCGTACAGATGTTATCTGGCACCGCCACCAGGCACAAGGCGATGTCAGCGAGCGATCAAAAATAGAGGAGTTTAGACTTTTTAAAACCTATCAGAAATGCTTAGAGCTCGCCTCACAAATTCAGCCGATAGAACAAGCTGATTTAAAAGCGCTCCGATACAACGCCCTAGTGTATACCATTGATGAACAGACCCGAATTTCCGATGAACTCACAAATACTTCTGCGCCAGAAACATTGTACTTTCTTTGGAGTGAAACTGGCAGTCGCCTCGCGAGACAACAGTTTCTTCGGCTGGAAGGAACCGGTGCCTTAGAGACCAGCTCCTTACAATATGCGCTCGCAACTTACTACACCACTCGCGACAAAGAGAAAACCATTGTTCTCCTTCACAGAGCATTAGAGCTCACAGCGAAAGATGATCTCAATGTGGATATCATTAAATCGCTCGCGAGTGTTAATCAAAGTCTGGGCCGTTATGAACAGTCATATACATGGGCAATGGTGGGACGACATTTCAATGTCCCTATTGCTAATGACAACGAACTGAGGCTGCTATACCCTTTCGGCGACACAACCTTCACGAAGCTAAACAGCAAAGCCAATGAAATTATCAGTAGCATCGAAAAAGGCACATACCAACAATCGTACCACCAAAACCACTGACATTCTTAACAGTAACTAATCTGACGAAAATGTATCATTTTGAAAAAATGATACATTTTTTTTGTCTATTACTCACAAATTGTCAGTTTTGTTGAAAATTAACGACACTGAGTTTACACAATAGCGCTCCCCCGTGGTCGTCGGGCCATCAGTGAAAACGTGCCCCAAATGGCTGTCACACGTTGCGCAGCGTATCTCGACACGTTGCATTCCGTGACTGAGATCATTCAAATACCGTACAGCTCCGTTATTAATAGGGGCATCAAAGCTAGGCCACCCACAACCTGAGTCGTACTTATTATCTGAGCTAAACAGTGGCGTTTTGCAGCAAGTACATTGATATGCTCCGGTTTCTTTATTGTGAAGCAGTGTCCCGCTGTAAGGGGGTTCGGTCCCCCCTTGCCGACAAACACGATACTGCTCGTCAGTAAGCTCTTGACGCCAATCCTCACTTGACTTCGTTACTCTTTTAGATTCGTTCACGATTTACTGTACACTCCGTTTGTTATCGTCTAAATTTTAGTCACTGGATAGTTAACTTACGGGATTAATTGAGCTGTAGCTCGTTTTTTCTGTTGCGGCGAAAACTGTATGAGTAATGTTAACCTATATTAAAATAAAGGTTAATAACATCATTTGTACACTATACAACCACCACAAAAGTTCAAAAAAACGTCATTTAATACCAAATGTTAAGAAAAGGGACACTTTTTTTTGACTTTAGACAAGTTAAGTCCGATTATCTATTGCAGTTGAATACTGGATTCTGTAATTTTACTACCAGTTATCTTTAAACAGAAATTAAGTTGTGGAGCAACATAATGACTATCAAAGTAGGTATTAACGGTTTTGGCCGTATCGGTCGTTTCGTATTTCGTGCAGCGCAAGAGCGCAACGATATTGAAGTTGTAGGTATTAACGACCTAATCGACGTAGAGTACATGGCATACATGCTTAAGTACGATTCAACACACGGCCGTTTCAACGGTACTGTTGAAGTTGAAGGTGGTAACCTAATCGTTAACGGTAAAACTGTACGTGTAACTGCTGAGCGTAACCCAGAAGAACTAAAATGGGATGCTATCGGTGTTGACGTTGTTGCTGAAGCAACTGGTCTTTTCCTTACTGACGAGACTGCACGTAAGCACATCACTGCTGGTGCTAAGAAAGTAGTTCTAACTGGCCCTTCTAAAGACGCAACTCCAATGTTCGTTATGGGTGTGAACGATTCAACTTACGCTGGTCAAGACATCGTGTCTAACGCTTCTTGTACTACTAACTGTCTAGCGCCTGTAGCTAAAGTTCTTAACGACAAGTTCGGTATCGAGTCTGGTCTTATGACAACAGTTCACGCTACTACAGCGACTCAAAAAACTGTAGATGGCCCTTCTGCTAAAGACTGGCGCGGTGGTCGTGGTGCTTCTCAAAACATCATCCCATCTTCAACTGGTGCTGCTAAAGCAGTAGGCGTAGTTCTTCCAGAACTAAACGGCCTTCTAACTGGTATGGCTTTCCGTGTACCAACTGCTAACGTATCTGTAGTTGACCTAACTGTTAACCTTAAGACTGCTGCATCTTACGAAGCAATCTGCGCTGCTATGAAAGAAGCATCTGAAGGCGAGCTTAAAGGTGTTCTAGGTTACACTGAAGACCAAGTAGTATCACAAGATTTCATCGGTGAAGTTCAAACTTCAGTATTCGATGCTAAAGCGGGTGTTGCTCTAACTGACAAATTCGTTAAAGTTGTATCTTGGTACGACAACGAAATCGGTTACTCAAACAAAGTTCTAGACCTAGTTGCTCACATCTCTAAGTAATGTAAGCAGTTAGCGAAGAATTTCGTTAGGAAAAAGGCGACTATTTAGTCGCCTTTTTTGTATCTGAAACCTTATGTTTTGAAAGCAAATCAGACTCAACGTTAGGTTTCCTTGTAGAATATTTGCTGTAGGAAAAGTGATTATGGATTTACATACTCTCCCTGCTCTATCTGTCCTCTCTGACTGTGTCACTATCGTTAAGAAAGATGATGTTAAATTCGTACGTATCATCCACGAGAAAGCGATTGCTGGTATAGCCTTACTAGGTGCACATGTGGTGTCGTACCAGCCAAACGGTCACGATGATCTTATATGGATGAGTAACAGTGCTAAGTTTGACGGCAAAACAGCACTTCGTGGCGGCATCCCGATCTGCTGGCCATGGTTTGGGCGTATAGCCGCACCGGCACATGGATTCGCGCGCAACAGCGAATGGACATTACTTGAACATCGTGAAAACGAAAATGGTGTCATTGTCAGTCTTGGCTTACCATGCACAGAATCCAGCCTGGCTATTTGGCCGCATCAGTTTAATGCCATTCTTAATATTGAAGTAGGCGACCAACTTAAAGTTACCCTTGATGTCACCAACACAGATACCACACCATGGACTTTTTCTGGTGCGTTACACACTTACCTTCACGTGGGTGATGTTCGCGAGAGCGAGACTCGAGGAATGGGCGCTGAGTACCTCGATAGTCTACAAAACGGTAAACTGTGCCATGGTGGCGAACTTCTTATTGTCACTGATACCATTGATCGCGTTTATACAAAACCGCAACAGCGTATTGAGGTTAGTGACAAAGTTAAGCAACGCACCTTATCAATAGAGAACCATGGACATAACTCTGCTGTACTTTGGAATCCATGGGCAGTAGGTGCACAAGGTATGGCTGACATGGACAATGACGGCTACCTCAACATGTTATGTGTAGAATCAACCTTGCATGCAGATTCACTCGAAAACGGTCATACTCTTCAACCGCAACAGTCCTATCAGTTAGCAACGACTCTCTCGGTACGTACTAACGACAAATAGTTGTCTTATACCCGAGTGGTAAATTGCACCCAATGCAAGATATGGTTAGACTTACGGGAAATTATCCCGTGAGTCTTTTTTATGTCTTATCAGTGCCCTATTTGTCACTCTAAACTGTCTATCACTGAGCGCGCTTATACTTGTGAGAATCGCCATCAATTTGATATGGCTAAGGAAGGCTACGTAAACTTAATGCCTGTTCAGCACAAACGCTCAAAAGATCCTGGTGATAACAAAGAGATGATGCTGGCTCGCCGAGCATTTCTAGAACACGATTATTATCACCCACTACGGGAAATCGTTGCAGACAAGCTCATAGAGTTTGCCTGTAGGCCTTTGCAAGCGGTCGTTGATATTGGGTGTGGAGAAGGCTACTACACCCAAGAGTTTGCTCGTCGCGCCAAACAAAGTAATGAGCACTGCCAAACTTATGGCCTCGATATCTCAAAAGCCGCCATTAAATTCGCGGCAAAACGTTACCCAAACGTCGCATTCTCTGTTGCATCAAGTCATCGACTGCCATTCTTTGATGACACCCTTGATAGCATCATCCGTATTTATGCTCCTTGTAAACATGAAGAGCTATTACGTTGCTTAAAAGATGGTGGCACTATGATCACCGTAACCCCAGCTTCGCATCACCTCTATGAGCTAAGAGAATTAATCTATCAAGACGTCAATCTGCACGATGAGAACGCAGAAGATATCGCAGGGCTGACATTGATCAGCGAACAAACGCTGACCTACCCAATGCACCTAACTGGCAAACAATGTCTCGACCTATTGCAAATGACGCCTTTTGCATGGAAAGCGGATGATGCTCTTAAGGCCAACCTGGCAGAGCGCAAAGAATTTGAGTGTCGTGCAGATTTTATGATCCGTGTATATAAAAAACAATCAAAATCCATTTAACACCCTAGAACACCGGATAAGGCTCTACCACGACCCTGTGTTTGCGCCAGAGCCTACGCATCTCGGAACTTGAAGGTTTGTGGATTATCGCTATCTTGTATATGAAGATTCACCTTGGGGGAATACCATGCATTATCGATTAGCGTTTCTTAGTTCATTCATCCTCGCTGGCTGCGCTAGTAATGCTACTCCTGAGTTAGCAAAATCTCACTTTCCATTACACAATACGAAAAACACTCCGAACACGCTTTATGATTATCAGCTGCTTTCACCCACCACAGAAGCGCTCCAACTTGGCTCACTACCAGACAAGATCGTCCAAGCCGATGTGGTCTTAATCGGAGAATGGCACACTCATACAGGTATTCACCGATTTCAAACGGATCTTTTAAACCAGCTTAGCTTTCGCAATGATACCGCGCTGTCCTTAGAGCAATTTTCGCGCGACAAACAAGAGATACTCGACCAGTATTTGCGCTCTGAGATTGGCGAACAAACATTGATTCAGGACGCTCAAACCTGGCCAAACTATGAAAGTGATTACCGCCCGTTGATCGAACTAGCAAAGTCACATTCTATCGATGTTATCGCCAGCAACGCTCCTCGACAAGTAGTGCGATGCATTGGGCGTAAAGGTGTTGGTTATCTCGAACAATTAGATTCAAAACAGCGCAACCATGTCGCGACTGTTATTGACACACAAGCTTCGCCATACAAAAACAAGTTTATGTCGTCTATGCATCATGGCGATCCACAACAAACGGACAATCAATTTGCCGCACAATTGACGTGGGATGCGACGATGGCAGAAAGCATTGTTGATTACCTAAACAAACGTCCTGGAAAACAAGTTATCCATATTGCGGGAACCTTCCACGTAGAGCAAGGCTTGGGCATCGCAGCACAAATTCGTAGACTTAATTCCAATTTGAAGATCACTATCATCACGCCGTCTTCATCAAAGCCACTTACCCAGGGCAGCGATTATACTTTATTGGTCTTGCCGCTGCCGGCGCGTTACGTACAACAAGAAAACCGCCTGAAAGCCTATCAATCGCTTCATAAGCGTAACGACACACTAAACTGCGATATAGAAACCCCCACTGATTAAAAAAGCATCGATACTTGGCGCGTCTATTGCAATATATCGAAGAGCCATACCAGATAACTTTTACAAAAGTTTTTCGTATGGCAGCCGATAACCCAATATAGACCAAGGATGGAGATTCATATGCAAGTCAGTCAATCCAATGTCAATGTCGCTACAAATGAGCCCAAAATCATTGCCAACGCGAAACCTGAAGCCGGTGACGGCAAAGTGTTGCCATCTTCACCTAATGTTTCGGACAGCGTCTCTATTTCCGCTCGGGCTCAAGCACTGTATGAGCAAGACAAAAAACCGTTAGAACAGGGCGGCAATAAATCTGATAACGAGACCAGTAAGTCGGTCAAATCTTTCGCTCACGGCGCGCTAGGTATGGACCACCCTGACGCGATCAAAGAGCAGGAAGACGCGAGCTACTCTGCTGGACAATATGTGTCAGCGGCCGCGACAATTGGCGCTCTTATTTTAGCTTTAGCTTAATCACCACCATTAATCGATACCACAAAGAAGCCAAGTTGTGCCAATAGGTACCGTTCTAGATAATGCCGAAAATTTTCTTTCGATACTTCCTATGAACTCCTTTTTTAAACTCATCGATAAAGTCACGTTTTGGGGTGCTATTACCCTATTGCTTTCCGTCATACTGCCTTTAATCGCGTACCCAGAACAAGGTGCGTTGTTGATTGGCCAAGCTAAAGCCATTATGACGGATAAACTTGGCTTTCTTTACCTTTCACTCGGTCTGGCCGCCTTCTTCTTTATGGTGTTCATCATCTTTAGTGACATTGGCCAAATCAAATTGGGGCAAAATGGCGAATCTCCCGAGTTTGCCACCAGCTCTTGGGCGGCAATGTTATTTTGCGGCGGCATTGGTGCTAGCATCCTATATTGGGGATGCATTGAATGGGCATACTACTATCAATCGCCTCCGTTCCAGCTAGAAGCTGGCAGCGAAGAAGCGATTCGCTGGGCTGCGACATACGGCTTATTCCACTGGGGGCCAATAGCCTGGTCTATCTACCTCATCCCCGCTATTCCAATTGCTTATTTCTATTACGTAAGAAAACAGCCCGCCCTAAAAATCTCTAGTGCCCTCGTGCCTATTCTTGGCGAAAAGCACTCAACTGGCCTTGGCGGAAAGCTGGTCGATATTTTGTTTATCTTTGGTCTTCTTGGTGGCGCGGCTACGACTTTAGGCCTTGCAGCTCCCCTCATCAGCGAAGGTCTGAACGTGTTATTTAACCTTCCTAAAACAACCGTTAGCCAGGTTGCTGTTTTGGGTATTTGTACCGCTATTTTCGCATACTCCTCCTTTGCAGGGCTTGAAAAAGGCATCAAGGTTCTCAGTAATATCAACTTCTGGGGCGCAATGCTATTGCTTGCTTTTGTTCTAGTATTTGGACCAACCATATTCATTTTAGAAACAGGACTCGACTCACTCGGCCGCATGATGTCCAACTTTTTTGTGATGGCGACATGGGCAGAACCATTTGGTGGCTATGGATCATTTGAGAATACTCATTTCCCACAAGACTGGACCATCTTCTACTGGGCTTGGTGGCTTGTGTTTGCACCGAGTATGGGACTGTTTGTTGCGAGGATCTCTAAAGGGCGAACCATCAAACAAATGGTGGCAGGATCACTGTTTTTTGGCTCGTGCGGGTGCTTTCTATTTTTTATGATTTTGGGCAACTACGGACTTTCATTACAGCTTTCCGGTCAACTGGATATTGTCTCAATTCTTAATACTGAAGGGGCGACAAAGGTCATCTTCTCAATGTTAGATGCGCTACCCTATTCGACACTGGTCATAGCGCTTTTTACCTTACTATGTATTATCTTTACTGCGACAACCTTTGACTCGATTTCCTATATTTTGGCGTCGGTCGTACAAAAGGATGTAACGCAAGAACCAATGCGTTGGAATCGACTATTCTGGGCATTTACTCTTAGCTTTTTGCCTGCTGTTCTGATGTTCCTAGGTGGTTTAAGCACTTTGCAAACGGCGGCTATTGTTGGAGGTCTGCCATTACTGGTGATTTCCGTCATGCTAATGATGTCTGCTGTCAAAGCCATCACTTTAGATATTCGTCATCAAGACGACTACGTGGAACCCACTATCAATATTGAAGAACTGCCTGAAATCGATCCTTGGTCTAAAGAAGGTGTGGCACTCGCTCAGTTTGAGAAATTTAAAGACGCTGCACAAATTGCAGCAGATAATGAACGTGATTTGTTGCATCAAATCGGCGCAATCAAAAAGCAAATACGAGCGTATGCGTTAGAGCATCGTGATAGTGAGGTCGATAGCGAGCATACCCTCCCGGCGGATCTTTCAAAGCAACTTGCAGACAAAATGGAAGAGTTAACTCAGGCTCAAGCAGAGCGGCAAGCATCATCGAGTGCGGCTCAAGAGGCTCGACTGCGCTTTTCGGAACTTAGTCTCATCAGCTAAGAATTTCACTAGCGCGACATCAATATGACGCACACCAGTGGCGCACGTTATGTCGCTACGTATACAACAAAGCCCCTAGCTACTAGGGGCTTTACGGTTGATAAGTGACGGTATGTACTTTCGGCTAACGAAGCCAGTTTAATGTCCCACTCCACAGCTCTTTATCAAGAGATTCAATTCTCATTAGCTGTTTGTAATGAAATGCTTCTTGATAGCAATCAGATTCACTCATCACACCCAACGTTTTAAATTGGCTAAAAATACTTAGCAATGACATCACTCTTTTTAGCTTATCATCTCGCTGAAAACATCGGTTAATAACAAAACCAAGCTTAATGTTACTTCTCTTATACAAATGCTTTTCAATCAAAGTGTTTATAAACGGCAAAGAGGCATGAAGATCCACCGGCGACGGCTGCATTGGTATAATGATGTAGTCTGCATATCGAAGATAACGTGTAAGCTCTGGCTCGGAAAAGTTAGCCGGCGAGTCCATGATAATATAGTCTGAATCGGCGTTAACCCGCAGAGTCATCCCCATACTCGACATGCTACGCATTGCCGGATTATAGCTCTGGCAAGGAATATCATTGATGTTTTCAGCCCAACCATAAGTAGACTGTTGATTATCAAAATCAATTAGCTCGACTTTATTATCTTTTTCGATGAGTTGGCTGATCAATCCCGCTGAAAATGTCGACTTACCAACACCGCCTTTCAAATTCAGGACGATGATTTTTTTTGCTCTTGCGTGTGCAATACCGATCTTTTGCGCTTTTCGCTCACCTAGTACCGTGTAATTTCGCAAGTCTTTTTCAGTTCTATCTAACAAGCTCCTACGACCAATTATGCCATCCAAATCACCACCTCCTGTCGATTTCCTAGTCCGCCGCCTCCATCAACCGATATACACTGCTCATAAAGGCATGGTTACCAACAACTAAACTTCTATAGGCTGTATTATTGACTTTATCGATATTGAAGGATATGGCTCTATAGCCTCTCTCTGGCTTATTTTTCAACTCTGGAATGATGATCGTATTGCTGTTCAGAAAAAGCGTTAAATATTAACTAAATGCAACAAAAATACCGACCAGTGTCGTGAAGAGAGGCAAACATTGCTGCTGAGGACTTTTAAATTGGAGTAGGTGAGACAAAAATCAGGGAGATCGCGCAGTTGTCCAAGAGGCTGTGTCATTAGAGCCTCTGATCACAAGCAGACTACTTACCCTGAATAGTCCTTGAAAGAATCTTAGCTTCTATTTGGATGATTGAGCACGTGATCTTCCCAATCAACCACATCGATTTCATACACAACAGAGTCTTTAACGCTTTCACCAGCATCATGCATTGCTTTCTTATCACCCGTAATCAACGGGTGCCAGGCAGGTAACGGTTTGCCTTCTGCCAATACTCGATAAGAACACGTTTCTGGAAGCCAATTGAATTCAGAAATCTTGTCTCGGGTTAATTTCAGGCACTCTTCTCCTGACTGGAAGCGATTAGCATAGTCTTTACAAGAGCACGTTTCACTGTTTAACCAACTGCAAGCGACATTGGTGTAATAGACTTCATCGGTATCTTCATCCATCAATTTATGCAGGCAGCATTTACCACAACCATCGCACAGCGACTCCCACTGTTCTTCAGTCATTGAGTCTAATGGTGTTGATTCCCAAAACGGCGTTGTCATAATGCAGCTCACAATAATACTTGAGGAAGCGCTTTATACCCTGCCCTGTGTGAAACTGCAAGGCTTAGCGAAATCACAGCGGACATTGGCTGTATCGTGCGTCGAATTCTGGTACTATCGTCGCCCCTTTATTTCATGAGTGCACCCAATGGAATGCAGACTTGGTTGTGGAGCCTGTTGTATTGCTCCCAGTATATCTTCGCCAATCCCAGGCATGCCTAATGGCAAACCATCAGGAGTGCGCTGTATACAGCTAAATGATGACAACCTTTGCAAGTTGTTCGGTAAACCCGAGCGACCTAAAGTATGCCACGCTTTCAAACCTTGCCCCGACCTATGCAGCAACAGCAACCAAAAAGCACTAGAGAACTTGCTTGAGCTTGAAAAATTAACCTAGACTTTACCCTTTATTATCGCCCTATCATTTTTATTGAATTGGCTTGCTTAGTTAGCAACTTACCAGATATCAGCTATGTTTCATAAAGAACTTAAAGAGACATAGGACTTCTTATGAATAAGTATTTTGCCGAAGCATTTGGTACTTTTTGGCTAGTTCTAGGCGGCTGCGGCTCAGCCGTACTGGCGGCTGGCTTTCCCGATGTTGGAATAGGACTTTTAGGTGTATCTTTAGCCTTTGGCCTAACTGTACTCACCATGGCGTTTGCCATTGGTCACATTTCAGGCTGCCATCTTAACCCCGCGGTAAGTATAGGCCTATGGGTAGGTGGTCGATTTGAGGCAAAAGAGCTCATACCCTACATTGCTTCTCAGGTGCTAGGCGGAATTATTGGCGGCGGGATCCTCTATATGATTGCCTCGGGGCAAGTCGGTTTCGATGCCGATGCGTCGGGCTTTGCTTCCAACGGCTACGCTGAGCACTCCCCTGGTCGGTATTCCATGTTGGCCGCGCTGATCACCGAAGTCGTGATGACAGCCATGTTTTTGATCGTCATCATGGGAGCCACTGATGAACGAGCACCACAAGGTTTTGCTCCTATTGCCATTGGTTTATGCTTAACCCTAATTCATTTAATCAGCATTCCCGTGACCAACACGTCCGTTAACCCAGCTCGCAGCACTGGCGTAGCACTTTATGTGGGTGACTGGGCAATGTCACAGTTGTGGCTCTTTTGGGTTGCCCCTATCATTGGCGCGGCAATTGGTGCTTGGATCTATCGTTCTTTGCTGGCCAAGTAACACCCCCACCTAAGCATGAAAAAAGGCGCTTTAAAAGCGCCTTTCTACATTTAGATTTTTTGTCTGCCAAGCAAAGAGTGTGAAAGCGTCGTACCATCAACCAACTCAAGCTCGCCACCGACAGGAACACCGTGTGCAATCCGCGTTGCGGACACATTGTGAATATGACAAAGCTCTGCGATATAATGTGCTGTCGCTTCACCTTCTACCGTTGGATTTGTGGCTAATATGACCTCTTCTATGTCCCCTTGGCGAAGGCGATACTCTAAGGTATCCAAGCCAATATCACTTGGCCCAATTCCATCAAGAGGGGAAAGGTGCCCCATCAACACAAAATAACGGCCGGAAAATTGTCCTGTGGCCTCCACCGCAGCGATATCCGCCGGGCTTTCCAAAACACAAAGTTGACCATTTTCTTTACGTTTAGGGTTGGTACAAATATGACAAATGTCTTCTTCTGTGAAAGTTCGGCACTCTTGGCAATGTCCAATTTCGGTCATTGCTTGGCTTAACGCCTCAGATAACTGGATGCCGCCCTTTCTATCACGCTGTAACAAATGAAAGGCCATGCGCTGAGCTGACTTGGGACCAACCCCAGGTAGACAACGTAAGGCCTCCATCAAATGCTCCAGCATATGGCTAGTACGCATTAAATTAAGATTTTCTAATTTAAATGATTAGAAAGGCATTTTCATGCCTGGTGGAAGTTGCATACCACCAGTCACTGAAGCCATTTTTTCTTTTTGAGTCTCTTCGACACGACGAGCGGCGTCGTTAAATGCTGCAGCAATTAAGTCTTCTAGCATTTCTTTATCGTCTTCCATTAGGCTTTCGTCGATCTCTACGCGACGAGTGCTGTGGCTGCCCGTAATGGTCACTTTCACTAGACCGGCACCTGACTCACCAGTCACTTCCATATTTGCGATTTCTTCTTGAAGCTTTTGCATACGATCTTGCATTTGCTGGGCTTGCTTCATTAGGTTGCCCATACCGCCTTTACCAAACATATTGTACTCTCTGTTGATTCAGATTTACTTAAAACATGGGGGTAGATTTACCAAATTGCAACCCCATGAGCGCTGTTTTTATTCACCACTCTTATAGCGGTCGAACACTTGATTCATCTAGCTCCGCAGAAAATCGAGTTGCCAAAAACTGAATGTTACGATCTTCTTCAAGACTGGAGAAAGCCTGCTGCAATTTCTGTTGGTACAGTTGCTCTCTAAGTTCCAAAGGTGTGACGCCCTCTTCACCGATCTGTACTGATAAATGACACTCCGTTTGTAATTCACGATTTAGGGCATCCAGCAATTGAGCTTGGTTTCTTTCTGTATTGAGATGAGCGTGTGACGAACGGAGTTGTAAAGCAATGGTTGAACCATCTTTTGAATAAGCCGCATTCAATGCGAGTTGCTCTACCATTTTCGCAGTAGCTAATGTTTCTACTAGCGCAGACCATTCGTCTTTCGCTACCGCTTCCTCCAGCAACAATTCCGCCATTTCTGGTGTTTTTACGTGCTCTAGAGCGCTTTTGATTTGCGTAGGGGTAAGCTCACTCTTCTTTTCGACCACAGGCTCATTAATGGGCTGCCAACGATAAGGTTCATCCTTCACTTCACTATGACGTTTAGCAGACATCGCAACATCTGACGAAGGTGGCGTCAACGATTTACGCTGCGCGACTCGTTCCAGTACTGAACTGGATTCAGATGTTGCTTTGGTCTTTTTTGCAAAGTTACTCGGATCTTTCTTCTGTTCAGATAAGCCCTGGCGCTGAGAGCGAAGTTGGTGTCTTAGGCCTCTAGCAACTGGAGCTGCTGGAGATGGCATTTCTGCTTTCACTTCAGGCTTATCTGTAGCTGTTTTTTCCCTATGTGGTGAAACGCCCGGTGGCATCTCAGTCATAGGCTGAACTGCATATTCTTCGTAATCACGCTGTTGTGATACAGGTTCCGTTTGCGCATATTGCTCTGTCGCCACATAATGCGGTGGCGGTGTATGGCTACCTAGCGAAGAGTCGCCTTGCGCCCTGTCACTCTCGCGTGGCGTAGCTTGTGGTTGAAAAGATGCTTGGGGCGCGGTCGCCTCATGGTTTGGTTGTGGCACACTTGGAGCAACGACAATTTCATTGGCAGAGAGGGTCGCTGCAGGTTTAAATGCCAACATTCTCAACAACGTCATTTCGACGGCAATCCGCTCGGTCGGAGACGAGGGTAAATCCTGCCGCCCTTTCAATGCAATTTGATAATACAATTGAACATCTTGAGGTGAGATAAGCCCAGCAAGCTGCTCTATCTTATTGGCATCAGAACTGTCTTTATCGAGGCTTGCAGGTAATGCTTGATACATGGCAATGCGATGCAGTTGCGTTGCAAGTTCTTGCAATAAAGAATCCCAATCAACGCCATTTACTGCCAACTGCTCAATGGCTTGTATCAGCACTTCCCCCTGATAGCTGGCTATAGCTTCTAAGATATGAATCGCATGAGCCGTGTCCAGCACGCCTAACATTCGACTCACAGAGTCGGCGCTAATCGCTCCATTTCCTAAAGCAATCGCTTGATCTGTCAGGCTCAATGCATCTCGCATACTTCCATCAGCGGCATACGCCAGTAGTGGAAGAGACTTAGCCTCAGCGTCAACCTGTTCTTGCTTAAGAATATGAGCAAGTTGCTTTTGAATATCATCAACCGTAATCGGTTTCAGGTGAAACTGAAGGCAGCGTGACAATATCGTCATCGGTAGCTTTTGAGGATCGGTCGTCGCCAATAAAAACTTAACGTATTCTGGTGGCTCTTCCAACGTTTTCAAAAGTGCGTTAAAACTGTGTCTAGAGAGCATATGTACCTCATCGATGAGGTACACTTTAAATCGATTGCGAGCCGGCTTATATTGCACGTTATCAAGCAATTCGCGCGTATCTTCGACTTTGGTTCTTGAAGCTGCATCGATTTCGAGTAAATCAACACTACGACCTTCGTCGATTTCAATACAAGTTGAACACACGCCACAAGGAGACGATGTGATGCCCGTTTCGCAGTTTAAGCCCTTTGCAAATAAACGCCCTATGGACGTTTTACCAACCCCTCGAGTCCCGCTCAATAAGTAAGCGTGGTGTAATCGGTTTTGTTCCAGGGCGTTCTCTAGAGCAGTCAGGACATGTGATTGACCAATCACTTCAGAGAATTTACGTGGGCGCCATTTACGCGCTAAAGCGAGATAACTCATTAATTGGGTACCTAATTAGTGACCGTCAAACTCACAGATGCTATACACTTCAATACCAAGAGCTTCCAGACGCTTATCTCCACCGATTTCAGGTAGGTTGATTACAAACGCAGCATGGTGAACGTCTCCACCTAACTGGCGGATCAGTTTTGTTGTCGCTTCGATCGTACCGCCCGTTGCCAGCAAGTCATCTACCATCAAGACCTTGTCGCCTTCAACAATAGCATCGACATGGATTTCTAAGGTATCCATACCATATTCTAGTTCATAGCTCTGAGCGACCGTCTCTCTAGGCAATTTTCCTGGTTTACGCACAGGTACAAAGCCCAAGCCAAGCTCTAGAGCAAGTGGAGCTCCAAACAGGAATCCACGAGCTTCTGTGCCAACAACTTTGGTAAAGCCTTGATCTTTGTATTTTTCAATTAGAATATCGATAGTCGCTTTGTACGCCGCAGCATCTTCCATAAGGCTCGTTACATCACGGAACAAAATCCCTGGTTTAGGGTAATCTGGAATGCTTTTGATGCTGGATTTTATCTGTGAGATTTTTTCGATTGTCATAGTGTCATTCTCTGGGGAGCACTGAAAGATCATCGACCTTACTAAGTGCCAAAATAATATTGCGATATTCTGGAAGCAACACTTGCGTGCTTTCCTATCGTCTAAAAAACAAATGTCCACCTAACTGTGGACACACATTCTTCGATTTTAGAGATTTTCGCCTCTATCAGCAACCGACTCCTTCACAGGAATCCGTAAAAAGAAGCTCACCAGCGCAACCAAAAAGCAAAGTAGTGCAAGCTTTAACCACATATGGGGGACCATATAGATCGAGAATGCAAAGCTAGCTAAAATGAGGATCAGCCCTTTGATTCGAACCGTAGCAGATATCGAGCGATGTAACTGCCACTCTATTAACACTGGGCCAAGATGTTTATTGCGCAGTAGCCATTGATGGAAACCAGGGCTTCCTCTTAAGAAGCATGCACTTGCAAGGAGAATAAACGGAGTCGTAGGTAGGAGGGGTAGCAAAATACCGATAGCACCTAATACTAGGCTAAGGCCCCCTGCTGCGTTCCACAAAAAACGCCGCAGGGAATTTATTTTTAATTTACTCAAAAACCAGCATACCCATTGAGAACTCTAATCCAAGTTAGAGTAGCGGGAAGTGTTGGGATAAGCAATACGGCAATAAAACCTAAAAAGTAAAAAATATTGTAAGGTTCTTTAAATTCTGTATCGGACATTTACTAAGCTCTTTGTTGTGTAATTGGGCAGTGTTCCAACCCCATGGGCTGGCAGTAAATCGCCATTCAAAAGCGAATAAGCAAGAAGGACCAAAAATAAAAAAGGAAGCCTAATTCAGAACAAGTCCGACGGCCTCCCAATCACAGTTGGTAACATTTTTACTATAACTTAATTACATGATGCAAAAAACAGACTAAAACTGTGGTTATTGTGCTATCTCATTGATTGAGACGCCCAGATTTGATATCCCAACAAAAATTCGTTGTCCCAACTTTGCTTAGCGTGAGCTTGCTGTCTTCATCAATCGACAACTCTTTTGTCATGAAATTTCCGATACACCCCTCACCGAGTCGTTTAGCACCGGAAATATTGTAGTTGGCGTCATTGCTCTCCCAACGACAATTCAACCCCGCTGGTAGAATTGACAACGTGCCTTCCGTCAAATCAGCAACACCAAAAATAGCTTCGACCGAGCGCGCATAAGAAGAACAGTTCAACCCTTTTTCCACATTATCAGCAAGCTGTTTTAAATCCACAACATTATGGTGCAACCGGCGTACATAGTCGTCAAATAACGCCCTGACTAACAAAGTACTGGCGATGCCACCAGATTCACTCGACGATGGATCTACCAGATAAAACGCCAGTTGGCCGCTCATTAGCCACGTATAGTCGAACACTAGGGGCATGCAATCCGCTGATTGTAGAAGCCGATAACTGCAATGCCACACCCCTTGCCTAGAATCTTTTTCAGGCAATAAGGCGTTGAGTAATTCCCGAGCCGCATTCGGATTTTCTTCTAAAAACTTGAGGTGCCATTGAAGCTCTTTTTCGTCGTCTGATTCCATTTCACCTAAACGAAACCAACGATCGATAAAATCCTTCTCTCCGACGTCCATGGAGTTATCATCGAGCACTTTTCCTATAGAATGTTCTAAATGTTGATAGTCTCTTATAGGCTTACTCAAGAAGTCTTTTACCCCAAAGCGCAACGCCTTCGCGATGTCTGACATATCACCCGTCGCCGATATAACGATTAAGGGTAAGTCAGGATATTCTAACCCGACCTCCTCGACAAACTCGATACCATTCAAAAGTGGCATTGCGAGATCGCACAAGACCACATCGGGAACGCTACTATTAAGCGCTTTCAAACCCTCTACTCCGTCAGCAGCTTCAACTACAGTATGGCCAATTGCCTCCAAATAAGTTCGAGTTACATTTCTAAAAATAGGATCGTCATCGACGACCATAATATGCGCGGATCCTCGCTGTTGCCCTACAGCTTCAGCTACCTGACTGTCAGTTCTAGACATAAAGCTACGCCTCACAAAAACAAAAAGCGTTTGTTATTATTATTTATTGTGTTCGATCTGTTCTAGCTCAAATTCCTTTAGTGAAATTTGAGTATATTAACTTTAGGCAAAAAAACGCCTTTATACAAATATACCGCTTTTAGCCAAGATCTAATACAATATAAGAAATAGCTGATAAAACATCAGTATACGGATAGGTTGACACCATTACATTCGGCATTTCAATAAAATAACAATATTAACATTAAAGGTCGTGATACCGGTTCACCCTACCCCCAAAACCAAATCATTAGAAGTGTTTGAACATATGAAACTAGATGACTTAAATCTATTCCGACTGGTTGTTGAACATGGGAGCTATACAGCAACGTCACGTAAGACCATGATCCCAGTTGCTACGATCACTCGGAGAATCCAAGCACTTGAAGATTCACTCAACCTTCGACTGTTGAACCGCCACGCACGCAAATTATCTCTCACTGAGGCTGGCGAGCGTTTTTATAAAGAGTGCTCGCCTTTACTACAACGCTTAACGGCGACATCTGAAGAAATTGCCGACGAGTGCAAAGGAGCCTCGGGTAAACTCAGAATATCAGCGCCGTCTAACCTAACTAAGCGCATGATGATGCCGATGTTCAATGTGTTTATGACAGAGTACCCAGATATCAATCTCGAACTCACTATGAGCAACCATGCTGATCAGCTTGATCCTACAGAGTGGGACGTCATTTTTCGCGTCGGTCCGCAACGTGATTCAAGCTTAATCGCACGTAAGATCAGCTCAGTAGAGGATATCTTAATTGCTAGCCCTGCATATCTGGCAAAATATGGGCAGCCTAAGCACGCCGAGGAACTGACTCAGCATAACTTATTGAAAGGGATGCCATTGATTAAGTGGCAACTGCGCAATGGCAATGACGAAACCATAATAAATAGCAGTAAGGGACGCTTCGAAGCGAATGGGCTGAGTGTGGTGCGCAGTGCGTGCTCTGCTGGGCTGGGTATCACCTTGATGCCCAATGTGATGATTCGAGAATACATAGAAGAAGGCAGCTTAGTCCGTGTATTGCCCGATTGGAGCGCCAACCCTCGTGATATTTATATGCTTTACAACCACAAAGATCACTTACCCGAAAAAGTAAGATTGTTTATCGACTTTGTGATTGCCTATCACTTAGACTAAAAAAAACCAGAGCTAAGCTCTGGTTTTCTTCATTTCGTTTTGGTAAGTAGGCCACAACTGTCGTTAGCCACTTATCTATGCGCCTTCATTATGCAGTTCTAAATTGGCTAAATCTTGCTGGAGTTCGCGCTGGATTTTAGAGTCATCACTGCGTAATGACTCTAGGTAATCAAGGTATTTCTGATCAATATCACCAGTAACGTATTCACCATTAAATACCGAAGTCTCAAACTTCACAATATCAGGGTTACCCTCACCGACTGCTGAAATAAGATCAGGTAGGGTTTGATAAATCAACGCGTCAGCGCCTATTTGTTGGCAGATCGCATCGTTATCACGGCCGTGCGCAATTAACTCATTTGCACTTGGCATATCGATACCATATACGTTAGGGAAACGAATTTCAGGTGCAGCCGATACCATAAAGACCTTATTGGCACCTGAGTCGCGCGCCATCTCTATGATTTGCTCTGAAGTTGTACCACGTACAATCGAATCATCCACTAATAGAACATTTTTGCCTTTGAACTCAGAGCGAATAGCGTTCAACTTACGACGCACCGATTTTTTGCGTTGCTGCTGACCAGGCATAATAAAGGTACGTCCAACGTAGCGGTTTTTCACAAAACCTTGCCTGTAGGGTTTTTCTATCGCTTGAGCAATTTGCAGTGCGATATCACATGAAGTTTCTGGGATTGGGATAACTACATCGATATCCAGATGTTGATATTCAGCTTGAATTCGCTCACCAAGCTTTTTACCCATTTCAACACGCGCACTGTACACAGAAATTTTGTCGATAAACGAATCAGGACGAGCAAAATACACAAATTCAAAAACACACGGATTTAGCGTTGGGTTATCCGCGCATTGTCGAGTATGTAGTTCGCCGTCAAATGTAACATAAATACCTTCACCAGGAGCAACATCACGAACAAAATCAAAGCCTACTGCGTCTAACGCTACAGACTCCGATGCAACCATGTATTCGTTCTTGCCATCGACAATACGCTTACCAAGGCAAAGAGGACGAATGCCTTTCGGGTCGCGAAATGCCACCATACCGTGGCCGATGATCATCGCCGCCACCGCATAGGCGCCTTTTATCGCGCGATGAACATTAGTCACTGCACGAAACACATCTTCCGATGTGACATTGCCTTTTACTGTGTCAATTTCGTGGGCAAGTACGTTTAACAGAACTTCTGAGTCAGACGTCGTATTTAGGTGACGTCTGTCTTTTTGAAACAATTTTTCACGAATATCGTTCGCGTTGGTTAAATTACCATTGTGCGCAAGCGTGATACCGAATGGAGAGTTAACATAAAAAGGTTGTGCTTCTGAAGCGCTTGAGCTGCCAGCTGTTGGGTAACGAACATGACCAATACCCACATTACCCTGGAGTCTTTGCATGTGCTTGGCTTCAAATACATCTTTTACAAGACCATTCGCCTTACGCAGACGAAAACGATTGCTTTCAATGGTAACAATACCAGCGGCATCTTGGCCACGATGCTGTAAAACAGTCAAAGCGTCATAGATAGACTGATTCACAGGCGTTGTGCCAACGATTCCAACAATACCACACATGTGTTAATCCTCGATTTTCGACGTTTTCTGGCACTAAATGGTGCCAGACAAAAAACTCGATGTTGCTTCAATATGTTCAAAAAATGGCTGAATGACTAGCTTAAAATGGGGAACCAATTCTGATGCTTTCCACCAATCACTACCATTCAACGTCGTGAATGTATCTATAAAGAACAAGACCGCAGAGATTATAAGCACACCTCGTAAGGCACCAAATACAACTCCCAAGATCCGGTCTGTACCGGACAGCCCTGTCTTATCTACTAATTGTCCGATGACATAATTGATCAGTGCTCCGACAATCAAAGTTGCGATAAATAAAGCGGCGATTGCTGCTCCATTACGAAACATCTCGTCTTTGATATTGGAAAAATACACCGCTAATTTTGCGTAGTACTGGCTCGCTATAAAAAACGCCCCAAACCAAATCACCAATGACATTGCTTCTTTAGCAAAGCCTCGAACTAAACTGATCAAAGCCGACAGGCTAATCACACCTAGAATGACAAAATCTAGCCAATTCATAAATTCTTCATCTCAACTTGGCGCGCATTTTAACAGAAAAAAACACGACGCAAACGTTTTCTTATGGATTAAGTGGTTTAAATTTGAGCAATTGACCTTTAGAACCGGTGATTTTTTCCAATTCTTTCATTTGTCGCTCTAATTTACTTTTTGAAACATCGGGACCAATGATCACGCGAGTAAAATTACTTTCCTGCTTTGCGTGCGCCTGATAGCCCTGTTTTTGCAAATCTTTCACCAACAGCTTAGCATTTTCCGCATTTTTCAAAGCCATCAATTGAATGATCCACCCACTGTCTTGATAATCATTGCGTTCTTGAACATCGACAACCTTTAACTCTACGCTGTCTTTGTTATCAGAGGTTGCAATTTCAGCCTCACCAACCGTTGCCTGAACTGGGGCATCAGGTAAAACCGATTCGCTCTCGACAGGCTCTAGGACCTCAAAGTTTTCAACTTCTCTATTCACTTCAGGTTTAATTGGGATACTCGCAAACTCTTCTTTATAGTGGAGCTTCTTTCCATCTAATAGATCGGGAAGTATGATGACCCCTACCGCGACTAAAACAATAGTACCGACGAGGCGACTTTGAAACTTACTGGCCATTATTACTCCTTATGCCTCAAGTGATTGACAGTACTCAAGAACCTCGCCAACAGTATGAAAAGAGCCCACAACCAGAACAATATCGTCCTGACTTGCTTGCTCCATCGCCGCTTGATAAGCCAAAACGGGGCTATCAAAAAGTGACTTGTTAAGCGCTTCATTAACCGATTGACTCAGTTCCTTGGCAGACGCCGCCCTTGGGCCTTCTAGAGAGGCCAAATACCATTGGCCAACGATCGGGCTTAGGGCGTTAAGAGTTTCGACGACATCCTTATCATGCAGCATTCCGACCACAACATGGTAACGCTTATTAGCAAAACGTGCTGTCAGTTGCGAAACTAGGTATTGTGCTGAATGAGGATTGTGCGCGACATCGAGAACCGTTACCGGACGAGAAGGTAAAAACTGCATTCGACCTGGCAGTGTCGCGTTCTTTAAACCATTGACAATATTTACATCCGAAATGTCCAGGTGGGCACTGCCTAGCGCCATTAGAGCGGTGCTAGCGTTCATCAAAGGCAACTGAGGTATCGGCAGTTCTTCCAGTTCGTAGCCTTTATGGCTCCAACTCCAAGTGGTTTCTGATTCGGCTTTGAAAGTGAAATCAATGCCCGCTTGATAGAATTCTGCGCCAATATCATCCGCATGGGCGGGCACTGTTGCGGGTGGTTTTTCCTGACCACAAATAGCAGGCCGATTGGCACGAAATATCCCCGCTTTTTCATAGCCGATCACGTTGATGTCATCACCAAGCCAATCGACATGATCAACCGCGAGACTCGTGATCACTGAGACGTCGTGATCGACAACGTTGGTCGCGTCTAGACGTCCGCCTAGGCCCACTTCAAGCAGCACCACGTCCACTTTATTTTCGGCAAATAGATGCAGTGCGGCTAATGTCGCATACTCAAAAAAGCTCAGGCTAACGTCTTTGCGAACCGCTTCAATATGGGCAAATGCCTTCGCATGGTCCCCATCTGGCAGTTCCTGGCCATTAATGCGTACACGTTCATTGTAACGAATTAGGTGTGGGGAGCTATAAACACCAACAGAATAGCCAGCATCTAGCAAGATGGCTTCCATAAGAGCGCAGGTGGAACCTTTGCCATTTGTTCCGGCAACGGTAATAACGGTGTTGGCTGGTTTGGTAAGAGAAGCGCGTTGAGCGACAACTTGAACTCGGTCAAGACCAAGATCGATAGCACTGCTGTGAATACTATTTAAATAATCAAGCCACACCGATAATGGCGATGTGGCTTGAGGAACAGGTAATAAACTCATCTAACAATCAATTACTTTTAGTTGATATCTTAGAGAGTACTTTACCCTTTTTCTTTAGGTTCTGGTACTTCATATGCTGGTTCTGCTGGAGAATCTTTCACAGAAACAACAAGAGGTGAGCTGTGATTTGTCAACTTAGCCACCAAACTACCAACACGTTGACGCATTTCACGACGATCAACGATCATATCGATAGCACCGTGCTCAAGCAAGAATTCACTACGTTGGAAGCCTTCTGGTAAGTTTTCACGAACCGTTTGCTCAATAACACGACGACCAGCAAAGCCAATTAGCGCTTTCGGTTCACCGATATTGATATCACCCAACATCGCTAAACTTGCAGATACGCCACCCAACGTCGGATCGGTCATTACCGAAATGAACGGAAGTCCCTTGCTAGATAGACGCTCAAGTGCGGCACTGGTTTTTGCCATTTGCATCAATGACATTAGTGCCTCTTGCATACGCGCTCCGCCACTGGCAGAGAAGCACACCAAGCCACAGTTGTTTTCGATGGCAGCATCAACAGCTTTCACAAAGCGCGCACCAACTACCGAACCCATTGAACCGCCCATAAATGAGAATTCAAATGCGCACGCGACTAATGGCATGCCAAGTAGTTGGCCTTGCATTACAACCAGTGCGTCTTTCTCACCACTGTTTTTCTGAGCCGCTGAAAGGCGCTCTTTGTAACGCTTGGAGTCTTTAAACTTCAACTTATCTTGAGGCTCTAGCTCTGTTGCGAGTTCGACACGGTTTTCCCCATCTAAAAATGTTTCCAGACGACGACGTGCTTTCATACGCATGTGATGATTACACTTAGGACACACCTCGAGGTTGCGCTCAAGTTCTGCTTGATACAAAACCTGTTCACACGAAGTACATTTGGTCCAAACCCCTTCAGGGATTGACGCTTTACGAGATGTTACGATATTGCTTTTTTCTAAAATTTTTTCAAGCCAACTCATGGAAGACCTTTTCTATTAATACTTCCGCGCCACTGCGAAAGATTGAAATCTGAATATGTGCGATTGGATTAAACCATATTCCGCGGCTAGTGTAGATAAAAAACTGGTTGTACCTATGGTCTCAAACAGCGTTATCTTACAAGTTAATGTATGTTTTGTGACACTGGTGCAGTGTTAAACTCAAGTTAATTCTCGTAACGATGTGAATTAATTATGAAAACACCAGTATAAAAATCACACTCTCTGTTGGAGTGCCAGTCTACCTATGAGTTCAATTCATTAGGTAAAAATAACGGGCCGATCGGTTCTCTTGGAAGATTAAACCGTTCTGGGTAGTCAACATCAACAAGGTACAACCCTTCGGCTTTCGCCGTAGCAGCGGCCAACTTGCGATCATTTTGCGCAAGCAACCATTCTATCCACTGAGGTTCTTGTTCACCACGTCCAACAGAAATTAGGCTGCCGGTAATGTTCCTAACCATATGGTGAACAAACGCATTCGCCTTAATGTCAATAATCACGTAGTGCCCGTGGCGAGTCACATTGAGATGCATGACATTGCGCCAAGGACTTCGAGACTGACAGTGAACAGCACGAAAAGACGTAAAGTCTTGCTCACCCAATAGATATTGCCCAGCAAGATGCATTTTTTCAGCATCAAGTCCGCCGTGATAATGACTGACACCTTGCGAAAGGATTCCTGGGCGCAAAGTGTGATTGTAGATAACGTAACGATAACGACGAGCGGTTGCAGTGAATCGTGCATGAAAATCATCTGGAACTTCTTTGGCCCAGCGTACCGCTATATCTTTTGGCATGTTAGCATTGACACCCATCGTCCACGCCGCTGGCTTTCGAGATACCGGAGCATCAAAATGTACCACTTGACCTGTACCGTGAACACCTGCGTCGGTGCGACCAGCACATTGAACTTCTATAGGTTGGTTAGCAACGATTGACAGCGCTTTTTCAAGTTCTTCCTGAACGCTTTTAACGTCTCTTTGTCTCTGCCAGCCATAATAATTTGCTCCGTTATACTCTATACCTAAAGCAATTCTCATATCTCTCTCTACACGGCATCTGTTCGATTTTGGGCGCAAAGTATATACCCAATTGTCGAGAATACCAATCCAAGCCCCACACTGACGATATAGCATCGGGTCTGGGACAGATCGGTCATTAACAAAAAGAGGTCGCTATTTGCTACCTCTATTGATTATTTACTTTATGCAGTCAATGTTATGTAGATAACTGCTCAAGCAGCTGTTTCGCTTCGTTGGCTATCGGCTCATTGCCTTGGCTTGCAGCTTGCTCTAACAGTTTTTGAGCGCCGGCAATGTCATTCATTTCCATGTAGATTTTCGCCAAATCCAGTTTACCCGCCGCTTCTGCTCCAGAATCAACATCCACATCACTCACAGGGCCAATTACATCTGGAAACTCATCAAGTCCCACATCAAGCATCAGCTCTTCATCATCTGGATTTGACGGCTCTTTATCATCGGCCTGATTCATAAGCTCATCAATTGTCATATATTGATTCGCCTTCGGATCAAAATCTGCAAGATCGTCTTGCGTTGACCAATCTTCGTCAGCTGGCTCTGACAAGCCTTTGATTTCCTCGCCTTGCCAAATCTCTGCTTCATCTTCTGGGATCTCGGTAGAGATAGATGCCTGCTGCTCTTGAGTTAATTTAAAGCCATTCCAATCCTCACCAGCATCAACAGAATTACTTCCCTCTAGCATGGTGTCTATATCCATACCTGCACTGTGCGCCATGTCAGCATCGACACGGCTGATATTACTAAAGCTTGGTGAATTATCGCTTTCGTCTAGCAATTCAATTAGCTGGCTTTCCTGCTCGTAAGCACTGGTGTCCACCATAGTAAAGGCATCGGCCAGAGCATCGATTTCTGAGTGATTTAATGGTTCACCAATGGGCTCTCCGATGGGTGGAATTTGATGTTTCGCTTGTTCGTCATCGTTGTCATTTACTTCTGAAGCACGATAATCAATATCATCACCGGCATCACTTTCAACGCCCATATCTGCAAGAGCATCTTCTTCGCTATACTCCGGTAAGTCATCATCAGATAGCTCAAGGGGCTGATCGTCTTGTCCATCAGGCAGGGCTCCCTCAACAACGTTGCCCTCTTCAAGTAAGGCATCATCGAGCGCTTCTTGTTCACCATATTCAGCAAGAAGGCTATCATCAAAGTTAGTCGCATTTAGATTGTCACTTGCAGCGGGCACTTGCGGTTCATCATCTGCATTCAGATCTTCACTTACTGGAGCGGCTACTTGGTCATTGAGCTCTTCGTCAACAAACCAATCTTCATCCTGAGGTACACCAAATTCATTTGCCACCATCTGAGCAAGTTCAGTTTCACTTGTCTCATCACGGTCATCGCTCTGATGCCAATGATCTTCAGAACCTTCAATTTTTGGCTCGAAGTTAAATTCGCCCGGCGCTTGTATTTGCTCCGTACTAACGGTTAACTCATCGATTGCATCGGACTCTTTGATCAGAGGCGCGACGGGCTCGGAAGCCAATGCCTCATCTTCGCGGTGTGTCGATGCATCAACCGATGCTGGCTCAATTACATTGTTCTCGTAGGCTAACAAGCCACTGTCAGTTTCAAAGTCTTCAGAAGTTGAATCTTCGGGCTCCAGCATCGTATCGCTGCTCGCCAAATCGGAGTTATCAACCAGTTCGGTCGCTTCCTCTAGAGTGCTTTCGACATTTTCTTCGACACCGACATCTGCTTGAACCGTACTTTCAACATCAAGCTCACCGTCGTCAATATCATGCGTATCATCGTCACTTGGCGTCACTGACTCAGAGTCATAATGAGAAGGCTCTGTCAGCTCGTTGATTTCATCAAGCTCTGATTCAGGCAATGCCTCACTTTCAGACTCATCGATCTCAGAAGCACTGCCAATGTTATTGAGCGGGACATCACTGTCTACTTCGGCAGTATGACCATCGTCAGCAAGGGACACTTCTGTTTGCTGAACAGTCGGTTCTATCACCGGTAGGTCTATGTCTTCACTATGCGCAACTGAAGTGTCGGCTTCATCATTACGCTGCATCTCATTGGGCTCAAAACCAGAAACGGCTGGTTCACCTTCGTGTCCCATTAGTGAGCTACTTTGGATAAGTTCATCTATGTCAGAAGCACTAACTTGGTCGTTGTTGTGACTCTCTTTGAAGGCGTCACCACCTTCAATTGCGTCACGATCTTCAACAACATCACTGTCATCACTAACGTCATCGGCAAGCAGCTCAGTACCAGAAAAAGGGTCAAGCTCTACTGACTGTTCATCTGCCGAAGCTTTAGCTGAGAATGCAGGCTCCATCAGCAACTCATCCAACAACTCAGTGCTGTCTTCGGCTAACCCGATATCTTGTAGCTCATCTTCGTCGGCACCGATAAGCTCATCGAAAGCACCGTCTGCTTGCGAGTCGAGGTCTGTCTCAGTGTTTAACCCAAGCGTGTCGGCAGAAGCTTCAACCGCATTACTTTCAGCAAGCACTTCGTCTAACAATAGCTCTGAATCTTCGAGATCCGACAGCTCAAAGTCGCCCTCTTCTAACATCTCATCGAGTAAAACGGCCTCTTCATGGTGAGGTTTAGCATTGTCTGCTTGAGATTCGGCGTCACTTGCGAACTGTGAGAACAAGTCATCGATATCATCGTTATCAAGTGTCTCTGGCTGTATGCTTCTGGCCTCTTCCTCTGACTCACTCGACAAATCAAGATCATCATCGCCGAGGTTGAAGTCTGTTTCTGACAGCAGCTCATCCATGTCTTCTTGACCAAACGACGGCATATCAAGATCATCGTCAAGCATCAATTCAGGATCGGCATGCTCCGAATCTAGGCCAGGTTCTGAAATCTCTGAGAATAAATCATCCAAATCTTGCTGAGAAACAGGATCAGACTCTTCTAGAGCTATACCTTGCGGTATGGCGGTCTCTTCGGTGGAAACCGAAACATCGCTAAGAGCCTGCTCCATCTCCTCAAGACCAAGCGCTTTATCCGCACCGTTGACGCTAATACCATTTGAACTCGACTCTAAATCAACATAATCGACGTTCAAGTCACCTTGCTCGTCGATACTAGCAAATGGGTCAGAATCACCATCGTCCAAATTGAAATTCAAGTCGCTGTCATTCAGATCCGCAAAAATATCATCTTGAGAATCGTCTAGTTTTGGCTCAGAGCTATTCTCGTCAACATCAAGTTCATCCAAATCGGCAAAAATATCATCATCAAAGTCATCCGCTTCTGCGGTCAGTGCGGCGGCACCAGCAGCCGCACCGATCACAACTGGAGCCTTAGAGGAAGACGCCGGTTCTTGCTCGGCGTTTTGTTCGCTTATTTTGACCGCCTTACGTTTCCCCTTGAACATGAAAATCAACAGACCAACAAATAAAGCAGGAATGATCGCTAAGGCGGCCACAATCCAAGGATTCGCCAGCATTAAGTCCAACTGACCCGGTGCAAGTCGTTGCAACTCCTCTTGACGACGTTTCTCTTCATTTAGCTGTTTTTCAACTTCTGCACGAATACGCTCTTCATTACTCACTTCTTTTTTAAGAGATTCCACTTCATTTTGAACTTCTGCCAGCATTAAACGCAGCTGATGGTTACGCTCTTCCAGTGACAATAGCTCGCTTTCAGACACCGTCAGTTTTTGTTGTAGCTTCTCTGCTAGCTTTGCCGCTTGTTGCTGTGCTGCGGCCAATTGCATTTGTTTGTCATTGACACTCGATGCCTGTTTTGACGCTGTGGAAGGTGCGCTTTTTTCGGCTATTTTATTCGCACTCGTTGGTTTTTCGTTAGCCGTTTGGCTAGGTGTCTTTAGTTTTGAAGATACGGTTTTGTCGGATGCCGTTTTAGTCGCAGTCGTTTTTAGCTGAGTTTTTTCCAGGCGAGCCTTGTGAGCTTTGAGGATCGTTGTTGCCTGAACCGTGTCACTCGCCACTACCTGTGCAAGTGATGGGATACGCAATTGGCTGTTGGGGATCAACAGGTGGATGTTATTTGATTCAAACGCATTTGGGTTCAGTTGATATAACGCGTAGATTGTTTGCTGAATGGAGACTTGATTGCTGGGTCTCACCTTCGATGCAATAGACCAAAGCGTTTCTGATTTTGCCGTCGGGCCATAATATCGAGCAGGATCGCCACTAACCTTAGGAGCAACTTCTGGTTTCGCCTTCTGGATCTGTTCAGAATATTGCGGTGCGGGTATGGTTTCACCCGTTGGTCCCACAAGACGAATGGTTTCAGCGCTGACGTATGAAGACGTTGTTGCTCCTATTAGCGTCATGGACACTACGAGAGACTTTAGAATTTTGTACATGGAAGGCTCAGCTATCTGCTTTAACTAATCTTTTAATATATCGGATATTATGCCCAAAACTATAGAGTGCGTACCAAAAAACTTGAGTCAACCGTGATAATCGCATCAACTTCACACTGCAATCTCTCAAATTGCTGCGCTTTTGAACGACATAGAGCTATAGCTTAGTCGTTTGGGTACTCGTCTTAGAAAAATACCCCTAAAGTTCTATGCGAAAACCTCAGGGGTATTTGTTCTATTTCAGATCTCACGCGCTCGTTTAAAAGTAGTCGCGAATTAAGACCTCAGCAATTTGTACAGCATTGGTGGCGGCACCTTTGCGAACATTATCGGCAACAACCCACATGTTGATACCACTGTGGTGACTGATGTCATTGCGAACGCGCCCAACCATCACGGTATCCTTACCACCAGCATCACGGACTTGTGTTGGCATATCTTCGCCTCTAAACAATTCAATGCCCTCTGTTTGCTCAAGTAGTTGGCTGACTTGCTCGGCATCAATTGGTGTTCGAGTTTCGATATGTAGAGATTCTGCATGGCCGTAGAAAACAGGAACGCGCACACACGTAGGGTTCACCATAATACTCTGGTCATTGAAAATCTTTTGCGTTTCCCACACCATTTTCATTTCTTCTTTGGTGTAGCCGTTGTCCGTAAACTGGTCAATTTGAGGGATACAGTTGAACGCGATCTGTTGCGAGAACACGTCATTTTCAGCAGGCCTTGCATTCAACAAGCTCGCTGTTTGGCCAGCCAACTCATCTATGCCTGATTTCCCTGCACCCGATACCGACTGATACGTCGATACATTGATACGCTCGATACCAGCAGCATCATGGATTGGCTTTAGCGCAACCAGCATCTGAATCGTTGAGCAGTTCGGGTTAGCAATGATGTTACGATTACGAAACTCTGCTATCGCCTCTGGGTTAACCTCTGGCACGACGAGGGGTACGTCATAGTCATAACGGAAATGAGACGAATTATCGATAACCACGACACCTTCATCAGCGGCGATAGGTGCCCATTTCGCCGATTGTTCACCGCCTGCAGAGAAAAGAGCAATGTGTACTTGAGACCAATCAAAGTTCTCGACATCCTCTACTTTGATGGTTTTTCCGTTAACGCGATACGTTTTACCTTCACTGCGCTCACTCGCCAGCAAGTAAATGTCACCTATCGGAAATTCACGTTCTTGAAGCACTTCAACCATAGTTTCACCTACAGCCCCTGTTGCTCCAAATACAGCGATATTAAATTGTTGGCTCATTGGTTACCTCGATTTGAAATCCTAATTTAGCTAAAGGTGCCAAGTTACACGAACCATCACCTTTAACCAGGACAGCGCCATACTCACGCCTATCCCAATAATTCTTGCGCATTTTGTCAAAGCCATTTTCGCGGTACACCTCACGGCGGAAAATCGCATCGTCTTTGCGTACATCATAGATGATCTGCGTCATACTGTGCAGTGTCGCTTCATCCCACTCTCTATTGAGTGTTAACTCTGGAATTGGAGCCGTCGGTAATAAGTCATCCGGATCAGCGCGCTTCGTTAGCCCTAAGAACTCACAATAGCTATTAAAGATCATCGTTGTGCCGCGAGCTTTACCTTCCAACCCATACCCAGCAATATGAGGGGTCGCGAACGTTAACAGAGGAAGCAGGTCAAAATCAACCACTGGTTCAAATTCAAAGACATCAAGAACCGCGGTAAAGCCATCTTGCTTAAGCAAACGTTGTTTTAAGGCGTTATTATCAACGACAGCTCCACGAGCCGCATTAATCAGTATTTGATCAGGTCTGAACTTAGCAAGACGTACATCATTGATTAAGTGATGCGTAGGGAATTCGCCATTACGAGTGATTGGTGTATGGAGCGTCACCACATCTGACTGTTCAAGCAAGGTATCTAAATCGGTAAATAAACGCTCATCACCTTGCAGCTTTTTCAACGGGTCATTGAGTAGAACTTGAATGCCAATTCCTTGAAGGCACTTTTGAAGATAGCTGCCCACCTGACCGCAACCCACAATCCCTACCGTTTTATCAAAAATAGAAAAGCCTTGTTGCTGAGCCATCACCATCAGACTACTAATAACATACTCCGCTACCCCGACCTTGTTACAGCCTGGTGCTGCGGTAAAAAACACGCCTCGCTGCTTCAGCACATCTTGGTCGACATGATCCATACCCGCAGTGGCCGTGCCAATAAATTTGAGTGCATTGGCTTTTTCTAAGAGTGACTCGTTAACCTTAGTAATCGAGCGAATCATCAATGCATCCACATCAATCAAGTCGTCAGCCGTGAGTTCGCGACCTGGTTTAGCAATAACCTCACCTAGCTGCCCGAAAAGGTCTACAGCATAAGGCATTGCTTCATCAACAATAATCTTCATTGTTTTGTCCAAAGGGAGTTGTCCTTACATGATCGTGAATTGTGCAAGATCTTTACAGGTGTGTCGAGTGAACTCTTACTTTACCTCTATAGATAGAAAAATGCCCAGCCAAAAATGGCTGGGCAATATCCAGAACAAAAGGATCTAACCCGCTCTCCAGGGGTCAAAACTTGCGTCTGATGACCAGCGTTACCGCTGGTCAGCTCTGGAAACCGTAGGGCGAATGGATTTACCCTTGGTACTTCTTGATAACTAATGTTGCGTTAGTTCCGCCGAAGCCAAAGCTATTAGACATAACAGTCGTTAGTTCTTGCTCACGCAATTCTGTCACGATGTCTAGGCCTTCTGCTGCATCATCAAGATTTTCAATGTTAATGCTTGGCGCAACAAAACCATTGTCTAGCATCAATGTTGAGTAGATTGCTTCATGAACACCAGCAGCACCCAAAGCGTGACCCGTCATCGCTTTCGTTGCTGAGATTGCAGGACTATTACCACCGAATACTTCTTGAATCGCACCCAGCTCTTTCACGTCACCTACAGGCGTTGAAGTTCCGTGAGTATTGATATAGTCGATAGAATCAACATCTTGCATTGCCATCTTCATACAACGTACAGCACCTTCGCCTGATGGTGCTACCATGTCGTAGCCATCAGAAGTCGCACCGTAACCCACGATTTCACCGTAGATTTTCGCACCGCGAGCAAGAGCGTGCTCCAACTCCTCGACGACAACCATACCGCCACCACCAGAGATAACGAAACCATCACGATCAGCGTCGTAAGTACGAGATGCTTTTTCTGGCGCGTCGTTGTACTTAGTAGACAGAGCGCCCATTGCGTCAAACATCATAGTCAATGACCAATCAAGCTCTTCACCACCACCAGCAAACACGATATCTTGTTTACCAAGTTGAATTAGCTCCATCGCGTGGCCAATACAGTGTGCTGAGGTCGCACAAGCTGAGCTCATAGTGTAGTTAACGCCACGGATTTTAAATGGTGTTGCCAAACATGCAGATACAGTTGAAGACATAGTACGTGGAACCATGTAAGGACCCACACGCTTAACATTCTTTTCGCGTAATGTATCGACTGCAGCGACTTGGTTTAGAGACGACGCACCGCCAGAACCTGCAACGATACCTGTACGGTCGTTAGAAACCTGATCATCAGATAAGCCTGAATCAGCGATTGCCTGCTCCATTGAAAGGTACGCATACGCAGCTGCATCACCCATGAAGCGCATTTTCTTACGATCAATGTGCTCAGCTGGGTTCATTTTAAGATCGCCCCAAACTTGAGAACGAAGGCCCATCTCTTTAAACTGCTCAGAGGCGTTAATACCAGAACGGCCTGCTTTTAGAGACGCTAAAACTTCTTCAACGTTGTTACCAATGCTCGAAACAATACCCATACCGGTAATTACGACTCGTTTCATGTGACATTCCTATTAATTCAAAAACTGCTAGATAATAGCGAAGTTAACGTATAAAAGTGGTCAGCTTTCCCATTAATTCGTACAATCTGCATCAATACCTAAGATTTTATGCAAACAAAGTGTCAATATCATGACTTCTATCACTCATGCCAAACTCGATTGGAACGAATCTGGAACACCTGTTTCTGACCAATTTGACGATGTTTACTTCTCTAACGTAAACGGACTTGAAGAAACACGCTACGTTTTTTTACAACAAAACCAACTGCCCACGCGTTGGCAGACCATCAATACCCGTCGATTTGTTATCGCAGAAACAGGGTTTGGTACTGGCCTTAACTTCTTAGCGGTCTGGCAGAGCTTTCAGGAATTTCGTCGACAATACCCAGAGGCTCCACTCAAAGAACTGCATTTCATTAGCTTTGAGAAGTACCCGGTAAACAGAACGGATCTGATTCGTGCTCATCAGGCCTGGCCTGAATTAAAAGAGTTTGCAGAACCTTTACAGCGTCACTATCCAGCAGCAGTTCCCGATTGCCATCGTTTGGTCTTAGCCCAAGGTGCTATCACTCTGGATTTATGGTTTGGCGACATTAAGGAATGTTTGCCAAAAGTGCCTACGCCAGAGCAAGGAATTGTCGATTGCTGGTTTCTTGATGGCTTCGCACCAAGCAAAAACCCTGAGATGTGGAGCCAAACCTTATTCAATGGCATGGCCATGCTTGCTAAGCAAGATTGTACTTGCGCGACTTTCACCGCGGCGGGTTTTGTCAGGCGTGGCTTGATAGACGCTGGTTTTGATATGAAAAAAGTCAAAGGCTTTGGTACGAAAAGAGAGATGATCGCAGGCTCGCTAACCGTCAAAAAGTCTTATAACAATATCGACGCACTATACCCACAAGTCAGTGCCAGCGACAGCGATGACATCGCCATCATTGGCGGCGGAATTGCCAGCGCCACGTTAGCACAAAGCTTGGTAAAACGTGGCAAGAAAGTCACTCTTTACTGCCAGGACTCAGCTCCCGCACAAGGCGCATCGGGAAACCGACAAGGCGCGGTGTATCCTCTTATCAATGGTGAACATCAAGGCGTTTCACGTATTTTTGCGCCTGCGTTTATCTATGCCAGACAATTTATTGAACAAGCAGCAGAGCAGCTTGCCTTTGATCATCAATGGTGCGGTGTCACGCAGTTGATGTGGGACGAAACGTCAAGCAAGAAATTAACCAAAATGCTTAATGCGGATTTACCGTCAAGTGTTCTTTGTCATTTAAACCGCGAACAAACCTCCGACACCATTGGTCTACCTGTAGATTGTGAGAGTGTATACTACCCCCTCGGCGGATGGCTTTGCCCCGCACAGCTGACAGAACAGCTACTCAATAGCCTGGAAAAAGCTGGCAAGCTCACCGCACACTACCAGCATAAAGTGACGGCTTTAAGCTTTGACGCATCATCAAAGCAATGGCATTTAGAAATCGAAGAACAACAAGCTAAGCGCTTTGTTTCCCACAGTACTATCGTAATTGCTAACGGTCATGCATTCCAACAGTTAGCCCCCACCGCACAGCTTCACTTGACGCCAGTGAAAGGTCAGGTCTCCCATATCCCGACTTCTCCGACGCTAGAAAAATTGAAGTCTGTTATTTGTTACGATGGATACTTAACGCCGCACAACCCAAAATTGAAAACACACTGTATCGGTGCCAGCTACGATCGCCAGCATATTAACACTGAGTTTGATCCTTTGGCTCAGCGCGATAATGCTCAAAAAATAAGAGATTGTATCCCTAACCAAAAATGGGTCGAAGATATCGATATAACCGATGACTTGTCTCGTCAAGGCATACGATGTGTCAGCCGTGACCATTTGCCTTTCGTCGGCCCTGTGGTTGATACACAAAAGCTTCAAGCTGTGAATGATAAAGGCGTTCACAAGCAGCTGCCTCTTCATGACAACCTTTATTGCTTTTTAGGTTTGGGATCACGAGGATTAAGCTCCGCTCCACTACTCGGAGAGCTGCTTGCTTCTCAGATCTGTGGTGACCCATTGCCACTGCCAATAGAGCCACTCAAGACGCTGCACCCTGCTCGCACCTGGGCTAAGCGGCTCAAAAAAGGAAAACCGCTCGGCTTATAGCCCTTCTTAATAGCCAATCCACGTATCCCAAAAGAGGATGTGTACTAGAGCTGAGACTAAACAATAAAGCTCATAAGCATAGTGACCTTGTAATAGACAGCCCGCTTTCTGCCTCCCATACCTTTATCAGTCTAAGATATGGGAGGAAAACCTTCCTTTTACAGACATTTCCCTGAATGAAGTTAGCTTGCGAAAGTTAATTGAACCTCGCCCCCCATAGCAGCGACTACTCCCGTATTTTCTAAAAAAGGTTTTACATATTGCGATAGAGGTCGCATTAACACCCTCCAAGCACGCCAAAAAATCACACAATCCTGACAACTGAGCTTTTATTGCACTGCAAACTCGCGCGTCCTGTAAAAACTGAGTTCTATACGCATGAAAATGTCGACAATCCTGCTTGCAGCCATTGCCTTATTCCCCACGGTAAGCATCGCCGAGTCTAATACTGTTCCTGTTGGTATCAGGCCTTGCTGCGCATTTGGTACCGGACTTAAAGCTGAACTTGGCCCTGTCCCAGTCCCCTTCTACTCCATTAAAAACGTTCTTGAGTTGGAAGACATCGACGCGCACACATTTAACGATGGTTCTGCCAGTGTCATCGGCAGTATTTTCGGCTCAGAAGATGAAGTCAACGGCTTACTATACACTTTAAAAGGCGGCTTTATCGATACCGCGCACGTTCGCGACACGGCTGATTTCACCTATTTCTTGTACAATGAGATGAAAAATGGTGCCGCGATTGACCGCAATATTGAACTCACAGACGAACTTAGACAGCGTCGTATCGTTTTAAGCGACCTAAATGAGATTGAACCAAGTACTCGCAACCAAACATTCGCTCAAATTTCTGCTCTTGCTGCCTTTCGACTCGCTCAATGGCATGAAATTGCCCAGTGGTATGGCTTAATTTCTGTTGGTGATTTTAAGGAATACCCTTCAGCATTTTCTCCTGAAGATCTCTACTCAAACATGCTTGGTGCCTTAATCGCTGTGCAAATTATCAACACAAACCCTGAGTTGACTCAAGATGAATTTGTCAGCCTTTTCCCAAAGTATTTTCAACGCCGTTTGAAATCACTTCAGGTACAACCTGAAGAAGTGACCATTGCTAGGTTAAAAGCCCTCGATGGTATTTGGTGGGACAGCGAGCAACGTTTGCCGAGCAAATGGGTTGTAAAAACACGTGATTACCACTTTTCACTTGCATTGACGCCAAATGGCATCAAAGATGGCGAGCAATTGTCATTGTCCGAATTTAAATCACTTGAGCAGCATGCTCAACTTCAACTATTAGTCGGTAAAAAGAATGAGGAATTTGATATACTTCCGGACGAACTGCAAAATCAAGCAGTGTGGACAGTAAATCACTTTCAAGCACTCGCCGATGTCGCTAAACGCGTGGATGATCAACACGTGAATAGCCGCAATGATGCCTTAACGATAGAGCTAGACTAATCATCATGACTCAAACACAAAAAAATACCGGTCTAAAACGCATAATTCATGCCTGTAAATACTCGTGGAGCGGGCTAAAAGCGGCATGGATAAATGAAGCGGCATTCCGACAAGAGGTTATCGCGCTCGTTTTCGCTTGCGTCGTTGCCGCGATACTCGACATTAGCGTGTACGAAAAAGCCGCACTTGTTGGTGCCGTGATATTTGTCATGATTGTTGAACTGCTCAATTCAGCGACAGAGGCGGTTGTTGATCGCATCGGCCTAGACAAACACGAACTGTCAGGCAGAGCCAAAGACATCGCATCCGCTGCGGTATTGATGTCTATTGTTCTTGCGTTGATTGTGTGGATATCGGTACTTTGGGTGAACTACCTAGGCTAGTCCTCTTGAATAAGCACTTGCCCCTCTCCTAAGGGTAAGCTTGATAATCACTCTAAAAACAAGCAAAGAGGAACAAAGGCAATGGGATGTTGTAATCAATCGCCAAACGGTGGGACAAAGCGGTTAGGGAAATTGCTGCTGACCGTCATTGTGGGTTTTGCCGTCATTTTCTTATTAGCACTATTGGGATCCTAAGTCATTTGTGGGCACGGCCTACTAAAGGATCCCTTCTAATTCCAAAAGCAGCTTTTTTCTCTCGACACCACCAGCATAACCAGTCAGCTTACCATTCTTACCAATAACGCGATGGCAAGGAACGATCACTGAAATGGTGTTTTTTCCGTTGGCTGCACCTACCGCACGCACCGCTTTTGGCTTTCCTATACGATTGGCGAGCTCTTGATAGCTGATGGATTGCCCGTAGGGGATCTGACGTAGCTCCGACCATACTAGCTTTTGAAATTCGGTGCCTTTTGCATCAATAGGCAAACTGAAGCTCGTCAACTTGGCTGAAAAATACAGTTCAAATTGACGCTTGGCCTCAACAAGGATCGGATGAGTTGGGCTACACATCCCCAGCGTTTGAGGCTTTGTCGTATGATGTTCAAACCACACGCCCGTAATCCCTTTTTCACTTGTTTGGATCGTCACCTCACCGACAGGACTGTCTACAACAATATAATGATTCATCAAAAATGACTCCAACAATGCAAAGTGGCATAGCTACCCCAAGGCGAAACGCGTTGTACGGTCAGGCCTGGAGTTTGCTTAGTGTATTTTTTTACAATTAAGTCTGTGTCTAGAAACAGGTTCGCTTGGGATTGACCGCGCAAGCTGACGTAGTTAACCGTCCATGGGCCAATCCCTTTTAGTGCAAGCCAACTCTCTACCTCACCTTCTGGGTGATCAACCAAATGTTGTGCGAGCCGGCTAAGTGTTTGCTTACGACTTTCAGGCATGCGCAAGAAGCTCAAGTCAGCACTGGCGACACGCGTTGGAGACGGAAAGACTCCAGATTCACCGCGTGGCCCAGCTAATGTCTCCACGAGCAAATTAAGCTGAGATATAGCCAACTTCACCGACACTTGCTGGCCTAATACTGCTCTCACCCCTGCCTCCCAAACCGACCAAACACCGGGAATTCGAATGCCAGGATAACGAATTAGCATCGGATCGACGGCTGATAGCTGACTTTCAATCATGGTGACATCACTGTCTAAATCAAACATTCGTCGAATTCTTGTCACCAGTTGTTTAAGTTTGGTCACATCCTGCAGTTCAAACTCGACCACCACTGATTGGCAATGTTCCTTATCGGCATAGATTTTAAACCAACCAGAGCTGCCATCGATATCGACGACTCGTTGATAGCTATCGGCCGTCACCGTTTCTATGCCTTTAATGGCTCTCAAACGGTAAAAATCCAGTAATCTTTGCCAATCATAGGCGCCACGGTAGGCCAAGCGCAACGAACACCCATTGGGCTGGGCCTGATTGCCTCTTCGCACTTGGCTTGGATTCAATTTCAGCGTCTTCATAAACGCATCATTAAAGCGCCGTATACTATTAAAGCCACACGCGTAGCCAATATCCTGCACGGACATCGTACTAGAATGCAGTAACTGCTTGGCAAACATTAACTGATTTAAAAGAGCAAGTTGCTTTGGTGATACGCCCAGATGAGCATCAAATAGCTTTCTTAAATAGCGGCTGGAAATGCCCAAGCGCTCAGAAAGTTGTTCCACACTGCCACCTTCAAGCGCGCCTTGCTCTATGAGTGTTAACGCTCGCTGAAAACTGGTTTCGCTGCCTTTCCAGGCCCAAGAGTGCGGAGCACTGTCGGGTCGGCAACGCAAGCAAGGTCGATAACCCCTTATCAGCGCTTTCGCGGCACTGGAATAGTATTCTACATTTTCTTCTTTAGGGGGAGTGGCCGGGCAGATTGGCCGGCAAAAAATTCCGGTCGTTTTCACAGCCACGAAAAACACACCATCAAAACGATGGTCCCGCGATAATCGCGCCGCACGACACTCTTCATTGGTTAACTTCATAGCTCACCCCACCACAACTCATAGTGTATTGTAAGCCAACTTATACATTTACCTAGCCACTTTCGGAACTATTGCATGGCAATGCCGAATATTAAGGTTCCCCATACGTGACACCTTTCGCGACCATGACGATGAGATGACGCCAATACTCGACACAAACGTCTACTCTAGGATAGATTGGCGCTTTACCTCTTATAATTTAAAGCTTATGCAGTTACTCAAGATAGATAAATCAACGTATAAAAAACGCCTAAACATCATTACTATTGCTCTTGTAGCCGCACTAGCGCTGCTTTCTGTCGGCTTTGGCAGCCTACTAATTGCCAATTTCGGTGCTCAACAGGGCACAACGGAATCCACCGGGAATTTTCATCTCAATTTAATTGGCGTGATTGCGGCCGCCATTGTCTGCGCTTCTGCCATGTCATTTTTGAAAGAAACTCCGTATTTTCACGAAGTGTATTACGTATGGCGACTCAAGGCGTTGCAAAACCGTATTTATCGTAAACTTAAAGGTATTAAGGAAAGAGGCGCTAGTAATGACCGCGATGCGCTCATCATTTTGAATTTCTACTATCGCAGTCTAAAAGAAGTCTATTTACTGGACAACAACACGCTAACACTGCCTGAACTAGAAACCAATATCAGTCAGATACAACAGCAAATCGAAGATCTGAATTTGGAGATCAGTGTCGATGATTTTAATGACAACCTTTTAAAATAATGCATTAGGACCATAGTGCGCGTGTCGCTCACTAAGGTTCTCTTGGCCTTTATTACCTAACACACTACCTTCATTATCACTGTGAAAATATCGCTTGGGCACAGGCTTGAGCATGGCTGCCAACGAGACCATGGCTCGCGCCAGAGATCTTGGTGGAACGGGCATTGGGTAACAACGTATGAAGGTGGCCAGCAATAGCGTGGGCAACAGTATTTGACTGACTGCCAAATACGATGTTTGTTGGAACGTTCAAAGTCACGAGGTCAAAGGCTTCATTTGGAAACGTGGTACAAATATCCCAATGCCGTACATTATTTCTCTCAAGAGTACTCATCATCGTCTTCACTTCATCTGGAAACTGTGCAAACTCACTGCTTGCACTCCAAAAGTCGATAACCTTGCCACAAGCTTCAGGTTGATTTTGTTCCACGGACGACCGGTAATCTTGTAAGAAGTCATTGACGGTTGCCAGCATAGGTCGGTCGTTTTCCAACTCAAGAACCCATGTGGCAACTGGCTCAAATAGACTCAATTGAGCCAGTTTGACCTGCCCTTTTAGTGCCATTGCTAAAGCGACAACACCACCATAAGAATGCCCAACCAAATGGATCGGCTCGTCGCATTCTTTGGCGATAATGGCTTCAATGATACTAAGTTCGGTTTCAACCATCGCTAACTCGAAATCCTCTGGCTGTGGCGTACCACAATGTCCGGGCAATTTAATCAAAATACAACGATGTCCTTGGGGGATCAGTGGAAGCATTCGTTTCCAAGTAGACGTCGTTGCATAAGAGCCGTGGATCATCACGATGGGACGTCCTTCGCCATACGACTCATAATACTGTTCTAATTCAATCTTCCCTTCCATACTAACACTCTGCTTAATATTCCAATTACATTGAACGATAATGCAATAACGTTAAGCCGAATCACTCTGCGACCATATCCCCCAATTCGGGGATAAAGTCTCCCCAAAGCGCAGGTTGATTACTTTTCCTTTTCGCTAAACACTCTCAGTCAATAGAGTGACTAAGTGACACTAAAACAAGCGGCGTTTTAATCCAGCGCGTTCTAAGATCCGAGTCGAGATCTCCTCAACCGATAGCGAAGAGGTATTGATATAAGGGATCGCTTCTCTACGGAATAGCGCCTCGACACTGGCAAGTTCAGTCATACACTGCTGCGTGCTTGCATAATCACTTCCAGACAAACGATTTTCACGAATTTCAGTTAACCTTTGTGCATCAATGGTCAACCCAAACAACTTATGGCGGTGGATCTCAAACTGAGGCAGTAATTTAAGTGCACGTAAATCGTCATCAATGAACGGATAGTTGACGACCCGTAAACCAAACTGCATCGCCATATATAGGCTCGTCGGCGTTTTTCCGCTGCGCGAGACCCCCAGCAAAATGATGTCGGCTTGTTCAATATCTCTTAATGACACCCCGTCATCGTGCGCTAGCGTGTATTCAATGGCGGCAATGCGATCAAAGTATTTATCAGAATCTTTAGCAACACTATGAGAACGCTGAAGCTTTGGGGCAGGCTCCATCTTGAGGTCGCTTTTCACTTGCTGAACAACGCCCTCTAGAACATCGTAAAAGTGAGCGGTCGCGGTTAAAAGTTGCTCTCGAATTTCGGGGATGACAATAGAAAAGAATACCAAAGGTTCTACGCCGGATTGTTCATAAGACACCGAAATCTGTTTGATAAGTTCGGCCAATTTATCTTCGCTTTCTATAAAGGGAAAGGTCTTTTCATTCGCGCGCAACGAAAACTGCCCGAGGACGACATGCCCGATTGTTTCACAGGTTATCGCTGTTCCATCAGACACATAGAATACATCACGACTTTGACTAACATTTTGCATATTTTATTTTGTATTTAGAAAATTATTTGATTACGATGCCAAACATAATATCGATAACAAACCCAGGCAAGCAACCTCGTCCCCCACAGCTTTGGAAATTTCCTATAATTTTCTTAGGCTGAAACGTAATCGTTTGCCTAGCTCCCTACAAAGCTGCAATGTTTCTGGAGAAAGACATGCAAAAGAACACCCTCTGGTTTAATGGCCTATCAATGAACGATGTTGATAAGGTCGGTGGAAAAAATGCCTCGCTAGGCGAAATGGTATCGAATCTGGCAAATGCTGGTGTTTCGGTGCCAAACGGTTTCGCGACCACGTCATACGCGTTTAACCAGTTTTTAGACTTCGAAGGACTTGATGTTCGAATTCACCAACTTTTAGACGAATTAGACGTTGACGACGTTGATGCCCTGCGAAAAACAGGGGCAATCATACGTCAGTGGGTTCTCGACGCTCCGTTTCCTAATGATCTTGAGCAAGATATTCGCGCAAACTTTCATGACCTTACCGAAGGCAATGACGAACATTCTGTCGCCGTTCGCTCTTCAGCCACTGCTGAAGATCTCCCTGATGCCTCTTTCGCTGGCCAACAAGAAACGTTTTTAAACGTCAAAGGCATTGATGCAGTACTGGAAGCCACTAAGCACGTATTCGCTTCACTGTTTAACGATCGCGCTATCTCTTATCGTGTTCACCAAGGGTTCGACCACCGTGGTATCGCTCTATCAGCTGGTATCCAGCGTATGGTTCGCTCTGACAAGGCGTCTTCAGGCGTAATGTTTACCCTAGATACTGAATCTGGGTTTGACCAGGTCGTCTTCATCACCTCTTCATGGGGATTAGGTGAAATGGTCGTTCAGGGGGCAGTTAACCCTGATGAGTTTTACGTGCATAAACCGCTATTAGAAGCCGGCCAATCGCCTATTGTCCGCAAGACATTTGGCTCAAAACTTATCAAAATGGTTTACTCAGAAAACCAAGAGATTGGCAAACAAGTCGATGTCGTTGATACCTGCGAAAAAGAACGCAATCAATTCTCACTAAACGATGCTGAAATCAAAGAGCTGGCTAAACAAGCGATGATCATTGAAAAGCACTATCAGCGTCCAATGGATATTGAGTGGGCCAAAGATGGCATTGATGGCCAATTGTACATTGTGCAAGCCCGTCCAGAAACCGTATGTTCTCAATCAGAGCAAAACGTGATTGAGCGCTTTCAGTTAAATGACAAAGCAGATGTTCTTATCGAAGGTCGCGCCATTGGACAGCGTATTGGTAAGGGTATCGTGCGTTTAGTCGATTCGTTGGATCAAATGTCTTTGGTCCAGGAAGGCGACGTGTTAGTCACTGACATGACAGACCCTGACTGGGAACCTGTCATGAAAAAAGCATCGGCGATTGTCACTAACCGCGGTGGTCGCACTTGTCATGCTGCTATCATTGCTCGCGAACTAGGCATTCCTGCGATTGTGGGTTGCGGAAACGCAACAAGCGTACTGACGGATGGTGCCACCGTCACCGTATCTTGTGCCGAGGGCGAAACCGGTTATGTTTACCAAGGCGATCTTGACTTTGAAATCCGCCGTTCATCGGTAGATGAACTGCCTATACTACCGACCAAAGTCATGATGAACGTGGGTAACCCAGATCGTGCTTTCGATTTTGCCCAAATCCCAAATGAAGGCGTTGGTCTTGCTCGTTTGGAGTTTATCATCAACAAAATGATCGGCATTCACCCCAAAGCTCTGCTTAATTTTGCTCAGCAATCTGATGAACTCAAAGCTGAAATCACCGAACGCATTAAAGGTTACAGTGACCCGGTGGACTTCTATGTCAGCAAGTTGACCGAAGGTATCGCTACTATCGGTGCTGCTTTCTGGCCAAAACGCGTGATCGTTCGTATGTCTGATTTTAAATCAAACGAGTACAGTAACTTAGTGGGTGGCCAAGGCTACGAGCCTCATGAAGAAAACCCAATGCTTGGTTTCCGTGGTGCGTCTCGCTACATTTCTCCACTTTTTGAAGATTGTTTCGAGCTAGAAACTCAGGCGATTAAGCGCGTTCGTAACGAAATGGGCCTCAAAAACGTCGAAGTGATGATCCCATTTGTACGCACACCGAGCGAAGCTGCCTCTGTTATTGATCTACTTGCCAAGTTTGACCTACGCCGCGGAGACCAGGGGCTAAAAGTGATCATGATGTGCGAGTTGCCGTCTAATGCGATATTAGCTGACGAATTTTTGAAGTATTTTGATGGCTTCTCTATCGGTTCTAACGACATGACTCAATTAACCCTCGGACTGGATCGCGACTCTGGCGATGTCGCGCATCTCTTTGACGAGCGCAACCCTGCGGTTAAGGCGATGCTAAAAATGGCTATTGACGCTGCCACAAAAGCGGGCAAGTACGTCGGCATTTGTGGACAGGGTCCTTCTGACCACGAAGATCTGGCTGAGTGGCTTATGGAGCAAGGTATCAGTTCAGTATCGTTAAACCCAGATACGGTTATCGATACATGGGTACAACTGGGCAAAGCCACCCATCAATAATTTCTGTGTTGTCAGAAACACCCTAGAAAAACCTTCAAAAAGTGCCGTTTACGGCACTTTTTTTTTGCGTTCTTAAAAATACTATGTTCTTTCACTCGATAGAGCTAACCTCTAGAAACAGGAACCAGCACCCTGTTAATCACTAAACGCTATGGGGTTTACAATGAATACTTTTCCAAGTGACTTTCTATGGGGCGGCGCTATTGCCGCTAACCAGGTAGAAGGCGCTTTCGATTATGATAAAAAAGGGCTATCGACTTCCGATATGCTGCCTAATGGGATCTTAAGTCCACATCAAACTCGCGTCGAACGAACGTCAGGCATCAAAGATGTTGCTATCGACTTTTATCATCGCTATCCAGAAGACATCCAACTGTTTAAAGAAATGGGCTTCAATTGTCTGCGCCTATCCATCGCCTGGACTCGCATCTACCCGAACGGTGATGAAGAAGAACCGAATGAAGCAGGGTTGGCTTACTACGACAAAATCTTCGATGAACTGGCCGCACACAACATTCAACCCTTTGTCACGCTGTCACACTATGAAATGCCATACGCATTAGTGGAAAACTACGATGGCTGGGCAAGTCGAAAACTCATCGGCTTTTTTGAACGCTACGCAAACACGGTATTCGAGCGTTATAAAAACAAAGTTAAGCTATGGCTTACTTTTAATGAAATCAACATGTCGCTACACGCCCCCTTTACCGGGGTAGGCCTGCAAGAAGATGCCAATGAGCAAGCCATTTATCAGGCGATACACCATCAACTGGTGGCCAACGCCAAAGTAGTTAACCTATGCCATCAAGTGATTCCAGATGCCAAGATCGGCAACATGTTATTGGGGGCGATTAACTATCCGTACACCTGCAATCCAGATGATGTCATCGCTGCAATGCACGAAAACAATAAGTGGCTTTTCTTTGGCGATGTGCAAACCAGAGGCCAATACCCTGGCTACATGAAGCGCTATTTCCGCGAACAAAATATCCACATAGAGATGAAAGACGATGACCTAGTTGTCATCGCCAGTGCTTCTGTTGATTTTATCTCTTTTAGCTATTATGCCAGTGGCTGCGCAAGCGCCGATCCAAAGCAAAAAGAAGTGGGCAACATTGTAGACAGTGTTCCCAATCCGTATTTAGAGAAAAGCCAGTGGGGTTGGCTTATCGATCCGAAAGGACTGCGAATTCTTTTAAACTTTTTGCATGACCGTTATCAAAAACCACTATTTATCGTAGAAAACGGTTTAGGGGCAAGAGATCAGACCAACAGTAACGGTGAAATACAAGATGATTATCGAATTGACTATCTCAACGATCATCTTGTTCAGGCTCACGAAGCCGTTCTTGACGGGGTAGAATTGATGGGTTTTACCAGTTGGGGGCCAATTGATTTAGTGTCCAATTCCACCGCTGAAATGAGCAAGCGTTACGGTTTCATTTATGTTGACCGTCACGACGACGGCAACGGGACACTGCAGCGCAAACGCAAAAAGAGCTTTAAATGGTACCAACAGGTGATCTGCACTAACGGTGCGTCTTTAAAGCGTTAGCTTTTGTTTAGGCACTTGGCTGCTGTGTCCTCTGGGCAGCCAAGTCCTTTTATTTGCTATCCAATTCCAAGAGCAAAACGAATAGCGTAAGCCACTGCCGAAAGAGTTAGCACACTGAGCGACCATATCAATACAAACCAAGCCGCTTTTTTCCAACCATTCGAGTTTTTGTTAGAGCACAACATTAGTGATACCCCTCTCCGTGCTTGAGTTTTCCTCTAAACACCCAATAAGAGTAGGCGCTATAGGCGATGATCAAAGGAAGCAGAATGGCCGCGCCAGCAAACAAGAAACTCAAGCTAGAGTCCGGGGCAGCGGCTTCACGAAACGTGAATGCAAAAGGCACGAGATAAGGGAAAGTGCTCACCGCAAATCCTAGCGCTGACACTATAAATAAAGCGATTCCCCAAAGGTAGGCACGGACCGCTTTGTGGACCACCAAAGCCCGGAATAAACACACTATGCAGACGAGAGCGATAAGGGGAATTACAAAAAACAGAGCGGAATTAGGCATATTAAACCAACGCGCCGCGACCAATGGATTACTCAAAGGCAACCACACGCTCACACACGCAATACAAACAACGAGTGCCACCCCCCAACGTCTAGCGATAACGTAGTATCGGCTCACCAAATCATCGGGTAGTTTAATGATCAACCAACAAGCCCCCAGTAGCACATAGGCACAAACAAGGGCTAATCCACAAAACACGCTAAATGGGCTTAGCCAATCAAACCAACCACCAGCATAACTTCTCCCCTCTACACGGATCCCTTGCAACAGCGCACCGAGCATGATGCCTTGCATCACGGTTGCCGTGAGCGAACCGAGGAAAAATGCGCTGTCCCAAAGAAATTGTCCTCTTTTCGTGCGGAATCGATACTCGAACGAAACCCCTCGAAGTATTAAGCCTAGGAGCATCAAGATAAGCGGCGCGTACAAGGCTGGCATCACCACCGAGTAAGCCAGTGGGAACACCGCAAACAATCCACCTCCACCAAGAACCAACCATGTTTCATTACCATCCCAAACAGGTGCAATACTGTTCATCATCAGGTCACGTTCAGATCCAGTGTGTGCGCTAGGAAACAAGATGCCGATGCCCAAATCAAAACCGTCGAGAATGACGTAGATAAGTACGGCAAGACCAATGAGTCCATACCAAATCAATGCATAATCCATCACAACTTCTCCCTAGGAAAGATGATTAGAGTGAGACAAAGGGTCCGCTTTACTGCCGTCAGGCAAACGCGAGTCCAGTGAGTCTTCATAACGCGTAGGTGATTTACGCATCAGTCTGAGCAAGTAGAAAAAGCCCGCACCAAAAACGATAAAATAAACAATAATAAAAGCCGTCAATGACACGCTGACCGCTGCTGCATCAATTGGTGACACGGAGTCAGCAGTTGTTAGCAGCCCATAGACGGTATAAGGTTGTCGACCGACCTCGGTTGTCACCCAACCCGCAATGACCGCGACAAACCCGAGGGGAGAGGCTAAAACGCTCGCTCGGTGAAACCATGGGCTTTGGTAAAGACGCCCTGTCTTCCTAAGCCATAGACTGGTTAAACCAAGTAGCAGCATAACCATTCCAATGCCTACCATGATCCGAAAGCTCCAAAATACAATGGCGACGGGAGGGTGCTGCTCTTCTGGAAAACCATCTAGCCCCGTTATGGCGCCATTTGGGTCGTGTGTCAGTATCAAGCTTCCCAGTTTTGGGATCTCGATTTTATAGTCAACTTGCTTAGTATCGTCATTGGGTAATCCAAACAAAATCAGCGGTGCGCCAACCTGAGATTCATAATGCCCTTCCATTGCTGCAATTTTAGCCGGTTGATGCTCTAACGTATTTAGGCCGTGCAGATCCCCTGCGACAATTTGAATGGGAGTGACAATCGCTGCCATCCACAACGCCATTGAGAACATTGTTTTTGCCAATGGATTGTTAGGCGATTTCAGTAGGTGAAAAGCTCCGACACCAGCAACGACAAACGCAGTTGTAAGGTAAGCGGCGAGTAGCATATGAACTAGGCGATAAGGAAAAGAGGGATTGAACACTATCTCAAACCAATCTTTGGGAATGAATTGTCCCGCTTCATTGATTGAGTAACCAACCGGCGTCTGCATCCAGCTGTTAACGGATAATATCCAGAACGCCGAAAGAAACGTACCAAATGCGACAATGCATGTTGAGGCAAAGTGTGCTTTCTTTCCGACTCTCTCCATACCAAAAAGCATGACCCCCAGAAAACCAGCCTCCAGAAAAAAGGCGGTAAACACTTCGTAGCCCATCAAGGGACCAAGAATGGGCCCGGTCTTATCAGAAAAGACACTCCAGTTAGTACCAAATTGATAACTTAAAACGATGCCACTGACGACCCCCATACCGAAGCTAATCGCAAAGATCTTGAGCCAGTACTTGTATAGCTGGAGGTATTTTTCCTGAGATGTTTTTAAGTACAAGCCTTCGAGAACAGCAAGGTAACTCGCTAGTCCTATCGTGAATGCAGGAAAAATAATGTGAAAAGATACCGTGAATGCGAATTGGAATCTCGCGAGATCAATAGCCAGCGTGTCCATGAAAATCTCCTTCCGATGAATACTGCTTCTACGTCAATTTGGCCGAAAACGTTCATATTGATAGCCAAAGAACATCCAAATCACTCTTTTTGACCGTATAACCAGTGTTAAGTTGTCAAATGAGGTACATGGATATGAGTCTAAAAAATCGATTAGACGCAATGGCGCCATATTTTGAGCAGGGCGGGCGATATGAAAAGTTATACCCTCTGTATGAAGCGGCTGCGACCATCTTTTACACTCCGGGTTTGGTCAACAAAGGGCAAACCCATGTGAGAGACAGCATCGATCTGAAACGCATTATGATTATGGTATGGCTCGCGACCTTCCCCACCATGTTCTGGGGCATGTTTAATGTCGGTAACCAGAGTGTCATGGCGCTCATCAATACACACTCGGGAGCAGAACTAGAGCAAGTGATACAAAGTCACTGGCGTCTCGCTCTTGCCTTTGGAGATAGTCAGGCACTGCTTACTGCAAATTGGATAGAAAAGATGACCCTTGGGGCTCTCTACTTTATCCCAATATACGCGACAGTTTTTGTTGTGGGTGGGTTCTGGGAAGTCTTGTTCGCTATCGTTCGCAAACACGAAGTTAACGAAGGTTTTTTTGTCAGTTCCGTGCTTTTTGCCTTAATTCTTCCCCCTACAATTCCGTTGTGGCAGGCAGCTCTCGGCATCACTTTTGGTATTGTGGTTGCCAAGGAGTTGTTTGGGGGCACCGGACGAAACTTCCTAAACCCCGCCCTTGCCGGACGAGCCTTTCTCTATTTCGCTTATCCTTCGAACTTGTCAGGCAGCAATGTTTGGGTTACCGCCGATGGCTATTCAGGAGCGACACCCCTAAGTCAATGGTTCGAGGGCGGCGAATCGGCGTTGCAAAGCACGCTCTCACCACGCCCTCTAGCGTGGAGTGACGCCTTTTTGGGCAATTTACCGGGCTCAATCGGGGAAGGTTCAACCTTGTTGATCATGCTCGCGGGTTTGGTACTGATTGCTATGGGAATAGCATCATGGCGCATTGTCGGAGGAGTCATTGTCGGTCTCTTTATCACTTCCACATTGTTCAATTGGATAGGATCAGACTCCAACCCAATGTTTTCTATGCCCTTCTACTGGCACTTTGTCCTTGGAGGTGTCGCATTTGGTACGTTTTTCATGGCTACAGACCCAGTCTCGGCAGCGTTTACCGACTCAAGCAAATGGGCTTATGGGATCCTCATCGGCATGTTAACAATTGGTATTCGCGTACTCAATCCAGCCTACCCTGAAGGTATTATGCTGGCGATATTGTTTGCTAACTTATTTGCACCTTTATTCGACTACATCGTGAAGGAGCGCAACATTAAACGCAGAGAGCAGCGGCATGCCAAAAGGCGTCCGTAAGAATCAATTGCCACAAAAGGTGTGCGCTAGGTGCGCACGCCCTTTTCGCTGGCGTAAAAAGTGGCGTTTGTGCTGGGAGGAAGTGTTGTACTGCTCAAATCGATGTCGAAATAATAAGAACACCCATTAACGATCCATTCAACCTTAAATCTTTGGACGGATCTCTATGGCAAAAATGCCATGTTTCGGAATCATCTCTTTATATTCGTGGAAGCTGTGGAGAAGCTCAATACCTTGTTCCTTAGTTTCACACAAGTTGGACAGCACCTCCATTCCCTCTGTATTCAACAATGACAAAGCATCTGTGTAATGGCGGACATCAACAACTTCAACTGTCAATGCATCAGCTTCTATCACATCAAGCCCGATAAATGGAGGTCCAGAGATGACTTGAAATGAGATGAAATCACCCACTTTAAGCTGATCGTAACGAATAGCCTCGTACGAGTTATTGGTTCTAATTTCGACCTTTTTCTTTCCAGAAAGGATTGATTCCAGTGGCTTACGATAGATCTCTAATTTGTAATTCATCTAAGGCACCTACTTCACTCTAATCAAACGGTGATTGACGTTATTGTGTTCAAAAACCATCACTTGAGACAATTTCATATTGTCGACTTTTATCAACATACTATCGGTATAGTGCTTGCGCTTCATCCACTGTAAAGGCTGACTAAAGTTATCTTCGCAAACCACAAACGTTTCGTTTTGCAAAGTACTGGAATAGACATTCACGACCCACACTCGTCGCTTAATTTCCATCATACTAGACAGTGTATTTTTAAAGCGTGACCAAAGGGTTGATTGACCTCTATCTGCGTTAACTGGATCTTGAATTGATAAGTTCATAGGTAAGTACTTTTATTGAGCATGAAAATAACCGGTCCGTCGAACGCCAATCATACATTATTCCCCGCCGAAAACGAGCTCACTATATCGCTGATTCAGGCCCTTGTCAGAGTACGCATGCTTCAACCATAGAGCCAAGTCTAATTTAACACCCTTGCCTATTGAACAACCTAGTCCGACCAGATACCGTAATTCACAATTACTTAACATAAGGAAGAGTTGCATGCACTTCGATCAGTTGCTTTATCAAGCTCAGGCTTTTGCCGATAACGATATCGCTATGATAATCCCAGAAAACTGGGGACAAGGAAGAACCGTTTTTGGGGGGGTGTCTGCGGCATTGCTGTATGCCGCGATGCAGACTCGCGTTGAAAAAGGGCGCGCATTGCGCTCACTCACCACAAACTTTGTCGGCCCACTGTTGGTGAACACCCCTTTTACCTTTGAAGTCGAAATGCTTCGCGAAGGTAAAAGTGCTTCGCAGATCACCGGGCGTATCATACAAAATGGACAAGTTGCGGTGATCCAGCAAGGTTGCTTCGGTGGCGATCGCACATCCAACATTGAGGTAGAAAATCAAGAACGCCATTCTATGCCTGCTCCGGAAGGACTAGAAAAACTACCCGATATCGGTGCTGGTGCACCCCATTTCACCCAGAATTTCGACTATGCGATCGCACAAGGTGGTATGCCCTATAGCGGCAGCGATGACTCTCGTTGTTACGGCTGGATGAGGTTCAAACACGCCCCAGAAGCCATTACCGATGCTCACCTTATCAGCCTAATCGACTGCTGGCCTCCAGGGGTCTTACAGATGATGAAAGTACCCTCTCCTGCGAGCACCATGATGTGGAACCTCGAGTTTATTCACCCTCATCAACCCGTTGTTCCAGATGATTGGTTTGCTTATCAAGCCAATACCCGTCAAGCAGCTCAGGGGTATGCTCACGCAGAGGCCAACATATGGGATGCAACGGGTGAATTGGTTGCGATTAGCCGCCAAAGCATTGCGGTTTTCGACTAAATCAAGCAGGTTCCATTAGGGGGCTTCCCCCCTTTATCTTTGTGCTCTCAATTTTAAAACCGCCACACTTTGTCACAACCTGAGACCAATGCTTGGTGAATTCATCCACATTCAAAGCGTAGCGCTGTGCTAAATTCGCATTTTTGCCTAGTAAATTGCCGTGTACGCTTTCCTTTACTGTTTACCACTTCGACAATTTCTGCAAAATTTAACAATATTGTTACACTTATACTATTCGGTTATAGCCAGATCCAATACTAAATAGCGTGGTATAGACAGCAAAATAAAGCATCGCTTGTGCCATTATCAGAACACCATATCAAAGCAAGGCCGAGAAGTAGCGATCGAAAACAACACATGATTTTCTGGATAACCTTTAACGTGACAACGTGATTTGCGGTTCCATATTGACCGAAAATCAAAAGGAGCTTGAGATGACTGTTCAGGCATTACCAATGCATCGATTTATCGATCATCAAGGTAACATTGTTTGTGACTTGCCGAGCTGGGCAGAACCGTCGCTGCTGGTAGAGTTTTACCGTGATATGCTTTTAACGCGCACCTACGACAACAAAGCCGTTGCCCTACAGCGCACCGGAAAGCTTGGTACCTATCCATCACACCTCGGAGCTGAGGCCATCGGAATTGCAATAGGCCACGCCCTTAAAGTGGATGACGTGTTTATTCCCTACTATCGTGATATGCCCGCCATGTGGGCGCGCGGCATTGCAATGGAGAAGAATCTAGAGTATTGGGGAGGTGATGAACGCGGCAGCGATTTTTGCCCAGGAAACGTCATTTCGACCTGTAAAGATCTTCCTTTTTGTGTGCCCATTGCCACCCAATGTACTCACGCTGTAGGCGTTGCATCAGCCTTAAAAATTCAAGGCAATCACAATGCCGCATTAGTCACCTGTGGTGATGGCGCTACCTCAAAAGGCGATTTTCTAGAATCCATAAATTGTGCTGGCGCCTGGAACATCCCTTTAGTCTTCGTCATAAACAATAATCAATGGGCAATTTCTGTGCCTCGCGAACTGCAATGTGCGGCAGAGTTTCTATCCCATAAAGCGACTGGGGCGGGTATTCCCGGTATCACCGTTGATGGCAACGACATCGTTGCCATGTATGACGTGATTTACACAAGCCTGGATCGCGCTCGCAAAGGGAAAGGCGCCACCCTAATTGAAGCCATTAGCTACCGCCTAAGCGATCATACGACCGCCGATGACGCGAGCCGTTATCGTGACGAAGAAGAAGTGCAACAGGCATGGGACTACGAACCCATTCGACGACTCAAGCGTTACCTGACAAGGCATGGTCATTGGAGTGAACAACTAGAGCAGCAATGGCTCGAAGAGTGCAAGATCAATGTTGAGCAAGCGGTTGAACGCTACTTATCCCTACCTCCACAAGCACCAGAAAGTGCCTTTGATTACCTTTATGAAGAACTCAACCCAGAACTTCACAGCCAGCGCGATGCCTTAATCAATAAAGCAATGCGCATGCAAGGAGGCAAGCATGAGTGAGATAACACTACTCGAGGCCGTCAACCTTGCCCTACACCATGAAATGGCTCAAGACGACAACGTCTTAGTTCTCGGTGAAGACGTCGGTGATAATGGCGGCGTATTTAGAGCGACTGTCGGTCTGAAAGAAAGGTTCGGATTAAAGCGCGTGATTGATTCACCACTAGCAGAAGCGCTGATTGGTGGCGTTGCCGTAGGGATGGCCTCTCAAGGTTTAAGGCCTGTGGCAGAGTTTCAATTTCAGGGCTTTGTGTTTCCAGCCATGGAACACCTTATCTGTCATGCGGCAAGGATGCGAAACCGTACTCGCGGGCGTTTAATTTGCCCTGCGGTGTTCAGAGCGCCTTTTGGGGGAGGGATCCACGCACCAGAACACCACTCAGAAAGTGTCGAGGCGATGTTTGCTCATATTCCAGGTTTGAGAGTGGTGATCCCATCTTCACCACAGCGAGCATACGGGTTACTGCTCGGATCAATCCGCAGCAACGATCCTGTGATGTTTTTCGAGCCTAAACGCATTTATCGCACGGTAAAATCGCACGTCATCGATAATGGCAAAGCGCTGCCAATTGATCGCTGCTTCACTTTACGCAAAGGTCGCGATCTTACACTTGTAACATGGGGTGCTTGCGTCGTCGAATGCCTGCAAGCAGCCAATAGCTTGTCATCTCAAGGCATTGAGGTGGAGGTTATTGATCTTGCCAGTGTACAGCCCATCGATATGGCAACAATCATTCACTCTCTTGAGAAAACCGGCCGATTACTGGTAGTACACGAAGCCAGTAAAAACTGCGGTGTGGGTGCTGAGATATTAGCGCGCACTTCCGAGCGTGCAATGTGCCTACTAAAAGCCCCGCCCAAACGGGTGACAGGCATGGACACTATTATGCCCTACTACCGCAATGAAGATTTTTTTATGATTCAGGAAGACGACATCATCGTCGCTGCTCGTGAACTTGTTGAGGGTTGGAAATGAAATCATTTAAGCTCCCCGATCTTGGTGAAGGTTTAGCCGAGTCAGAAATTGTTGAATGGCACATTAACGCCGGTGATAAGGTGGAAGTGGATCAGATTGTCGTCACCATAGAAACGGCCAAGGCGGTTGTCGACGTCCCCTCTCCTTGTTCTGGAACAATTCACAAGCGTTACGGCGACGTGGGCGATGTCATCAATATTGGCGCCTTGTTGTTAGAAATTGAAGAGACAGCCCGAGTTGACGCGACATTGGACGCGGCGCCGGATACTTCACCACAAGAAGCGACGAAAAAACGCGATGCGGCGACGGTGGTTGGTAACGTATCACAACAAAGCCATCATGTTGATATTGACGACTTCTGGGTAGGTAGCCATCACAAATCTACCGACAAAAAACTCGTTAGTGCCATGCCATCGGCACGCTTATTAGCGAAACGCCTAGGGGTGGAACTGCAAGGTGTGCAGGGCAGCGGCCCAGATGGGGTTATTGTCGATGCTGATATCTATAAGGAATGTGACAAGCAACGTCCCGGCACCGAAGTACTCAAAGGGGCAAGGCGTGCAATGGTTACGTCAATGACTGAATCGCATCAACAAATCGCTAATGTCACTATCACCGAAGAAGCTTTGCTTGATGATTGGCCAGAGCAAGAGGACATTTCCATTCGACTCATTCAGGCGGTGATATTCGCATGCCAGCAAGAGCCTGCTCTAAATGCATGGTTCGATGCTGATACAATGACGCGCTGTGTCCATAGTAACGTCAATATCGGCATTGCCGTCGACAGCAGTCACGGGCTTTATGTTCCAGTGCTTCGCCATGCCGATGACTATAACAGCAACGGTATTCGTCAATGGCTTGACCGAACGGTTCAAGGGATCCGAGATAGAAAAATAGGGCGGGAGCAACTTCAACATGGCACGATTACCTTGTCGAATTTCGGTGCCATTGCTGGTATTTATGCAACTCCTGTCGTGTCGCCTCCTCAGGTAGCCATCGTAGGTGCAGGTCGAATCATAGAGAAAGTCGCAATAAAAGAAGGCCAGATTTGCACTGTTAAAGCCATGCCTTTGTCGATGACCTTCGATCACCGAGCCTGCACTGGTGGAGAGGCAGCGCGCTTTATCAGAGCCTTGGTCTCTCACCTTGAAGGCGCAGCCGCTTAATATCACTGACGTGCCATTACCGTCACATGGCTAAACCGAAGCAATGAGCTCCGGCATAATGTCAAACAGATCGCCCACGATGCCATAGTCTGCAATTTGAAATATTGCCGCGTCAGGATCGCTATTGATCGCGACGATCACTTTAGAGTCTTTCATTCCCGCCAAATGTTGTATCGCGCCAGAAATACCGACAGCGATATACAATTCTGGAGCAACAATTTTCCCTGTTTGTCCTACCTGTAAGTCGTTAGAAACAAAACCCGCGTCAACAGCCGCCCGTGAAGCACCAACTGCACCACCAAGTTTATCAGCCAACTGTTCAACCAAGCCAAAACTGGCCTTGTCTCCTAGACCTCGTCCTCCCGATACCACAACCCGCGCAGAAGGCAGCTCTGGGCGCTCACTCACAGCCTTGTGTTCAGAGACAAATTCTGAGTAACGGCATGGCAAAGCAACGCTCAGGTTAATGACCGGGCATTTATTATCAATTGAAGTGCTCACGGCATTAAATGCCGAACTGCGAACCGTCATTACCTTGAGCGAGTCCAATGATTGCACTCGAGCCAAAGCATTCCCTGCATAAATCGGTCGCATGACCGTATCTGTCGACTCTACGCTGATCACATCAGACAGCTGACCGACATCAAGCAATGCTGCAGTCCGAGGTAGTATGTCCTTGCCGAAAGTCGTCGCTGGGGCCAGAAGGTGGGAAAAGCGGCCATTTTCTTGCTGGCAAATCTGCGCTATTGTCGCCGACACATTTTCCGACAGGTGGTGCCGATACTCAGGCGAGTCGACCACCATTACCTCATCGACTCCCTCCGCGCGACGTAAGGCATCGACCACCACTTGGCATTGAGAACCTATAACCAATACGCTTATCACGGCCTCTTGCCTGCCGCCAGCATGTTGTTGGATCTCACGAGCCGCAGACAAGGTGGTCAGTGTGTCGGCCGAAAGCCTGTCGTGTTCATGTTCTGCTATCACCAAAATGGTGTATTGGGTTGCCATAAGAAAGGCCTCCTAGATAGGGCTGCTCCGCCGGGATGCTGTTGTACCCCATCAGCGAATCATAGGCATCACATCGATTAGATCACTTTTTCTTCGTTTTTGAGTTTATCGATCAGCTCCGCCACACTCGCAACCAACACACCCGCTTTTCGAGTTGGTGGCGACACGATTTCAAGTACGTGTTGTCGCTGACTCACTTCCACCCCAAGATCCTGTGGCGTAATGACATCCAGCGGTTTCTTCTTGGCTTTCATTATATTGGGTAATGATGCATAGCGCGGCTCATTGAGTCGTAAATCGGTACTGATAATCGCGGGTAATTGGAGCTTTAGTGTTTCCAATCCGCCCTCCACCTCCCTTGTCACGACAACACATTCGCCCTCAATGGTCACCTTTGAAGCAAAAGTGGCTTGAGGCCGCTGACTTAACGCCGCGAGCATCTGTGCGACCTGATTATTATCGGTATCGATAGATTGTTTACCCAGTAGCGCCAATTGCGCGGATTCTTTAATCATCAAAGAGTGTAATAGTTTAGCCACCGTCAAGGGCTCTGGCGCACAGTCCACCTCAACATGAATCGCACGGTCCGCTCCTAACGCGAGAGCCGTTCTCAATTGCTCTTGACTGTCGTTCATCCCAACCGATACCACAACGATTTCAGAAACATGCCCAGCTTCTTTTAATCGTATGGCTTCTTCAACAGCAATTTCGCAAAAAGGATTGATCGTCATTTTGACATTGTTCGTTTCAACGCCAGTCCCATCGCCTTTAAGGCGAATTTTTGCGTACGGATCGACAACGCGTTTGATCGCTACTATTACTCTCATCACGGTCTCCTATTGACTAAAATGGAGTCAGCGCAAGCCTATTTATGATCTTAGTAAAGTTTACGTTTACGTCAACTGGACTATATTTACTAGTAATCGCCATTCTCATTAAGTGGATAGATAAAATGAACACTTCTAGCGAACCAGAAAGCTTATCGCCTTCCCCTCGTGAGAGCATGGAGTTTGATGTGGTAATTGTCGGGGCTGGACCTGCTGGCTTGGCGGCTGCGTGTCAGCTCGCTCTGCTTAATCAGCAAGAAACAGAACAACCGATTTCCATTTGCGTGGTAGAAAAAGGGGCTGAGGTCGGCGCACACATTCTCTCTGGTGCGCTATTTGAAACCAGTGCACTTGATGAACTGTTTCCCGACTGGCCAGCCATGGGAGCCCCCGTCACTACTTGTGTTACCGACGACCAGCTTCATTTCCTGACCACCAAGTACAACCATGTGGTTGTTCCTCGAGTGTTGACACCAAAGCCACTGCACAATAACCAGGAAAACTACATCATCAGCCTAGCAAACCTATGTCGCTGGCTTGCCACACAAGCAGAGCAGCTAGGGGTAGAAATATTCCCCGGCTTTGCTGCGAGCAGCATCAACTATGATGATAGTGGCGCTGTCACTGGCATTAACACCTCAGATATGGGGCTAGATAAAACAGGTCAAACCAAAGCCAATTTTGAGGCGGGTATAGAGCTTAAAGCGCGCTACACGATATTTGCCGAAGGTGCCCGAGGTCACCTAGGGAAGCAGCTGATTCAACGATTCCAACTGGATGCTGGAAAGCAGCCTCAACACTATGCGCTAGGCCTCAAAGAGATTTGGCAGCGACCCGAAAGCACAGACACCGAAGAAAAAACAGGTCAGGTCATTCATAATATCGGCTGGCCACTTTCCGAATCCAACACCTCCGGCGGCGGGTTTCTCTACCACATGGAAAACAACCAGATCGCGGTCGGTCTGATTGTCGATTTAAACTACAGTAATCCCCATCTCAATCCTTTCGAGGAATTTCAACGCTTCAAACATCATCCATCCATCGCTAGGCATCTTGATGGCTGCCAACGCATTGCCTATGGTGCAAGATCACTGGCAAAAGGCGGCTTGCATTCTTTACCCAAACAGCAATTCCCAGGCGGACTGTTGATCGGCTGTGACGCAGGTACACTCGATGGGGCAAAAATCAAAGGCTGTCATACGGCAATGAAATCAGGGATGCTCGCCGCCAAAGCAATATTTCAGCAGTGCCAATCTGGTCACTCCCACAATGAAGCTGATTATCAATCCTTGTTCGAAGCTTCGTGGCTGTATGATGAACTTGATCAGGCGAGAAACTTCCATGCAGCCGTCCATCAATACGGTAATGTATTAGGAGGGGCGTTGAATGTCATTGAGCATAACCTCTGGGTGCCGATATTGAAAAGTGCTACGCCGTGGCAAATTATTAACCCAACGGCCGATCACCTTTGCCTCAAAGAAGTGTCCGAGTGTGAACCCATGACCTACCACAAGCCTGATGGTATTTTGAGCTTTGATAAGCCTTCTTCTGTGTACTTATCTGGCACTCAACATCGGGAGAACCAACCTTGTCACCTTGTTTTGGCCGACAATACCATTCCCATTGAACAACACCTTGCTCGTTTTGATGAGCCTAGTCAGCGCTATTGCCCTGCCGGTGTTTATGAGGTTATCACCGTAGAGCAACAAAAAACGCTGCAAATCAACGCGGCCAACTGCCTGCATTGCAAGGCTTGTGATATTAAAGACCCATCGCAGAACATTCGCTGGCAACCACCAGAGGGTGGCGGTGGACCAAACTACCAAAACATGTGATGGTTCGATCGGATACAAAATCACGTAGCGCCAAACTGCGCCCGGTATTGTTTTGGGGAGACACCCACCAAACGTCGAAAGTGATGTCGCATGGTGATGGCATTGTCAAAACCTGATTGGCTCGCGAGCACCTCAATTGCGGTGTCACCGGACTCAAGCAGCCCTTTCGCCCGCTCAATACGCTGCTGTATCAGCCACTCTTTGGGGGATAAATCAAAGCTGGAGCGAAACTTTCTATCAAAGGTGCGCCGCGACATATTCGCCTTTTGTGCCAACTGTCCAACGTGTATTGCTTGTGTGATATTACGTTGCGCCCATTCAATAGCGTGTGAGAATTGATTCGGTACAGCTAATATCGGCGCTTCAACAAATTGCGATTGCCCGCCTAAACGATGTGAAGACACCACTAACCGTTTTGCGACTTGATTGGCCACCTGATAGCCAAAATCGCTACGGATCACCGCCAGACCAAGATCAAGCCCTGCTGCGCTTCCAGCCGAGCACCCTATTGTGCCGTCAAATACATACAACACATTGTTTTGATATTCGACATCAGGAAATCGTGAACGAAAAGCCTCTTCATAACGCCAATGCGTTGTCGCTTTGCGTTGGCTTAATAAACCAAGCTCAGCGAGTAAAAACGCGCCAGAACAAAAAGACAAGATGCGCTTCCCTTGCTGTGCAAATTGTTTGACTTGATATTCTAATGCCGCAGACACATGCCCCGCCGATGTTGGCCAACTTGGAACAATCAGCACATCGTAATCCTCTAAAGAAGAGACGGTTTTGGTCTGTAAAACCAGTCCGGCCAAGCTGTTTATGGCGCTCGATTCAAAGCTAACCACGTCAGTTTGATACCAGTTTTCAAATTCTGGTCGAGGCAACGCAAACAGCTCCGCGGCACACGCCATTTCAAACAAGGCCACTTGTGGGTGCGCTAAGATCGCTACAGCTATCATAAAAGTTCCTTTTTCGCGTACGCTTTGGCTTATTATTATCGAATATTGACCTTTAAGCCAGTGTTCGTTTTTTGTCCAGATGGCACACTATTTATGAATCTACATTGCAAAAAGGAAAGAGCATGACAAGCGCCGTATCACGAGTTTTGGCCGCACCAAGCCAGGAAGCATTGAGCCACTTTGAACAATTACTAAGATTTGAAACCGACTGTTGGGATGTGCATCACGCGCTAACCAATGGTCTGCAAGACTTTGTTTTGCTTGATGTGCGTGGCAGCTCTCTATATCAACAAGGTCACATTGAAGGGGCCATTAACATTCCTCACAGCCGCCTAAACCAAGGCAACCTCGCTTCGTTTACCAGTGACACCCTGTTTGTCGTGTATTGCGCCGGGCCACACTGCAATGCCACAGAAAAAGCAGCCATTCGTCTTGCGAAACTTGGCAGACCGGTAAAGAAAATGATTGGCGGTATAACGGGCTGGTTGGACGAAGGGTTTTCACTGAAACGGGAGAATGAAGCGTGAATATCGGTATCTATCTCTACGATGACGCTGAAGTACTCGACTTTTCCGGGCCATTTGAGGTGTTTAACACCGCGATTCGACTGTCTGATATTCAGTGGAACATTTTCTTTATCGCAGAAAAAAAGGCAATGATCACCGCACGTGGCGGGCTACAGTTATTGCCTCATTATGGCATTGACCAACATCCACCACTCGATCTCTTGTTTATCGTTGGCGGCGAACATAACGATCAGTTGAACAAAACTAACGTCATTGATTGGATTGGTGAGCAAGCCAGTACAACCAATTATGTTGCAACGGTTTGTACGGGGGCGTTTTTGCTTGCTCAAACCGGGTTACTGGATGGTCGATCAGTCACCACTCATTGGCAAGATATTTGCGCTTTAACAAACGACTTTCCAGCACTAAACGTGATGACAGGCAAACGCTGGGTCGAAGATGGTAAGTATATCAGTTCTGCTGGTATCTCAGCGGGTATCGACATGAGCCTACACTTAGTCTCTCGTTTTGTATCACAAGAGCTTGCCAACAAAACGGCCAAACAGATGGACTACGTGTGGTGTCGCTAGAAAATCAAGATCGGCGCGAGTCTCTATAAAGAAAAAGTGCTCAGTAGCATCAACCACAGAGCACTAATAAACCTTTGCCATTCAGGTTATTGCGGTTTTTTTGCCAGTACGGCATCAATGTCTTCTGGGCAATGGCGCTCCGGTACTTGCTCCCACTCTTCTCCCCAAGCTCGGTTTACAATACGACCTCGCTGAACCCCTGTTCTTTCCGAGATTTGTTTCGCCCAGCGCTGCACGTGAGTGTAACTTTCTACGTCTAAAAACTCAGCGGCATCATAAATATTGCCAAGAACAAGATTTCCGTACCAAGGCCAAATCGCAATGTCGGCAATGCTGTACTCATCGCCAGCGATAAACGCGTTGTCTGCCAGTTGCTTATCGAGCACATCAAGTTGACGTTTGGCTTCCATTGCAAAGCGGTTGATTGGGTACTCAAACTTCTCTGGCGCGTAGGCATAAAAGTGCCCAAATCCCCCCCCCAAATAAGGCGCAGAACCATGCAACCAAAATAGCCAGTTCATTACTTGAGTTCTTCTCACAACATCTTTAGGTAAGAAGTGTCCGAATTTCTCTGCCAAATAAACCAAAATTGAACCCGATTCGAACACATTCACTTCTTTCTCGTAAGAGTGATCGACTAACGCGGGGATCTTTGAATTTGGGTTAATCTCGACAAAACCGGAGGAGAACTGTTCGCCCTCACCGATGTTAATAAGATACGCATCGTATTCTGCCTCTTTGACCCCAAGAGCCAGCAGCTCTTCGAGCATGATGGTGACCTTCTGGCCATTCGGCGTAGCCAGTGAGTGCAGTTGCAAAGTATGAGCGCCAACTGGCAATTCTTTGTCATGCCTCGCGCCAGAGTCTGGTCGGTTAATACTCGCCCATTCACCGCCATTTTCATTGTCCATCGTCCAAACTTTCGGTGGGATATATTCGTTCGCCATTGCGCATCCTTTTCGTATCTGCTTTTGATTTTTCAAAACGGTATCGGGGCATTTCACGCAAATAAAAGCCCGCCCGACGTCAATTTCTTTACTTCCTACACTATAGATTGGATCACGCTAGAGTAAAAACAACCCTTAAGAGTATCCTCTTTTATTTTGGTGTGAGCTTGCCGTCAAGCACGTCAATTTGCGATCAGCAATCACCAAATATTGACTACGCTTTTTATATAATAACCAGACAGTTCGAGGCCGTCATGAAAAAGCAGTTACAAGTCGTGGTAACAGGAGGCCCTGGTGGCGGTAAAACGACCGCGCTGGATTTATTTCGCAGAGAACTGTGCGATAAAATCGCGGTCGTACCAGAGGCTGCTACTGTGCTCTTTTCCGGAGGGATCAAGCGCTGTGAAGACGAGCCAACAATTAAGATGGTTCAGAAAACCATTTTCCAACTGCAAAAAAATTTAGAAGACATCCACAAAACCCAATACCCAGCGAGACTAATTGTCTGCGATCGCGGCTCACTGGACGGGCTAGCCTACTGGCCTGGGACAGAAGAAGACTTTTTTGAAGAAGTGGGGTCTACGTTCGAGCAGGAAATCTCGCGCTATGATGCGGTGATTTTTTTTGAATCAGCCGCCGCGACCGGACAAGATATCAGCAGTAATAATCCACTTCGAAATGAATCCACCAGCCAAGCGGCCCTACTCGATAAAAAATTGCAGAAGGTTTGGTCTAGACACCCACAGTTCTACTTTGTTGGCAGCTCTGAGTCGTTTGTAAGAAAAATCACCTTTGGCATAATGACGTTAGAGAACGTGATAAACCGTTATCAAAGATCATAACGCTGTTTCATCGTTATTAAGCTTATCGTGGCAATTTTGCCAGCAGCTTTGAAGAGTGAGCCGAGGTTTATCATTCATTGCTCTTCGCAGCCTCGCAAAGCAAACCATGCGCCCGTGGACCTTTGGTGATGTTGAGGCCGACGTTGATATCGAATCTTATCGTCAGTCGCTCTGTACCCTGCTACGATTTTCAACGGCCTGAAGCAAGTCCAAGAGCTTCCTCTACTGGCTAAACGAAGAGATTTTCAACAATACGCTACAATTTGCCATCAAGTCGTCAATGTAAGTCGTTTTTGGACATTTGTGTGTTATATAACTAACGGGATTGTTGCAAAAAAATGTGGTAAGAGCACTTCAACCATTCGCTTTCCATTTCTAATTGAAAAACGGAATGGCTGAACTCAGTTCTCTGTATTTTTGGAAATAAGCCCCGTGAGGACTTTATGTAAACAAATCGATCTTCGGGTCGATTTGTTTTTGCGAGCGCTCTTGCACCCCATTTGACTTGTGCTAATTTAGATTTCATCTAATGGAAGTTTACATGTATTACGTTGAGTTAAATCAAGTGTCGCACCCTGTTAAGCTGTCTCCAAATACGATTGGAGGGGGGACGAAATTGCATAACACACGAAAGATGGCAAATTTATATCGTGAGTTCCTATTGAGTAAAAAGGTGATGCCCCTTGGTACTGAGTGAATTTTTAAGAGTGTATCTTGGGAGCAGTTTTTGGAGGCAAAGGTACTTTTCTTACTTACTCCTCAAATAGAGGCTCGGTCGTTAGAGGTGGTGAAGATGGAATATTTCTGTGAGAGCTCAATGGATTGCAATGGTTCCTATAACTTGTTGGTAAAAAGTCCTTCCGAGTATTTGTGCATCAACAAGCAGCGACAAATTGTTGCTGCTTTTGGGTTGGATAAGGTTGAGGTGACTGCATTGGTTGCTGAGCGCTAATCCAAGTCAATTGGCCTCAAATGTTTTTTGTACTTAGGGTACGAGGTGCACTCGAAAAATTTTCCCTTTTTAGACTTTTTCAGAGCCATATCGCTGTTGCATTCTGGGCAGAACGGATAAAGAGGTAGGTTATAGGTTTGATTAAAATACAGGGCTTAGTTATAGAGTGATATACGTCGCGCTAGGGGCGTTGCTATAAAACCTACGGGCACCTAATATAAGATGCGGAAACAATAATTAATAGCTGCAAAGACAATACGTTAAGCAGAAAAACACCAAGTAGATATTAGATAGCGAGTAAAAAATGATCGAATCCATCATCCAGTACTACGCAGAAACTACATACGTTATACCAACTGTATTAGCCATCGTTGTGGCTTGCGTTGTAAAACACATCATTGTTGATTTCAAAGAACTTGACTGAAGCGACCCACTTTGAACTGGCTGTTATCGATTATGATAGTAGCCACCCATATTCCATACAGGAAGATCGCCTAATGGAACGAGGGCGAAGCATGATTGCAACGTCATGGAGTAGTGAGGTAAAACGTAATAGCTATAATCGAGAAGAAGTGGTTGGAGACAGTCAGGGGGAGTAAGTATCGCGTGTTCTCAAAAGTGGTCGACAAACAAACGTCAGAAGTGAGGCTGCTAAAATCCCGCCAGTATCGACGTGCTGTTCATAGTGATGGTATCTTCTACGGACTAGTAAGGATCCCTAAAGTTGAATGTGAGCGTGCGTATAAAACTATGGTGGCTAATGAACAAGACGGATTTTGCGATGCAGCATCCCGTAGACAACGAAACTGCGCAGTAATTGGGTAATGGCGCGGAATCCTTAAAGACAGTATTACGAATCATAGTAGGATCAATGGAATGGAATGGTTAAATAAGAATATGGGTAGTGTAACACTTGTCGTTATAGCTGTGTCTATTCTTCTTGGAGTGTGCATGGCGGGGTCATCACGATTGTAGTTGGAAGGAAAATGGACAGAAGTGAGTTAGATTGAAAGATCTGATGCTCCTAGTGTTGATAACTAAAACTTATCAATCAGCTCTCAATTTCTTTGGATAGACGAAGGGCATCTTCCAACTCAATACCCAAATATTTGATGGTGTTTTTGATCTTTGCGTACCCTAGCAACAGCTGAATAGCTCAAATGTTTTTAGTCTGCTGGTAAATCAATGTAACTTTGGTTTGGCGTAGTGAATGAGTACCATAGAGATCAGGGTTATGACCTAAAGCGAGCGCCTAACTATAGGAGACTTTTTTCGTTATTGGCACAACTCCAATCGATGAAGCGAGTGCATAAATCGCACGCAGAATATACATGACAAGAACTAAGAGTTGGTTCTGACTCAAACTTTCTCTACTTGATGGAGGCGAAATGCTTTGGGAGAGCAGCCAAACCAACGCTTACAAGCACGATTGAAGTTACTAGGATTATGAAAACCAAGCCAATTTGATACGTGGTCAATGGGTAACGAGCTCATGGTTAAATAGTGATAACTGGTGACCATCATGACTTCATCTTTGATTTGCGTAAATGTCTTACCCTGCGCAGCTAACCTTCTTTTCATCGTCGCTAAGCTGCAATGCTGCTGCAATGCTAATCTATCGAGTGTAAATTCCTCATTACCTGCCAATAAACCTTGATAAATATTTTTGTAAACATCGCTCAACCACGGATCAATGTCACTATTATCACCCTGGAGCCATGACTCAAACAATGCTTGCACCGGAGCGCAAAACCTCCCCACCTTTCTTTGCCAATCTTGATCTGCCAACTCAATAAACGTCGTTTCAGCATTAAATGTTGCCATTACCCCAAATTCTTCGAGGTAGAGCTCTGAATGAATAGGTTGAGGAATTTGAACCGCCAGTTTCTTGGCAATTAATTTTTGGTTTGTTAGTTGTCGAAGCATTTGCCAAGTGGCCATTAATGCATCCTCATATTGCCAATGTTTGACCGTTGAACTATCGAAACCGAGCCGTAATCGACCAGCTGGCTGATCATATTGCATCTGTAAAATGGCTTCGAACTGGGGTGCGTAATGACACACCAGTTCAACTGCATGGCCTAAGCTTGGTGTGCTTCTCAACACAATATTAAAACTTCCAAAACTGTCGATGTTAAATCGATTACCAAGTCGAAACCCTGCATCAGCGTGTCCTGCCTTGAGCAGGCTCTCAATTGCAGAATGATGAATGTCTGTCAGTTCGACTAAAGTCAACGCCTTTCTGGCGATAAGCAAGGCATCCACTTCACGACTTAACTCGGTATGACATTGATAAGATTTAAATAATTCACTAAGGCTTTTTAGGGTATCTAAATTGTAATCATAAGCAATGCTTAGTTTACCCAATACACTGGACAAATTATCCATCATTTTAATCACCAAAAAATATGAGCTATAAAGACCATTTTGTACCAATGATATTAGCTATTCTTGCCACAGAAGTTAATCAATAGGAGAAAACAGTATGAAAGTCGCACTAGTTACAGGTGCATTCCAAGGTATTGGTTACGCTACTTGTGAATTATTATTGGAACAAGGCTATGCCATTGTTATGGCAGATGTTCAAGACTGCACAGAAAAAGCGACTGCCTTTACCCAAGCAGGTCATAAAGCGATTTCTGTCACGGTAAACCTTGCCGATAGCAGCTGCTTTTCAAAGGTGTCTAGCGTAATTGAAAGTGAATTTGGACATCTAGATGCTCTTATCAACAATGCGGCTATTTTAAAGGACTTTGGTATTGGTCCTATTGAGATGCAAGAAGAGATGTTACGTGAAGTATTGGAGATCAACCAGATCGGGCCTTTTTTACTCACTCAAACGCTCATTCCGCTGCTAAAGAAATCTTCAGCCCCTCGTATTGTTAACCTTTCGACTCAGGTTGCTCAATTAGAACAGTTAAGTGATATGAATTCACCGCTGAAAGATGATATTTGTGCCGCGTATCAAATGAGTAAAGTAGGTGTCAATGCCAATACAGTTTTGTTTGCAAAAGCACTTGAAGAGTTTAACGGCAAGGTCAACAGCTGTTGCCCTGGTTGGGTTGAAACCGATATGAATTTAGATGATCTGCCAGATTATGGTGACTCGCAAGACAGACCTAAGACGGTCAAAGAAGGCGCTGATACCTCAGTTTGGTTAGCCACTTTAGATGATAACGGCCCAACAGCGGGCTTTTTCACTGACCGTCAACGTATTAACTGGTAGGCACAATTATGACACAACAAGTAACAAAGAAAAGTGGCATGTTAATGGGTTCACCTATTGACGAAAAATACCTTCAAATGTCGACAAAACGTGATGAGTTAGTCCCAGTAACTCATGGCTACATTAACCGCCATAGCGGTAAAGCATTCAAGGTCAATAAAGGTCAAGTATTCAGAATCATCCAAGCAGATGGTCCTCAAATTGGTGATGTCTGGGTCTTTAACCAACACGACCGCTCTGAGCACTTTATGGGGCACACCACCTTTTTATATGAAGGCGCTTATTTAGGTCAGTACAGTCAACTGTGGTCATGTATGCCGCATGTTCGTCCTATGGCGACGATGCTTGTTGAACACTCTGGTAACCCAACACTTCCAGAAAACTTCCGCAACCATGTTGCATTAGGTGGGCATTGCACACAAGCTCAATGGGAAATGCTAAGCGGTGTGAAAGGTCATAACAGTTGTCACGATAATGGTATTCAGGCTGTGTCTGAATTTGGCATGGGCGAACAAGATATCATTCACGATAACTTTATGGTGTTTCAGCCAAGTTTCATCCAAGCTGATGGAAGTGGTGATAGTATGCCAAGCCAGAGTAATCCAGGTGATTTTGTAGAGTTTGTAGCTGATATGGATATATTAGTCGCTGTTTCTGCTTGCCCTGTTGGTGATTACTCAGTACCTATGACCGAACCTGAAAAGATTACTGCTAACGGATTAGCATATGAAGTATTAGAATGGCCTGATGCATAAGCACCTATCATTATTACCTCTTTATAAAAAAACGCATAACAAGGATTAAAAAGTATATGGAAATCAGCTTATGGTTAGCTTACGTTGGAGTCATTAGTTTACTCATTCTATCACCAGGGCCTGGTGCAATTTTGTGTTTACATCATGGAGTGAAGTTTGGAGCAGTGCATTCAATTCCAACTATATTAGGTGGATGTGCCGCTGCTCTATGCTTGATGTCATTGTCAGCGTTCGGGTTGGGTGTTTTACTTGCTGCATCTGTCAATGCATTTCTAGTTGTAAAACTCATCGGCGCCGCGTATTTAGTTTTCCTTGGCATCAGTATGTGGCGGGAAGGTGTTCAACAAGTCACTTTATCTGATTGCAATATGAATGGTGAAAATACCAAACATACACAAAATTTTAAGAAAGGGTTTATGGTTGGAATAAGTAATCCGAAGGACATTATCTTTTTTAGCGCCTTATTCCCCAACTTTATTTCCATGGCTCAGCCACAAACTCACCAATTTGTTATTTTAGCAATCACATGGTTTGTCATCGATTTTGCAGCTATGTTCCTATATTCAAGTATTGGCTTAAAAGTTTCCCCATGGTTTAGTTGCTCGAAAAAAATGCTAAGACTTAACCGATGTTTAGGCAGTTTTTTTATTACTATTGGTAGCACTTTGGCCATTTCAAGTAAATAAGCTCAAAGCGAATCTATTTGGCGCACGGAAAGGTCAATGACCAGAGTAAAGGCCCCGATGGCTATTTTGACATGCGGACCAGATTGACCTCTAGCGTGGTTTTAATGCAAGGTATAGTAATGTTGACTTAAGCGATTTACGCATGTATCGCGTACCAAAGGGGCAAGTCTTGCGTTTTTCCAGATATTACTTTTTGTATATCGAAACCAAGTCACTATCTGTATCTTATTTAGAAGCGTAACAAGTTTTGGGACATAAATGCGCTAAGAGCAAACAACAAAAAGGCAGCGAGATCGAATCTTCGCTGCCTTTTTAGTATCAGACTTTATTACTTTCCCACAATAGATATCGGAGAACAATAAATTTTGATCGACTTAATAGCGGATATGTTTATCGTAAGCTCTTCGCTTTTATAGTTTGATCAAATGTGAATTATCGTTCAGCTCGTTAGTTAGCGTAATGACAAAGTCGCTTGGTAGTTAGAGTAAGACAGAATCCCTTGGTGCTCACAATTATCACCAGTCCATCGAAACTCGCTAGTGAATAAAGGTAAGTCAACCAAATCGGTGGGCGGTTGATAAAACCTTCACTCGTTTCATTTCTTGATCCACAAAATGCAACTCACGCACACGATGTATCAAGCCAAGACAATAATTGCCTGGTAACAAGGGGATGATTAAGGAGTTCCATGTGGTGGATATTTTGTAAAGTTTCGGTCTGCGTAAATCGCAAGGCTCGCGATGAGTTGGCATTCTCCCCTAACGCACTTGTCAAAGGTACGAGTCCATCACCGACTAAATGATCAGCGATATAGTTGTGTGCTTTTTGAATTATTGAACCCACCGCATAGGTTTGTATATACGTCGGTAATGCGATAACTTGCGGTCGCTCAACTGGCGCAGTAAAACGACAGCTCGACTGCCAATCATCATCACGGATATAACCATAGCGAAGATCGGTCACACCAGCACTGCGTAACCGAGTGAGCTTTGAGAATGCAACGGTGTAAGGAACACGTTCCAGCATAGCAGAAAGTGTGTTGCCTGCACGCTCTAGTGGCGCTCCCTTATGGGGGGTACCCAAAAAGAATGCGTGCTTAACGCTCTTGTGCCAACTCAGGCCGAGTTTTTCGGCATAATACAATGCACTGCGTATCACTAAACCACCCATGCTATGCCCGATAAAGGTTAAATCGTCTATTGTCACTGGCCATTGATGTACAACTTGTTCTAACTGTACGGCCAGTGCCTGACCATTTTGTGAGACATGCAAACCACTGTTGTAGTGCAGGTGGAGGGGGGTATAGCCATGAGCGGATACAAGTGCTTCACTATGACTCTGCTGTTGAGCCAGTCCTTCCCAGTGAAGTGGACTAGAGCACAGACCGTGAACCATGAGCAGCACTTTATTAGTGGGGAGAACCACAGCAGAAACGTCGGTGGCATCTAATGGCTGTTTGCCGTAAAAAATGGTCATCGGCAATGCCAGAGGATTTCCATCAGCGACAAAGCGATCACCTATGATCCCATTTAAAAAAGATAAGGTTGCCAATCGTTGGGGATCGTATGCGTCACGACTATCAATAGATTTAATCCGTGTTTCGTTATAAGCAAAAAGCTTATCTACCCCGCTACCGACTACATTCGTTGTACCATAGATCAGTCTGTATATGCTGCCCGTTAGCCCACGACACTTACGTGACGAGGGGCCATGAGGCATGCCCAAGGTAGTATAAACCGCTTGGTGAACACCTTCTGTCACCTCAGTAATATCAAGGGTGAGCTGATGAACAACTTTACTCAGACCTCGTAAGTCAGATCCACGTAGTTTCGTAATCCCCTTAATTGCGGCATATTTAGGCATAAACGTTCCTCCAAGAATCGTTTAAGTCTAACACTTAACACGTTGGTTGCAGTGTCATCTCAATCACAACTGGACAGTACTTATTTAATACTCAAGCATATGGGTAACTGAAAATCTTCGAATAAGTCACGTAACTCAGCTTTGCAACGCGCTGCATGAGATTCCCTTTTTCAAGGGAATGACGGTGATTTTGGGATGGTTTGAAACACCGAATGGGCACTTCTGAGTTACAAAGCGCCGACGGTGAGGGCTCTCGACAAAAACGGACTTCAAGTTGGCCTCGTGAATGTCCGGAAATGGCACAGAATTACCGCTTTTAGCAACTAAATCTCTACTACGTTGCCCCCTGATAGTGATAAAATCTCCGCATCAGAATTACCGAGAAACTCTATGTTTATCCACCACGTTAACGGCATCGACTGGCTGGTGATTACAGCTTTTGAAGAACTAAAAACCATGTTTATCGAAGAAGCCGGTGAAATCCCTTCTTGCTTCTCTACCGCCAGCGAATTGAGCCTGATTGATCAAGCAAAGCGCACATATGGATATTTGCCTACACTTAGCGGCGTAATCACCGATACCGGCACTTTTCAAAGCCTGAGCAACTCGGAAGATTTGAACCCACAGCTTGCCTGCTTAGTTGAGGGGCGTGGTCGGGTGTTTATCTATCATGGCGGCTTTGTGGCTTTTGTGGATGACGAGCAAACCTTTATTACCCGAATGGACTGAAAATTATTCAGTAAGTTGAATTCGGCGAATTGGCATTCCTAGCAAGGAAATGGAGCAAAAGTGTTTTACGCTCTTTGCGTTGAAACCCACCCCTAAACCGAACCAAGTCACGAACGTAGTTAAACGAGTACAATGCTCGTGCTCGTTAGATTCCTGTCTTCGCGGGAATGACAATATTTGAGCGTACGTCTTTTTTAGCTTGAGTATTTACGGTAAGTAACTCCGAAATAGGGGGAACGTTAAGCCAGTACGAACGCTATGAAGAAGCGATTATCGTTCTGGCTCAAAGAGAAATTAACGAAGACACTGCCAAGCTTCGCTACAACAGAAAACTACTCGTTGAAGGCTTGATGATAGCTCACTTCACCTTTTGGTATTGCTACTTCATCAGCGCGTAATGACTGAACCATAAAATATTCACAAGGCACCCCTGGCAAAGTTAAATTACCATGGGATTCAAAGCCAAAGCGACGGTAATATTCTGGGTCTCCAAGCAAAACTATGCCTTCTGCACCCTGTTTTCTTATCTGCTCTATTACCTTCTTGATTAACTGACCGCCAATACCTTCTCTTTGACGTTCTGGAGCGACAGACACCGGACCTAGCCCATACCAATTCGATACCGCGTTATCGATCGCCACTGGTGATAGGGCGATGTGTCCAACAATGCCTGTTTCATCTTCGGCTACCAATGATAATGTCAACGCGCCGCTATCACGAAGTCTATTGACGATCTCATGCTCTGTAGGTTTTGCGCCAGGTGCATGATGAGGATGATTTTCAAACGCTTTATAGGTCAGCTCTTCAATTGCTCTACTATCAGTATGGGTTTCTGCTCTAATGTTCATTTTCGCCCTTAACTAGGTTCCGTTACTTTTGTGAATGGCAGACTTTAAACTATAAAGCTATAGTCAGGTCAATGCTTAAATTCAAGGTACTGAGGCGAATGACGATTTCAGATGCACACACTGGGTGAGCATAAGACCAAGACGGCTGCTTTTTGGTATTTAAGTGTCAAATGGTGCTGTATGAGCTTACTTTTTTCGAGTGAAGAGAGCATTCATCTAATGTAGCGACACTTCTTATGGGGGGTTAGTCGCTATGGAGCGTGTTTACGACTAAGCCATAGAAAAGCAAAAAGCCGCTATTAAATAGCGGCTTTTCTAATGTGGTTGCAAGCAACATATAAATTTATAGTGACAATCATACTAAACATGGTAAGTATTTAATTTAATAGGAAAAAGTATGCTAATTCTTTTAGTACATATTTGATTACACATACTAGATGGCGGTAAACGTATATAAACACCTCAAATGTCTCTCATAACATATTGAAGCCTAACTCACTTTGAGTTATTTAATTGTATCAACATTAAAACAATGCTGCTCGATGTTTCCCGCCATTGCGTTTATCAGATTCTTGGTCGCCATCATAGCCATGTTGTATCGAGTATCATGCGTTGCAGAACCTATATGAGGTAATAATGTCACGTTCTTCATAGTGATTAGGGGTGACTCAACAGGTAAAGGCTCAACCTCGAAAACATCCAGTCCCGCAGAGTAGATATCGCGCTCTTCTAATGCGGCAACAAGCGCCTTTTCATTCACCACTTTTCCTCGAGAGATGTTGACAAATATCGCCGAGGACTTCATTTTCTGAAACTCATCACGACCAATAAAATGGTGAGTTTGCTCATTATATGGCAACAATACACAAATGAAATCTGAGTTAATGAGCAAGGTATCTAGATCAACCTTTAGAGCGGAGCTTTGTTGCTCAGCTTGCTTATTTTGAGAGCGGTTATAATACATAACTTTCATATTGAAACCGGCGTGAGCTCTTTTGGCTACAGCTTGGCCAATTCGCCCCATACCTATAATGCCAAGTGTTTTCCCATGTATATCAAAACCAAAGTGATCGGGAGTGATGCTAGACCTCCACAACCCCAAACGCACCAAATCAGACATTTCTACTGCACGCCTAGCAGACATCAACATTAGTAACATCGCGGTATCCGCAGTCGTTTCCGTGACAGCCCCCGGAGTGTGCATCAGTGGGATTCTTCTTTGATTTAGTGCTGGGATATCAAATCGATCAACCCCTACTGAAATGGTAGAGATGGCTCGAAGTATCGGTGCATGTGCAAGGGTACTTTCGCTCAAAGTGACACTCGCACCAAGAATACCCTCAGCATCTTTCAGCTCAGTTAAAAACGACTCGTTTACCGTTTTTAGATCTGGTAAATAGCAGACGTCATGATGTGAACGTAACAGTTCTAGCGCCTCTTTAGGTAGGGCTTTGTACACTACAACTTTAGACAAGGGTCGCTCCTTGCATTCTCAAGAGCTGTTCTCGGTTCATAAGCGATTCGTTATCTCCACGCACGGTTAACGCTGTTGCCCCAAAAAGCGTGGCTCGCCCGATAGCTTGTTGCAAATCTAGGTTCTCGAGTAAAGCTGAAACACAACCAACGGCAAAAGCATCCCCTGCCCCGACCGTATCAACAATATGACGGACTTCGACAGCATCGATATAGCCTTCACCACGTGTTTTGTCATGATAATAGGCGCCATTTTCGCCTAATTTGATCACCACCAAAGTAACGTTGGAAGAGCTTAAGTAGAATTGTGCTATCTCTTCAGGTGTTTCGAAACCAGTTAATAAGCACCCCTCTGATAGACCCGGAAGAACAATATTACACCGCATGGCCATATCATTAAGTGCGCTTACCATATCTTGTTCACTCGTCCAAAGTGCGGGCCTTATGTTCGGATCAAAAGAAATTGACGCGCCTGATCTTTGAGCTCGTGAAACTAAATCGTGGCAGAGTTCATTTGTATGAGGTGACAAAGCTAATGAAATGCCCGTTACGTGCAGGTGGCTATCACTTTCAATGACCACGTCAGAAAAGTCATGGCAATGCATGCTACTCGCCGCCGAGTTTTTTCTTAAATAATCAACCGCCGGGTCGCTACCATCTTGAGACAAAGCTTTAACGACCATTCCCGTTGAATGAGAGGAGGAAGAGGTAATGTATCTCGTATCGACTCCCTCATTCTCTAACGTATCTACAATAAACCGCCCAAAGCAGTCAGTACCGACTTTACTTAGATAGTATGTGTGAAACCCTAACCGAGCCATTCCAATAGCCACGTTGGCCTCTGCACCGGCAAGGCTTCGAGTAAACCCATCAACAGTATTTAACGAGCCTGACTGGATGGCGCTTAATAGCGCCATAGGTTCACCAATAGTAAAAAACGATTTCATGGAATGAGCCTAGTTAAGCAGTATTGCTGGCACAAACATTGTCAGCAATAACGTAAGCAGAATAACAGCGAGATATGGAATTACCGCTTTGAATGACCGATCAACAGGTAAGTCTCCGATTGTGCTAGAGATCAGCAGGCATAAACCATAAGGCGGCGTTACTAGACCCATCGATAAGGTGATAATGACAATGATACCAAGCTGAACTGGGTCAATGCCCATCGATAATGCAACTGGGTAGATAACAGGCACAAACAACACCATAGCAGGTATTGCATCCATGAAAGTCCCAATGAATAAAAAGAAAACAACAATGAGTAATAAGAACACATAAGTACTATCTTCAAAGTCACTAAAAAAGCCAGCCACAATACTATTGATATTGTAATAACCTAAGAACTCGCCAAGTGCTGATGCCATAGCTAGGGCAAACAACGATAAGCAACTTAACTTTAAGGTTTCACTAAAGATAACGCCCAAATCTCGCAATGAGATAGAACGGTAGTAAAAGTAACTCAACAAGAATGCATAGATGGCAGCAAATGCAGCTGCTTCTGTTGGAGTAAAGACTCCAAATACGATACCACCTATAATGATAAGGGGAGTGATCATTGCTGGTATCGCATCTTTGGCTAAAGTAATGAATTCAGCGCGCGATATTCTATCAGCAACGGGAAGATTGTCTCGTTTCGCTAGGTACCAGATAACCAGCAACATCCCTAAACCAATTAATAGCCCGGGAATTAAACCTCCAATGAATAGCGCGCCAACGGAAGTATTGGTAAGCCCGCCATAAATCACCATAACGATGCTTGGTGGAATGATAGATCCAATAGTTGATGAAGCTGCCGTAACACCAACAGCGAGTTCCTTGCTATAACCTTTCTCGATCATGTTAGGAATAAGGACTTTACCCACACCCGCTGTATCAGCGGTCGAAGAGCCACTAACGCCTGCAAACAGCATTGAGACCACCACATTAGCGTGCCCTAAGCCACCAGGTCTTCTACCCACTAATGCAACCGAAAAATCAATAAGTCGGCGGGAAATATTGCCATGGTTCATTAAGTTTGCGGTCAGTACAAACAGTGGTACAGCCAATAATACGTATGAGTTTAGCCCGTAGAACATTTTCATCGGTATCATAGTATTAGGGGTGCCAGCCATTGTAGATATGCCTGCCAAAGCAGAAATCCCGATAGAGAAGGCAATCGGAACTCCAATAAAAATCAATCCGATAAACAATATCGTAACCAATGCTAGTTCCATAGCAAAGTACCTCTTCCAATTAACACTACACTTTCTTTTACTATGTTTTCAACTAGGTATATGGCGGATGTCATGAATGTGATTGGTAATACCAACCATACATATCCTTGTTTTAACTCTGGCAATGAAATCCAGCGTGAATTCCAAAATGTCTCAGTTATCTCAATCGAGTAAATCGAACAAAGTACACAAAACACCAACATAATGATGTTTTGTAAGATAATGAGGAGCGAACGTTTTTTTCCTTCTAGCTTTGCCGTCAACCCAGAAAAGCTAAAATGTTCTTTTTCTTTGACCATGACCGCTGCGCCTAAGAACATAGCCCAAATAAAGGAATTAACGGCCAGCTCTTCAGACCAAATAACAGATATGCCAAAGTGCCTTGAACCTACTTGGATCAATGTTGATACTAGGAACACAATGAGACAGCCAATGCCAATCGTAATTTGTAATCTAGAGATGAAAGTGGTGATGTTATTCATAAAGGGATCTCATGAACAGTGCTTGATAGCACTGTCCATTCTAGTAGCATGTTATTTTAAGTCACGTATGGCTTTAAGAGTTGGCTCCATACCTGAATTTTTTGACCAAGAGTCCTGAATAGAAACAGCTTGGGTGATAAATGGAGTGCGGTTCAAGGTGTTTACAATTGCGCCATCTGCAATGGCCTTTTCTTTGTACTGAGATTCTTCACTATAGAGTGCTTGTCGCTCTGCTTTGGTACCCGCAATAACGGCTTTACTGAAAGCTTGCAGCTGCTCGTCAGTAAAGGCTTCATAAGTTTTATTACTCACCAACAGTAAACGAGTTGTATAGTCGTGGCCTGTTTCTGAAATGAACTTACCATTGGTTGTTTTATGATGCTCCATCGGCACTAAGTACGGATAGGCATTTTCTGCCGCGCTAACCACATTACTCGACAATGCTTGATACAGCTCAGCCCAAGCGACAGAGGTCGGTACTGCGCCTAAATCTTTCCAATATTGTGAAACCACACCCGAAGTTTGAGTACGAATTGTCAAACCTTTTGCATCTTGAGGAGTTTGAATTGGCTTTTCGCCATACCAGTGTCGAACCCCGGCCGTCCAATACGCTGCAACTCGATATTTCTCACCAGACTTTGTATAAACAATATCTGAGACTTGCTGGCCAACTTCACCATCAACAACGCGCTCCCAATGGCTATAGTCATCAAATAGGTAAAGAAGTGAGAAGATATCTATTTCTTTAATGCCAGCAGAAGTCATAAACCCAGGGGAAACAAGTACAACATCGGCTCCACCAAGTACTAACTTCTCTACCAGTTCATTTTCATTAGTACCAATGGTACCTGCGTGAACTTCAACTTCAAAAAGTCCACTCTCTTCCGCGACCTTTTCAAGCTCCAGCATACCTGTTTGGTAAGGGCTCGTAATGTTCGTTTGGTTGTGAGCAGCGATGATTTTAAGCGGACCTGCTTCTTCATTTGATTCACCACAACCAACCAGTGTCGCTGCCACCATTAATGCTAATATCTTTTTCATTGTAATATCTCGTTTCACGTTTATTGGGGAGTAGGTTTACAACTTACCTTACGATGGAATCGGTTCCATTGTTAGTGGAACCGATTCCTTTTTGTGACCAACAAGGCAATTTGCCAAGATTATAAGTGGACTATTGTGACGTAGATCGACGAGTGATAAGCGTTGCTGGTAATTGAATGTCTTTCGAAGACAAATTTGGGTTATTGATACGACCAATAAGTGTATTGCACGCCGATTGTCCAATCATATAAGTCGGTTGCCTCACTGCAGTAATTCCCGGACCAATCAACTCACACCAGCTAGGGTCATCAAAAGCAACAAGCCCAACCTCATCACCAATAACCACGCCCATTTTTTGGAGTATTTTGACGACATTTAAGGTAACAACACTGTTAGTACAAAAGATGGCCGCTTTAGTGGTCTTGCATTCACTATAAAACTCTTGAAGAGCTTTGACTAAATAATCAGCATCTTCATGCTTCCATTCACAGACCTTTACCGTCAATGAATCATGTTGTTCTGCGAACTCTTTCAGTGCATCAACTCGTGCTTTCCTTGGCGATATAACTAGGTCTGCGGTTACAACCAAAACACTTTTGTACTGTAAATCATATAGATGCTGCCCAACAAGCTGCGTCGCACTTTCATTGTTAACACCAACACAATCCAAATCAAGGCTCGGAGCACTTCGATCGACCAAGACAATAGGCGTATCTATTGATTGTAAACTGTTTAGCTCGTCTTTAGACATACCTACTGTGTTCACAATGATCCCATCAACACGGTGCGATTTCAAAAGCTCCAAACTTTTGGTGTTTAAATGGGGGTCATTATCGGTATTGCAGACCAATAACATTAAGTTATTCTCTCTGCATACTGCCTCAATCCCCTTCATCACTTCGATACTGTAAGAGTTGGTAATATCTGCAAGTACTAAACCTATGAGATTCGAACGCCCTGCCTTTAACATTCTTGCCGATTGGCTTGGCTGATAGTTTAATTCATCTATTGCTCGGGCAATCTGCTCTTGCAGCGCAATGGATAGCTTATTTTTTTCTCCATTCAGATAGCGTGAGACACTTGTTTTACCTGAGCCTGCTAATTTAGCCACATCTGAGATGGTTGAAAATCGATTTGCTTTTGTCATATAAGCCTCATCAATAAAAAACGTAAAATGACAGAAAATAAAAGTGCCGTAAAGAACCGAGTAACCCCATCGACTCGAAACAAAGATCTACCCCTTAATTCCGTTAATTATCACTGGAATCGTTCTTCGCTTTAGACTAGTGTGACATGCTTTTGTAATGTTTCGTTGATTCAGACTGAGTTTGGGGTGTTTTTACAAGCATTGTAATATTCCTAATTAATGCAAATGTCACTTACATGATCTATAGAGGTACCCTTGCCGACTGGGCTATAAATTACAATGCTTCTTATGAGGCGATGTTGCTCAAACTCCTCGAAAATAGTGAAAAATCGTCTCTTCTATTGGACAAATCTTTGCCATTATTGAATAGAAGTTACTAAGGTTTTCATTCTGCTCGCCATGTCTTTCTAACACTTCGATTTTCTCCCACAGACCCTGCTGCAATCTAGATGCTTTCAATTTAGCAGTATTGAGTGAACGAGTGGATAGCGATTTCTTGATTTCACGCCCATATGGAAAAAAAGATCGAAATCGAGCGGGAATTTGATAACGGAAGTACCAGATACCTGAAGAAGAACGTTGAGTTAGATAGCGCATGTTTAGTACCACTATTTAGTACCAATTGGCTTTCTGAGCTATATTTAAAGGGTAATTACTTGATAAGTAAGGAGAAGGTAGTAGAAGTGTGGTTGCAAGCATAATGCGTCCACCCATCAATTAAAAATCAATAACTTACAGCAAAGCTAAAACTATAACATGTCCCAAACAAAAACCATAAAGCGTCCTAATATTTAACTCTTCATGACGTTCAGCTTAACGATGAAAGAAAGTTACACCAAACAATACTTCGACCTACGCACCTCGGTAGTTAACGTAATGACAAAGTCGCTTGGTAATTAAGGTACGACAGAATCGCTTGGTGATCACAAAAAGCTCTGCTGACGTTATAACAAACTTTTGGACAGAAATGTTTTAGGTATATTACTAAATTAGGACATAACGGATTAGTAAAAGTAACGTCCTGTTAAGGTGTGAGTAACGCAATGCCGATCCGCCGCAGACCACCTAAAACACTAAAATCAACGCACACTGAAAATGCCACGCGTAGCGAATCACTCTTAAACAGATCGTTAAGGCTCAGTACTTAAAGGGGAGCCGACTGTAATGACGTCACGCAGCTGAGGAAAGTTGTAAACAGATAAAGGCTTCGTAATACCATTCGCGTTGGGAGATATATTGGTAGAGATATTGTCTCCGAACAATTTCATCAAAATCTTTCTATTGGTCTCGCTTTCAGACTCCCACCACTTCGGTGATACAAATACATTTTCGAAATTTTTGAACATGTACTGAATGATGATCGGAACGTACTCCTCTCGATCTTTATGAAGAAGCGATGACATTACTTTGCAGCATGTTTCATCACTATTTTCTAACCACGAAAATGCGATAATTCCCTTTTCACCATCATAATAAGATGTAACAGAGAGGTTATCAGTCCTTTTCATAAGATCCATTAGGTCCTGAACAGGGTTTCCATCAAAGTCAAAGTCTGGATTGGTTCCGCCACAGACCATAACAGGAGGAGCTTCGTCGAATGTAAATATTACTGCCCTTGCTGTCGAAAAGTCGTCATTTTCCAAGGCACTATCAAAATAGCTTTTATGATAGTTTAGGTCTTCAATGGCCGCTCTGTTTCCCAGCTCGTAAAGGAAGTTGTTCATCTGAATATCAAATTGAGCCTCAATGTGTTTACCTTTATCTGCACCATGCCTCAATGTGGAAAGCTCTTGAGCACCTACTATAGCGTAGTACTCCCGAGCAAAAGCTCGATATGCGAGTAGAAAACACTGTTTCTGACTCGCCACAAATGACTCTTTTTCTAAAGGAGCGAAAATCACGTCATCATGATATTTACAAAAGCCATTGAATGTAGACGCATGATTGATACCGATCTTCTCTAATAAAGGTCTACCTCTATTCTTTCGGATCGCCTCATAACTCATTTTAAGCCCAAGGACATGCCCTGCGTCAGAGATTGCTTTCAAACTGGAAGTCTTGGGGACAGTATGAGCTCGTATAACATTTCCCGTGCAACTCTCATTAAATGAGTCAGGACATGAACACTTTTTACGTGAGTTTACATTGTTAAACTCTCTGTTTATTTCCCAATGTTTCATTGGCTCTTGCTTATCACGAAACAAGTGACATTTTTTGTATTTTATCTGAGAACCACACCAACAAGGGTCATTTCTACCAATCTTTTTATCGTACAAGCCAAACTCCTTTGTGAGCCTTAACGATTTATAGACGGACTTTTCCGTCTTTGCATTCCGTCCATGTTGCTGCCATTCATTATGAAACTCAACTGGTGTCAACCTGTTGTGTGAATCGGCATATAGTTGTGGGGGCGAATTACGGAAAATTCCATATAAGAGAACAAACTACGGATTAGATTAACTTAGTCTATTGTGTACTGATCTGGCGTTCCCCGTTACAGGTTATGAGAAGTCTTGGGGCAAAGATGAGTCAGCAGAGGACTAACTAGCTTAAAATGGGAAGTGCTCTTCTTCATACGCTTCCACCCAGGTCACTAGCTTTTCAAGTTCGTCACCTTCGGGTGTGCCTGGTTCAGCATCGAATATGGTTTCAATCCTCTTTAAAACCATCCTGTACTCGTTTTCTGACGGTATTTCCGATTCAGTAAGTCCTTTAACTTTCATGAGAGTTTCCCTATCAACACTCCCGCTTTTGTTAAAGCGTTCAGCCATTTTTAGCATTTTTTCCATTCGGGTGTCGTTAAAAACATCGTCTCTTTGAACAAGAAAATCGCTTTCTGCTTTATCCGTATCTTCAGAATAAGATCCCCAATCTTTTTCATTTGTAGTCGCGAGTTCATCAGCGTGTGCTGTTTTGGGTGTAATACCCTCAAGCAGTTCTTTTTCTGAAAGTGGTTTACGGCTCATGGATCGCTCCTCGATTGAAAGTAACATTATATGATTTATAGCATAGTGAGTTACCAGCTGTAAGGTATGAGCTGTTTTGAGACAAGCTTTGGGGCAAAACTGTGTCAGAGCCCTAGTCAGCAAGGCTCTGGACATTTTTGATTTAGGGGAGACTGGTTCCCTCATACAGAAATGATGGTTCACAAATCATCAATATCAACGTCAATCTCTGGCGAGTTCTCTCTTTGCTTAACTAGTTCTCGGTCTTGTTCATCTTCCTCAAATTCAACTCGGCAAGAATCAAAGACATCTTCTCTTTCTACTAGAAAATCACTGTCCGTCTTATCATTTCCCGAATAAGATCCCCAATCTTTTTCACTTATCGTCGCAAGTTCATCAGAGTGTGCAGAATGGCTCGTTAGCTCTTCTAAAAGATCTTGTTCTGACAACCGTTTTTTACTCATGCTTACTTCTCAATTCGAAATGATAGTAGATAATTTATAGCATAATAGGGCACTAGCTATAACATAAGATCTGCCTTGAAACACGGAAAGGGGCATTTTCGTGTTATTTGCCTCAACCTGAATGATTGTGGGCAAAGTTGAGTTACCTACGAAAATGACTTCGGTTAGAAAGTTGGGCTAACTTTCTAACTGAAATCTCCGTACTTTAGGCTATTTAGTAGCTGTGTTAGTTGGTCATGATCTAAGTCGATGGGTTTGCGCCCTGACAGACTTGGATTAGGTCTTCGAAACCATTCTTCAGCCAATGAGTCACTTCCAAAAACTTCGAATGCTAGTGTTCGAATGTTGCTATCTGCAGACGAAAGAGCTTTTTTCATGTTAGCTTACCTCAGTAAATAACTATGATTCAAAAGTATATCTGATAGATATTACTCTTACACACTTTGGGACAGAGATGAGTTCATCACGAATGTTGCGTGAAGCAGTGTGCGTGATGGATTTATAACGCGAAACGGGCGTAAGGAATGATACACACTCGTCCTATACAAGGTTTATTTGTAGATAATTTGCGTTAAGGGATTAACTCCATTTTTGCGGCCACAGTCGCTTTCAATTCCTTCAACAACCTGTGCGTAGTACGGTACATTTTAATTACATCACCAAAAAGGCGCAGCATGTCCCGAAAACTCCCACCATCACCATTTTGCTTAATGTGAGCAAAAGCCGCATGAAATACTTCTTCATCAGGAGCTATTAGCTTCTCCTCTAGATAGGTTGCAAATTCACCAATGTGAGTACAGTGATAAAGCGCCTCACTAAAAAGGGTATCAAGGTCATACGTATCTCTCCTTGCGTGCTCGTAGAGATCTGGCAGTGGGTGCTCTGCATCACCAATCTGTTTATAGACCTCCTGAGCAGATGGCTCGTTTTTGATCTCTTTTAGTTCATCAAACATGTCGGAAGCTCGCTGCTTGATCGCTACCAACTCAGACAACAACGCTTCAGCATCAGTGTCAGTGTACTTATCTAATTGCATTGGGTTCCTCCCAGTATTAATGTACAGATGTGTTGTAGTTTCTAGTGAACTTCACTCTTATCAGAACTCTCTGAATCGCCACCATTACACTAGTCACTCTGTAGCATTACTAAAGTTAGGTCAATCTTTCGACGCTGAAGTTACTTGTGAATTACATTGCTAGATTGAAATGGGGCATAAATGCTTCAGCATATTGGCCAAAGAACATCCACATTCACTGTTTGGTCAGCAACACTCAATACGCCCCACACTTCATGGAATTTCGCCACTACCTAACAAAAAACCATCAAGCCGAAACTCAATGGTTTTGATTATCTACTACTTGTTCAGCAGGTAGGTTGCTTTCTTCCTGACCTATTCTTAGCTGCCTATGCGGCAGGTCACGCGTCGCTACCCATGTTGCGTATTCTGAATAATTTCTTAGCTGCCTATGCGGCAGGTCACTTTCATAGGTTCATTACCTTTCTGAGTTGATATTTCTTAGCTGCCTATGCGGCAGGTCACTGTAAACTTTAGACCATAACCGCCTGATAGTTCTATATTTACGTCACAGAAACCCAAAAATACCCTTTTTTACGCCACCTTTTTAACTCACTGTTTTTATTAGAACTAAAATACTTGTCTTAAAAAGGGTCAAAAGTGAATATCAGGTACGGTTCCTCGTTTATCTTGGTTGGTGGCGAAGCCATAACTATTAAAACTAGCACGGACGCGCTCGCCAACACGTTCTTTTTGAACATGTAAAATGAAGTCCTGCCTAGATGAGCCACTAGAAATTGGAATTCGATGGAAATGTTCAACCTCGCGATCTTCATCTGCAACGGGTAATGATTCTACACCTGCTAGTTCTGCTCTAACCATACTGCGTTTCATTCTTCGCTTTTTAGAGCCAATGAAGCTTTTGCCTATCGCCTGATTTCGGACAAACCTCACTTCAGCAGCTCCTTCTGGAGCCTCGCTCACCGCTGATAGTTCAAATAGCTCTTCTTCTTTCATAACAGAAAAGTAAGGCTGAAAAGACAGTCCAATCAAAAGCTCTTTATCTTCTGAAACAAAAGCGATGGTATTACCGATGGAATCGACTCTCCAGCTCGGAAAGCTCACTCCTATTTGGTTCATGACCTGTTTATTATTGATCATAAACTTGTGCATTTGACTAATACACCGCCCAGCAAGAAGGCTACAGTCCGCCTGTGCTGGAAGGTAGCGTATACAGACGTAATACCTTTGTTTCATACCTACCCTCATTTTTCTTTGCTCTTTTTACTACTTGAACCATTGAATAGACCACCCTTGACCAATACGGACATAATGAAGTGAACCTCATTAGGAATAACCTGGGTTTCGTTCATTGTTTTAGTCCAAGCCTCTGTGTCTTTGATCAGATGATAGAAGTCATTTTTTAGCGCAACATGCCTTCTCGCAATCACATACTCGCGGTCAGCACCATACTCATTCACCCGTAGAGGTTTGTCTGCATCTTCATGCCACCAATCATCGATCGATTGCAATGCAGCGCCAACTTTCTGTCCATGAAACGCAGCGGTTTCTTTACCATTTTGCAGTTCTACCGTTGCTAATTTTTTTTTTGGCCCCCCATCCTCTCTGCTGTCTAGAAATTCTTGGCTCGGGTATATTTCATCTCCCCATCCAACAGACAGTTTGGCTCGAATATCCATGTAGAAATACTCAGAACGCTCTGACAACGCACGAGTAAGATAAGCCGTCAACAGCTCAAGGCTTTGCGTAGATGGTTCATCCCATTTACCATACCAAGAGAGCCTAGTGGCATCCTCCACCACTATTTTTTCTTGGTCGCTCGTCGTCACCTCAATAGACAAACCTCGACACTCTTCATTTCGCCACAGCCATTTACCTGACAAAATATTTTTGGCGTAACGGTGCGCCAGCTCGTGATAGCCATTAAGCTCTTTATAGGTAGCGGCCAGCGACAACAACGCATCGCGCACACCATCATCATTGCAAACCTCAGGGCTTAGGGAATTGGCTCGAATACGAAGAGAAAAAGCGCAATAAATATCATCCACCCCGGGGGTAACGTAGCACTCTTCAATATACTGAGGGTTGGCGTAAGCTAAATCTTGAGGGGCCACGTTTTTAGGAGAGAAATTGCTTCCTTTATACGCTTCAGCATATCCTCCTTTTGGTGCTCGTAATCGTGTTCTATCAACACCAATCGGGCACATCTCATCATTCTTTGATAAGTAGTAAAAATACGCCTTCCCTGAGGACAGAGAACGAACATAATTAAGCTGGCTACACAAATCCATAAGCACCTAATTCCTATAGTTTTTTATAAGAATAGTTTCGCCACTGGATTCTAGCGACCAAAACGCTCGCTCAAAATAGTGACCTCGCCCACTAAATCGAACTTCAATCGGATTCACTCGCTTCGCAATACCTAACACATTCTCAGCATAAGCATGATGTTCTGTTATCGAGTTCGCACGAACTGTCGGTTTTTCTAACAAGTGATAACCAAGGGAAACTGGAATGTTATCGCTATCATCGAAAATATTTTCTTCAAGTTCATCCAAGTTAATAGGTTGCTGATCACTAGGGTACAGCCAACGCCCGTAAGCCGGAGCGCCCTTGATAGTATGAAACAGTTCCGACTGGCGGCTAAACGTTGTCAACCAATTCACTTCAGCTGAAATCTGCGGCTGAAATAAATATCCTCCCGCAAAGGCCGTTGGTAACGTTGCTTTTAAGTCGGTCAAGTAGTCTGACAATCGCTCGCTACCATTGACTCGAATCACCATATCTATTTCTAAATCGGTTAGTCTCTCACTGCGAATCGTCGACCGTTTGGCATTAGAAACCGTTCGTTTGGTTGCGACGGAGTTTGGTTCCGTCAACTTTGCTGTTGATCGCATATCTTCACTTCGAACGAAAAACGAGAAGCTTGAAAACTCAAATGGTGAGTCGCTTCCAATCAACCGATTGAACTCTCTTTGATAGTGGTGCATGAAGCCCCAAATGGCCGTAAGTGATGGTACGCCACACAAATATGGGCAGCTCATCGCCACGGCATCTTGAACTCGCATGGAAGAAAGATAAATGTATTGCTCGCTTTGGACCGTCTCATCACTAGTGCTTGGCTTGCTCAGTTGGTTAAGCACCCACACTATCTGAGCTTTAACAACTTGTAGCAGCCTTGGGTGGTAGGCGAACTTATGAGTAAATTTATTCTCCTGAAACGCATAGTGAAGCCGATGGTTAAATTGCGTTGCGAGTGATTTCAGCTCTACTTCAGGCAGCGTCAAAAAATCATGAGCTAAAGGATCTTCATGTTCTAAAAGCTGTTCGCTTGGGGTTAAATCGGCTCGGTCTCGCAGTTCAATCAATGGCAGCATCCATAGCGCTATCTGCTTTCTTAGGATCTTGCTTTGAACGTTACGCGCTTTGTCTCTTTGCTTTTTGGTTTTAAGGGGTTCGGCGCCAATCATCCTATTGAGCACCTGACAAATCTGGTAGTTTGTCACCTGATAGTCATCAAGGTAGCGCCCTGTTTTGTTACGACTTGCCGCTAGCGTCCCTTGTGGTATTGGTTTAACCTCAAGCGGATAATTCATCACTTGTATATGTCCGCCAACACTTCCGCATAAGTTTCCAATACTGGCGGAATTCGGCAGTGATGACGTCACAAAGCTGAGCTTACTCTCTTTGTCACGAGATCGAACCTCTAGCTCTCTTTGAACTGAATGATTCACAACTGGCGTGATAGAGACATAATCACCATCCCATGGAAACCGTAGTTGCTTACTATAAGGACTTACTACCTTGGGAAAAGCTGTATCTGGCAAATGCTCCTTAATCGCCCGTTGTAATGCCACGAGCTGTTTCACATCTAATCCCAAATCTTGCAATAACTCTAACCAAACGGGCTGCCTCTCCCAAACAAGTGAGAGTACATTGGTTGATTTTGATTGCCATAGAAAAGGATTCAGTAACCACAATACATGGCGGTAAGCTGCGGAGTTATGTGCCCATCCCATACTCTGTTCAAGATTTTTGCTTGAAACAAAGATTTCTTCTGTGTCGAGAGGTCGCGCTATGAGCCTTTGCTCACTCACGCGGCAGTCTGGAAACTTCAGGTTATGGGTGTGAAACCATTTCAACTCACCCATTGATGACTCTATGTTTTCTGAATCGCTCAAATGCCGCTTCGCACGGTCTTTGTCTAACCAATCATCGCATTTATCGCCTTTATGATGAGAGCTTAGGTTAACTAGTATCGTTAACGCCTCTTTCTCAAGCCCATCCACTTCCGCATCAGCGGTATAAGACATAAACCACCTCTTCAACGCCTTCTGTTTTTCTTTTGCATCTTCGATTGCCAGTAAATCAGTTAATTTAGTCATGCTTACCACTCCGGCAAATATACGTTAAGCCCATCTGTTTCCGAACACATTCGCGTTAACTTGGTTTCTACAATGCTTCTCAGTGTGAAGGCGGACTCATGGCTGGCTATTTTGGTGTGCATGCGCGGCCTAATAGCCGCCTTTATTTCACCGAACTCATACAACCGATACACCTCATCCGTTGTGCAGGAAAGCAATGTAGATGCATCTAGGGGGCTTAATAGCACATCAGCGACATTTCCCTTCGATGATGCTGGATTGTCTGCCACAAGCTCTGAGAGATAATTGAACACCGCAGCCAAGACAACATTTTTGCTTAACTCGCGGCTCGGTAGCTGGCGACAATCTTTGAGCAAACTGCCAAACGCCTCTGAGAAAAACACTTTTCGCCAGTCTTTTGTTCGAACAACATCTGCTTTTTCAACCAACGCATCTAAATCCTGCTTCAGTTTTGTTGGCCACGCCGAGCAATATTCAATAAAAGCATCAAAGCTAATATCGCCTGCGTCGCCGTATCGGTTTACATACCAAAGCAAGACACCATAACGCTCTGATACTGTCATTGCTTTGCTCATCAATCCCGTTTCAACAGAGTTGTCTCCAATCAGCCATTTTGCCGTAATTAACTCAGAATTCGGTGCGGCTTCAGCTTCGCTTTCTCTCAAATCAAAACCACATTCACAATAGGTGATGCTTTCTATGTTTTGATATTCAAGTAACGATTTGCACTCTGGGCAGCGGTGAACCAGTTTGCATTGATGCTTTTCACACACTTGAATGGGAATAAACTGCCAGTTTTGGCGAATATAAGGTTCTTCAACCAGACAGCTGGGGCAGAGAGGCGTAAAGCGCTTTCTTAAAAAAGCGAAAGGGTAATCAACCCCAAAACGATGAACGGCTTTGTAATCGGGTAAGAACGTCGACTTAGAATGATTTAACGCGAGACGGAGAACACCGTAGTTATTAAGCTTAAGCTGCTTTTCAAGTTGGATAAGAACCCGCACCCGCATTTGGCTTGTGGTTTGAGCGTGGTAGATATTGACTCGGTTGAGCTCAAGGGGAAAGGCCCCAGGAATCGCTTCATGGGAGTTTAGCGTTTCATACCAGATGTCTTCTGCGAAGTGCGAGTAACGCTCATAGCCTTGAAACTGGCTTAAGCGCAACAGAAAGCTTTCGAGCGATTCGTCGGGATAAAGTTGAATGTCCGTATTCATATGTCACCACTAAAACTTAGAGTATCTAAGTTTTAGTATTACAGCTAAACCCATTAAATCAAATCGATTGAGACCAAATTGTGACTAAAAACGGGTCCCTGGCTTGCCACCTTGGCAATTCGGACATTTTCGTTGAAATACGTCTGTGCCATTGTTTTTCTGATTGTTACGATTCACATAGCCAATCTGTGTAGTTTTGCTCGTACCGCTTTAACATCAAAGACTCCTATTCTACATCCAACCGGAACCGCCACACTTCCAACAACCGCCATTGACTCCCCCATCTCCACCACAAACTGTGCAAAGCGTGTAGCCAGTCTTATAGGAGCTGGTTTGTGTCACTTTTTTCGTCACCCCGAAACGCATCGCTGTGGGATTCTTCAATGAGGGTTTCACCTTAACTTTCTTAACCGGCGGCTCTTGTTCTTTGATATTTGAGGGTTGAGAAAAGTTTCGATAACTATCAAATCCTTTCAACCATTCGATTGCCTCACTCTTGGACGTCGTCGACACTAAGCTCGCTCGGTTCTTAGAAGTCAAATGCCAGTATCCATTACTTTCATAGAGGTACAGATTTCGAATATTGATCAGGCTCTTTCTGACGCTGCTATATGGCGATATATTTGATTGAATGTTTATCGAAGCAGGGAGGACTCGCTTCAAGTGCTCATGTGTTATGAAAAGTTTCTCGGACTTTCCAGCTAACATAAGCGAGATCTCTTTTGATTTACCTTTCGCAACCTGTTCTATCAGGTGGATTTCGCTCTCATTAGCATTCACATACATCGCTCGGTGATTCGGACAAAGAACTAGATCTGAAAAAGGTGATGATTCAATCTGTTTTGAGATAGAGACTTCTTCCCAATAATATTCACCGTTGGCAAGCTTGAATGGCAGAGCTGACTGACACACCTGACAACAGAGCTCTCCAGCTTTGTTAGTGTACTGCTCGGTCAAAAACTCTCGGGAAGAATCGTAGATCTTAACTGGTTCAGGCTTTATCTCTTTGGCTGGCAGTTTCTCACCTTGATTGACTGAAGTCGGCCATACCCAAGTATATTTGTGCTTCAGGTAGTACTCGTCTTTCAGCCAGGCTAGGTCATGCTCCCAATCTTTAATTGCGAGTTTCATGTTGGCATTTTTGCGTTTTGCGTTTCTCGCAAGGGCAGCAAGAGTTTCTGCCATTTTCTTGAGTCTCGTTGCCGTTTCGGGACGCCCCCACTCAGCGACATATACCTTTGAGTCAACATACGGCAGCTTTTCACAATAAATGCTTCTTAATAGTTTGAGCCTGGAGGATGTATTTAGACCTGAAGCTCCAACAGCATAGCCTACAGCCTTAAGCATACCCATTTGAGGCCACTGACTTTCTGGTAATATCCCATCTGCTTCGTTGGCAACTGTGGAGGGCCAGCGAAAAGTCTTCTGGACTGATTCCTCAACCTTCATACTTGGCTTGGCCTTTACCGCGTTTTCGTCTTTTGAGGAATTACTCGCTTTAGTGTCTTCTTTGTCTTTAAGTTCGACCGGGCTTAGCGTCTCCAAAACATTGTGGCCATTTGGCAATGAACCGACAGCTTCGACTTTAGTAACGTCACCATCGTCACTTGTACCCTGAACGTCAGAAGACTGGGTACCCTCACTTAAGCCGACGTTCTCTACCATTATCGCGGCTTTATCGGCTTCTTTGTGATTATCAGATCGTAAAAGTGAAGGGGCAAGCTGAGGACGCTCATCTAATAGTTGCGTATAGATGCCTGGTTGAACCAAAGCAGATTCAATTGATTCTTTCGTTTTTGCAAAGCCGAGTCTTGATCGAATCATAACTATGAGATTCGCTTTCTCTATAGCAGAGAGCCTTTGCCAACTGAGCTGTTTTTGTAGTAACGAAGGCGTTGTAGTAAACGCAAAATTCTTTTTCTTAATACTTTTGGGAAGCTTTACTTTTTTTCCTACAGAATATCTCAACGTTTGAGTAGACCACATAAAGTTGACTAACTTCTCTAGAGAAACCCTTTGCTCACGCTCACCCGTATAATTGCTTTTAAACGTAAACAATCTGTAAGCACGTTTAAGGAATTCAAATTTCTCTTTTTCATTTTGACCTTGAACGGTTTCACACGGAAAAGCAGTACCGATCTGTCGCAAAACCAATCTGCGACTACCATCGGTCCAGGTCCACGCACACTCTAGTCCATAAATACCAAGCTCTTCTTGAAGCTTTAGTAATATCGAATCATTATCCTGTAACTGATCTCCATCTTGTTTCAGCTCCGGCCGGCTCAAAGAACCACTTGGGAGCTTATCAATAGGATTCATCTTTAACGCAGGATCTAAGTCCTGAGCTGAGCGCTTTTTTACTTCACTCCAAGACGGGGCGTTTGACCAGCTGCTGGTACTTTTTTGTGCGGAGCTCGTTTTTCTCAAGACTGTTCTCGGTGAATGAGAAACAGTTGTTTCTAACTTTTTCACCTCTCTCCGTTGCTTTTTAAGAGCAGCTTCTTTCTTCCTTCGAGCTTTTCGCTCCTTTTTGAGTTCACTTTTGGTTTTAAGCGTGTCGCTACTTTTTTGAGATTGAGAAGAAAGGGATTTGGGCTTTTGTTGCTTCTGCTTAGTTAGTTCATTCCAAAGAAGCTCCAACTGAATTTCTTTAATGCCATCGTCAGAACGGTCATTTTGAGTAATCTTTTTTACGCGCTCTATTGCCGCAGTCTCATCCTTATCGTTACTGTAGTTGTAACGAGAGAAGTCATAAACAAATTGGCTGACATTACGACTTGGATTACTCAACTTACCCATAGATTAGACCTACCTAACGAAACTAATTTCTTTGAGAATACTGACATTTACTTCGGCATTCTTGCCAAGTTACGCCATTCCATCAAGTTAACACCTATATACAAGATATATAGATACCACCACATCATTTGATTATAAAATCATACAATATCTACAGTACTGACTGTTATCTAATGGCGCTAGTATTTCGTAATATTCGTTATTCTTGACATTGCTAACCAATCCCGACACACGCACTAGCTAGGTCTAATCCGTCTTACCTAGTGTTCAGCAGAGATAATATCCAGCATCAACACTTCATGTTCACGAATGTTGGCTCGCCCAGCATCATGTGGTCCCCAATCTTTGTAACTCATCATGATAGCTTGCTTTAAACTCTCTGCTCGATTGTTCTCAATGTAGAACTTCTTCTTATCTTGCGGAGAATAATTACTAAGCCTTGAGTTACTGCTTGGTGAAATAAGGCAAAGGTTACCGAAGCGATCCACGTCCTGCATCTTACTTGCACCAGATGGGTCGGTTTGTGGGAAGTAATGTTCAACAGAAGTTCTGAATGAAAACTGAAAATCGTCGAAGTGCTTTCCAAGTTCATTTTTACCGATACCATCAAACGATTCATTGTTTGAGAGACGTTTCCACAATAAATAGTCTAAACGATTAAAAACAAAGTTTTGCACACCAGTTCCCTGATGTAACACACCGACATTATTCTCTGTAAACTCAAGTTGAGAACCACCACAGATCTCATCAAAATACTTGTCACTCTGATTTTCAAGTGCAGCTAAGTACGAACTGCCATCAACTTCCAATCTGTCTTCTGTAGCGAGATCGTTTAATACCCGTAAGGCGTCATTCAACCAACGCTTATATACCAAAGCAGGGTTCGATACATGGAACATTGCCAAGATCATACGAATCTTTTCGTTGTTATCGCTACTGAAGGCATTTGGGTACTCTGGACTCAAACTATTTTTGTTTATGTAAGAGTTAAGCCTTAACAAGCTCCACTTACGCTTTTCATCGTGTTGGTCAGGCTTGATTACGTAACTATCAAACAGAATTCGACATTTAAGCAGTTCATAGACAAAAGCTTTAGCGCCAACCTTTAGACCATCGCCTTTAGAGATAAATGCATCGATCAGCTTCTTATCATCAAGCGAAACGTTCTCTTCCGTCTTCATCAGTTTTAAGACATGAAGTAAGAAGTTTGAGAAATCGATAACCGAACCAAAGCGTTCTTCCTTCTCACGCTCGTCATCGTCAGTATTTGAGCTGGATGCCTTGTTACCGATGATTTCTCGCAGAGTCATTGCATCTTCTTTTTGCTGCTTGCTCGTGTGCTTTTCTTGAATAGCTTCAAAGCTTATTGGCATTGTCTGCCAATCTGAGCCGAATACCTCTTTTCGTAAGTCCGATTGGAAGCCCATTTGGGTATAGCGCGTCATATTCGCACAAGCGTCCCAAACAGTGGAAAAGCAGCCTCTCTCCTCATCATTATCGAGGGTAGCCATAAACTTCGCTTTCAAAACTTCATGCTTTTCTAGCTGCTCACCACGGTTATTCATGATCTCAAAGTAGTGGTTAAGATCAGTTTGAGGTGGAACGACGACTCTAAGAATGGTGACGTTTTCTAATAGATACCCAAAGAACTGCTTAGTTTTCGCCTGTGTATCTAATCCTTTGGTTTTGAAGTAACGCTTGATGATGTTGAAAGCAGCATGAATGTTAGGCTCTTCTGACTCGCCATTGGTTCTGCCTGTATAGATGTCATCTAATGCTCTGGAGGATTTTGGACGACTATCAAAGGTGAGATTAATGTCTAGCCCTTCTAGCTCGCTCTCTTCGAGCACATCACAATGTTTGAGGTACGCCAACAAGATAGAGAGCGTGGTATGCCTTTGCTGTCCATCAATGGTTTCGTACACCACATTAGATTGATGTGAATGCGATGTACGCTGATAAACTACAAGACTACCAAGATAGTACTTTACTTGTTTGGCAGTAGCAGTTTCATTCGACTGAGTAATCAGCCCTGCAGCATCACTGATATCTTGGATAAGCTGCTCAATTTCTGTCGCACCCCAAGCGTAGTTGCGCTGATAGATAGGAATCACATATTGGGTTTTACTGTCGAAAAGTGCTCTAACGGATAACTGCTCTACTTGGTTCGAATCACTCATTTACACTTCCCGATTTCATTGCTTCAATAGATGCCTGCACGTCCTTCGCGTTCTTGAACTTAGGCTCTTGAATGTAAGGAGGCTGAAAGTTCAACACCTGTTGAGGGTGAACAGCTTTGCTGATTGCTCTAAACAGCCCACTACGATCCTTAGCGTGGTTATCTACCGACTCCATACCGATACGTTGTAGCTCAAGGCGAAGGAAATAACTCCAGCGATAACAAATCTGTGCCGCTTTCTCTAACTCCACATCACCGAACTTGTCGTAGTAATACATCACTGCACACAAAAATAGGTTTCGTACATAGCTATCCCCTTTACGGCTACTGCCTTTATACTTAGCGTGCTTATCGACGAATGAAGATAGCCTTGCCTCATCACCAACGAACAAGGTCGAGTGAATCGCCATGTAGTGCTGAATGTACTCAAAGAAGCGTTTACCGTTGATCATCACCTGATCAACTTGAAATGGATACCCTTTCGTTTGCTTGTCCCATTTACGTGCGGGATCAGCATTAAAAGTTTCAATCGCATAATCAAGCGCAAGCATAGAATCTACATAGGCGTACTGAGTGTTTTCTAGGTTAATGCCTTTAAATACATCGATGTTATGGCGACTAAACTGTATGCCGTAGTCACCATCGACCCAACGGCGCATACGGAATAAGAACTCTCCCATGATAGTATGCAAATTCGCAGAGTCATCATCGGGGTTAACGCCTTGCTCCCACAAGCTTACATGGTGCAACCTCTCTGTTTGCTCTGTCGAGTCCATCATTTCACGTAGATGGTAAGCCTTTAGCAGATCATGAGGTGCAAGCGCTTTACCACGAGCGTTTTGCGAATCGAAAAACTGGAATGCTTCACTTAAATCATCTAGCGTAACTTGTATAAGCTCGCACTTGTTAAGAACGAAATCGAGTAGCTCTTGCTTTTCTGTATCTGGCAGACTGGCTACTCGTTCAGAGATTATTTGCGCATTATTCTTGAGGTTTTGGATACTGACCGAGGATTCAAATCTGTGCTCAAGAAGAGTTGATATGATGGTTTTCTCTTCTCCATCCAGGATAGTACAAAGCAACGTTAAGGTGAGAAGGCGCTGCTGCCCATCAACGATGTTAAGCGCGTCCTTTTTTTCGCCACTTTCCACATCTTTTCCTTGATGTAGTACCACCGTACCAAGCCGATAACATGGCTTAGTGCGGTGATTAAAGATGTCATCAATCAGTTGATTAACGTGTTTAGGTTGCCATTTGTATGGGCGTTGGTACTCAGGAATAGTGAGTTTTTGTTCCAACAACTGCGCAATGGTTTGAGGCTGATTGAAGACTATTGCCATGGTTATACCGCCTGTTCGACAATAGCGTCTGTTACTTGTAATTGAGTGATTTGAGACTCTTTTAATCGAGCTTTTAGTTGTTCGCAGACAACCATCAGTTCTTTAACTTTAGTAACTATACGGTGTTGTTCTTCTAGCGGTGGCATTGGCAACACAATGCTACGACTTTTTGTAACAGATATATTATCCTGACCAGCCGTACCAATCAGTTCTATACTCTGAAGGAATAACCCTGCCGTTAAATAAGTATATATATACTTATTTAATAAAGGTTCTATCGGTCGAAATACGACTATAGCCTGATTACAATTCCATTCAGGATATGAATCAGGGATTATCGCTACTTTTCCAAGAGGTGGCCCTACGATGTTCATCACAACGTCACCAGGATAAAGAATTGAACGGGTTAGTTTGGTTTTATGGTGTACAGAATCAACGAACTGTTCTTTATAATTGAAATCAATTTCCTGATTTCTAATATTGTAAACCTTGAGATACGGCACACCTTCACTCTCGATAAACTTATCTTTCGGAGGGGTAGAGCCAGAAGTAATACCTGTACAAATGTCATCAAAACGAGCAAAACACCAACCATTTGCAAGCTCAAATAACTTTTCATCATCAGCAATCGGCGGCAGTGCCTTCTGCTTTTTGATTTTCTTCTCTTTAATTAACTGGGCTTTTTCTTCCCCAATACGCTCAAGCAGCTTTGCAGCAGGTTCATCATTTGGGTCTTGTGGGACAAGCTTACCCATTACCGCCAGTTGCAAGATGGTTTGTTTTAGCTGATCGATGCTCGCTTCGGTGGTGAACAGGGTATCGAAGTGCTCCGCAACCATTTGCCAGTTTTGCATTAACTCTTCAGCATTTGCTGAGTTGGTTAGCGTGTCTAACAGCGTTGTTACCAATACCTGATGCGCTTCAATGTTGGCTTCGGTTTGTTGTTCTAGTTGGTCGCAGAGTGTCATTAGTTCATCGACTTTGGCGACGATGCGGTGTTGTTCTTTTAAAGGTGCAACAGGAACTATTACGGATACTACTGAGCTTGTATTTAATTCGACTTGTTTCGTTGACCCAGAAACTAATGCATTCTCATGGTCTGGTTGTATTCTAGCTTGTACCCCTGGTGCCATAATGAAACACCATAAAAATCGGCTATAGAAATTGGTTGGGCGAATGACAGTAACGTGTGAATCGGCAACGATACGCTTTTCAGGAATATTCGTAATCACATTTGCACGACCAACAGTGCCTGTACCTGTTGAATTCCATAGAATATCATTGTCTTGCAAATATCTTTCTTCCTGATATTTTTCAAGACTTTCATCAGTCACATAACGAGCAGGTGATAAATCGAATCCAGAGTTTTGCACACACTTTTGGGATACTACTTGTACACTTCCTGATTCAGCATACTTAGGTCCTTTCCCTCGCTGAACATATGTCGTCAAATCTTGTAAATGAGCCCATTCCCAACCAACTGGTAATACAAAACTTTTTTCTTCGTCTGATATTTCAGGTAAGTTTTTCGGCTTCTTAATCTTCTTCTCTTTGACCAACTGCGCTTTTTCTTCCGCAATTCGCTCAAGCAGTACCGATGAAGGTTCATCTGTTGAGTCCTGAGGCACTAACTTACCTCGCACAGCTAATTCTAAAATCAGCTCACGCAGCTTCTTCACACCATAAAGCTCGCGCTTTTTGCTGCTGCCACGACCAGAGGATGACTTGGCTTTAACGGTTGAGGTCCAAACGTCGATATTATCTGTTATCAACTGATTCATAGAGGTCTGTTCTACACTCATTATTCAGCACCACCCACAGACGAATTCAGGGCTTCACCTAGAATGCCTTTAAGTTGATTACGAAGCTGAGAGATCTCTTGCTGCTGCTGTTGGTAGCTCTCTAATAACTCTTTTGGATCGTGACTAATCACTTCACCTTGATACGGGTTTTTAATATCTAGGTTGAAGTTACGCTCAATGATGTCGGCGATTGGCACTTTCCATGCGTGATTGTTCTCTACACGACTAGCAAAACCGTCATCTTCATTGCCCCACCAATCGATTTCTTGCTGGAACTCTTCGAACTTCATTGGTTTGGTTTTGCTGTAGTTCTTCACGCCTTCTGGGTATGGGTGCTCGTAGAACCATACGTCTTTGGTTGGCTTGCCTTTGGTGAAGAATAGAATGTTGGTTTTGATGCCTGTATATGGGTTAAATACCCCATTAGGTAAACGCACGATGGTGTGCAGGTTACACTCTTCGGTTAGCATCTTTTTGATTTTGGTTTTAACGCCTTCACCAAACAAGGTGCCGTCTGGCAGTACTACGCCTGCTCGACCGTTGTTTTCATCAAGCACTTCAATAATAAGCTGTAAGAACAGATCGGCAGTTTCACGCGTCTGCATTTCGGCTGGGAAGTTCTTTTCAATGCCGTCTTCTTCTGTACCACCAAACGGAGGGTTAGTCGCAATCACATTGATGTTGCTGTCCCAGCTTGAAAGCGGTTTGTTTAGCGTATTGCCGTGTTTGATTTGTACTGGTACTTCAATGCCGTGCAGCATCATGTTGGTGATGCACAGTAGGTGTGGCAGTTGTTTCTTCTCGACACCATGAATCTGCTTTTGCAGTGTTTGGTGATCCGCTGCAGTTTTCACGTAGTTGTCTTTCACATGGTCAAACGAACATGCAAGGAAGCCGCCCGTCCCCGTTGCTGGGTCCATAATCGCTTCGCCCAGTTTTGGGTCTAAGCGGTTTACGATGAAGCGTGTAACAGCACGAGGCGTGTAGATAATGGAATTTTGGGACTTTCCGAAAACTGTTACACCTACATCCAATAAGGCTTCAAATGGTGTAACAGTTTTAAGTCAATTATCGCCCAGTACACTCTTAAAACGGAATGGGCGCAGTGGATTTTGTTACTTATATGGTAGCGGTGGAAGTATTTTCGCTTTTAACTCGTCGACAGAATACGGTGGTGATTTACGGTGGAGCATCGCATGGCAGTTTGGACAAACAGGCACTAAATCCTTAATTGGATCTACTTGGTATTCTTCGTCAATATCAGAGAGGGGAACGATATGATGTACGTGTATAAAATCACGCCCTATATCACCATAAACATCGGAAAAGTTGAAATTACAGACTTGGCAAATCGCTTTGTAGTGCTCAATGCACGCCTCCCTTGCTTTGGGGTTCCTCTCAAACTTATTAACAGTAACTTTCTTTGATGAGCCTTCATATTGATCTTCTATCTCGTCAGGATAAACAGAAACATCTACCTGCTTTGAGTAAGCGAGAAACTGTAGGTAAGCGTGCATCGCAGACTTACAATTCCTTCTAGAACCATCTGGCATATCCGTATCCAACAGGCAACCATCAATCTTGCGAACATCAGCCTCTGTTGCGACTGTCTTTGAGGTTATATTAATGCCAATGTGATTGGTGATATTGTTCAAATAGTCGATATAACTCGTCGCTGTACCTGTTGTCAGCCTGCGTTCTTTTTCGTGAACAAGGAAATACTTGAATTCTCTTTCTTGCTCGATCATATGGCGACTCCTTGTCACTATTATATTTCAGGTTAACCCACAAACTTCAAACGCTCAGCAAAGTCATTTCGCTCCGCAAGCACTTGATCATACATTGAATAAACCTGCTGAATATGCTCCCAAAGCTGCTCGTTTTGCTTTTGGTACGAGCAAGCCATCAACTCCGCTTCTTCTTGTTTTTGCTTTGCCTTATCGAGCTTAGACTTCAGCTTCTCAACCTCTGTCGTAACCTCAATCTGTTCCTTTCGACTTTGCTGTGTCTCTTTAGCAGCCTGAATACGCACCTTTAACTCAGGATAACGATTATAAATTAGAGCATTAGAAACACCTGCCTTTGCTGCTACTCGGCTCACATTTATCTTTTCGCCTGTCGCAATCATCTCGGTCACAATGGCTTCAAGTTGCTCTCTTGTTTCAGTTTCCATTAGGCTTCCTTAACGTTGATTTGAAGTTGTTCAATGATTCGATTGGCAGCATGTAAGTTATCGGTGAGTGCGCCCTTAAACGATGCAAACCTTGGTTGCATCTCTTCAGGAAATTGCTCAAACGCCGTTAGTTGCTGTTCACAGCGTTGCTTTATCACTAGCCAATGAGGTAGATGTTTCGGTGTTGCGATATAAGAGTCACAGTTGATGCAATGGCTTGGGTCAGCCGCATTGCGGACTTTGCAGCTTGTACCTTTGGTGCAATATCCATGTGATAGCCCTCTGAAATTAGACGAGTGCTTGGCGGTATAGGTTAGTAGTTCTTGCATATTGGCGAAGTGCGGTGAAGAGCCATTTTCAAAGTCATCACCAAGCACCTGTTTTAGTATTTCAACAAACTTCTGACCACCTCGACCAGCCAAATGACCTTGCTCTGCTGCGCTGACCAAATTGGTCATGGCTTGCTCGGTTAAATAAGCTTCAAAACTTTCGGTAAGACGTACAACCTCTGCCATAGAATCGTAACCGCGATGGCTATAAACCAGCGTCATACTGCTTTCTAAGTGTTTATATTGGTACTTAATGTCATCAAGATCGCCTAAGCGATTGGCAACAATAAACCAAGCAAACGTGTGCCGAAATTGGTGAGAAGTAAAGTTAAACGGGATGCCAACTTGGTAAGGTAAGCGGAAGTTTTTACTCGTTGCAGAGACAGATTGAACATTACACCCCAACGTTTCCAACTGCTCAATATCCGCTTGCGTCACTGGGATGCTAAACAACGTATTCACGTTATTGAAACCGTTTTTGCTTACCTTAGATTGATTACTAAACCACGCCGACTGCTTGGGGTATCTCACTCGAAATAGTTTGTTGTCCTCAGCGCCAAATTGAAGGTTAAGGAAGCGCTTTTCAGGAAGTGAGTTTGAATAAAATTGGATGAGTTGCTTGGCTCGTGCACGATAAATCGTGTTCATCTTGCCAAGTAACTTAACCCCTCTATACGCTTGTTCACTGACTACCCATTCTAACGCTTGACTGCCATCTGTTGTTTTTGATAAATCAGAACGTAAGTAATGAATAGCATCACGGCTGAATGCCGCATCATCGTCAAGCGCCATGGCTTCACTGTGCCTCATCCCTGAGTAGGCCATAACAACCACAAAAACATAGCACCTTATACGTTTAAAATACGCATGCAAATGATTTAGCTCTTCCGCTTCAGTTTCACTCAATGCATCGATAAAGGTGTTACAACTAAAGTGACCAGGATTGAGGCCTGCAATTCGGTTATTCAAGCCCAGTTGGATGGCTTGCCATTGGTCAAAATGCCTCTCCGCATGCTCAAGTTGCTCTTCGCACTCCTTCAGTATCAATTTCATTATGCGGATAGGGATCACCGCATGCTTCTGACGTAGAGAGGATTGAAGGGCAATCAGAGGACTGAGTAATTCAGTAAATAAATCCACACGTTCGGCTGATTTAATAATGCCGTATTGTTGCCACCAATAGAGCGCACTCGATACATCCTGTGCGATGTAAATATGCTTTGATGCGTTATTAGCCGTCAAAAACTTACCAATAAGATGCCTTAACCTCAACAAGGGCAACACATCTAACTGGTGTAAAGAGCGAATGTTTTGCGCCTGCAACCAAAGACCAAATCGTTTGCTACAACGAATGATCCGTTTGGTTGTTCCCCATTTTACAGGTTGCATGCCTTCACCTGCACCATGCGCAAGCATCCCTAACGTTATCGCTCTCAGTTCATACCCCAACTCCGTATTCGCCTGATGAAAGGTGATGGATGACTTCTCACCATTTCTTAGCCAAGAATCATCACTGAAACGGCTTATCATCGTTCCCGTGTTTCTGTTTGCTTGCCATAAAACCGTGGAGGCTAATCGTTGGTATTTTTCCGTAGAAAAAGGGCGCAATCGAATGGCACCATCAACATTCAAAACTGTGTCTACCACGTCATGTATCATGACCTTTCCCCTATACCGCGACGGTTGAAATAGCAAATGACCAGAATGGGTGCATGCCCTGATTTCGCTGCATCTCTTGAGCTTGTTCGACTGCTTTATGATCTCTGTTCGAAAGCTGATGCAGAATATCATTCACTCGGTCTTTCAATACTTCCATTGCTTCCGTTTGTTGTTCATTGCCCTCTAGATTAGACACACTTGCCCTCATATCCGCTAAGACATAGTCCCGATAACTTAGAAGTTGCCACACATGATCTGGATCGGCGACAGTTCGAAAATATTTGCACCAAATACAAGCTAGATAGTCACTGCACCATGTCGCCTCACGGCCATTGTCTTTATGTAACAGTCGATGCTCTTTGTGATATTGCTGTGCTTCAATGTCATTGCCCTTGGAGGCACATAACCCCGTTGGCGTCTGCTGTAGCTCGGTATCATCTTTGTCGATAATAATGATGTCAGAGCTGATCTCACGCCCCGTAAAGTAGCTCTGCATGGTTTGCACTGCATCGCCAAGATTGGTTTGAATATCGGCTTCTTCCACTTGCTTGTAGTGCTGAATAAATGTCGAGTAGGAATGGCGCATCCGCTGCTTGTATTTACGCAAATCTTTTGCCACTTCACGGTAGATATAATTAGCCCCTGACTTACGAATGCGCTGAGAGTTGTACCGCACACGGCAACCTTGCTGTTCCAACTGGTTGTTTATGTAAGATGTGGCATTAGTGCCTTTAACGCAGCCGATCTCTCCGTACTCTTCATAAACAAACAGGAGTGATTGAAATGGCGAGCGAGCCTTTCGGTACTGTTCAGTGAGCACTTTTACTTGCAACAAGTCCTGCATCACGCTGTTCACCGTGCGACCATCAAGCTGAAAAGTATCGATGTCGTACCCTTTACGCGCTTTTTGCAGCATGACCACCATCGTCTTTTTCGACGTGGGTAACTCAATCTCTTTGATATCAGAGAGTTCAATTGCACACATTGGCGCAGTGTTCCAGCAAGTTTTTAGCTGGATTTTGGCAAAGTACAGAGCGATTAACGGCTTACTTTCTTTTGCTTGTTCAATGGCTTTCTCTACGTGGAAAACCAACTCCGTTAGCTCTTCATCACTGTAGGTCTTTTCTAGTGATTCTCGCTTGGCATGAGTTTGGTAGCGTTGCATCGATATTCGATAGGCATCGACAACCTCTTGTCCTGTCACTTCCATTAACCAACGTATGACTTCAAAGTAACCTGTACCCGTTCGGAGTGAGATACTCTTTTGCTGAACATCACTTTGAATGGCTTGAAACAGTGATTTTTGGATGCGATTGTTATCGACACTTAACGCTTGTAAGCCATATTCCTCTAATTCGTCTTTAAACTGCGGGGCTAAGCACTCTAGTAACAATCGCTTGGCCTTTGAGAAGCGAGTATGGAGTGTTTCCATACTGTAGCTTTTTTGCGGCAACAGCTCAGTCTCGCTGCTTAGTAAGGAGGTCATTTCAGCGTAAATCTTTGGCATAGCCGCTTTTAGATCTGCGCTATCGATGTGTCGCCAAGCACCTTGTTCTTTAAAATAAAATGCCCACAAATCCGAAAGATAGTGATGTTTTTGCAGCGGTCTTCCCATGAAAATACCAATGGCAAACACCAGTTCATTACGCAATTCTTTGCGGATATCACTGCGGTAGATTGATTTCAAAAATGCATTATGCTCCTTAACAAAGCCACTAAACCCTTGTTTAAGCAATTCTGCATTGGCGTCATTAGCAATAATGAATCGGCAAGCCGTCAATATCACACGAAATCGTGCCGACATTGAGCGTTGATTATGACCTTTCCCGCCTTGATATCGTTCACTTGCCAAAATTTGCTTCAAGTCCTCCACTAAAGCAGGTGAAAATTCGAATAAGTCCTTGATGTTGGTATTACCAACAGGCAGTTCAAGCGTAACCTTACTCATGCTCACCACCTTGCTGTATTGCTAGTAAATCACTGTGTAGGCTAGGTAAATGTTCACCAAACAGCTTATCGACCCAGCTCGACATCTGCTTATCAAAGGTTTCTGAACGCGCAAAGTTGATGTACTTTTGCGTGGTTGCAAAATCACTGTGTCCAAGCAGTTGCATTAGCTTGTATTGAATAAAGCCAATCGGCAGGTTTTGCTTAAGCATGAACTTGGCAAGGTTCGTGGCAAAGGTAGAGCGTAAATCGTGAAAGTCTCGTTCTAGCGGCTTATCTGTTAACTCTGCTCGGACTTTAGAAATCACATTGCTGACTGATTTGGAGACGATTGGCCTGCCTGAGCGATTAATAAACAGCGGTGCCGCATCACTGTCACCATGCTCTAATTGCCATTTACCTAATCGACGCTGCCGCTCAGCCGAGTTTAGATAGCCCCATAAACTCGCCATAAGCGCACTCGAAACCATGACCTTTCTGGTCTTACTCAGCTTGCCTGTGATTTCAACGTAAAAGATTTTGTCCGTGATAAGCGCAGGGTCTTTGACTGCCGATGCTGGAAATGTGGCGACCTCATCGGCTCTTAACCCACATTGGTGCGCCAATTCTACCCACAACCTTGATGCTGGCTTGGTTAGTTCCTTGCTTGTGTAAAGCAGTTCCAACTCTTCACGGCTATAAGGCGCTAATTCATTCTGATTAAAGGACTTTTGTTTGTACTTCTTAGGTATGAGCAAGTCGGTGGTTGTTACCGTGATACCACGCTCTTGAGCAAACTGACCACTAAATAGGAAATCAATATCCCCATCTTTGCGCTTTTTCTTAATAACTTGAGTTTTGTATTGGAAAGGAATTTTATCGATACGGCGCTGTTTCAGTGCCCACTCGTAAAATTGGCGAATATGGTTCATATAAAGATTGGCAGAGTCACGATCGATCTCTTTGGTGGCCACTCGATCAATTAAATGTTTGCGAAAACGGTACACAGGGAGCCAATATTTGGCTTTTTCTGAAGGAGCAATAGCAATCACTTCTTGCCACGCTACATTGTTTTCTTCAAGCCATGACAGGAAGATGCTTAATGAATAGGCCGTTGAGCTAAGCGTCAACACACTTACCCCACCAAGGGTGTTTGTTTGATTGGCACGCTTGGGAGGCATAAACTGCCCTTTATAGCGATGCTCTAAAAACAAATTCATTTCCAATACATCGTGAATACGAGTCAATGAGCGTAAACGAGGAAACTTACTGATCTCACGCTCACAATGATACGACACCTCACGTAAAGACTGCCCACAACGTGACTCCTGATTGAAGTACGGCAAATCACCCAGATTCACCTCATTTTTAACAACACTTACCATTACACCACCCCGCACCATCCGCTTACTGCAATAAAAAGATAGGTGAGGTAGGTTTTAATGTCAAAGTTTTATTTGCATCATACAATTACTGTAAAAAATCATTGCGCGAGATTTGTCAGATGCCACAATATCAAACATGGAATAACTAAGAGGCTCAGCCAAATGGTTGAAAGTAATGAGCAAGCAATCTTGAACACGCCAAAAGGAAGCGTTCAGAGATGAGTGTTCAGAAAACGGTTACATCAGTAACACTCAACGACTGTGTCACGATTCAAGCGGGTTACCCATTTAGAGGGGCGATCAGAGCCATCCCTAGTGGTAGCGTCAAAGCCGTACAAGCTAAAGACATCTCTCCTTTAGGCGAGTTGATAACGGATGATTTGATCACCACCGACCTGACAGGTAAACGAGGTGCTGACTGGCTCAAGCAAGGTGATGTGTTATTTAGCGCCAAAGGCTCGAAACATCTGGCAAGCTATGTGAGTAAGCAATTAGAGAGCACTACCTGTGCGCCAAGTTTGTTTTTGCTCAGGGTAAAACCGCAATGGCAAGAAAAGGTTAATCCACAGTTTTTAACCTGGCAGCTTAACCAAGCGCCTGTGCAAACCTATTTTAAGCGCAGTGCCGAAGGCAGTTTTCAGATAAGCATCAGAAAACCTGTGCTTGCAGCAACGCCCATTGCACTGCCCGATATTGAAACACAGAACACGATTGCCAAGCTCTATGAAGCCAGCATCAAAGAGAATGCGCTGCTTCATAAGCTTATCAACAACCGTCAGCAGCAGCTTAATGCTATTGCTTCTGACTTAATCCAAAATTCTAATGAATTAAAGCAAACTAATTAAAGGCTAGGGAAAATGGTACATACACCAATTAATCAAGATCCTCTTTACCAAGAACAAGTCAACAAAGCCGTATGGGCTGCCTGCGATACCTTCCGTGGCACCGTAGACCCATCTATTTACAAAGACTTCATCCTAACCATGCTGTTCTTAAAGTACATCTCAGACGTACACCAAGACAAGTTTGATGAGCTATCAAAGCAGTTCAATGGTAACGAGCAGATGGTCACTGCGATGATGTCGAAACAGTCTTTCAAAATCCCCACTGGTTCTACTTTTTGGGACTTATACGAAGCTCGTCATGAAGCAGGTAACGGCTCTCGTATTGACCAAGCCCTCCACGCGATTGAAGAAGCGAATGGCACTAAGCTAAAGAACGTGTTCCAAGACATCAGCTTTAACACTGACAAGCTCGGTGATGAAAAGCAAAAGAACGACATCCTTCGCCACCTACTGGAAGACTTTGGCAAAGAAACCTTAAACTTACGCCCAAGCCGCGTCGGTTCACTGGACGTAATTGGTAATGCATACGAATACCTCATCAAACACTTTGCGGCTGGCAGCGGCAAATCGGCGGGTGAGTTCTATACTCCACCAGAAGTATCGGACTTATTGTCTATCATCCTAGAACCACAACAAGGCGATAGTATTTGTGATCCTGCCTGTGGCTCAGGTTCACTGTTGATGAAGTGTGGTAAGCAAGTACAAAAGAACTGTGCGGGCTCTAAGCAGTATGCTCTGTTTGGTCAAGAAGCGATTGGGTCAACATGGTCGCTAGCTAAGATGAATATGTTCCTGCACGGTGAAGATAACCACCGCATCGAATGGGGTGACACTATTCGTAACCCTAAGCTACAAGACAAAGAAGGTGGCCTATTGCACTTTGATGTGGTAACCGCCAACCCACCATTCTCGCTAGATAAATGGGGTTTTGAAGATGCAGGTAACGACCACTTTGGTCGCTTTCGTCGTGGTATTCCGCCTAAAACCAAAGGCGACTATGCGTTTATCTCACACATGATTGAGACGCTAAAGCCGCAAACAGGTCGTATGGGTGTGGTTGTACCTCATGGTGTGCTATTTCGCGCTTCAAGTGAAGGTAAAATTCGTAAGCAGCTTATCGATGAAAACCTACTCGATACCGTAATTGGTCTACCTGAAAAGCTGTTCTTTGGTACTGGTATCCCTGCTGCCATTCTTATCTTCAAAAAGCAGAAAGACGATAACAAGGTACTGTTTATTGATGCTTCTCGTGAGTTCAAGTCTGGTAAGAACCAGAACCAGCTTACGCCTGAGAACATTCAGAAGATTGTTGATACCTACAAGGCGCGTGCAACTACCGATAAATACTCGTACCTAGCGACACTAGAAGAGATTGCCGAAAACGATTACAACCTCAATATTCCTCGTTATGTGGATACTTTTGAGGAAGAGGAAGAGATCGACTTAGTTGCGGTGCGCACTGAGCGTTTGGGGCTGCAAACTGAACTAGCCGATCTAGAAGCGGAAATGGCGGGCTACCTAGAGGAGTTGGGTTATGGTGCCTAATGGTTGGGAGTTCAAAAAGCTTGGGCTTGTAGCTGAGTTACAGCGTGGCTTTGATCTACCTTCAGCGAAACGAATTGAAGGGAATGTACCAATTATTTCATCTGGTGGCTTATCTGGGTATCACAATGAATCAAAGGTAGAGCCACCTGGTGTTGTAACAGGACGATATGGCTCAATTGGTGATGTATTCTATGTCGAGGAAGATTTCTGGCCACTGAACACCTCCTTATGGGTAAAGAACTTTCATGGGAATTATCCCAAGTATGTTTATTATCTGTTAACTAGCTTTGACTTTAAAAAATTTAGTGATAAAACAGGTGTCCCTGGTGTAAATAGGAATGATTTACATGCAGTTAAAGTCGGGCTGCCACCGCTACACGAACAACGCAAAATCGCCAAAATCCTCTCAACATGGGACAAAGCGATTGCCACCAATGAAAAGCTGATTGAAACCAGTAAGCAGCAGAAAAAAGCCCTGATGCAACAGCTTTTGACGGGTAAGAAGCGTTTGGTGAATCCTGAAACGGATAAGGTGTTTGAGGGGGAGTGGGAAGAAGTTAAATTAGCAAGTTCCGTTTCACTGATGAGAAGTGGTTTATCCAGAAAACTGGAAAGTGAGAATGTCGGTATAGCTGTTTTACGTTCAAATAATGTAGGTGAACGCTACACATCTAATGAAGATTTAAAGTATTGGTATCTAGATGACCCTCAAGGTGCAAATGTAAGGAATTACATCCTAGATGAGGGAGATATCCTTGTTAATTTTATCAACAGCTTAAGTCAAATAGGTAAAACCTGTATTTATAAAAAGACTGGTGACTTAAATGCGATATATACAACTAACTTACTTCGATTGAAACCTAATACCGAAGCAGTTACAGGGGACTTTTTGTTCTATTTAACGAAGACTGAGCGTTATCGCAACGCCGTAAAGTCAATAACAAAACCTGCTGTTAATCAGGCTAGTTTCACAACTAAAGAGTTTGGAAAAATAACATTCACTCTACCAGCTCTTAAAGAACAACAAAAAATCGCCTCAGTCCTTACCGCTGCCGACAAAGAAATTGAAGTACTTGAAGCAAAACTGGCTCACTTTAAACAAGAGAAAAAGGCACTAATGCAGCAGTTGTTGACGGGTAAACGCCGCGTTAATGCTGAAAAACAAACGGAGGTAGCCGTCTAATGGAAGTTAAAAAGTTAACATTACACAAAGTTGGACGTTTTGATGAACTGGAGATCCCTCTAGCTCCTCTTGGCAATCAATACGGTAACGTTACTGTGTTTGTTGGTAATAATGGCTCAGGGAAAACTTCTATACTCAAAGCATTAGCCACCTCATTGAGTTGGCTTGTCTCTCGTATCCAAAGTGAGTCAGGTAAGGGAAGCCCTATTCCTGAACTTGTTATCAAAAATGGTAGCCCTTCGGCTGCTATCGATGTAGATATTTTTAACCACGTTGTTGGTAACACTGAAGATGGTGATCTAGAAGCTTTCGATGAAAACTACTTTGAATGGCGTATAGCAAAAGCTCGCAAAGCTAGGAAGAGTGAGCACAAAAGTGATTACTGGGGAGCAACCAGTCTAGCGGACTTTTACCGTGAGCAAATTTCATCAGATGAAAAAGCTTCGCTTCCATTAATGGCTTTTTATTCCGTAGAGCGTGTCGTTATTGATATTCCATTGAAAATTAGAGAAAAGCATACTTTTCTTCAGTTGGATGGTTATGACAAATCATTGAGCCAAGGGGTAGACTTTAGACGTTTTTTTGAGTGGTTCAGAGAGCGAGAAGATACTGAGAATGAGTCTGGCTTAACCGATGATATCCTGGATCAACTAAAAGGGCTTTTTGATGATGACCAAGAAGCATGGTCAAAACTTAAGAGCCTAAACGCATCAAGCAAAGACAGGCAACTGACCGCAGTTCGCTCAGCCATCTATAAATTTATGCCTGAGTTTTCCAACCTCAGAGTTCGACGAAAACCTCGCCTTCACATGTCAATTGATAAAAATGGTCAATCATTAAACGTTGCTCAATTGTCTCAAGGGGAGAAGTCTTTAATGGCTCTAATTGGGGATATTGCGCGACGATTAGCAGTAATGAACCCAAGTTTAGAAAACCCGCTGATGGGAGACGGTATTGTACTAATCGATGAAGTCGATATGCACCTACACCCCAAGTGGCAACGTACCTTGATAGCTAAATTGACAAATACGTTCCCTAACTGTCAATTTGTTCTTACAACTCACTCACCTTTGGTAATCAGCGATAGCAAAGATGTTCTAACTTACTTGATTGGTGAGGATGATGTAACCCCTCTGCCATCACTTTACGGGCAAGATGCTAACTCGGTTCTTCTCGATATTATGGATACTGATATTCGAAACGCTCAAGTTAATGTCAAAATAGGTGACTTGCTTGATGCAATCCATGATTCAAACATCGGTAAGGCAAAAGAGCTGATCGCAAATTTAGAAGCTGACTTGCCATCAGATAACTTGGAATTATCTAAAGCAAAACTCTTGCTTCGTAAGAAGGAGCTAAGAATTGCGAAAGATAACTAAACGTGCAGGATACGAGCCCCAGCCATTGACGGATTGGAAACAAGCCAACCCGAATAAGCGATATCCACAACTTAAAGATGGTGCCGTACGTCAATCAATACGCTCGGAAGCTCTTAAAGAACAACATTATTTATGTGGTTACTGCTGTCAGGCTTTATCTGGTGGTGGCGATTGTCATAATGAGCATGTTGAAGCACAAGATCTCAATCAGAATAAAACTCTAGATTTCAGCAACATTATTGCTAGCTGCAATACATCAAAGCAATGTGGAGACTCCCATAAATCTCAACCTTTGCCACTAACACCATTAATGGCTCAATGCGAGACTGACTTGGTGTTTAAACTCAGTGGTCGTGTATCAGGTAAAACCCCTGATGCGATTGAAGCTATAAGAGTTTTAAATCTTGGGGATACTGAGAGAAACAACAAGAGCCTCATAGAAAAGAGAAAGCAGTTATCTCTCGCTCTATTGACTGAACATGTCATTGCACCAGAAGATGAAGAAGACTGGACAGAGGAACCTGAACTGCTTACAGACGTTATAAATGACCTTCTTACTCCAGAAAATGGAAAGCTAAAGCCCTTCGCACCTGTGGTTGCTAATGTATTGAGACAGTGGATGGCATAATGAACAACTCAAGCAATTTACCCAACTTCCGTGAAGAGCAAAGCGCGAAAATTCCCGCTCTCACCCTGCTGACCAACCTTGGCTATCAGTTCATTGCACCGAGCGAATGTGTGGTGAGACGTGGCAATCTTTCCACGGTCATTTTGCCTAATGTACTGCGTGATGTGCTCAAGCACAAAACCTACTCGTTCATGGGGAAAGATCATCGCCTCTCGGAAGCGGCCATCGATAAAATTGTCCATCAGCTTGCCAACCCGGCCATGAACGAAGGGCTGAAAGCGGCGAATGAAAAGCTGTATAACGCGCTGACCTATGGCATTGGCGTCACCGAGTTCGTTAATGGTAAGAAAGCCAGCCCAACGATCAATGTGATTGATTGGGAAATCCCTGAGAACAACCAGTTCCACTTTACCGAAGAGCTAGAAGTCGAAAACGCACATGGTACGGGTAAACGCATCCCCGATATTGTCTGCTTTGTGAACGGCCTGCCTTGGGTAGTGATTGAAGCCAAGCGTCCTGACTCTTCTCATGAAGGCAAGCCGACGGTTGCTGAGGGTATTTCACAAAACATCCGTAACCAAAAAGTCGATGAGATCCCACACCTGTTTGCCTATAGTCAATTACTCATGTCGGTGAACGGAAATGAGGGCTTATACGGCACCTGCGGTACGCCAAGTAAGTTTTGGGCGAAGTGGAAAGAAGAACAGATCACCGATGCCACCTTTGCACGCCTTAAAAACACGCCACTGACGCCAGATCAGCTAGATAAGCTGTTTGCGCACCGCACAGCCAAGGTTCGTGATGAATACCTATCGCTGATTGCGGGCGGTGATTTAATGGTGACTGACCAAGACCGCTTGTTGGTATCGCTGCTTCGTCATGACCGCCTTCTGGAAATGACCCAACTCTTCACCTTGTTTGATAAAAAAGCGGGCAAAATCGTGGCGCGTTATCAGCAGGTCTTTGGCATTAAAGCCCTGATTGAACGCGTAACCTCCTTTGATGAGAAAGGTGCACGTAACGGCGGCGTTATCTGGCATACCACAGGCTCGGGTAAGTCGTTCACCATGGTGTTTTTGTCCAAGGCTCTCATTTGGATTAAAGAGCTCGCCAAATGCCGTGTTGTTGTCGTTACTGACCGTGTTGATTTGGAAGATCAGCTAGCACGCACATTCGCCTCTGGCGGTGCACTGTCTGAAAAAGATCGTAAAACAGCCATGGCTACCACAGGCCGCCGCTTAGCGGAGCAAATCGGCAAAGGCAACGAGCGTATTATCTTCTCTATCATCAACAAGTTTGGCACCGCGATTGAACTGCCAGAGTGTTATAACGACAGCCCTGACATGATCGTGCTGGTTGATGAAGGCCACCGTAGCCAGAACGGTGAAAACAACATTCGAATGCAGCAAGCGCTGCCAAAAGCTGCTTACATTGGCTTTACGGGGACACCGCTTCTGCAAGATGATAAGACAGAAAACAAGTTCGGTAAAATCATCCACTCCTATACCATGCAACAAGCGGTGGAAGATAAAACCGTTACCCCACTTTTGTATGAAGAGCGTGTGCCAGAGCTCAGCACCAACGACAAAGCGCTTGATGCTTGGTTCGACCGCATCACCGATAAGCTGACCGAAAAACAGCGTACCGACTTGAAGAAGAAGTTCGCGCAGAAAGGTCAAATCTATCAAACTGAGGGTCGTATCGAGCTTATCGCTCACGACATTTCTGACCATTTCCAAAACTTTAAGCGCCAAGGTTTAAAGGGTCAGCTTGCTTGCGACTCAAAAGCCTCTGCCATCCAATACAAGAAGCTTCTCGACCAAATTGGTAAAGTGACCTCGGTTGTTGCCATGTCACCGCCAGACACCCGTGAAGGACACGATACAGTCGACGGTGAAAGCAAAGATGTGGTACAGAATTGGTGGAAAGAGAACGTGCTGGATTCTGATTTTGGGCAAGATGAAAAAGCCTACACCAAGCATATCATTGAAGAATTCGGTAAAGATGACGGCCCCGACTTAATGATCGTGGTCGATAAGCTATTAACGGGTTTTGATGAACCAAAGAACACCGTGCTGTATATCGATAAACCGCTTAAACAGCACAACCTTATCCAAGCCATTGCTCGCGTGAACCGTTTGCACCAAAAGAAAGAGTTTGGTTACCTCATCGATTACCGTGGCATCTTAAAAGAGCTCGATGCCACCATTGCGGACTACCAAGACTTGGCTGAGCGCACCCAAGGTGGTTTTGATATTGACGACCTTAAAGGCTTATACAGCCGCATGGATACGGAATATAAGAAACTGCCTGGCCTATACAGTGAGCTGTGGGCTTTTTTTATTGATGTAAAAAACACCCAAGATCCTCAAGCAATGGCACGAGTATTTGCGCCGAACATAGAATATGTAGATGGTCAGCCAACAGACTTAAACCTAAAGAAACGCCAAGATTTTTATAGCACGCTCACTGCATTTGCTAATTGTTTGAAAGTCGCTCTGCAATCTGCCACCTACTTTGAAGACAAGAGCTTCGATGATAAACGCCAGATTTATAAAGACACGCTAAAAAGCATGACGTCGCTGCGCCAAGTTGTCCGTCAGGATGCCGAAGAAACCATTGATTACGACGAGTACGCTGAAAGTATCCGTACCATGCTAGACAAACACATTGGTGGTGTTGAGATCCAAGAATCTAAAGGCGCGTATCTGGTCGGTAGCATGGGTAAAGATGTTAAGCCAGAAGAGCTGAGTGATGATGAAGCACGTAACAAAAAGGACGCGATTACGGGTCGTGTCACCAAGATGATTGAGCAAGACCTTGCCGATGACCCATACGCCCAAGAGTACTTCTCGAAGCTGCTTAAACAAGCGATTCAGCAAGCAAAAGAGATGTTTGATGCGCCTGTTAAGCAATATCTCCTATTTGCTGATTTTGAACAGCAAGTGATCGATCGCAAAGTCGAGGGAATGCCAACCGATCGCTTCGCAGAGCTAGATCCAAAAATTAAGCGTCATGTTCAAGCTTACTTTGGGTTGTTCTTAAAACATGGCGCTGAAGGTCAAGGTCTTACTGAAGATCAATGCTTCAACTATGCAGTAGAGATTGATGAGAAAGTACGCAAAGCGGTGGCAGAGTTTTCAATCAATCCATCAGAGATTGAAAACCAGATCACGCTAGAGGTACTTCCGTTGCTGTTTGCCGATTTAGGGGTCGATAAAGCGCAAGTCATTGCCGAAGAAGTGGTGCAAATCACTCGCTTAGGTCTAGCTGGTCACCATTAATGGCATCAACGGTTTCTGACGAACATAACAAGGAAGAATACAGCTTCATCTATGGGGATGAGGCTGTGAGCTATGAGGTGCTGCGTAAGCCTATCAAACAAGGAAAGAAGCGAAGCATTACCATCAAGGTGCAACCCAACTGTGATGTCACGGTGAGTACCCCAGAAGACGCTGAGCTTGAGGACATTCACCAAGCGGTAATGAAACGTGCCAAATGGATTTATGATGCTCTGAAAGAGTTTCGAGGTCATTTGGAGTACGTGCAGCCCAAACACTACGTCAGCGGTGAGATGCAGTTTTACCTTGGTCGTCGTTATGTACTAAAGGTTGTAGAAGATGCAGATGCCTTGCCAGCGGTAAAAATGACTCGTGGTAAGCTACTTGTCACCTTGACGAGGTTCAACGATGACAAAACTGCCATGGTTAAAGCGTTGGTGCGCAACTGGTACAAGGTTCGTGCGCAGCGTATTTTCCATGAGCGCCTATCTGAGTTGTTGCCACAAGCGACATGGGTTGATGGTATCCCAAGTTTTCGTGTGCTGCCCATGACCAAGCAATGGGGAAGCTGCTCAGCCAAAGGGAACCTGATGTTCAACCCTCACCTTATCAAAGCGCCTAAAGAGTGTATTGATTACGTGATTCTGCATGAGCTTTGCCACATCGCTGAGCATAACCATAGTGAGAAGTTCTGGCGCTGGCTGACCAGCGTGATGCCTAATTGGAAAGAAGTTAAAGCCCGTTTAGATGGGATGGCGGAGCTGTATTTGAATGAATAAGGATTGCTGAAATGAGATGCCCAACTTGTGAAAAGCATATTGGCTGGGACTGGCTAGAAGATGAATGCATCGAGCCAAACGAAGCCTTTGATTGTCCGCATTGCGATGAAACCCTGCGTTATGAAGTTGATGAAGGCACATACCTTGGTGCGCAGCACGTAACGATTGAAGTTGTGGATGATTGATATGAAGAAAACAGCAAAGCTATCAGATTGTCGTACTTATCGTTATGAGCTTTGGCGAACCTGGGATGAGTCAAAACCTTATGCAATGTTCGTCGGACTTAACCCATCGACGGCAGATGAAACAGAAGATGACCCTACCATTCGTCGCTGTATTAATTTCGCTAAGTCATGGGGGTATGGCGGTTTATGTATGGCCAACCTTTTTGCCTATCGAGCTACTCAGCCAGAAGACATGAAAAAAGCATCAGATCCAATCGGCGACAAAAATGATGAGACTCTAATTCTACTTGCCAAAAATGCAGGAGTAATTGTTGGTGCGTGGGGAAATGATGGTGTGTTTTTGAATCGTTCAGAAGAAGTTCGATCTTTGATTCCAGAGTTAAGCGTATTGAAGGTAAATAAATCAGGTGAGCCTGCTCATCCACTATATTTAAAATCGACTTTGACGCCTATTGAATGGTAACAATTTATGCTGCCAGTGGAAGGTGGCATTTAGACTGTAAAGAGGTAGATGGCATTATGTAGAACTCACCCGCATTACCTGCGCTTTGCAGATCTTTTAATATTTGTTCGTAAATATCACCAAACAGGTGACGCTCTGATGAATCAGTAAAGTCTATTTCATTCAGCTTGTTGATCACTTGGCGTAGTAGCGTGCCGTTTTTCATGTAGTTGAAGGCATCGCTAAACGCTTCTTTGGCTACAAAACCACGCGGGTTGAGATCAACCGGCGCGGTTAGGTTTTTCAGTTTATAGAACAAGTCGTCGTTTACGAACTCAAGCAGTGCTTCACCGGTGATACCTTCAGCATCTTGCGCCCAGTTGCGCCACAAGTATTGCTCAGGGATTGGGAATTTGTAGTCGTCCAGTTCTAGCTCTAACTCTTCCTCTTGAGCGTCAAACACTTTTAGAAAGAGCAACCAAGACATTTGACCAAGGCGCTGTGCATCACCGTCGACACCGGCATCTTTACGCATGATGTCTTGAATGGATTTTATAACTGAACTGATAGACATGGTTTTCTACTTATTAGACAACTGATAATTAGGCGAATTATAACAGAACTTGTCTCGAAAAAGTCTACCTAGGTCGATGAATGTGGCAACGCATTCGTGGTTTAATAGCTTTGTTTTTTATAAAACCATACACATAAATAAAACAATTTAATTAATCAAGCAGTTGACTATAGAAATGAAAATCGAATGCCCACATTGTCAGGAAGACAATCGCATTGAATTTGCCGAGAATATTTCGTGCAAAAAATGTGAAAAGAATTTTAAAGGTTTCAAGTTCAGTAAAAGAAAGTTGGTATCAGCAGGCTCTGCCTTGGTCATTGGCACCGTTGGTGGCTACGCCGTTAATAACAAATTCGATGAGGAGCGCTATCCACTGGAAGTGGAGTACGCGATTGTGGATACCTGCGTCAATTCATCCAAGAGCATGGTCTCAGTAAGCTGGTATGAAAATAAACGAGACGCCTGTTTATGTACATTGCGTAAAACAGAGCAAGATATATCTTACTCCGACTATAAATCTGATGAGGCGAGCTTCATTGCAAGTTTTCGGCATAACGCGAGAAGTTGTAGTTAAAGGAGGCGGCACAACACCGCCTCGCTAAGCATTAACGTTTAGGTGTATTACCACGACCAGGGCCAGATGGATTACCTGTTTTACTTGGGTAGTTCGGGTTTTGGTTGCTCATGATAATGCTCCTATTTGCCTTGTTTTTGGTTTTTTTCTGCTGCGCGCTGCGCTCGTCCAGCAAAATCCCCTTTCGGAACTTGGCCACCGTTTTTTTTCGCTGCATTCCCTTGAATACGAGCAGCGGCTTCTGGTGTCATTGGTGCTTTATTCTTAGACATGTTGTTTTCCTTTTTAACATTAATTTGAGGTGTCTTCGCTAAGACAAGGCAACAATAACGTAGAGGGTAGGGACAAATGGGGACATTACAGAAACAAGAGCAAATCCGCTCAATACTCAACACTCTTAACTGGAGTTACCGACAACTGGCTGAGGTGTTATATGAGGAGCTGTACTGCGACGCTTATCAAAATTTGGAAGATACCAACCCAGAAGATATCTCACTGTTTCATGAAGCCTTAAAAAAGCAATTAAAGCGCAAAACCACATCTGAAAAACGACTCGATGAATACTTAACAATAATCTCAGAACATCCAGATTTTTTAGCTGCGCGCCTTAATGTTATTGTCCCTAAATACCTAAAGCACCAGTGCTTAAATGAAAGCCTAGCGAATGAATTAAAAAATATATCAAGCTGGCTAGATAAAGACTCTAGCTAACAAAAACACTTCAACAGCATTGATTCCACAAGGTGCATATTCTAATCTGGCTCATATTCCCATGTTGCTAAAGGAATTTTGTATGTATAAAGGGCATTGGTATGATGTTTCAGGTAGAGAGCGAACTGATTTGAGAGCCATGACTTTAGACTTTGACTCACTAAAGCTCGCCGTAGATGAAGCCTTGAATGTTTTTCCAGAAACCCAATTAGTCGCCCTAAACGATAGGCTTGACTGGGGGCTAATTTCTATTGAGTCAACAAAACGCATGTTGATTTGCAATGACTAAGTACCCCCATATAACAACACACCCATATGTGGTTTGTTGCCTATATCACAGTTTGTTTAATAAGTCCGCAATATCATATAAGTTCAACATCAACCAAGGAGCTTTATATGACATGTAGTAATTGCAACAAACGTTTGAATATTGGCATGATCCATAAACGCGAGCCTCAAACAGGACGAAAATACAAATCATGCCCTCATTGCTCAGACGCAAACAACGGTGAACATGTATTCCACCCATATCCTTCTTCTTTTGGCAAAACTCCTGCTCGAATTTCAGCACGCAATCCAGAAGGCTATCAAAGCTACTGCATCGATTGTCGAAAATTAGATAAAGGCGTTCAGTCACAAACATATAGGAACGGAAAAACATGCAGCAGCCTAATCTAGGAACTCAATGAATTTATCTAAAACTGACGCTGTAAACTGGCTAACAACGCTCGATACTGCGAGCGTTGACCTGCTAATTACCGACCCACCGTATGAATCGTTGGAAAAACATCGAAAAATTGGGACAACCACTCGACTGAAAGTGAGTAAATCTTCAAGTAATCAATGGTTTGAAATTTTCCCCAATTCAAGATTCGAGGAGTTATTACAAGAAATATATCGAGTATTGAAGAAGAACGCCCACTTCTACCTTTTTTGTGACCAAGAAACAATGTTCGTGATTAAACCCATTGCCGAAAAAGTAGGATTCAAATTTTGGAAACCTATTGTTTGGGATAAGGTCTGTATTGGTATGGGTTACCATTACCGAGCTAGGCATGAGTACATTCTGTTTTTCGAAAAAGGGAAAAGAAAACTTAACGACCTAAGCACTCCAGACATCTTGACCTACAAGCGAGTTTACAAAGGCTACCCCACAGAAAAGCCCGTCGATTTACTGGAGGTTCTAGTTAATCAAAGTAGCTCAGAGGGGGATTTAGTCGTTGACCCCTTTTTTGGCTCTGGCTCAACGTTAATCGCAGCAAACAATTTGAAAAGAGAAGTTAAAGGGAATGATATTTCCGACGCTGCTCATGAGTATTTCGAGCAGCGCGGTAAATTCTGATTTATGCAGATTGATAAATTGCCGCTTCCAAATCGTGTACAGCCTCTAAATATTGAGGCTTACCACCAAATCCTTTCTTGATGATTTCAAGCGGCCTGCCCATTTCATCAAAAGGCTTCACTTTTAGAACATGTATATTTTCAATCTCTTGCACACCTTCATCGGCATATTTATCAAGCAAATTGCTTAGTACCTGTTGCGCGGTATCACCGTATTTAGTGAAGTAATTCCGCTTTTTAACATTCTCTGCACGTTCTTTACGAGTTAACGCGGGTTGGTCGTAGACTACGTGACAAATCATATCGAATGGGTCCATGTCTTTCCCCACTTCATCTTCCAACGCTTCCCACAGAATGCCTGCTTCCGCGAGTTCATCTATGATGGCTTGCTTACGCTCTGAGTCATTCCAACGCTTGGTAAACTCATCCAGTGATGAAAACTGCTTCACCATGGTTTTGCGGGTGTAGTCTTTAAATGACTCAGTCACAAGCTTTCCGTCTGAGTCGTAATACTGAACACGTTCGGCCAAGGCTTTCACCGCTACGCCGTTGACATGGAATTTTCGAACTCGGTTGTCATCGTCCCAATCATCACTGCTTTCACCACTTTCAGTTGAGCTTCCTTCGGAACCTGCATCATAAGTCGGTTCTGGCTCTTGGATTGAATCTGGGTCGATATCTTCATCACCAAATGGATTATCAGCGTCTACGTCATCAACACCATCGATGATGTCATCTAAGTCTTCGTCATCTTCAAACTGTTCTGGTGTGGTGACTTTTACGCGCTCTGGTGTGCCGTCAAAACGCTCATCAGCGAACAGCTCTGTCGCTTTTTTGAAATCTAGGATGGTAAACCAAAGCTTGCCGTAGCGATCATCGATACGGGTTCCACGACCAATGATTTGCTTAAACTTGGTCATAGACTGAATCCCTTGATCAAGCACCACGAGCTTACAGGTTTTAGCATCAACCCCCGTGCTCATTAGCTCAGACGTCGTCGCTATGACTGGGTATTTCTTTTTCGGGTTGATGAAGTTATCTAGCTGAGCTTTGCCGATTTCATCATCCCCAGTAATTTTCATCACGTACTTTTCGTTTTTCTTCACTTGCTCTGGGTTTAGGTTAACCAAAGCACGGCGCATTCGTTCGGCGTGGTCAATGTCATTACAGAAGACAATGGTCTTTGAAATTGGGTCGGTACGTTTTAAGTAATTTGTGATGGTTTGAGCCACTAATTCAGTACGCTCATCTATCACCATGGTGCGATCAAAATCTTTCTGATTGTAGATACGGTCTTCAATCACTTCGCCGTGTTTATCGGTTTGGCCTTTAGTTGGTCGCCACCCTTGTACATCGACATCAATATCCACGCGCACCACCTTGTATGGCGCTAAGAAGCCATCTTCAATCCCTTCTTTTAACGAATAGGTGTAAACAGGGTCACCAAAATACTCAATGTTTGAAACTTCGTCGGTTTCTTTTGGCGTTGCAGTTAAACCCACTTGGGTAGCCGAGCCAAAGTATTCAAGGATTTCGCGCCAAGCGCTGTCTTCTGATGCACTGCCTCTATGGCACTCATCGATGATGATAAGATCGAAGAAGTTTGGATCGACCTGTTTATAAGCCTTTTGCTCTTCTTCTGGGCCAGTAAGCGCTTGGTACAAAGCCAGATGGACCTCAAAAGCAGGGTCAACTTTTCGCCCTGTTATCTTTGTCATCGCTGTGCCGAACGGCTGGAAGTCATTGGTTTTTGTTTGGTCGACTAGGATGTTTCTATCGGCTAAAAATAGAATCCTTTTTTTAGCTTTTGCTTTCCATAATCGCCAAATGATTTGGAAAGCGGTATAGGTTTTACCTGTGCCTGTCGCCATCACTAATAAGATTCGATCTTGTCCTGCGGCGACGGCTTCAACGGTCTTATTAATGGCTTGAAGCTGATAATAACGCGGTGATTTACCGCTGCCATCATCATGGTAGTCTTGGGTAATAACAGGCAAATGTTCGGTTTTATAGCCTTTCCAAATGCAGTATTTATCCCATAGCTGTTGAGGGGTAGGAAAATCTTCTAATCGAATCTCGGTTTCTAATTGAGTCGGATTCGTTTTATCGTAGAAAATAAAACCATCGCCATTGGACGCAAATATAAATGGCACTTCTAAAAGGCGGGCATAGTCCATCCCTTGCTGCATACCTTTGCCAACTTCATGCTTATTCGCTTTTGCTTCAATGACAGCAAGCGGCATACTTGGTTTATGGTATAAAACGATGTCGGCCGATTTTACTTTTTTACGAGCGGCAGCTTGGCCTCGAACAATCACCTTACCATCGCGCAGCTTCACTTCCTGGCGAATCTGTGTCATATCATCCCAGCCCGCGTCTTTAATAGCAGGTAGAATAAACTTGGTGATGATATCGGTTTCGGTTAGCTTTGCTTTATTAATGTTCGTAACCATGCTGCAGACTCGAAGAAACGTATTGATGAACCAGTATATAACAAAGTTCATATCAAACTGAATGTATTACCTTTAGAGTCATCGTGTTATTTGTACTCTAGCTCACACTTTGGCCGCGAATGTCCTAGGCTAACCATTTCACAACCTATCAAAAAATGCTGAAATGACACGTTGCTTAAACTGACCAAGTTTCAATTCCTCTTGTGATAGAGCTAAGCTAGATAATCCCTCTGGCTGTACTTCTAAGTCGCGCCAGTTGAGTTGGGATCTATCCGTTTGAAATGGATTCTTGCCAGTAGTTGTACTTAGGTTATCTTTTGGCTCAGCTGTGAAATGATTTAACTCCTTTGTGTTTTGCTTTAAATACGTGCACGTATCTGGAATATCTTGCTCAATTCGTTCTGCAAACCCAATTAGACTTTCTTCGGCAAAGGTGAATAGCCATGCTTCTTGATTTGGAGCCGTATTCACTCGCAAAATTCGCCCTAACACCTGCCTAAAATACAACTCGGTTTTTACCGCGCTCATATGACAACATACTTGCAACCTAGGGACATCAGTACCTTCACTGATCATTCCAACACTCACTATCCACTGGGTATTAGAATGACGAAAGGCTTCTATCTCTTCTAACGGGTTCTCATGCTGATAAGTCACAATACAAGCCGACTGGCCAAAGTGTTGAATGAGTAATGATTGAATGTGTTTGGCATGCTGCACAGAGGCGGCGACGATCAACCCTCCGGCTTGGGGGGAGCACAAGCGTATCTCGGCAAGTTTCCGACACCCTAATTCAAGTAAATAGTTCATCGCCGCTTCGTTTTGAATCACGCTCCGGTATGAAATGTTGGATTGTTTAATCAACTCTAAAATAGAGGCGAATTTTTTGATTTCAGTGCCTTCCGTTAGTGAAAGGTGCTCACTATCGACTAATACAATTTTAGGGGCGCGACACACTTTCTCCTGAACGGCGCGTTTTAGTCCATATTGATAATCACACAAGAACTTCCCATCAGGGTCAGTATATTCTGCCATCGCAATAGGCACACTGTCGGAGCGCCAAGGCGTTCCGGACAGTGCTAATGTATAACGAGCCAAACCTTGAATTTTTGTGAGGATTTGTTCACCCCAAACATTGGAACGACCTTCTTCATCAAAAGAACAATGGTGAATTTCATCAAACACAACAAGCACGCGGTACTTCCTGATTGTGTTCCAAAACGCATCGTCTAAAAAGCGGATAGACTGGTAAGTATAGGAAGCTCCCATCGCTCCCATGCCACCATCAAAAGAGCAGTCTAAATACCGAGAGAATGTCTCTTTAATCCCAAGCGCTACGGTGGAGGATGGCGAAAAGCAAAGTACTAAGTCGATTTTATCTTCTTGGATTAAACACTTCGTTAGTTCCGCTGCCATTACCGTTTTTCCCGCACCTGGGGTTGCCTGACAGAAAAAGTTTCGCCCGCCACTGCGGTATTTATCTAGGGCTGCTTCTACACAATCAGACTGCCATTGCCTTAACATTACGCAGCTACCTTAAACGTGGAGGCTTTTAGTACTTTCGACAATGCGTTGATACTACCGAGTAGTTTTGCTGAACCCTCCTTTGCCTCTGTTAACATTGGCAGAAACAACGCCTTTTCTTTCGGAAAACGTTTAATGAGAGACTGATACTCTTCCACTTCACCAAGTACAATCGCAAGCTCCCCCTCATATCGCCTCTTTTCTTCCACTAATGTTTTTAAATCCGTAGTGCTTTCTAAAGCGGATACTTTGCGAGGTTTGGACAGTTCTTTTTTATCGCGAGGAGTGAATGAGTGTGACAAAAATGACTCGGTTTTGGTGTACCTTTTCACGCCGCTCAATACCTTTGATATTAGCCAACCTTTTCGTTCATATGTCCAGATCTGTCTGTATACGTATCTTCTCGCCTCCTCATGGTTTTTGAACTCTGAGGTTGTTGCCATCAATGCATCTCTCGCTTCTGTCACTGAGAAAGCATTCATCTCTTTTTTAATCAATAAGTTAAACATATGGGTGTTGATTTTGGTCTTTTGTTTCATTTGGACATCTACATAACTAAAAACTTAGGATTGCTAAGTATACAAAAATCAGTAAAACTTAGACAATCTAAGTTATCGAAAGGTTGAAAAGAAATGTCTAAGTGCAAAAAAACAACCCAATCCCCGCGAGGCTCAAAGCTGCGCGTAAAAAAGCCAAAATCACCCAAAAAGATTTAGGGGTGAAAATCGGTATGGAACAAAGTTCGGCAAGTGGCCGCATGAATCATTACGAAAAAGGTAGGCATGTACCGGATATTGGTACGCTTGAACGTATGGCTGAAGAGTTAGATGTTCCGCTGAATTACTTCTTCTGTAGGAATGAATTGAGTGCAGAGTTGGCGTGTGCAATTGATAAGATGAGTGATGATGAGAAGTCAGCCCTCTTAGAAAAGCTGACACAATCTAGTCTGCTCTAAGTAAGAGTTTTAACTAGCCCACAAGTTGCTGTATCGACAATTTGCTAAACACCTGCTGAACAAAACGAAGTTCACCAGTGTCTGCATCAGTTACGTAATTTTCATAAGAAGCTATTTGCTCTATGGTTAGTTCATCTATTTCCACAGTGAAAGGGTTCGTATCTATAGAACCGTTAATTCTCTCGTAGACAGCAGCAAAGTCATCCTCGCCAATACAATGCTTATTTTTCTCCAAAGCGATCTCTAATGCGGCAGCAATTAACTCTTTGATTTCGCCGAGCACACCTTTGCTTGCCGCTAACAATCTCATAGCGAAATCGACGTCTCCCAAAGGTACTTTGAGTGGCAAGGGCACTGTCTTTTCTAGAGCTTGTAAAACACCTAAATAGTTGTCAATTGATGACTCATCCGTGATTTTAATGTAGGGGAGTGTGCGTCGAACCATAATCCGTCTGTTCCACTGAGAATCTTCCAAAATTAGCTCGGCACTATGAAGTCCTACAAAAACAATTGGCAAGCGACACTCGTCACTAATCATCTTAAGGCGATCTCTGATATCTTGCCTCTGAGCGTGACTAGCGCGTTCAAACAACTCTTGGCACTCCTCAATCACTAAAAGCTTAAGCCCAATCCTTTTCGATGTATCAATCACACAATCCGTTAAACCAATCTCTGAAGGCTTAGCTCTACTATTTCTATAAGCGCCAAGCTCTTTAGCCATCCATAATAAAGTTTCCAGTAACGTGGGTCTTACACGAGTTATAAGGACTTCATTCCTTGATAAGTTGTTCTCAATGTAGTAATTAAGAGTGGCTGATTTTCCTGCCCCAGTACCTGCCATCAGAAGCATCGATGGCGCAAAAGATCCAAACTTTCTACGCCTCATTATCCAGTCCAGGCCGGAGAAAACTTTTTTAACTTCTGGGTAAATTGAAAATGAGTCGTGATAGTTTGCTAAAACTTGATCCCGAGCCAAATTCCTTTTCGCTGTTATCACATTTATGTCCTTAGATTTCTACGCTCATTCCATATAGCTCTGAAGCTCTCTAGCGGTGTTGTGTCCGAGCTTTTTTCCGACTCTGCGACCGTTGTGTTTGGTTTAGGTGTTCTATCACTAAGTTTGGAGTGAGGGGTGTCACTATTGATACTCGATACTTCTGCCACTTTTTTGGTAGATTTCGCTTTTCGTTTACGCTCAGAATGCGTTAACTGCATTAAGTCTGCTTGTTCTGACTCGATTCGGTCATGCAGAGCAAGTCGAGCTTTTGCTAATGACAGTACATCCATTTCTCCTTTTATATAGGTTCTATGAGCCGCCAAAATCTTTTCATGTTCGCAAACGCTCAATCTGACGGTGTAACCAATTGGATCCTTACTTGGAACCTTCACATACCCTTGAAGCTCCTCGAGGTATACGTAGATAGAGGATAAATCATCTGGGTCTACTTTTATTTTCTTTTTCAACGACTCATTTGTTTGGGGGTAGCTCTTCCGATAATCAGACAACGCTACACAATCATACTCTATGTGCATGAACTTAATGCCTTTATCAGTCAGCTTTCGATGGTGAAGAATCCCCATAACGACACTAAATGCTTGCTCCTGATCGGGTAAGAGTTTAAGCGGTGGCAAAACGTCATAGCTTTGTTTCCAATAAAGGTTTGGTATTCTCTTGTGACGACTATCAGCATTAACATTGTGCACGTCTACTATCCAACGATGGAATTCTTCTACAAAGGTACTAAAACGCATAACTGCATCTTTTTCTGGTTTGTAGTCTTCTTTTTCCAGCACGTTGGAGAATGTTTTACCCGGCACCCAACCAACAATCCCTTGAACAATTTCACCAAATTTACGTTCAACAAATGGCTTTAACCATGGTTTGCGAACCTTGTTATAAACGACATTTATCCCAACCTCCAAACATGCATCCTCCCAACTTTTTGACCAAAATTCAGCACCGTTGTCGACCACCAAGTTCTCGATTTTCCCTTCGCAAAGCCACTCATTGTTGAATGAAATAGGCATCTCAGAAATATAGCTCTTACTTTTTGTCGCATGAATAACTGCTCTGGATGCCGAAACATAACTAGGAGCTTTAAAGCCTAGATGAAAGCCGATTATGCACCCACTAAAAACATCTACGAGCAGTGTCAAATGTGCCCTACCTAAAGGCACCATGAGGTCATCATGCAATAGAATCAAATCCAAGGGGGTGTGATCCATTTCAACTCGCTCCAAAATTCGAGTCGGCATATCCACAGATTGATAATAGTTATAGAGCTTATCTGCGTAGTATTTACCATGCCGAGCGAGCGCGACGCTGTATGGCTCCTCTTTGCGAATACGATTCTTGAATGTTTCATATGAGACTGTCGGTATTTTTCCGGCGACTATCTTATCGTTAGCTACAGTGATCCTGTCGCTGTAAAAGTTGAATGCCGCTCTGATCGACTGTCGCCTTGCGTCTAGAAACATCTTCAAAGCTTCATCATAATATTTTTCATCGCCAATAACTCTTGCCTTTCTGTTACCTTTAAGGTGGTTTTTATCGACCAAGCTAGTAAAACTACCATTCGAGTCAACAAATGAATTATGCCAACGTTGCAGTGATTTATAGCTAGGTTTCTTGGTAAGATGTGTTTTGGTGAAGTGTTTTTCAATTAGAGGGTTGAGGTTTTTAGGAGTCCAACCTCCGCTCAGTTCATTCGCAACTAAGCATAACAATTTATATCTTTCGAGCGCTTTGCTCTTCTGTTCCTCAGGATATGAAGAGAGGTCTCGCTCAATGATTTGTGTCGACTGTAATCTCGAGTACTTGAGACGTTCAGTCTGAGTTTCAGGCAAAAGTTCATGTTTAATTTCAGAATCTTCGTTGTACTCAGGCTCAAACTCGTCATGGAATCGACCAACCATATTAGCTCACCGAAACAATTGTTCTTTCACTCAACTTAGCTATGTCTAAATCAACACTGGCCCTTCCTACGGCAATCAGTCTTAAAACAGAAGCGAACACCCGACCAACGGATTCGCCAATTGAGACTGCTAGATCACTGATTTTCACTGTTTCCAGTGAAATCAAATAAGAATGCACTTTGATTGCAAGCTCATCGCCTGCGATACATCCACTATACCGATGTACTAACTCTGAGTTTTTGAGAAAGTACCCATCTCTAATTTGCTTATCGGTCACCAAAACAAGACCAAATCCTCTTCGGTTGGCAGCCTCTCTACGAGCAGCAAATTCTTGTTTAAATGTCTTTGATAACGTTTTCGAGTGTGGTTTGACTTCCACATACTTGAATGTACCGTCAACATAGGTGACGAGAAAGTCAGGAGTGTAAGGGCGCTTTTTCCCATGGAAGTGATAGTAGAAACCCTCTGGCTGAGATTCGTACTGAACTACGTCTGGATCATATTCAAAATGATAGCAGCAATCTTTCTCCAGACTACCCTCACACATGACAGCATCTCGGTTTTTGAGACTCGAGAATTTGTAGATGTTCTTGTTAGGCGATGGCTTGCGAAGATTACGAATGTACATATGCGTCCCTTTTGTTGTAACAAAACAACCAAAATAAGCTTAGGACACTTTATGGGTTTTAAAAGGAAAAGTTATGGTTTTATTGGGACAGGTTATGATTTTAACAACAAGAAGGGTGGAAGCCCCAGCCACATCCCGGCACACAAGTCATCCGCTGCGGCTGCTTCCTTCCGGACCTGACCGAGTTCACGAACTATTGTTGCGGGAGGACCAGAGCCTCCATAGATTCTTTTTCTTGCGGCGATGCCGTAAGAGTGGAAGGATTATCAAACATCCCCAGAATGATTGCAAGAACAATCCCACCATTTTTCAAGCAAAGTGGTTTAACTGATTAAGCATTGGGCAATTAGGCCGCCCGATACCAGATCGAGCGGCGCTTTCTTGTTGAAATAAGGGATCAAACTTCTTTATGTTCGCTATCAACGGTCAGGATGTAATCTGTCATCCATGCGGTTCCCAATAGGCATAACCAAACCACAAAAACCGGCCTAGGTACCTCGATTCCAGGGAACACAACAAGAGCCGCAAAGCCAACAGATGGTAGTGTCCAGCACAGCAGTTTATTAAAGCTGAATGTTTTTAAGCGAGATAGACTTTCCATCGACGCAATCATCCCTGTTAGACACAGGGCCACTAACGCTGCGTAAGGTAAGCCTGCTGCCCATATCGGTATCACAAGCGCCAAAGACCACCAGCTGTGCTGATTTGAGCCTTTCCAATTTCTTGCCGCATACCAGGCAACAAAAACAGCGAATGACTGCACGAGTGTCACCATAGGTGTACCGCCGAGTTTTCCGGCTGCTTGAGTACTCATAATGCCAACATTCAGGGTCACCACGATCAGCGCAACAATTGCCACAACCCAAAGGTTACTGCGCCTTGAGAACATGACCATAAAGATCGGGACCAACACCCAAACGGCAACAGACATAGTGATTGGTTGCAAAGGCAGTGTAAGGCCAAAAACGACCATAGCGGCCAACAACATTAGCCCTGCTATACCGCCTTGTGGAAGGATCCATAATGCGGGTATCATGGTGGCTAATACGGGGATATCACCTGCCGATAAGCTAATTGCCCGAGCGCAAATAACCGCTAAGAAAGCCGTGATAAAGAACTGAAAAATTGAAAATACCATAGCTCTCTCCTTATACCGATCCGTGGTAAATATGAACTAGGACAGTTTCAGTATGGACCAATTCACCACACAAATCTTTGCTGTAATTCACCAAATTCCAATTGGAAAAGTAGCAACCTATGGCCAAGTCGCCAAAATGGCGCAATACCCAGGCTATGCAAGGCATGTTGGCAAAGCGTTAAGCCAATTACCTGAAGGCACAAAACTGCCCTGGCATCGGGTCATTAACAGCAAAGGAGAGATATCACTAAAAGGGGAAGACTTCTTACGCCAAAAAACTCGGCTTGTGGAAGAAGGTATAGAGATCAGTATAAAAGGGAAGATTTCACTAAAAAAATACGCCTGGCAGCCCTAAAGACCGCCAGGCATCAGGTTGTTACTGACCGCTGATTCCTTTGAGCATCAACGCCACTTGTTTGGTTTTCGCTTCATCGGTAATCACACTGTAATTGGTGTCGGTGATAAAACGAAGTTTGCCGTCAATTTCAATTCGAGCACTCACACTGTAACGGTGTCGGCTATCAATCTCGGCGGCGTCGTAACTCAGTTCGAAATCAAAAGGAACCTGCTCTCCATCTGTCGAAAATGTCTGCTTAGCCAATACGATTGCTGGAGCATCCGCCAAAGAAATGTCCTGCAGAGATATGGTCACAACCGCATTCGGTGGTAATGCTATTCGTTCACGATAAGCAACTGTGCCTTTTACCGATTCCATCTGACTCTCCGGCGCGGGTTGAGAAGTACAGCCCACTAAAATGATCCCTAAAACCACAGACATCAACGCAACTAGTGCCTTTTTCATACAGCCTCTCTTTAACTTCACTTTACTTTACTTTGAGTAACGACAAATGATTCACCCATAGAATACCTATTAAAGATAACAGATGTTTGACGCTATGCAGCATTAAAAACGCTCTGTTTTCCAAAGCCTTTCATGAATGCCTACATTTTAACTACTGCTTGACGATCAAAGCGACAAATCCCAAACTAGTAGTGTCCGACAGTTACAATAAGAAGATTTATATGAGCAAACCGTTACGAGAATTATTAGAGTTACTTCAGTTAGAACCTTTAGAACAAGGATTGTTTCGGGGCCAGAGCGAACACCTTGGATTACCGCAAGTTTATGGTGGACAAGTCATTGGCCAGGCCTTATCGGCCGCTCGATATACGGTTGAAGAAGACCGAACTGTCCATTCCTTTCATAGTTATTTTTTGCACTCTGGCGATCCAGAAAAGCCGATTATCTATGATGTCGAAAACCTAAGAGATGGTCGTAGCTTTAGCACACGACGCGTTAAAGCGATTCAAAATGGCCGTCCGATATTCTATTTGACCGCAAGTTATCACGGAGACGCACCTGGTTTTGAGCACCAAAATACCATGCCTGAGGTTAGCGGCCCTGAGAACTACGTTTCAGAATCAGAACTGGCGGCGCGCATCGCCGACTTTTTACCAGAGAAGATCCGCGAAGTTTTCTGTAGCGAAGAAGCTATCGAGGTTCGCCCGGTGACGGTGATCAACCCTCTGAAACCAGAAAAAGCCGAGCCTACGCAAAAGCTTTGGATTCGCGCCAATGGTGAAGTGCCTGACAGCCCACTGATTCATCAATACCTTTTAGGTTATGCGTCTGACTGGCGATTTTTGACAACGGCACTGCACCCGCATGGTGTGTCTATCATGACGCCTAAATTCCAACTGGCGACGATCGATCACTCGATGTGGTTCCACCGTCCAGTGAAAATTGACGAGTGGCTGTTGTATTGTATCGACAGCCCAAGTGCCAGCAATTCACGCGGTCTGGTGCGCGGCGAAATATACAACCAAAAGGGTGAGCTGGTTGCTTCAACCATGCAAGAAGGCGTCATGCGCTTCGCAAAATAATGCTAAATATAAGAAACCGATAAAAAAAGCGCTTTTCAAAGCGCTTTTTTTGTTTAAGGAGTCTGGTTACTTGGACCGCTCAGGCAAGTGCAGTTTTCGGTTAACAAGAAAGTTCACCATTCTTTTGGCAAAACCGCTGTATGGCGGCAACAATAGCGAGCTGAACGTAACCGAAGATTGATGCATAACCGGCTTCATTTTTGAGAGTGATTCAAAGCCATCTCGGCCATGGTAGTTACCAATACCGCTTGCCCCTACCCCGCCAAATGGCAAGTCGTGCTGCGCAACGTGAACCATCACGTCATTAATCGCTACGCCACCAGAAATGGTGCTATGAAGCACTTCCTGTTTTACCGCTTTGTCATTGGTAAATAAATACAATGCCAGTGGCCTATCACGTTCACCTATATACTGGTATACCTCATCCAGGCTCTTGTAAGTCACAATCGGTAATATCGGACCAAAAATTTCTCGTTGTAACACTGTCATGTCATCTGTGGGGTTAACCACAAGATGGATCGCCATCTGACGAGTCTGGTCGTTCGGCTCACTTTTAGGCAGCAAGTTGATGACATCAGCCCCTTTTTCTTTGGCATCCTCTAATTTGCTCATCAAACGTTCATACGACGGTTCATCGATAATAGACGTCAGCTCAGTGACCTCTTTTTTGGCAAAGCGCTTCGCAATAATGGCCTTTGCGAGTTTGATGGTTTCTTCCAAGCTTTCTTCAGGAATCAACAGGTAATCTGGTGCAACACAGGTTTGGCCACTGTTGTAGCTTTTGCCCCCAAGAATACGAGACAGTGCTTTTTTCAATGGATAGTCTTTAGCAACAATGGCTGGAGACTTACCACCAAGTTCAAGCGTTACAGGCGTTAAGTTCTCTGCCGCTGCAGCCATGACTTTTTTACCTGTCGCCGTTGAGCCGGTAAAAATGAGGTGATCAAATGGTAGCCGCGCAAAGGTCGGGCCTGTGTCTCCGGTTTCTGCCACAAAACAGATTTCGGTTTGATCGAACTCCTGAGCAAAGGCATTAGCTAGCACACGGCACAATCGCTGGGAGTTTTCTGACATCTTCACCATGATTCGGTTGCCTGCCGCCATCGCCGTCACCATTGGAGAGATGGCTAACATCAACGGGTAGTTCCAAGGCACCATAATGCCAACAGAGCCCAGCGGTTGCGGAATCAAGCGGTTCTTGGCTGGCTTAAACCAAATTGAGGTTGAACGCCTTTTCGGCTTCATCCACTTCGACAGTTTTTTGCGTGCATCTACCGCACTCTCTATTGAAGTAAACACTTCCAACAAACTTGTCTCTGTGACGGTACGAGAGCCAAAGTCTTCATGGATAGCCTGACAGATTTCGCTTTGATGCTGCTTTAATATGCGCTCCAGTTTGTGCAAGTTGTCCACGCGCACTTCTTTACTCATAAAGGGGTCTTGCTTATAAGCGTGTTTCTGGCGCAGCAAAATTTCATCCAGCTCTGAAGCGGTAAACTCTACTTGGGTCATTTAATGCTCTCCATTAGGAAGTAACTTAACGAGTAATTCTTGGCATTGTTTATTAGACATCACAACAGGAACTGGATACTCACCAAACGCCTCACCAATCGCTTGCTTGGCAATATCCGCGATATCATATTCTTGCAACTCCTTTACTGTACTGGCTATACCCAAACTGCGCAGTAACATTTCGATCTTCTCAATAAACTGACTCACGATATCGGATTGAGGCTCTAGCGCGATATCATCACAGAAATGTGCGGCCAACTCACGCAATCTCACAGGGTTCTGTTCGGCGATAAATCGTAGAACTTGAGGCAACACGATAGCATTAGCTTGCCCATGCGGCACATGGTAAAAAGCGCCAAGTTGGTGAGCAATTGCATGAACATAACCTATATAGGTACGAGTAAAAGCGACACCCGCATCAAAACTGGCTTTGGCCATTTTCTCTCTTGCCTGAATATCAGAGCCATTTTCAACCGCTTTCGGTAAGTATTCAAGTATTGCCTGAATAGCCCCGATACTGAGCGCTTTTGTGTAGGAATTTGCGTAACCGCTCAGATAGGACTCGATAGCATGGGTTAAGGCATCAATACCGGTTTCTGCGGTGACTCGCACAGGCAAGCCAATCATCAGTTCGGCATCTAGAATGGCGACTTTGGGGACCAGGAACGGATCGGCGATCGCCAGCTTTTTCCTGGCCACTTCATCACTCACAACGGCCGCGGCCGTGGTTTCAGAACCCGTGCCAGCAGTGGTTGGAATGGCAATAATAGGCATAAGCGGCCTGTGAACCCGGAACAGGCCAGTAAGCCTGGCAACATCTTTTCCGGTTCTTACTGACGCAGCAATAGCCTTAGCACAGTCCATAGGAGATCCGCCACCAAGAGCAATAATGCCATCGCATTGATGCTCACAGTAGACATTGACTCCCTCTCGCACCACATCAAAATTGGGATCGGGTACGACATCGTCGTACATTGCAAATGGAATTGAACTGCGTTGCAGAGAAGAAATCACCTTCTGCGCAATACCTAGCGACACTAAGGCATTGTCAGTCACAATAAGAGGTTTGCTAACGCGATATTGTTGGCACAACTCCCCTACCTTCGCTACCGAACCAGCGCCCTCGACGCAATGAGGAGTCGACACAGGGACCATTTTTATAAATGGTTTTTTCACTCCCACTAACAGCTGATGCAACATGATGACAGTCCTTTGTCATAATTGACTAAATCTTTTATAGAGTGAATGCTCAATATTTGCAATCTCTGGCATCAGAAGTGAGAGACTGCTACCTGATTGGCAGTGCTGTTGTGTACTTAAGCGGTTCCATCGCAAAGGTGGAGGTGACATTGGACAATCCATCAATGCTGTTGACTAGCTTCTTATAGAACTCATCAAACTGCTTCATGTCCTTGACGAGCACTTTCATCATATAGTCATATTCACCGGCCATACGATAAAACTCCATCACTTCGGGAAACAACGAGACGGTGTCGACAAACGTTTGATACCACTCATGCGAGTGATTGGTGGTTTTGATTTGCACAAACGAAGTGAACGACAAATTCAGTTTCTCGGGATCCAGCAAGGCGACCCGTTTACTGATAATCCCCTGCTCTTCCAATCGCTTTAGCCGCTTCCAACAAGGGGTAGTTGTTAGGTTCACGGCTTCGGACAATTGATTGAGTGACAAGGTCCCATCGTCTTGCAACAGCGCGAGCAGCTTCTTATCGATACTGTCTATTTCCACAAATCCCCCTATTAGAGAAAATTTTTCTACCCAATTGCCAAATTAAAGCAAATATAGCAAAGTTTTTCTCCAATGTGCTAGGTAAATTATACCTATACCCGCGAGAAACAAAGGAATAGAAATCATGTGTACAGACCATCAGTGGATCAACAACGCCATCAGAAAAATTGAAGCTGATTTTCAACGTTCGGCAGATACTCACCTCATTAAGCTTGATTTACCGTCAATCGAAGGTGTTGATCTGTATCTGAAAGATGAAAGTACACACCCAACAGGTTCGCTTAAGCACCGATTGGCTCGTTCTTTGTTTTTGTACGCGATTTGTAATGGCTGGATTGGCCCAGAGACCACTGTGATCGAATCATCTTCAGGCAGCACAGCCGTATCAGAAGCCTATTTTGCACGCCTGTTGGGCTTGCCTTTCATTGCTGTAATGCCGAAAAGTACTGCTCGCAAAAAAATCGAGCAGATCGAGTTTTATGGCGGTCAAGCACACTTGGTGGATCGCTCTGATCAGATCTACGCGGAATCGCACCGTCTGGCACAAGAGCTTAATGGTCACTATATGGATCAGTTTACCTACGCTGAGCGCGCGACCGATTGGCGCGGAAATAACAACATCGCTAATTCCATCTTCAGCCAGATGGAACTCGAAGATCATCCGATCCCAAGTTGGGTGGTAATGAGCCCAGGAACAGGCGGTACATCGGCTACAATTGGTCGCTTTATTCGCTATCAAAAGCACGAAACTAAGTTGTGCGTCGTCGATCCTGAAAACTCAGTATTTCACGACTACTATAAAACCGGAAATGCCAATATTACCGGCGATACCGGCAGTAAAATTGAAGGTATTGGCCGCCCGCGCGTTGAGCCAAGCTTCATTCCTGGTGTGATTGATGAAATGCGTACGATTCCAGATGCGGCCAGTATCGCCACGACTCAATGGTTAGAGAAAATTCTTGGCCGCAAAGTCGGTGCATCAACAGGTACCAACGTTTACGGCGCATTGCAGCTAGCGTGCGAAATGAAGCGTAAAGGCGAAACAGGATCGATTGTGACTTTATTGTGTGACAGTGGTGAGCGCTATCTTGACACCTATTTCAACCAGGAATGGATTAAAGACAACATCGGTGACATTCAACCTTATGCTGAAAAACTAGAGATATTTGAGCGTGTAGGAACTCTAGACGATTAATCTGTCAGTCACTGCTATCTGATCTGATAAATTTGACCAAGCCTGTTAGATATAAACGAGGCGAGCAATTATGTTCGCCTCGGGACTATTTAGACGTGATTAGCGTTCGTACGCCAACTTCACTCTGTCTTGCGCGGTATTAATGTAGCGAACGAGATCGCGGTAAGACTCATCCAGATCTTCCACCAATACGTCCGTTGCTTTTCCGTTTGATACTGCTTTAAGGTTGGAATGAAAACGCTCAGCTTTATCAAAGAAGAGCTCCAATGGCCCACCCTGCTGAGTCATTTCCTTGGTTTCATCGTGTTGAGAAGCTATAGTGCCGAAGATGCTTTCGTTCACATGCATGGTTAAGATCCCCAGATCATAATCGGCACCAATCAGCTTAGAGTGCGCGCTGCTCCACATATTGGTGTATTGCGCAATGGCGCTCGACGCGTAGATATCCACGGTACTTTTGTAGATAACGTCAATGGTCGCCGATGACAAGCCAAGAATTGATTGAGTATCACGAACAATGTCAGATGCGCCACTAGAAGCTTCTGAGACTTGCTCAGATACCGCTTCGATATTCTCGCCCACAAGGTTGGTACTCGATTCGATACGCTCGACGAGCCCTGAAATCTCGCTCGCGGCCTCGTTAGCTCTACCCGCTAACGAACGAACTTCGTCGGCAACCACAGCAAAACCTCTGCCATGTTCTCCGGCACGAGCGGCTTCTATTGCCGCGTTAAGTGCCAATAGGTTAGTCTGCTCCGAGATTTGATGGATAATACTGATAAACTGTGTAATGTCGTTGGTGAGCTCTTGTAGGGCTCCAACGGTTTTTTTGCTCGCCAAAGACGATTGCGTCACTCGATCCAATGAGCGATACATCGCCTCAAGCTGGCCTTGCGTTGATTCGAAAACCCCAAGGTTTGACTGTAACTGGTCGCTTTGTTCGATGAGTTCGCTGTTCGCTTGGTCGATATTTGCGGTAGCACCAATCAACTCGCTCGTAACTGTGGTCAGAAAGCGACGAGAGCGCTGCTTTTGAGTTTGCAGCGTTGCTGAAAGCCTATCTGCTCTACTGACTTCACTTTCTAGCTGTTCGGTTAATGAGTCAATTTGTGCCTGCAGCGAGTCTCGCTCTTGCTCCCACACTTTTTTATCTTGTTGCAGTTCTATGAGGTGTTTTTTAGAGACAAACATCGAATTACCCATTTATTGTCGTTATATGCAGTCAAATCTAAACAATTGTTTTAATTTATGAAACGAGTGTACTCTAAAGGTGTGAATCAACTCAACGCGCATACCCTCTTTGGGTACTAGCGCGGCAATATCACACAAAAAAATGCCACATAAGTGGCATTTATCATTGTGTTATTTCTGTTTGGCTTCAAATGCGGCCAGCTGTTCTGGTGTTGCTGCTGGTTGGTGATGTTCCTTCCACTCAGCATAGGTCATACCATAGACACGCTCCCTCGCATCATCGATGTCCAGCTCCAATCCTGCTTGCTCTGCTTCAGCTTTGTACCATTTGCTAAAGCAATTACGACAAAACCCCGCAAGAATCATCAAATCGATATTCTGTACATCTTTGTTGTCATCAAGATGCGCAAGAAGCTTACGAAATACCGCTGCATCCAGTTTATCTTGTTCTTGTTGAGACAAGTTTTTGTATTTAAATTCAGCCACTTTACTTCCCTTATTTGTTTTTTTTTCACCTCATAATCCTAACCAACAAACAAAAAAATGCCCAGTCTAAACTGAGCATTTGTGTGAGATTTTGATACTAAGCTTCGGGTAAATCACCGTGGCTAGTACGCGCTTTTACATCGTAACTGAGCGCTTTATTGAGTTCCGCTTCAACATGGCCTGGCGCTCGCGTACTGGCCGAAATCAGACGGTACATGGCAGGAATGACGAATAAAGTCACCAAAGTCGCAAACGCCATACCAAAGAAAATTACGGTACCTACCGAAACTCGGCTTTCGTAACCCGCGCCTGTGGACATAATGAGCGGAATAGCACCAGCAAGCGTAGTAAACGCTGTCATCATAATCGGTCGTAAACGTCTTGCTGACGCATCGATAATGGCCTTTTCGAACTCAATGCCTTTATCACGCAGTTGGTTAGCAAACTCTACAATTAAAATACCATTTTTGGTCACCATCCCGATAAGCATGATCATGCCAATCTGACTATAGATATTCAGCCCCTGACTCATGATAAATAAGCCAAGGAAGCCACCAAATACTCCCATAGGTACGGTGAACATTACGACTAATGGGTTGATAAAGCTTTCAAACTGCGCGGCCAAGACTAAATAAGCCACCAGCAGTGCCAGAGCAAACACGACAAGGATACTCGACTGATTCTCTTTGAAATCCTTTGATTCTCCCGAATAGCTGACCGATATATCGCCTGGTAGCATGTCAATGGCTTGCTGATCCATAAAGTCGAGTGCCTCACCCAAGGTATAGCCATCGGCAAGGTTTGCCGTAATCGTTATGGCTTTTTGCTTGTTGTAGTGAGAAAGACGAATCGAAGAGGCGACTTCTTCAATACTGGTGACGGCATCTAATGTGACCAACTCGCCAGATTTCGTTCGCATATAGATTTGACTTAGATCCGCTGCATTATTGAAGCTATTTTCGTCGCCTCGCAGATACACATCGTACTCCTCTCCACGCTCGACATAGGTCGTTTCCTTTTTGCCGCCAAGCATCACTTCTAATGTATCGGAAATGGCCGAAACACTAATGCCAAGTTCCGCTGCACGCTCTCGATCAATGCTCACCACCAGCTCTGGTGTTTTCTCTGAGTAATTGGTGTTCGCACCTTCCATAAATGGCGAGTCTTCTGCAGCTTGCTCAAGCTTCTCTGCCCACTTTTGCAATTCAGGATAGTCAGAACCGCCAATTACGAACTGTACAGGCTCACTTGAACCTCCTCGGAATCCAGGTGTAAAGGGAAAGACTCGAACATCTGGGATCCCTGCCAGCGCTTTACGTACATGGCCTAACGCCTGTTGAGCCGTCACTGTACGTTCGTTCCAATCTTCTAATATCATGATAACGAAACCAGTTTGGTCACCGGCATTGCCGCCAAACGCTGGCGACTGAATGCTAAACGACTTCAAGAAGCCTTGCCCAAGCAGTGGCATTAAACGGTTCTCAACAATGTCCATATTGGCAGACATACGGTTATAACTGGTTGCATCGGCCCCGCGCACGAAAGCAAAGATCACCCCTCGGTCTTCTTGTGGTGTCAGTTGGGCAGGAACTTGCTGCATGAGTTGATAGCTACCGCCTATACAGGACAAGATCACAATAGGCGCTATCCAGCGCCACTTGAGGGCTTTGGTCAAAGCGCGACGATATACCGATTCAACGCGTTTAAATTGCTTATCAACAAACAAGGTAAAACGACTTGGTTTGACGTTGGCTTTTAAGATGGTGCTACCAAGCACTGGGGTGAGTGTCAGGGCGATCAAGGATGAGAAAATCACTGACATCGCCAGCAATACCGAGAACTCGGTAAACAATAGCCCTATCATACCATCCATAAAGGAGATCGGTAGAAAGACCATGACCAGAACCAATGTAGTAGCAACGACCGCAAAACCCACTTCTCGCGTGCCTTTATATGCGGCAAGCAATGGGGACTCGCCTTGTTCGATATGATGGAAGATGTTCTCAACCACAACGATGGCGTCATCAACCACAAGGCCGATGGATAAAATCAACGCCATTAATGTAATGAGGTTAATGGAAAAACCAAAAAAGTAAGCTGCAATAAAGGATGAAATAAGAGCGACAGGCACAGTGACCGCAGGGATCAAGGTGGCTCTCGCTTGGCCAATAAAGATATACAGCACCAAAATCACTAACCCACCAGTGATAAAGAGCGTGTTGTACACTTCTGAGATAGAGCGGTCGATAAATACCGTCGAGTCATAGTCGATCGCTAGGCGAGTTCCTGTTGGCAAGAACTGTTGAATATCTTCCACTTCTTTATGTACTAGGTCCGCCATTTCCAATGGATTTGCATCCGACTGGGGGATGATCCCCATGCTCACATTGACCACACCGTCACTTTTAAAGGTCGAGTTTTCATTCTCTGCGCCAACATACACATCGGCGACATCTTTGAGATAAATAGGCGTGTTATCGCTGGCTCGTTTTACTACTAGATATTCAAAATCAACCGGTGTGTTATAAGCTCTTGCGGTGCGGACCGACATCACCGTCGCGTCGTTACGAACTTGTCCACCCGGGCTTTCTAGATTTTCGGTTTTGAGCGCCAAAGAGATGTCACTTGTGGTGACACCGCGACCAGCCATAAACGCAGGTTTTAATTTAACGTACATGACCTGATTGAGGCCACCAGACAAGTCCACCGAGCTAACACCCGAGATCAAGCTAAAGCGATCAAGCAACACTCGATTGGCATAATCGGTAAGCTGGGTTCGGTCCATCTCTGAAGAGCTAAGATTGATGTAAAGTGAAGCTTCGCCACTGCCATTATTTTTAAACACTAATGGATCGTCTGCTTCATCCGGGAGAGCCCTTTGCGCTCGGGCAACGGCATCGCGCACATCACTTACGCCAGTATTAAGATCATACCCCAGCTCAAAGGTAACCGTAATACGTGACATGCCATTTCGAGTCACCGAGTTGATCTCGTCGATGCCGCTAATACCAGATAACTGATCTTCGATGGCGGAGGTTATTTGACTTTCGATAATCGTTGCCGAGGCACCAGAGTATCTTGTTGAAATCGACACAACCGGGCTTTCAATATCTGGCATTTCTCGCACGGCCAGTTTATTAAATGACACAATACCAAACACACACAACAGTAAACTCAGTACAACCGCAGCCACCGGACGTTTAACGGATATATCGGACAATAACATTAGTTTGCTCCCGCACTGCTGGGCTTAGAGGCCTGTCCTAGTGACGGCTCTGATCCCACTTCCGAGACTTTAACACCGTCACGCATATTGACTATGCCCTGCACAACGATGCGCTCACCAATGCTAATTCCCTGTTCAATCACAACTTGGTTACCCACGCGAGCGCCGAGTATCACCTCTTGACGATGCGCTTTATTTCGCTCATCGATGACATACACAAAGCGTTTAGTGCCCGAATACTCCAGCGCTTGCACAGGAATGATTGGGGCTTCCATCGGAGGGAAACTCATGCGAGCTTGAGCCAACATGCCTGGCTTGAGCTTGTTATCTTCATTTTGAAAGTGAATACGCACTCTCAGATTCAAGGTTTCCTGATTCACGCGCGTATCTACGGCAACCACTTTACCTAAGAAAACTCGTTGTCCCCATGCCGCAGTTATCGCACTCACTTCCATACCTTTTTCTAGTAAGGGTAAGTAGCTCTCAGGGACTTGCAAATCAAGCTGCATCACTGACAGGTCATCTAATGTCAGCAGCTCTGTACCTACGTTTACCAATTTTCCTCGGCTAAAATCAATCAAGCCGACCGTGCCATCAAAAGGCGCTTCGATATGCAAGTCATTTAATGAAGCATTGGCAGAATCCAAACGTGCCTGTGCGATCTCTACATTGGTTTTTTGTGCATTTATTTCTGTTTGGGTGATCGCATTGCGCGCCACTAGACGCTCAAACTCCGTCAAGATACGTTTTTGATCTTTCAAATAGGCTTTTGCCTCTGCGACATTCGCTCTTGCCTTGTCGTCATTGAGAAGGACAAGCGCTTGTCCCTTAGTGACGTTTTGATTTGCAGTGACAACAATCTGATCCACAATACCATTGACTTCAGAAGAGATAACAACCGCTTGATCAGACTTTAGTTTTCCGACCAATGAAAGGCTTTGAGACACTTGATGAATAGCGACAGGCTCAGACACAATTGAAACAGCCTGTGAACCAGCACCACGTTTTGCCACTGCGAATGGGCTAGCCGAGAGAATAGATAACGTTAATAGACTGATTATCGTTTTATTTTTCATACTATTTTTACATCCAATATAAATTACCGTCATTTTAGCCTGTCGTGCTCTTCATAACGTCAAGAAGTGTAAATGTTTCGAAAATGTCTGTGACCAAATCAATTTTATCACTCTCATTAATAACGATAACCGCGCTTTTTAAGCGTCTTTGTCCAAAAAGGCACCATTCAATTCAAAATCCTCAAAAAAGGGGTTTACAGCTATGCGCAGTTTGTTATGATGCGCTCCGCACTTGAGTGATGTGTTGGGAAAACATCAAACAAGTATAAAATACCCTGGAGGGGTTCCCGAGTGGCCAAAGGGATCAGACTGTAAATCTGACGGCTCTGCCTTCGATGGTTCGAATCCGTCCCCCTCCACCATATTCGTTTCGTTGTGTAAACAACCAAACAAACTTGACGCGCTGTGTTGGGAAAACTGCGAACAAGTATAAAACACCCTGGAGGGGTTCCCGAGTGGCCAAAGGGATCAGACTGTAAATCTGACGGCTCTGCCTTCGATGGTTCGAATCCGTCCCCCTCCACCATATACACGAAAGCCGACTCATTGAGTCGGCTTTTTTGTTTCTATTCGGTGTGTGACGACTTCGAAAGTTTCTTCGGCAACATCGCCAAGACCTGGCTTACCCACTTGGGCGTGTAGCCTGAACCTTTCCCTCCTGAGTAGGCCAAACTCCCTTGCTCATCGGACTCGCCAGCTTTAACTTCTTCCACTACATGATAAAAGTCTTCAATCATTCGCTCTACTTGTTCATCACAAATTGGATCAATCGCTAAATGAATCGCTGGGGGTTGCGTATTACCTAATAAACTCCACCCGCGCTGTGCCATTCCCCCGACAACTTTGCTGATATCCAGAGTGACGGAGTCGATAATCAGTAAAGACAAGTCGGTTTTTGCGGTATTGAGATCGCGACAATCAGCGAGGCCATCGATCATCTTTTGTTTAATGGCCATTATGCGCTTTGCGTTAGCCACATAACCATCCTCGCCCATGTAGTTCAAGACCGCCCATGCTGCTGCTGTTGAAGCAAAAGTACGACTTCCGCCAAGAGATTGGGTAAAATACGGGCCGCATGGCCAATCGTCCTCTACAGTGTAATGATGAAATTGTTCGTCACCACCACGATACATTACCGTAGACATTGGTTTTGGGGCGTACCCGTATTTATGCATATCCGCTGAAATGGAACGCACACCCGGTACCGTAAAGTCCCAATTTGGCAAGTCATATCCTGCTTTTTGTACAAAGGGGGCTAAGTAGCCACCAACACATGCATCGACATGAAGCCATACTCCTTTTTCAATCGCGAGTTCCGATAGCTCTTCGATGCGATCATAAACGCCAAAAGGCCAACATGGTGCTGATCCGACGATTCCGATAGTATTTTCAGTTATCGCGGCTTTCGTCGCTTCAATGTCGACCCGGTTATCTGCAGCAACGGGAGTGCGCACAATATTAATACCAAAATATTTACCGCCACGTGAGAACGCGATATGAGCAGAATAAGGAATGACGATTTCCGGCTCTTTAATGTGCGGCATCGTGTCACGAGCCCAGTCTCGCATCGCTTTCATTGCACAATAAATCGATTCAGAACCACCTGTCGTAAAGTTTGCTCGCATATCATCACTGCCGTGGAAAATCTCACGAATCATTTCGATAAGTTCGTCTTCTATTTGCCCAGCAGGTTTGTTCATAAAGGTAAACAGCGCATTAAAAGAAAAGAACTTGAGTGCCGCCTGCTCTACTACGCTTTGGATCTCTTCACTGCCTTTTAGCGAATACATACCAAATCGGCCACCATCAACAGGCACCATTTCCTGCTTGAGTTCATCAAGCTTATGTAAAACATCATCCTTGCCGTACCCCTTTTTGGGGAAGTACGTTTTGCTCTCTTTCATGATTGGCATAATGCAGACCTATTGATTCAAAAAGTGGCTTCGGTAACCCATCATTAGGGCCGTTAATTTCGACGCGGTAAGCGCGGTGATATGATTCACATCGTTTGCAGGACACAACTCAACAATATCAAAACCACAGATATTGCCTTTAGCGGCCTTATTGAGTTCAAATAGCAACTCTTTTTGCTGCTTAAAGGTCATCCCCCCTGACTCGGGGTGCGTGGTACCTGGAACATAGATCGCATCCATGCCGTCGATATCCAAGGAAACATAAGTGGGTACGCTCGCATCAATCACCTCTTGCATAATGTCTTCTGCGCCACGTTCTTCGACCTCATGAACCGGAATAATGCGAATCCCGGCGGCTTTAGCGCGCTGAAATTCCGCTGCGGTGGAGTTTCTTGCCCCTATTACTGTGATGTTACGAACAAAGGGTAATTGATGAATATGGGTCGTCTGCGTGCCATGGTTATATTTTGATTCAAGTGGCATATCGGCAAAGTCGAGATGGGCATCAAAATAAATGAAATCCATGGTCTTATGGGTATCTTCAAAGCCTCGAACCAGGGGATAAGTGATGGAATGATCACCGCCTACGGCAATAGGCACTGCTCCCGATGCTAAGATTTCTTTTACGCTATTGGACATACGATCACGATTAATTTTGCCTTCTCCTGGGCTAATGACCACGTCACCGATATCACCAATCCTAGCGCCTTCTAGCAAAGTCAGATTTTTGTCGACATCAAACAGGCCGACCTCACCAATATCAAAAAATATCGTGACCGGATTGTCACGCAGTGCATTAGGCATATCTGCCTGCCCCGATTGAATATAAGGGGCAAAAGTACCTTCAGCGTACGGAACACCCAACATGGCATAATCTAGTTTGTGTGCTGATAAATCGGTAATTCGCTCTGCCCCCATAAAGGTTCGTGGAGGGGCATAAAAGTTTGGGATAGTTTCAGACATCGTTTTACCTACCTGATTGTCGAATGAAATAAATTTGGCACTTTGTCGGTTAGTTGTTTACCTAAATGGCACCTAGGCTATTCACCGGGAATCAGGTGGATCTTGCCGACAAATTCGTTAACGCTGTTTCGGTCGTTAAGCAGTTCAAATGCTTCCGCTGCTCGTGACATTGGAAATGTGTGTGTCACCAACTTATCAATCTTGTCTTGCATCCACGGGTCACACAACGTTTCCAAGATTTCGCGGCGATGGCGAAAATCAACATCGAACGATGCTGTAATGGTCTTCTTCGACCAGCAGATCCCACACTCTGTATTGAGTTCCCACTTAAGATCAGGACCTTGGTCTGCTGCGTAACCAAGCTGAACCATGGTGCCGTAGTGACGAAGAGAATCTAGACAACGTTGTTGGTAATATGGATAGCCAGAGCATTCGAATGAGAAGTCAGCACCACGACCGTCGATGGTGTGTTCTTTGACCTGTGCTAACCAATCTTCGTCTTCCGAGTTAATGATTACGTCAGCACCCAATTCAGCAGCCCGCGCCATACGTTTAGTATCGCGCCCAATGGCGATCACTTTCGCTCCGCGATATTTCAGATTCACAATCGTCGCAAGCCCGATGAAACCAACACCACCAACAACACATACATGCTCTTGAGTTACATGATGTTCACGTACTGGCGTGTAGGTGCAGCCAATCAAACAATTTGCGGCTGTTGCATATTTGTCTGGCAGGTTGTCGGGAATTTTGGCCAACATGTTGTTGGGCACCAAACGGTATTCACAAAAACCCGCTCCTCCAGATTCTGAATGGTTCGCCTCTTCAACCTGCTGGGGGCCCTTTAGGTTAATACAGTGAGTAGCACCCAAGCCGTTCTCACATACCCAGCAATCACCGCATGCCCAGCCTTGAAAGATAACCACGCGATCACCGACCTGGTATTTTGTTTCACCAGGGCCGACAGCCTCTATGACCCCGACACCTTCGTGGCCCAAAGAACTTGACGTTTCATGCCATTCAAGAAAACCTGTTTTGTATACACGGTGTTCGATGCAGTTTGGCGCGATTGTTTGGCGCACACGCACAAAGCCGCTGACGGGCGCCGCGACATTCATCTCTAAGACTCTGGCACTTCCTTTTTTTATTTCGAGTACTTTATTAACCTTCATATGCCTTCCTTGCTCAATCGGATGTTGCAATTTTGACAGCGGACTCTGAATAAAAATTGACAGTTAATTATAAAATTGACATTTTAGACAACAACGTTGGTTGGTCATGAACTGGGTTGGATTTTGAATGAGCTTTAACGAAGAAAAACACCATTTTGCGGCAATATTGATTAATAGGCTGATTGCCGTGCTCGAAATCGAACGACCTTCTATGGCCGATGCGTTGAAGCGTCAGTTACGCGAGACAATATCAAATGGATCGAGTATTAGTTTGCAGGCCGCTGAGGGGTTAGTGACTCACTATTACAAGCACGTCAGTGGTTTGTATTTGAGGATCTATGAAGGTGTCAACTTACGCGATTTTGGGCTGTACGGCTATGCGATTGCATCCAGTGCTACTGTTCGCTCAGGGCTAATGCTGTCTCAACAGTTTTTGTCGATGACCACAACTTATTATCAGGAATCTCTCCATGAACAAACCAACAGCCTGAGTATCATCCCAGATATTGACCATCAGCACCCCTCACCTCAGATATTGAGTGAAGATTTTGCCGCAGGTTATTGGGTCTTACTCAAGCACGTCATCACAGGAGACAGAAGCGATATGGATCAACTCATCTTTGAATTCTGTTATCCGGCACCTGGCTATGTGGCCTTGTACGAGAAACTGTTTGCAGGCTGTACCCTAAGATTTAACCAGCCGAGAACCTTGGTTAAGATACCCAATAAATGGCTAGCAGAGCCCATCTCTTTGGAGCCTTCGAAAACAGAGGCGCTATTGTCAGAGAAAATGACTGTGGGTATTGAACAGCAGCCACGCCAGTTAAGCGCGATCGAGCGCAGCATCACAGACATCGTCTTTCGTTCTCATTTCACCAAGACCACCATTCCAGATATTGCTGACGAGTTTTCTATGAGTTCGAGGCAGTTGCGTTACTACCTTCAAAAGTCCAAGGTGAGCGTGAGAGAGCTCGTCCTGCGTACACGAATGTCAGTGGCCTCTCGTATGCTGATCGAAACGAATCTAGATATAGGTACCATCGCCGAAACACTCAATTACAGTGAGTCCAGTGCGTTGATCCGCAGTTTTCATTCTTTCTATGCCATCTCGCCACTGCAATATCGCATGCAGCAGCGTGACCCTTTTCTAAGCCACTAAAACACTTCGTTAACGTGGAAGTAAAAGGTTGAGCCGTGTTCGCCATAGCCAAAATCTGCGCGCAGATTGACTTTGTCTTTGATCTTCACACGAAAGCCAGTACCAACACTGGTGATGGTATTGTCCCACAGTTGCGATACATCTTCTGACACCGTACCAGCGGCTCCCCAAAAGACCATACCGACACGCCAATAAACAGGAACGCGATACTCAACTTGCCCCATCATCATTTGCTTATCACGGTAGCGCCCCAAAATGTAACCACGCATCGCGTCATCACCCCCGAGATCTGGCAATTGATTCCATGGCACGTCGCCGGACGTAAACTTTGATTGCACCTGCCACGCGATCAAACCAGGCACAGGGTCAAGAGAGATATATTGAGAGGCTTTAATGTCATATTTACCAAAGCTATTTTCATTAGTGGCGTCGTAATAAGCCCCGAGGTCAGCTTGCAACAACATCCCTTGCGACGCATTGGCCACGTTATCTCTAGAGTCATACACATTGGTCAAGAACACGCCATACGCCGTGTTATCGGTCAGCTCTGAGGACAAGCCAGACAAATAGGGAAAGTTGTATGAAATATCATGAGGTTTTACGGAGGTAATATCTCCTCCTACGCCCACATAGTAGTCTCCAGTCACTCGGTTCAACCACGTTGGCCTGACATTGACAACCTGTTCTTTGTAGTCGATGCGATTATTGTCTAGCTGTGCATTCTCATAACCACGACCATAATAAATCGCCGCATCATCAAACACCTTAAAATCGGTATAAAAACGATTATCACCTTGATTATAAAAATGTTTATTGCTGACCGTAAGACCAATCGAACCATTGGTTGATACATAAGGGTTCACTACCAATGACGAGGGCTGAACCGTGTTGCTTTCGGTGTCGCCGTATAAACCTACATACAGTAGCCCGACACCAAAACCTTGCTCTGGTGTATAAAACACAGCAGGGATATAACTTGAGTTAAGACCCTGCTCAGGATCGTACTCAGCTTCTGCACCGAACACGCCGAATACGCTTTCTAACGCATCAATCGTCGCATTGGGAGTGGTTTCAAAGATGGGTGCAACTTGCGAACTCGCTGCGACAGGCAAAGCCAAACTGGTACAAGCCAGAAGAAAAAAGTGAGAAAATGGAACGGCGTTAGTCATAGGGAGTGGGTATTTTATTGGCGATAGAAATGTTTGCATTATAAATCAAATTAATAATTAACAAACAGATAACCAATAAGGCTATACGAAAACTGTTACCTTCTGCGTGTCGCATAATGCCTGCATACATCTCGTTACATGACAAATTACTCCTGGTGACCTTTATGCCTATAGGTTGCTGACCTGGCCAGTGACCAATGAGCATAAAAAAGCCCGTGATGATTTATCACGGGCTCAGATTAACTTGATGTTGAGAGCAATTAGCCTTGGATACCAACGATTAACCACGGTGCATTGTCAACAGTAAGATCGCGCTCTAAGTGCCAGATGTCATCGATATCTTCCTCGATACCTTCGACTGCATCACGGTAACGTCCCGTAAACTGCAAACTAAGCTGTGCCTTAGATGCGTCATGATCAGCGCGTACAATCTCGGCATCAACATACATAACATCGGTATGCTGTTCACCAGCAAGTTTAGCGCGCTCTGCTTTAAGATCGTCTAGTAAGCTTGGTGACACGTACTCTTCAATAGTGTCGAGTTCATTGTGATTCCATGCACCTTGTAATACACGGTAATGTTCACGCGCACCGTTTACAAATGCCGCCTGATCAAACCCAGGCGGGTAGTTGTGGGGTACATCACTTTGACCAGAACTGCCAAAACCACCTGCTGTCGCATTCGACGTTTGCTCGAAGTTATGTACATTCGAAGCTTGATCAAATTGATGATTATTACCACCAAATGCTGGCTGTTGACGATGCTGGTTCATGCTGCCCTGTTTCGCGCCTAGCACCCCTCTCATCAACTTAAAGATAAAGAAAGCCACCAAGCCCATAATCAGAATATCCATAAATTGGATACCCTCGAATGCGCCACCAAAGAACGCGGCGAGTAGGCCACCAGCAAGCAAACCACCCATTAAGCCACCCATCAGACCTTTCTTGCCTGAGGTTTGACCTGCCTGATTTTGGTCTTTACGAATAGAATTCGTGTTCTGTTGTTGCTGCTTTGGAGCCGGAGCCGTTTTAAAACTCTTACCAAACGACTTACCGCCGCCAAATCGCTTTGCTTCCGCAATTGGGGTCGTCGTCACTGCTACCATGAGCAATGCGACTAATGAGAATAAACGTTTCATTATTAACCTTATAATATTGTTACTTACCAGCCCGTAGAAGACCACTGAACTGCATTCCTTCCCCTCTCCGGGAGTTGGTACAACTTTCATCATATACCGACCGACGAGGGAATAAAATCACTTTGCGAAAACGACTTGTTTCAGAATGTTGCAAATTTTGTTGCGCAATTTGTGTAATTTACGATTAATTTTTGCTAACTCTCAATGTTCGATGCTATTTGTTGACGCTCCATATCCCCCCATCTAAAATAACGAACTGTGTTCAATTACCCTAATCCGACTATGGCCCGCAGAAACGATCATACCCGCGAAGAGTTGATAGACCTGACTCTCAACACTGTTAGAGACTATTTGGCTGAACACTCTCACCATAATTTAAGCCTTAGAAAGGTCGCCAATCTTATCGGTTATGTTCCCAGTACTTTGGTGAATGTGTTTGGCAGTTATAATTTGTTGCTATTGCATACCGTAGCTAGAACTCTTGATGAATTGTCGAACGAAGCAAGACTGGTTGTAGAGCAAGCAGAAGGGCCAGAACAAGCGCTGTACGCCTTAGCGTATTGTTACCACGATTTTGCGCGCCAAAATCCTTATCGCTGGCAATTGATATTTGAACACAATATGAACGGTGATAAGCTGCCTGAATGGCAGTCACAACGCATCGATAGCATGACCGCCATGTTGGAAGGTTTATTGAGTGTCATTCGACCAAACTATTCCGCTAGCCAGGTCCTGCAGGCAAGTCGAGTTTTATGGTCTGGGGTTCACGGAATTACCTTACTTAGCGTTGATGATAAGTTTTTTGCCGACGAACCTATCGATGGCAAAGAACTGATTGAAAATCTACTTAGCAACTACTTGAACAGCTGGTAAACAAAAGGACTTGTAATGACCACTAGCAAACCAGCCTCTTTGTTACAGCAAAGACGCTTTCTGCCTTATTTTGTCACACAATTTTTTGGCGCTTTTAACGACAACATTTTTAAAAACGTCCTGTTACTTTTTGTTGCCTTTGCTGGGCCTCAGGTTCTTCCTATATCCAGCAACTTGTTTATTAATGCTGCGGCTGGTCTCTTTATTCTTCCTTTCTTCCTATTTTCCGCCTCTGCTGGTGAACTGGCTGATAAGTACGAAAAGTCCTGGTTTATTCGTAAGGTTAAATTGCTCGAAATCTCGATTATGTGCTTAGGCGCCATTGGCTTTATCACCGAAAGCTATGGCATTTTACTGTTTTTGCTTTTCCTTATGGGGACACAATCTGCGTTTTTTGGACCAGTGAAGTACGCGTTATTGCCCCAACAACTAAAATCTGACGAATTACTATCAGGCAACGCGCTTGTCGAAACGGGGACGTTCCTTGCCATATTACTAGGAACCATTGGCGCGGGTGTTATTGCCTCTGCTGATAACGCCAAATATGTTGCGGCCGCTTCCGTCTTGATCTTTGCTTTGCTGGGCTACTTTGCCAGTCGTAAAATCCCGTTAGCCCCGGCTGCGGATCCGTCAATCAAATTCAAGTGGCGACCATACAGCCAAACCAAGGCAACGCTTAAAATTGCCCATCAAGACCGCGTTGTTTTTCAATGCATCATGGCCATCAGCTGGTTTTGGTTTTTAGGGGCAAGTTACCTTACTCAGTTTCCTAATTTCACTAAAATCCACCTTAATGGAAATGAAGCGGCCGTTTCTTTCTTGCTTGCCCTTTTCTCTATCGGTATTGCTTTTGGTTCAATGCTTTGTGACCGAATTTCCAAGAATCGTATTGATGTGGGAATTGTGCCTATCGGCAGCATCGGCATCACTATTTTTGGCTTATTGATGGCGACATCTGTCCCGAGTGAATTACCCCAGTTTGAATCGTTCCAACAATTTATCGCCCACGCACCGCTATGGCCTCTATTTGGTTACTTGCTGTTACTTGGGGCGTCAGGCGGGCTGTTTATTGTCCCTCTTTACGCACTCATGCAGCAACAAGCTAAGGAGACCGAGCGAGCTCGGGTGATCGCCGCTCTCAACATCTATAACTCTCTGTTTATGGTTGGCAGTGCTGTAATGGGTATCGTGTGCTTATCGGTACTGGAATTATCAATCACGCAATTGTTTGGCATACTCGCCATCCTAAACGCACTGATTGCAACGTATCTATTCTTGCAAGTCCCTATTTTTGCCATTCGCTTCATGGTTTGGATTCTGACCCACCTCATGTACCGCATCAATCATAGAAATCTGCACCATCTTCCTAAGGAAGGCGGTGCATTAATTGTCTGTAACCACGTAAGTTATATGGATGCCCTACTTCTTAGCGCAGCAAGCCCACGCCTTATACGTTTTGTAATGGAAGAAGACTACGCCAACTACCGCCCAGTTCGTCGCTTTTTAAAGCGTGCTGGTGTTATTCCAATTTCGGCCAGCCGAAGAAACTCCATTCGCCGTGCATTTAGCGAAGTGGAGAGAGCGCTCGCTCAGGGTGAGATTGTCTGTATTTTCCCAGAAGGTCGCCTGACCTCTGATGGTGAGATCAGCGAGTTTATGCGCGGCATGGACATCATTATCAGGCGCTCGCCCGTCCCTGTCATCCCTATGGCTCTGAAAGGCCTCTGGGGCAGCTACTTTAGTCGAGCAAAAGGTCGTGCTTGCAAAGGCATCCCAACGCGCTTTAGAGCCAAACTGGAACTGGAAGCTGGCGAACCCATTTCCCCAGAGCATGCCAGCAACCAATATATGCAACAACGCGTTTGCGATCTTAGAGGTGACTGGCGTTAAGTTTTTCTTAACGCTAGTTCAATAAGTTTAGATTTTTCTGATCGCCTAAGCACGCTACTATACAAACATTCGGCGAGGTCTACTCTCGCCAGTTTGTTGTTAAGAAGGACTTCTCTTTGAGTACGCTACGCTCCTATCCCTTTTTCTGGTTTGCGGCATTACTGTGCCTTTCTCCTTGGATTTCATCTCCAATAGCATTAGTTACCGGATTTGTCTTGAGCAGTTTCGGCATGGTTCCGACACAGCTGCCCATAGCAAAGATAACCAAAAAGCTTCTCGCTTACTCAATTATTGGATTGGGGTTTGGTATTCATCTCGACCAAGCGCTACAGGCTACCTCTAATGGTTTAGGTATTATCGTTGCCACCATTGCAGGCACCTTAATCATTGGCTGGTTTGTCACAAAACGAATTGGCCTTGAACAAAAGACCGGATATCTCATTGCCTCTGGCACCGCTATTTGCGGCGGCAGTGCGATTGCTGCTGTTGCGCCAGCTATTGATGCTGATGACCAAAGCATTGGGGTGGCATTAGCGACGGTTTTTGTACTCAACTCGGTCGCGTTATTTGTCTTCCCTGTGATTGGGCATGCGCTTGCTCTGGACCAAATTACCTTCGGTACATGGGCCGCCATCGCGATCCACGATACATCCTCAGTGGTTGGCGCGGCTTCCGCTTACGGTGAAGAAGCATTGACTACCGCGACCACTCTAAAGCTCGCTCGGGCACTGTGGATCGTACCCGTCGCTTTTGTCAGTGCACTGCTGTTTAGCCACAAACAAAAAAACATCACCATCCCATATTTCATAGTGTTCTATTGTGTCGCCATTTTAGTGAGCGATTACTTACCCGAATTCGAGACGGTCTATCAAGGGGTTTTCTCTGCGTCTAAGCAAATGTTGGTAGTCTGCTTGTTTCTCATCGGCTGTAACATTTCTATCGAAAAACTAAAACAAGCTGGGAGTAAGCCAATGTTGTTTGGCGTGGGGTTATGGGCTGTGATTTCTACAACATCTCTTGCTTGGCTGATGTTGACTTAGTCGGGGAATTTGCACGCGTAGCAGTGGGATATTTTATCCAGTAAGCCAGCACTACCGCCAGTAAAAAGGCGGTAAGCTCAGCAATCGCTCGGGTTAATCCATGAGACACGACAGCAAGAATGACTTGTAGCAATATCGCAATGCTGAGTGTGATTTTCATAATTAACGTCCGTGACTGTTCATTGCCAATATTATGAACAGATGCTTAGACTTAGAAAAATTCTCTTTTGGACTATGAAATAACTACATGTTCACTTTGATAGTGTTTTAGCCAGATTTTGATGTCATTTCTCGATGTTTTTATCCCCGTCGACGCCATATTTTCTGGCATTAGGTAGTACGCAATAGGCCACTTAAATCGCTCAAGAACCTCTCGCAAGCACCGATGGATACTATCGTGACAAGGCAAGGTTTCAGCTCTAATAACAGCAACTGGGCGAGCGCCAAATTCGGAACAGTTAACCGGAACAACCGTGACTTGTTGAATGTCCTCATGTTGTAGCAATGCCGCTTCTATTTCTTCGCAGTGAATGTTTTCTCCTCCTGAAATAAACAGGTTATCGGCACGCCCTATGACCTTAAGTTCTCGTACTTTGAGTGTAGGTTCTATCCACTGCCCCAGATCGTTTGTATCAAACCAACCTTGCTCATTGGTGAGCGATTGCAGCTTTCCTTGATGAAAATACCCTTCAGCCAATGTCTCACCTGCAATATGGATTCGCCCCTGTTCAATCTTGACGTTGCGATAAGGAAGCACAGTCCCCGCCGACTCTGCTGCGCCAATTGACTTTGCCGTTACGGTTGAAGCGGCTTCGGTTAATCCATACCCTAACCAAATATCAATCGAGTGAGCCCTCGCCTCATGAGTGAGCGCCTGAGGTATATGACTACCACCAAGCAGCACTCGTTTGAGCTGCAGTGGCACCGTTGAGTCCAATATGCGCTGCAATTGCGTCGCCACTAATGAGGCATGACTCACGCCTTGAATATCGCTATCCAGATGGCCACAACCAACTTTAAGTACTGCACCAACAGCCAACCATCGCCAAATAATAGCCAATCCAGAGACATGGAACATCGGCAAACTTAACAGCCAAACGTCATTAGTATCATAGGAAAAATGGTGCATAAGACCTTTCGCTGATGACATGTGTTGCCTGGCTAAATGCAAGACCGCTTTGGGATGACCGGAAGATCCTGAAGTAAAGATGATTGAGGCTGGGTTAGTGGATTGGAATAGACAAGCGTTTTTCTTTGTGCCTAATTCAATGTCACCATTAACCCATTGCCAGTGTGGTTGATAAGCGTCAGTATCTAGGTCGTCATTCATATCCCAGATACAAACCTGCTCATTTGGTGCATACAGTGTATCGATTTTTTTCTGAAGCAATGGAGCCGATTGAGGCGGGATGAGCGCCGGTGTCACATTAAGCTGCAAGCAAGCAAGGTAGGCAAAAACCAACTCAAGCTGATTTTTGCCTACTAGTACCACGATCTGCTTTGACGCAACACCGTGATTAATGAGGTGTTGGCAATATTGCTCTACGGCAGTATCGATCTGCTCCCAGCTCCACTTACGTGCACCACATATTAGAGCGGTCTTGGACGCTCTCGACACCAACCAATTTTTCCAGGGTGATGACTCTGACCTCATTCAGATTGCCAATAGAGGTCTTGTGATTCCAATGTAACAACTTCAGCATCACACCCCGGCCAGGCACTGTCTAATTGAGCATCAAAAAGCTGCATGGTATCGAGTCCTGGAACCTCCCTCGGAAGCAACCACTGTGACAATCTCGCTAGTTGGGTAAGACCGATATTGGACTCCAGACTTGAGCTGATAACAACTTGCATTCCTTGTAGCTTAGCCTCATCGACAATTCGGATACATGTTTGCACATCACCAATCAAGGTTGGCTTAATGACTAACGCTTTGACGCCTGTAAGCTCTTTGACAGAAAAGCCCGGCTCTTTAACCGCTCGCTGCAATGTCTCGTCCCACGCTATGGCAATGCCAGTATCAATGGCAAATGACAAGCTGTCACCCGGGTGACTGCACGGCTCTTCGACGAAGGCGATTCGCTGTCGCAACGACGGGGCAATATGTTTGGCAAAACTTTTGGCTTTCTCTAAGGTCCAGGCCTGATTGGCATCAAGACGCAGGGAAAGATCAGGGATAGATTCAAGTAGAAGGCTTACCAGCATACCGTCGCGAATCGTTTCGTAAAGGCCAACTTTCACCTTAGCTACTTTTGGTCCCGTCATTTCATTGAGTAGCGGAATAAGCTCATCAGGATCGCCACTGCAAAGCGGTGCAGCTTGATAGTTGGCCGTCGGGGGGAGCAAGCCTTTCAGCTCAAACAAAGCCATCGAAAGGCCAAACGCGACCGAAGGGCAACATTGAGATAAGTCAAGCTCTCGATTGTGCACCCATAATTCTAACTGGTGCTGAGCCTCAATACCGGCTTGCTCTAATGTTTCTTGACTAAACCCAGGCAGAGGCGCAATTTCGCCTCTTGCCACCAAACCAAATTCAGCGATCTCTACGATCCACCCTTCTCGATTTGAGAGTTTTTTTTCTCTCAAAATTACGCCACTGTCCATGGGTAGACAGTAGCGATATAGTCTCGCAATTCTCATAATTTTGAGTCCTACTTTGTCAGTTGAGGGTCTTGCACAGCTAGACATCTAATTGGGCAAGTTTAAATCCACCTCATCTCAAGCCGTTAGCTTGAGTACCTGTTCATCTAGGTTGGCGAAGCATCATAAATGCACTTCGCCATTTAGCGTGTCGAGTGTACTTTTATGGGTTACGTGGGAACTTATCAAAGTCTGGACGGCGCTTCTCATTGAATGCGTTGCGCCCTTCCTGACCTTCTTCTGTCATATAGAACATCATGGTGGCATTACCCGCCAACTCTTGTAAGCCTGCTTGGCCGTCGCAGTCCGCGTTCAGGGCAGCTTTCAAGCAACGCAGAGCCATTGGGCTGTGCTGTAGAACCTCTCGGCACCAGCGAACAGATTCCCTCTCTAAATCATCAAGTGGAACAACCGTGTTAACCAGCCCCATATCGACGGCTTCTTGAGCGTCGTAAAAACGACATAGGAACCAAATCTCGCGCGCTTTCTTTTGACCGACTATTCTAGCCATGTAAGAAGCTCCCCAGCCGCCATCAAAAGAACCCACTTTCGGTCCAGTTTGACCAAACTGTGCGTTATCCGCCGCGATGGTGAGGTCACACATCATATGCAATACGTGGCCACCGCCGACTGCCCAGCCTGCGACCGCAGCAATCACCGGTTTAGGACAAGTTCTGATCTGACGTTGAAAATCCAAGACGTTAAGGTGATGGGTTCCACTGTCATCCTTGTAGCCGCCATAATCGCCACGGATGCTTTGGTCACCGCCAGAGCAAAACGCTTTTTGGCCAAGGCCCGTCAAAATAATCACACCGACTTTTTCGTCGTAACGAGCATCCGCAAGTGCATTAATCATTTCTTTGACTGTTTGTGGGCTGAACGCATTGTGTACTTGAGGGCGGGCGATAGTAATTTTTGCGATTCCATCATCAGATTTGTGATACTGGATTTCTTGATATTCGCCTGTTGCGTCTGTCCAATTGACTGGAGCGTAGAGTTCTTCTTCTGTTAATCCAACTGTTTTAGCCATGGTGTTTCCCAATTAATTTATTGTGCCGCCAAGGGCAACATTTTGTTCTATGTAGTTTTTAAGCCTGATTGCTAATTGCTCAGGCTGTTCTACGTGGACATTGTGACCGGCATTGCCAAGCACCTGATAGTTGAGCTGGCTATGCTCTGCCAATGTCCGAAATTTTGTGTCATGCTCACCACACAGGTAAAGCACGGTTGTGTCTTGCTTAAAACGCAGCGCTTGAATCGATTCAAGCAAATCTGGTTGCTTTGAAAGTGACGTCGCCATCAACATATTGGCCAATGCACTGCCAAGATTACCACTGCGTTTTGTCACCAAATATTGTCTTTGCTCATTATTTAGTGAAGAAAACACATCTTGTTGGTACCAGTCGCCCAATACCTGCGCGATTGGCTCACTTTCGAACCGCTTTGCCCAACGCTTATCGGCTTTATACCGTTTCTTACGAAGCTCGTCGCTTTGCAGACCAAAATTCCCGCCCTCGATCACGCAGCCGACCAGATTTAGAGGGGCAAATTGAGATGTTGATAATCCATACATCAACAAGCGCGCCCCCAATGAATAGCCCACCAACACTAACGGTGCATCGACTGGTTCATCGTTGGTTTTAAGTGCGTGTCGCAGTGATCGCTCTATCATTTGGCAGGCGTCATCAAACCCAGTGCAGGTCATCGTTTGACTCCTGCCATGACAGGGCAAGTCAATCGAGATCGAAGTGTATTGACTTAAGTAACTTATCGTCGCTTGCCAATCTTCATTGCATCCAAGAAAACCGTGGATAAACACCACTATCGGTGCGGTTTTGCAAGGTGAAGACAATACGGCTTTACGGTAGTGACTATGAAGCATGAAGGCGGCGACTAATCGTTCGAATGAGATGGCCCACTTCCTGAGCATGAGTCTTCACTTCTATTAACAATGTGCCACTGCCATTTTTCAGATGCTGACACAAAAGTTGGTTAAGCTCTTTAGCGCAACCTGGTGACGAATATTGTAAACCAAACTGCGCGGCTGAATGAGTGAAATTCAGACCATGCGGCATTTGATAACACTGCTGTTTTTGCTGCTTGGGGACTGGCAATAAATCGAAGATAGCCCCACCATCATTATTGGTGACCACAATGACGTTCGGTGTTAACACATCACGAAATAGTGCCAAAGAATTGAGATCATAGAGCAAAGAGGTATCACCAAGATAAAGCGCAAGCGAGCGCTCCGTCGCAATATGCACGCCATAGGCTGTGGCGACTAACCCATCGATCCCCGACGCACCTCGATTGGTGTAGACGTCTCTTTGTTTTAGACTCACAAACATGTCGGTCAAACGCACAATAAGGCTGTTGCCTAAAAATAAACTGATATCACTAGGCAGTTGATTGATCGATTCTGCTACGTCAATTTCACTGATATGTTTGGGCTGTGCCTGCTTGATTTCACGGCCGACAAGCTGACAGTATTGGCTAAGTTCCTCCGCCCATGCGCAGTGGCGGCTGTTATCTACTAAGTTTTTTGCCTCATCAAGCCATTTCGATAGTTCGGCTTGCCAATGCAGCATTGGCAAGTGATTGGGATTTATGCGTTGAGATTGCTCGGTCACCAAGACAAGCTCTGTCCCTGACTGCCCTTGTTGTTCTATCCATTGCAACAGGCGCTTAGAAACGAGGCGCTCTCCGATTTGCACAATCAAATCACACTGGCTCAACAATGCATTGGCCTTACCATTTTGCAACCAGATATCGAACCTTCCCCACTCGCTGCCGACACCCGATTGTGGATCACACAAAACAGGCCAACCCAACTGGTTAGCGAGCATCAACGCTTGCTGGCTGTGCGCGAGTGAAAGCGCACCTAATACGATAGCGCCTTTTTTGTTTGCTAAGTTCAGTTGAGAAATCTGACCCTGATACGATGTGGCTGGAAGCCGCATATAGCGAACATAGGGCTTATGCCCAACCTGCCATTTTTGAATAGGCTTGATGTAGTCGGTGAACTCAGATTTGTCTTCTCCGCCATAGAGCGGCTCGGGAAATGGGCAGTTTAAGTGAATAGCACCGCCAAACTGCTCCTGTGTTCTTTGTATATGGTCAATGGTCGTTAGTAACCATGCCAGGGGGATCTGGGTACTGGGGCTTGGCAGATTAACGGCGTCACTAACATGCGGCGCAAATACACCCGGCTGCTCGATGGCTTGATTTGCACCACAACCAATGAGTTCTAAAGGGCGATCGGATGTCAGCAATATCAGTTTTTCACCCGTCAATTTAGATTCAGCGACGGCTGGGAGAAGATTGGTCACAGCTGTCCCTGACGTAACGATCACCACAACAGGCTTACGACTGACTTTTGCCAAACCAAGGGCCATAAAGCCAAGGCCGCGTTCATCGAAATGAGTGTGAATGTTAAAACAACCGTGTTCTACCGCTTCTAAGGTTAATGGTGTGGAACGTGAACCCGGCGCAATGCAAATATCGTTAACACCTAAGCGGTAGAGTTCTTCGAGTAGTGTTTGAGTCCATACTCGATTTAAAGCAGCTTGATTATTCACTAGGATGCAACACCTAAGGACGGGTTATCAGAAATGAGGCTCAGCAAAGTTGACATCTTCTTATCGAGCTCTTGCCACTCATGTTCGGCAACAGAACCAGGCACAATGCCCGCGCCTGCAAACAACTGGATTTGATCGTTAAGAAGCAGTGCGCTGCGAATCGCAACACAAAACTCGGCCTTGTCTTGGGCAATATAACCGATAGAGCCAGCATACCAGCCACGAGCAAACGGTTCATGTCGCTCTATGTAGGCCATCGCTTCCTTTCTCGGTAACCCAGCAACCGCAGCTGTAGGTTGAAGCGCCTGCAGTAATTGCACCGCGTTAATACCAGAATTCAATTGACACTGGATATTGCGTTTCAGATGTTGAACTTGTCTCAAACGTACTAGCCTAGGCTCAGTTTCAGCCTGAATCACCGGGGAGTAAGGGGCCAGGCTTTGTAGAATGTCATCAACGACATACTGGTTTTCATTGAGATTTTTATTGTCACTTGAAAGCCAGTTGGCCAATTGCATGTCTTGCGTCGCATTACTGCCTCGGCCAATTGTACCTGCAAGGGCTTCGGTTTCTAACTCACTGCCGACCCTACGATAAAGACGCTCAGGTGTTGAACCAACAAAACTGTGTTTATCTGACAATGACATCAGAAAATGAAAACTATGGTTGTTATGCAAATAACTCGCTTTTAACAACTGCTCAGGTGATATGGGATCACTTAGATCGATAGCCGTTTTGCGTGCCAACACCACTTTTTTAAACTGACCGTCCTCAATACCATTGAGTACGTCATCCACCATGCCGCCCCATTCGCTCTTGTCAGGAATGTGCTGCATAGAAACTATCGAAGTGCCTATCGGTGCCAGATCCGGTGCATCACACACCAACTGTCGAAGAGCTTTGATGATGAGATGCTTTTCTTTGCAAAGGTTAACGGCAAGACGCCATGTCTTGTCAAATCGAATGAGCTCAATTTTGGGTAGGAAAAAGAAAGCTGACATGCATCGACGATTTTTGGCCGTATGCCCATCAAAAGAACGTCCTCCCCAGACGCGCTGTCTATCCGCCAAGATAGTAAATGCAGGCGCGGCCTCTGAGAATACATGCAATTGGCCTAACGCGACGACTTCTTCTCGTGTATCGCGAGACTGCCAATACATCTTTGGAAATACAGGTTGAGCTCCCAACCAGTCAATAAAGTGACTTCTGGGCTTTTCCGTTAGATGCTGTTCAATGCGTTTCACTTCGGGGCTGACTTCATTCACACGTTCAATGAGTTCAGCGATAGCATGCTTTAAGTGAGACAATTCTACCTCGGTGACTAGTGCTTATGTTTTTCGATTAATAGGTTACTGTATTTCTACATACCCGAGAGATCAAGAACATGAGCGTGTATTTGTTAATGCTGTACAACTCTATGACTTACAACAAATGATCTCGATTCTAAATCCATCACTTTTAACAGATTTTTATTCTATCAAAACTGCAATTGGTGTACTTTAATAAAGAAAACCATTAATTTCCAGGAATCAAACAATGAAAAATATCGAGATGTCGTCAAAACTCGATAATGTCTGCTACGACATTAGGGGACCTGTACTCAAACATGCTAAGCGCATGGAAGAAGAGGGGCATAAAATACTAAAGCTCAATATAGGTAATCCCGCCCCGTTTGGTTTCGATGCCCCTGATGAAATTTTAGTCGACGTCATCAGAAACCTGCCGACGTCACAAGGTTACTGTGATTCGAAAGGGATCTACTCGGCGCGAAAAGCCATAGTGCAACACTATCAACGTAAAGGGCTTCGCAGCCTGGATGTTGAAGATGTTTACATTGGAAACGGTGTCTCTGAGCTTATCGTGATGGCCATGCAAGCGCTACTCAATAACGGAGATGAGTTGCTAGTACCCGCCCCTGATTACCCACTTTGGACTGCGGCGGTATCATTATCTGGTGGTAACCCGGTTCATTACCTATGTGATGAAGAAGCAGACTGGTACCCGGACCTTGATGATATCAAAAAGAAAATCACACCGAAAACGCGTGGGATCGTACTCATTAACCCAAACAACCCGACGGGTGCTGTGTACAGTCGCGATTTCCTTTTAGAGGTGATTGAGATTGCAAGAAAACACAATCTGATTATCTTTGCTGACGAAATCTACGATAAAGTTCTCTATGATGGTGCCACACACACTTCAATTTCGACCCTAGCCGATGATGTTTTAATGGTGACGTTCAACGGCATTTCAAAGGCATACCGTGTATGTGGTTTCCGTGGTGGTTGGATGTTCTTAACAGGTCCAAAACACATGGCCAAAGGCTATATCGATGGTTTGGAAATGCTGGCCTCGATGCGTTTGTGTGCCAACGTTCCAATGCAACATGCGATCCAAACAGCACTAGGGGGATACCAAAGCATTAATGAGCTCATCCTTCCTGGCGGCCGCTTACTTGAGCAGCGAGATAGAGCCTATGACCTCATCACTCAAATCCCCGGTGTGAGTTGTGTGAAACCGAAAGGAGCAATGTACCTGTTCCCGAAGATTGACACTAAGATGTACAGCATTAAAGACGATCAGAAAATGGTTCTCGATTTTCTCAAACAAGAAAAGGTACTGTTGGTACAAGGCTCTGGATTTAACTGGCCTAAGCCTGACCACGTTCGGATCGTGACTTTACCTCACGTTGAAGATCTGGAACTGGCGATTGGACGCTTTGAAAGATTCTTATCGACTTATAGTCAGTAACTCTTTCATAATACAAACAATAAGCCTATTCTTAATAAGCGCTACGCATACCAAAACATTGTCGAGTTTTGGCTGTTTAGCGCTTTTATTATGGAGTCAGTTGTATGAAAGAAAGTCATTTTTTCGCTCACCTTGCCCGAATGAAACTGATACAGCGCTGGCCTCTCATGCGCTCAGTGTCAACCGAGAATATTTCTGAGCATAGCCTTCAAGTCGCTTTCGTCGCCCACGCCTTAGCCATTATCAAAAACAAAAAATTTTCCGGTAATGCCAATCCCGAGCGCATCGCCATACTGGCCATGTACCACGATACCAGCGAAGTTCTTACCGGCGACATGCCCACCCCAGTCAAGTATTACAATCCTGATATTGCTAAAGAATATAAAAAGATAGAAGCAGCAGCGGAGCTCAAGTTACTGTCATTACTACCCGAAGAGTTCCAAGACGAATTTCGACCTTTTTTGGTCTCGGATAGTGCTTACGAAGAAGACCGTGATATTGTTAAACAAGCCGACTCCATATGCGCTTATCTCAAGTGTTTAGAAGAACTCAGTGCCGGTAATCATGAATATGCACTCGCAAAAAAACGGCTCGATGGCACACTTAAAGAGAAACAAACGCCAGAGATGGAGTATTTCTTAACCACATTTGCACCGAGCTTTGAACTTTCACTTGATGAAATCAGTTAGCCCGACGCAGTCATTTTTAGCGCAAGGAGCAAAAGGACTAGATGGAACTGACCAACCAAGAGACTTGGCAAGCTAGGCACAGCGACGAACATAAGTTACGTCGTGACGATCATAGAGATCCGTACCAACGTGACAGGGCGAGGATATTGCACTCAGCAGCGTTTAGACGTTTGCAAGCAAAGACTCAAGTTCACGGAGCTGGAGGCAACGATTTTCACCGAACTCGTCTTACGCACTCTTTAGAAGCTGCCCAGATTGGTTCTGGCATTGTCGCACAGCTTCATCAAAAGCACAGTGAATTCTCTCCTTTGCTACCTTCAGATAGTTTAATTGAATCTTTATGCCTTGCCCACGATATTGGTCACCCACCCTACGGCCATGGGGGCGAAGTCGCTCTCAATTTCATGATGCGTGATCATGGCGGTTTTGAAGGTAATGGGCAGACATTTCGTATCGTCACTCAATTAGAGCCTTATACCGAATCCCACGGCATGAATTTAACTCGTCGCACGCTTTTGGGGCTATTAAAATACCCGGCGTTTATTAGTCAAACCCGAGCCGAACAGTCGCCCCTCCCCTCACAACAACGCCGACAACTAAAAGCCAAAGAATGGACACCAGCCAAAGGCATTTACGATGTCGACAAACCACAGCTCGACTGGGTCTTTGCCTCACTGTCTGGATCAGATATCAACGCACTCGCTCAAATGAGACCGAGCTCTAACGATCCATTCAAACATAAAAAAACACGCTATAAATCTCTTGATTGCTCAATCATGGAACTGGCAGATGATATCGCCTACGGCGTACACGACCTTGAAGATGCTATCGTTCTCAAATTAGTCACGCGCGACCAATGGGACGCAACAGCTGCGCTCGAACTGAAAAGCCTGACGGGGTGTTGGCTCGCGCAGCAAATTGACTCCATCAGCGCCATGCTGTTTTCAGAAAAGCATTATGAACGTAAAGATGCCATAGGTGGCATTGTTAACGCGCTGCTAACGAGTGTACAAATCCATCCCGAAGCGCATGAGTTTGATGAACCTTTGTTAAGGTACAATGCCTACCTCAGCCCTGAGATGACTCATGTTCTCAACATTTTGAAATCATTTGTGAGCAATTACGTAATTCAGGTCCCCAGAGTTCAGATCTTCGAATACAAAGGACAACAGATCACTATGGATTTGTTTGAAGCGTTTAGCGCTGACCCTGAGCGTTTACTGCCCGATTCAACCTGTAAACTGTGGCGCGATGCCTCCGACTCCGCAGAAGAAGGGATGCGAGTAATAGCTGACTATATCTCGGCGATGACTGACGGTTACGCACAAAAAATGCATCAGCAGCTTTTTGCCGCTCATACGAGTATCGGATAACCCGATCTAGTCATTGTCATAGTGCTTTCGATATAGATCTGGGGGCATCTGTTGAATTTGAAAATCTATCATGTTTTTAAACGCAGACAGCAGCGAACCAAAGTTACATTCAGGTTCAACAAGTGATAGCAAATGATATCCCGCTTCAACGGTGGATAAGCTGTTCTCAGACGGCGCTTTGCGAATCCGGTAGTCCCCTTGTAAATCTTCGGGCAGTTTAACCTGTGGTAAAGCGTGCAGATTTTTGGAAAGCTGCCATATTTTGTAGGCTTTTTTCCATGTCCCATCAAGCAAGATAAAGCGCTTGGGGGACGCTCCGTCATGGTTCGAACTCTGGCGGTGTAATACTGTAGCGTGCTCTGCGGGAAATAGAACCGAAGTCTCTATATCATCGTCCAGTACTCGATTCAGCGTTTCATTATCGGTAAAGTCTTCTCCGACAAGAACTCGAGTGTTAACTAATGACAACGATAGTATTCGCGCAGTCCCAAGAGGTCTTCTCTCTTCGCTAGGATGCTGTAATATCAACAGTTCTGTGGTTGAGTTTATTGGTGAAATCCATTGGCATATGCAGGCTTTCAAGGCTTTTTTACATTGAGTACAATACCGAGACATGAGGCTCACTTGAAAATTCGATTAATAATCATCAGTATGATTTGCATTTTAGCACAACTGCCTTTGATACAATCTTGGCTCGTGTGGGATAAAACCGCGATCAATTCGGGGCAATGGTGGCGCATCCTAACAGGAAATTTCTCTCACACCAACAGCGTCCATTTGATAATGAACCTCGCGGCGCTGTGGATTTTAGTATGGATTTTCCGCCCGAGACCTAATCACTTTGTGTTTTTGCTTATCTTTATTAGCTCAATCATCGGTCTTTGCTTGCTGTCAAGCTCTCTTGGCTGGTACCTAGGGCTATCTGGAGCCTTGCACGGCCTGTTCTCTTATTGGGCTTTAAATGAAGCTCTCAGAGGCCGAAGGACCAGTTGGGCGCTAGTTGTGGCTGTCATTGCAAAAGTAGCTTGGGAGGGCGTGTACGGCGCGTCAGAGGTCACAGCCCAAATGATCGACGCGAGTGTCGCAACAGAAGCACATTTTATAGGTACCATCGCTGGATTAGCAACGGCCAGCGTCGCAAAGCTAATGCAGCGATGATGAGAGTTTACAACAAAATTCTATCGCGATTTTTCTCGACGGTTGTTGTGCCTATCCCTTTAACATTACTTAAATCATTCGCGGTTTTAAATGGGCCATTCTGTATTCGATAATCCACAATCTCTTGCGCTTTCTTTAAACCAACACCTGTGAGCAGTTCAGCCAACTCCTCAGCGCTAGCTTGATTAATATTCACTGTAATTTCTATCCCTTCAAGCTTGCTCTCGTCTGCATGAGCGAACGGAGCAAGAGGCCCCAAAGCGAACAGGCTAATAATCAATAATGAAATGAGTTTTTGCATGGTTTTCTCCTTTTTTAAAAAGAAAACTATAGCGCTTTGGGGCCATATGAATATTAGAAGTAGCCCAAAACAAAACGAGCCGCATTAGCGGCTCGTTTTAAGAGAGTTATCAGTTTCACTACATGAGTGACTTACATCAAACTACTGTTCAACAACGAAGTACTCTATGTCTGCGTTATCTCTCAGTACAGTAAGTACTGCAGTCAGATCTTGTTGGGTACTAACTCGTTCCATTTGCGCACTGATTTGCTCGTTGTATGCTGGATCAAAATTCGCCGCAACCTTAGTTAGCTCAATAACAACCACATTGCCTTCCATATCTTTGCTTTGTGCAAAAGTTGATTGCTCTGCCTGTGGCTTAGCCATTGCAAATGCAGTTCCGGCCAGTGGCGAATTACGGTCAATAGTTTCTAGCTCACCGAAAGCGATGTTATTGCTCTGCAGTAAATCTCGCTTACCTTCTTTGAGCTCCGCCACTAACTGTGCGCCAAGCTCTAGAGCTTGTTGTTCACCTTTAGCTGCTGCCAATTGAATCTCTACCTGCTCACGTACGTCGTTAAGTGGCAAAACAGTTTGCTCACGAACATCTTCAACGCGCACTACAATTACATGCTCGGGAGCGACTTCAACCACTTCAGAGTTCAACCCATCTTCTTTAACTTCAGGGCTCATCAGCACTTGCATAACAGCAGGCGATTTCAGCAATTCAGGGGCATCTTGCGCAGACACAAAATCCGTGGTCTGAATGCCCAAGTTAACTGCTTGTGCAGCATCATCAAGAGAGTCAGGATATTCAAATGCTACTTTCTCTAACTCATTTTGCAGAGCGTAGAACTCATCTACTGCAATTTGATCGCTCAACTCGGCAACAATCTCGGCATGCACTTCAGAAAGAGGTTTAGACTGAGAAGCTTTCAAAGCATCCAGTTGGATGATGTGGTAGCCAAAATCAGATTTAACCAAAGCAGTACGGTCGCCAACATTAGACAGTGCAAAGGCGGCTTCTTCAAAAGCAGGATCCATCACGTCTTTTTCAATCCAACCTAAAGACCCACCTTCTTCAGAGCTGCCAATGTCTTCAGATTTTTCTTGAGCTACAATCGCAAAATCAGCACCCGCGTTCAATTCGTCTAAAATAGCTTGCGCTTTTGCCTCGTCATCACCTTGAACCAGGATGTGACTAACACTGCGTTGTTCCGCTGTTGAGTACTTATCTAGATGCTCATCATAATACTGTTGAATTTCATCATCGCTAATATCAACTGTACCTTTTAAAGCTTCTGCTGACAGTTCGATATACGCAACTTTCACCTGCTCTGGGCGAGTGTACTGCGCTGGGTTTTCATCGTAATATTGCTGAATTTCTTCAGATGTAATGTCTGCGTTCTCTGCAAACGTCGCCTTCGATAACGTCAACGTACGAATATCACGAGTTTGTGTCAGTAGCTTGCTTTGCAGTTCAACTTCACTTGGCAACGTGAACTCACTGCCCTGCAGTGCCATCATAAGCTGGTTTCTAACCAAATCACGACGTAGGTATTCTGCAAAACTGTCTGCACTGAAACCTGCACGGCGTAAAGACGCTTGATAGATTTCTTGATCAAACGCTCCGTTGTTTTGGAATTGAGGCATATCCAAGATCATTTGGCGAATTTGAGTATCGCTGATTCGAAGACCAAGAGATTCCGCGTGCTGCTCAAGCAATACATCGTTGATCATTCGATCAAGAACAGACTTTCTAAACGACTCTGCGTAGGCTGGATCGGCTAATAGGCTCGCAAAATAATCACCTAGCTGCGATTGCATGCGATTGCGCTCATTTTGGTATGCCTGTTCGAATTCACCACGGGCAATTTCTACATTTCCTACTTTTGCTGCGACATTGGCGCCACCACCAACGATGTAACTCCCAACACCGGCGAATACAAACGAAAGGATGATCAATCCAAGGATAATTTTCACCGCGATGCTATTAACGCCTTCGCGTAATCGTTCCATCATAATTTAACTACTCTCAAGACTTAAAGGTATAAACTTTTTCTGATTGGATAATACCAGAAAAAGAAATGCGCATCAGTAAGATGCGCATATTTTAAAAAGGTTCGATTTTTCGTCCCTTCAAACCCATTATTAGAGTTTGATATTCCTGTATAAACAACAGGGTAAGGTATTAGTTACAAGCGTCTTTAAGAGCTTTACCTGCTTTGAAAGCTGGTACTTTCGCTTCAGCGATTTGGATTTCTTCGCCAGTTTTTGGGTTACGGCCTGTGCGTGCTGCACGAGTGCGAACACTGAAAGTGCCGAAGCCAACTAAGGCAACTTGATCGCCACCTTCTAGAGTAGAGCCCACTGCCTCGATAAATGCGTCTAGAGCACGACCTGCTGATGCTTTAGAAAGGTCTGCGTTTTCTGCGATTTTTTCAACTAATTGTGTCTTGTTCACTGTGTTTCCCCTTTAGGTTACCCGTTAGTTTTTTTATAAAGGTAACATTTAATTCCATTCTCGTATTGAAAGACCCTAACCCTTATCAATCAAGGGGTTCAGAGCTACAGTTAATTAAGTTAGTGCCACAAAAAAACGCTGACAAGCTTTTTTTGCTTATCAGCGTATTTCTTTTAACTAAATTTGCAGCATATCACTATTTTTCGGGTTCAAACGCCACTCCAAGAGGTGGACGCTCCAATGCAATATTGAGCACTTCATCAATCCACTGAACAGGAATCACCTTCAAATCTGCGATAACGTTGTCGGGAATTTCTTCTAAATCACGTTTGTTATCATGCGGAATTAACACCGTTTTTATGCCACCACGATGAGCCGCAAGCAGCTTCTCTTTCAAACCACCAATCGGCAATACTTCGCCTCGTAAAGTGATCTCACCCGTCATCGCCACTTCAGCTTTCACTGGGTTACCGGTCAAGCTAGAGACTAACGCTGTGCACATTGCAATACCCGCGCTAGGGCCATCTTTTGGTGTCGCACCTTCTGGCACATGCACGTGAATGTCACGCTTTTCGTAAAAATCGGTATTAATACCGAGCTTCTCTGCACGAGAACGAACCACGGTCATTGCCGCTTGAATCGATTCTTGCATCACATCGCCAAGAGAACCGGTTTGAGTTAACTTGCCTTTACCAACCATGGCTTCGGTTTCGATGGTGAGCAGATCACCGCCAACTTCCGTCCAAGCAAGACCTGTCACTTGGCCTATTCTATTGCGGTCATCTGCTTTGCCGTAGTCGAAACGTTGAACGCCTAAGAACTCCTTGAGGTTATCTTCGTTAACGACAACCGTCTTTATCGACTTATCCAGCAAGATGTTCTTAACCGCTTTACGGCAAATCTTCGAAATCTCTCGTTCTAGGCTACGAACACCCGCTTCACGTGTGTAGTAGCGAATTATCCCGAGAATAGCCGAGTCTTCGATCTCGATCTCGTGATCTTTGAGGCCATTTCGACCAACCTGTTTTGTTAACAAGTGGCGCTTAGCGATATTGAGTTTTTCGTCTTCTGTGTAGCCAGATAAGCGAATAACTTCCATACGATCAAGCAAAGGACCTGGAATATTCATTGAGTTTGACGTCGCAACAAACATTACATCAGACAAGTCGTAGTCGACTTCTAGGTAATGATCGTTGAAGGCATTATTCTGTTCAGGATCAAGCACTTCCAATAACGCTGAGGATGGGTCACCACGCATATCTGACGACATCTTGTCGATTTCATCCAATAAGAAAAGTGGGTTTTTCACACCAACTTTTGACATTTTTTGGATTAGTTTACCTGGCATAGAACCAATATAAGTACGACGATGGCCGCGAATTTCGGCTTCATCACGAACGCCACCAAGAGCCATTCGGGTGTACTTTCGCCCCGTCGCGGATGCGATTGAACGTCCAAGCGAGGTTTTACCTACACCTGGAGGGCCCACTAAGCACAGGATTGGACCTTTGAGTTTGTTGATGCGATTTTGCACCGCCAAATACTCTAAAATACGCTCTTTGACCCGCTCTAGCCCGTAATGGTCTTCATTAAGGATCTCTTCGGCTTTAGCGAGATTCTTTTTCACCTTAGAGCGCTTAGCCCAAGGCACACCGACCATCCAATCGATGTAACTGCGCACGACTGTCGCTTCTGCAGACATCGGAGACATCATTTTAAGCTTGTGTAGCTCTTGTTCAGTCTTCTCACGCGCTTCTTGTGGCATTTTTGACTCTTCAATTTTCTTTTTCAGAGCCTCGAACTCGTCTGGAGCATCGTCCATGTCACCGAGTTCTTTTTGAATCGCTTTCATCTGTTCGTTCAGATAATACTCACGCTGAGATTTTTCCATCTGCTTTTTAACGCGACCACGAATCCGTTTTTCGACCTGAAGCAGGTCAATTTCAGATTCCATTTGTCCCATTAAGAACTCTAATCGCTCACCCACATCAATAATTTCAAGTACGGCTTGTTTTTCCGTTAACTTAAGAGGCATGTGAGCGGCAATGGTATCCGCCAGACGCGCTGCTTCATCAATTCCACTGAGTGAAGTCAGAACCTCTGGTGGAATTTTTTTATTGAGCTTAATGAAACCTTCGAATTGATCGATTGCACTGCGAACGATCACTTCTTCTTCGCGCTCTTCGAGCTCTGGAGTCACTAGGTATTGAGCTTCCGCGATGAAGAACTCTTCTTCACGGTAGCTATTAATTTTGGCTCGTTGCTGACCTTCGACGAGTACTTTAACTGTGCCGTCTGGAAGTTTTAGAAGTTGTAGAATCGTTGCTACAGTACCCGTTGTAAACAAGTCGTCTACTTGAGGCTCTTCTGTGTCTGCTTCCTTTTGGGCGACAAGAAGTACTTGTTTATCATTGTCCATCGCTGCTTCCAAGCAGCTGATTGACTTTTCACGGCCAACAAATAAAGGAATGACCATGTGTGGATAGACCACAACGTCGCGCAGAGGCAGCACCGGGATTTCGATATGCTCGGAACGTTCCAAGTTCATATAATTCTCTCTTCCGCTTAGTATTATGCTCAATATATGGGGGCAGTTTTACATGATTCAATGAAAGAATAAAAAAAGGAGGTAATCAATACCTCCTTTTTTATATCAGTGTCGCATTAGTCGGCGCTAGCGGCTTGGTTGTCTGTGTTGCTATAGATTAGCAATGGTTCAGACTCACCATTGATGACGCTTTCATCAATTACAACTTTACTCACATCAATGGCTGATGGAAGCTCATACATTGTTTCAAGAAGTACGCCTTCAAGGATAGAGCGTAGACCACGCGCACCCGTTTTACGTTCCATTGCTTTCTTAGCAATTGCACGCAATGCGTCTTCTCGGAACTCAAGCTCTACATTTTCTAAATCAAACAACGCACCATATTGCTTAGTTAGTGCATTCTTTGGTTCACATAGAATTTGAATCAAAGCTTCTTCATCAAGCTCTGTTAATGTTGTTGTAACAGGCAAACGACCGATGAACTCAGGGATCAGGCCATATTTAACCAAATCTTCTGGCTCGACCTGCATGAATAACTCACCGACTGTTTTCGTTTCGTCTTTAGAGCGCACTTCTGCGCCAAAGCCGATACCAGTGCCAGTTGCCACGCGCTGATCGATGACTTTATCCAGGCCTGCAAACGCACCACCACAAATGAACAAGATTTTTGAGGTGTCAACCTGCAAGAACTCTTGTTGTGGATGCTTACGACCACCTTGAGGAGGTACTGAAGCAATAGTGCCTTCAACCAATTTCAACAATGCTTGTTGAACACCTTCACCCGACACATCGCGAGTGATTGATGGATTCTCTGCTTTACGAGAAATTTTATCGATTTCGTCGATATAAACGATACCACGTTCCGCTTTCGCTACGTCGTAATCACATTTCTGCAGCAGTTTTTGGATGATGTTTTCAACGTCTTCGCCCACATAACCAGCTTCGGTTAGTGTCGTCGCGTCTGCCATTGTAAATGGCACATCCAAGAAACGAGCAAGCGTCTCTGCTAACAAAGTTTTACCACTACCGGTTGGACCAATTAGCAAGATGTTACTCTTACCTAGCTCAACGCCTTCGCTTGTGGTATCACCATTGCGTAAACGCTTGTAGTGGTTATAAACCGCTACAGCGAGTACTTTCTTCGCATAGTCTTGACCAATTACATAATCATCAAGGTGTGAACGAATCTCTCGTGGCGTTGGTAACGCTTCCGATTCTTTCTTTGGTAACACATCTTTGATTTCTTCACGAATAATGTCGTTACAGAGATCGACACATTCATCACAAATGTAAACAGAAGGACCTGCGATTAGCTTGCGAACTTCGTGCTGACTTTTGCCACAGAAAGAGCAGTAAAGCAGCTTTCCGCTACCACCCTCTTTGCTTTTATCTGTCATCCGCTAACCTCTTAGCCTTTACTTTCTATGTTTTGAGTGTATATCAATTTGGCCCAAATTTCGCCTACCAATTGGTAATAGATAGGCTTCTATTTGGACAATACAATCTCAAGTGTTTAAGTATTAACCTCTATGGGTTAATACTTGATCGATAATTCCATATTCTGCCGCCTGTGCAGCAGACATAAAGTTATCACGATCGGTATCACGCTCAATGATGTCCATTGGTTGGCCTGTATGTTCAGCCAACAGGTTGTTTAGCTTCTCTTTGATGCTAAGAATTTCTTGTGCGTGGATCTGAATATCTGAAGCCTGTCCTTGGAAACCACCTAATGGCTGGTGAATCATGACTCGAGAATTTGGCAGAGCGAAACGCTTACCCGGAGCACCACCCGCTAGGAGGAATGCACCCATAGAACAAGCCTGACCTGTACACAACGTGCTGACATTTGGCTTAATAAATTGCATTGTGTCGTAAATAGACATGCCTGCAGTTACGCTGCCGCCTGGAGAGTTAATGTATAGGAAAATGTCTTTGTCAGGGTTTTCTGATTCTAAAAAAAGCAACTGAGCAACAATTAAGTTGGCCATATTGTCTTCTACTTGACCCGTCAAAAAAATGATTCGTTCTTTAAGTAGTCGTGAATAGATATCGTAAGAACGTTCGCCTCGGGAAGTTTGTTCCACCACCATCGGTACTAGCGCGTTCATGATTGGCGACATTGCATTATTTTCTTGGTAGCTCATATTCTTATGTCCCTAAAATAAATGGCCCGGATGATTACATCATACGGACCATTGTTAGCAGAGAAGTTGACGTCAAGTCAACCTTCTATACAAGATATTGCTTATTGAGCAGGTTGCTGATTCATTAGCTCGCTGAAGCTAATTTCTTTATCAGAAACATTCGCTTTCGCTAGAATCGCATCAATTGCTTGCTCTTCTAGCGCTACGTTGCGCATGTTGTTCATCATTTGCTCGTTTTGCTCGTAGTAAGCGATAACTTCTGATGGATCTTCGTATGCCGTTGCCATTTCAGAGATAAGTGCTTTCACTTTCTCGTCGCTAGCTTCTAGCTCTTCAGACTTGATCACTTCACCTAGAAGAAGGCCAACAACTACGCGGCGCTTAGCTTGCTCTTCGAATAGTTCACGTGGAAGCTGCTCAGCTGCTTCTGGGTTACCACCGAAGCGTTGTGCCGCTTGCTGACGTAGGCCGCCAATTTCTTGGTCGATAAGTGCAGCAGGAACGTCAATGTCGTTCTCTTTAACAAGACCGTCAAGCGCTTGCTCTTTGATGCGGTTCTTGATTGCTTGCTTAAGTTCGCGTTCCATGTTCTTACGAACTTCAGTCTTAAGACCTTCAACACCGCCTTCAGCAACACCGAACTTAGAAACGAACTCGTCAGTTAGCTCTGGAAGCTCACGAGTTTCTACTTTGTTTACTTTGATTAGGAATTTAGCTGCTTTACCTTTTAGGTTTTCAGCGTGGTAATCTTCTGGGAAGTTTACGTCGATTTCGAATTCCATACCCGCAGTTTTGCCAACGATACCGTCTTCAAAACCTGGGATCATACGACCAGCACCCATTTCTAGTGGGAAGTTTTCAGCTTTACCGCCTTCAAACTCTTCACCGTCGATAGAACCAGTAAAGTCGATAGTTGCACGAGAACCTTCAGAAGCAGCTTCATCAACTTCTTTCCAAGTTGCTTGTTGCTTACGAAGAGTTTCGATCATCTCTTCTACATCAGAATCGTTAACTTCAGTTGCTGGCTTTTCAACAACGATGTTCTCTAGACCTTTTAGCTCAACTTCTGGGTAAACTTCAAAAGTGGCTGTAAATACTAGGTCTTTACCTTCTTCTGTCTCTACTGGAGCAAAAGTTGGTGCGCCTGCTGGGTTGATTTTCTCTTTAACGATCGCTTCGATGAAGTGACGTTGCATTACTTCACCCATTACGTCTTGACGTACTGCTTTGCCGTACATTTTCGCAACCATCTTCATTGGCACTTTGCCTTTACGGAAGCCGTCGAAACGACGGTTCTTAGCGATGTTGCGTAGTTCAGCTGTCACTGCATCTTCGATGTTAGCAGCAGGAACAGTAATGTTTAGACGGCGCTCTAGGCCCTCTAGAGTTTCAACAGTAACTTGCATTATATAAACCTCTATTTGGCTCAGATTATCTGAGCGTATGAGCAATAAGCTCTGCGCAACGCAGAAACCAATGCTTCATCCTTGTAAGTGCCTTAAATGACACTTTCTTAAACGAGTATCGACAACCAAAACATTTGATTGCCGGACTAATGAGTGACACCTTAAATGACCTCAAGAACATTTCTTGAACAAAGATGTCTCTGATTAGTCTCAGGACAAAATTTTAGACGCGACATTCTAGCGATCTCGAACAACCCTGTCGAGTCGAACTCAATGCTTTCCCTGTATTTGTCACTAATTACTCTTACAAACACTAAAACAACCGCTTTTTTGGCGATCGTCACAATGAAATGGGGACAATATCGGCTTTTTCAAGAGAGTGAAGTGGTTTTTTTTCCTAAAAGCTGAAAAAGAGATCTCGCTCTAGTTTTGTGTTCCACTGACCTCTCATAACCCATAACTTTTTCGCCACATTCGCTCCATTTTCGTTAACCTAAAGCGGATAAGGAAACAATACACGTTTCTGCTCAGCAAGCATGTACAGTGGAGCTAAGTTTGCGGATAAAACGTCTCTCTTTTTTCTTCCTAATAGTCTTTATTCTAACCACCTTAATAGGTGGTAAAGCTTATTGGGATTACCGATACGATGCCCTTCTAGAAGATCACAGAACCCAGCTTGAACGATTTGCCGATGTGATCGATAGTAAACTCGATAAATATCAGCATATTCCGCAGCTGCTTTCTCAAGATACCGAGCTTATCGACGCTTTAATTACACCTGATAACAGTGCTCAACTGGATATAACTAATCGCTATCTAGAACAGGTCAATTCGGTAATTCAGGCTTCTGACACCTACTTACTCGATGAGCTTGGCAATACTATTGCGGCCAGTAACTGGAGTCGAGCAAATCCATTTATTGGCAAAAACTTTGCTTTTCGCCCTTATTTTCAAAATGCGATAGCTGGGCGGAAAAGTGCCTACTTTGCCTTAGGATCGACGTCTGGATTAAGGGGATACTATTACGCCTACCCAGTGACCTACGCCGCGGAGTACATCGGTGTTGTTGTTGTTAAGATGGACATCTCTGCCATAGAACGCAGTTGGCATAGTGAAGGCAATGTGTTTGTCGCAACCGATGCCAACAACGTCATTTTTATGTCCAGCAATCAAGATTGGCTGTTTCAAAGTTTGGTTGAACTGACCGCTACACAGAGAGCTAACATCAGAAACTCAAGGCAATACCTAGACAGCAATATCCGCAGTTTAGGGTTTCAAGGTCAACTAGAGGAACCAATATCGAGGCTAACCAAACCTCGGAAAAATTGGTTTACCCAGAGCTACCTGTCATCGCAAAAAAATGTCGAGATTCCGGATTTAACCTTGCGAGTGGTTACACCCTTCTCACGTTTGTATATCGACTTGTTCGGTTTCATTGTCATCATCGGCCTGGCCTATACTGCCGTATATCTCGCTCTCGTTCTTATGGCAAGCCGACGATATCGACATCGGCAGATTGAGCAAATTCAAACAGAAGCCAAGCAAAAACTCGAATTCCAAGTGATGGAGAGAACGGCTGAATTGCATGCTGAGATTTCCGAACGAGTGAAAACCGAAAAAGCCTTACGACAAACTCAAGACGAACTGGTTCAAGCCGCAAAACTCGCAGTATTAGGGCAGATGTCCGCGAGTATTAGTCACGAGCTTAATAATCCGCTTGCCGCCATCCGTAGCTTTGCTGAAAATGGCCAACGGTTTATTGATAAACAGAAACCAGAAAGAGCAAAAGACAATTTAGCGCGCATTGTCGCACTGACCGAACGTATGGCCAAAATTAGCCAACAGCTAAAATCTTTCGCCAAGAAAACCGATGTACACGATCTTTCGATCGTGAAACTGCCACCCGTTATTTATACCGCCATCGAACTGATGCAGCCGCAACTCAAGTCTTCGATGATCCAATTTGAGTTCGTTGAACCCAAGCAAGAAAGCAGGGTCTGCGTCAATCCGATTCAATTAGAGCAAGTATTGATCAACTTGCTGACCAATGCCGTGCAAGCCTTAGAACACAGTGACGATAAACGTATCCAAATTTCCGTCTCTGGCACCAAAACAGAATGCTTTATACACATCGATGATTCTGGCTCTGGCATCAATTCCGTCCATCAAGACGGTATTTTTGACCCATTTTACACTACTAAGGACAATGGATTAGGTCTTGGCCTATCAATATCCCAACAGATCATGCAACACTTTAAAGGGCGAATTGAGACAAACTCTTCTCCATTAGGTGGCGCACGCTTTAGCATTGCACTTCCAAATAGCGACAAGGACGCAGCAGTATGAGCCAAGTATTTTTTATAGACGATGAAGCAGATATTAGAGTCGCCTTGGAACAAAGCTTTGAACTAGCAGAAATCAACGCCGCATTTTTTGCCAGTGCTGAAGAAGCCATCATCGCATTGAAAGCAGGCCCTGACCCACTGGCCATTGTCTGTGACATAAAAATGCCCGGATTGAGTGGTTTGGATATGCTTGCCACCGTGCAGCACAATCACGTAGGAATCCCCATTATTTTAATTACCGGACACGGCGATATCTCAATGGCAGTTCAAGCGATTCAAAACGGCGCATATGATTTCATAGAAAAACCATTTTCACCTGAAAGGCTGATAGATACCGTAACACGGGCAATCGAAAAACGAACGTTAACCATAGAGAATGAACAGTTAAAACGCTCTCTCAAGGCTAGCCAAACTCTTGGGCCACGAATTATCGGCACCACCCAGTCTGTTGAACGATTAAAAGAAACCATTTCTTCTATTGCAGATACGAGTGCTGATATTCTGCTCTTTGGTGAAACCGGAACGGGCAAAGAATTAGTGGCACGTTCATTACATGAGCAAAGTTCGCGGCGTGATGCCAACTTTGTCGCGGTAAACTGCGGAGCCGTACCCGAGAATCTCATCGAAAGCGAGCTTTATGGTCATGAAAAAGGGGCATTTACTGGTGCAGAAAACACACGAATAGGAAAATTTGAACATGCTCAGGGCGGCACATTATTTCTCGATGAAATTGAGTCCATGCCGATGCAGGCACAAATTAAACTATTACGGGTTTTGCAAGAAAGAGCCATAGAGAGAGTGGGTTCGAATCAGCTACTTCCTCTTGATATTAGAGTGATCGCCGCAACCAAAGTTGATTTAAAACTGGCCAGCGAACAGGGTGAATTTCGTCAAGATCTTTACTATCGACTGAACATTGTGACCTTACAGCTTCCGCCACTTAGAGAGCGTAAAGAAGACATCGCTGCGCTTTTTCATCATTTTTTATTGGTCGCTGCAGCACGATATGGTAAAGCGGCGACAGCAATAAGCAATCGAGATCTCAGCCAACTGATCGAACATGACTGGCCTGGAAATGTGCGTGAGCTTCGCAATGCTGCTGAACGTTTCGTTCTCCTAGGAAAAATAGAAACCAGCAACTGCGCAGACTCTTTAAAACAAGAACAACATTCTCTCGCCGATCAAGTGGCGCTATTTGAGAAAAATATCTTAGAGAAAACGCTGATTGAGTTTAATGGCAGCATAAAGGAGACCATGAGTAAACTGCACCTACCCAGGAAGACATTGTACGACAAAATGCAAAAGTACCAACTAATAAAAGAGTCATACAAAAACAGTTCATCATCGTGACTATACTAATATCACGGTAAGACAACACTTTTGGGAGTTCACTGTGGGAGAAAAAACCAAAATCACAGTGGTGGCCGACACCTATGAGATCGATGGTGTGTACTTAACTGAGCAGCGTTCTGGGGTGGATCGCCGTCAGAAAAAATCAAAAAGAGTGTTCTACGAGCGACGAATAAACTCATCGCCACGCAGAACAACCCTTAAACACATCAACGAGGACGTGTGATTATTTAGTAATGATTTCTGGTCCCATCAATGTGGTTGGCAACCATGTAGATACCCAAGGCACATAAGTAACAATGACCAAGAATAGGAACATTACGCCAACCCAAGGGAGCGCAGCTTTCACAACGTTCATCATCGACATTTTTGCCACCCCTGCGGTAACAAATAAATTAAGCCCTACTGGTGGCGTAATCATACCAATTTCCATATTTACGACCATCATGACCCCAAGGTGAATTGGGTCAATACCTAAGGCTATCGCTATTGGGAACACTAAAGGTGCAACTATGATGAGAAGACCCGATGGCTCCATAAACTGCCCACCAATTAAAAGCAGCACGTTGACCACAATAAGGAACGCAATCGGGCCAAGACCAGCCGAAAGCATCGATTCAGTGATCATCTGTGGAATACGCTCTTCGGTAAGAACGTGTTTAAGTATCAATGCATTTGCAATGATGAAGAGCAGCATTATGGTCAGCTTTCCAGCTTCAAACAGAGTGTGCTTAGTATCTTTGTGCACAAAAGTTTCAAAGACCTTCACCAACACTGGACGAGCATTGTCTTTGTCTGCAAAAGGACCCATATCTTTATAGATGAAGTTTGCAATAAAGAATGCATATACGGCCGCAACGGCAGCCGCTTCTGTAGGCGTAAAGATTCCCCCATATATTCCGCCAAGAATGATAACGATCAAGAGCAGGCCCCAACTCGCGTCCTTTGCAGCAGAAAATGTCTCAGCCCAACCAACAAAAGGCTGCGCTGGAATTTTTTTAATGCGAGCTGCGATGTAGATTGCAATCATCAACATCACACCAGCGAGTAGCCCTGGTATTACACCGCCAAGGAACATTCTGCCCACCGATACGTCTGTTGCTGCGGCGTATACCACCATCACAATAGAAGGTGGAATCAAAATCCCTAGCGTCCCAGCATTACAAATAACGCCAGCGGCGAACTCCTTGGTATAGCCATTTTTCACCATTCCCGCGATGACAATGCTACCAATCGCCACTACCGTAGCCGGAGAAGATCCTGAGAGCGCAGCAAACATCATACACGCCACTACCGACGCCATCGCTAAACCACCTCGAAACCAGCCGACCATGGCAATGGCGAATCGTATGATCCGCTTTGCTACACCGCCAGTAGACATAAAACTTGATGCCAGAATGAAAAATGGAATAGCGAGCAGAGTATAGTGGCCGGCAAAAGCATTAAATAAGGTTTGGGCAACCGACGCTAATGAAGCTTCTGAATGCATTAATAGAAAAAGAATGCTCGACAAACCGAGAGAAATCGCTATCGGCACGCCTATCAACATGAAGCCAATAACCATTAAAAAGAGTAACAAGATATCCATAATTATTTGTCCTTACCCTTATTATCGTCAGACGGGTTATCAGCAAGTTCTGCTTTCAGTGCTTCTAAGTCTTCTTCGGCTTCATGCCCTGCGATCATACGGTCGAGATCACCCCTTAGAATCTGATACGCTACCTGTAGAAAACGGAAAGTGAGTAACGCCATGCCGATTGGTAGCGCCATGTAAGGAATGAAACGCGGCATTTTTTCGTAGCGCTCTCCTTCATTGAGCCAGTCAGCCATGAACTGCAGCATTTCTGGCATAGGGATATCATCGGTTTCATACCAAGCTCGCTCGGTAACAAAGGGATACCAGTAGTTCCAAGAGCCAATGAGTAAAAGGACAGAAAATGCTAAACAAGACGCAACGGCTAGCAAGGCGTATATTTTGCGCGTTTTCTCAGACGCCATGTTGATAATGACATCAACACCAATATGAAAATGCTTTTTAACACCATACGATGCGCCCACCAGCACCATCCATGCAAACATGAAGACGGTGAGCTCTAAGGCCCAAAGAATATTGTCGTTAAACACATATCGAGAAATGACGTTGGCAAACGTCAATAAAGTCATAGCACCGAGAAAGAACGCTATCAGCGTTTCTTCTATAGCATCGGTGACTTTTCCGACTTTGGTCATAAATGACTGTTCCATGTGATACTTCGCTATGTCAGTTTTTTATTGTTATCAAGAGGTAAGGAAGGGAAAGCGCCTCAGCATAGCCAAGGCGCTTAATGCACTATTGTTTATTTGAAGCCACGGCGGCTTCGATTAAGTCAGAGCCAATGTCTTTCTCAAACTTCTTCCACACAGGTTTTAGTGCCGTAACCCACTGCTGGCGCTGCTCTGAAGTCAGAGTGCGAACTTCACCACCTGCTTCAATAATGTTGTTTTTGTTTGCGAGGTTAACCTTGGTCGATTCTGCGTTACGCGCCGCAGTGACCTCTTTAATGATAGTATCAAGCTGAGTACGAACATCGTCTGGAAGCTCCTTCCAGAAGTCTTTCGATGTCACTAGTAGATAATCGAGAATACCGTGATTGGTTTCTGTTACCCCATCTTGAACTTCGAAGAATTTTTTTCCGTAGATGTTTGACCAGGTGTTTTCCTGACCATCGATAACTTTGGTTTGCAGGCCACCGTAAACTTCTTTAAACGACATTTTTTGAGGGTTTGCACCTAATTGTTCAAACTGAGCAACCAAAACATCAGACGCTTGTACACGGAATTTCAAGCCTTCGGCATCGCTAGGTAGCATTAATGGCTTATTCGCCGACATTTGTTTCATACCGTTGTGCCAAAATGCCAAGCCTTGAAGGCCTCGACGATTCATAGCATTTTTCAACTTGTCACCCGCTTCTGAGTTTTGAAAACGGTCGACAGCATCGACATCTTCAAATAAAAATGGAAGATCGAAGATGCGGTATTTTTTGGTGAACTTTTCAAATTTGGACAATGACGGCGCAGCCAATTGAACATCACCATTTAGCAGTGCTTCTAATACTTTGTTGTCATCATACAATGTCGAATTAGGGAAGACCTGCATACACGCCTTGCCATTCATTTCCGTATTGACACGCTCTTCAAGCAATGAAGCAGCAATGCCCTTTGGGTGTTTGTCGGTATTCGTTACATGACTAAACTTAATCACAATTTCGCCAGGTTCGCAGTTTGCAGCAGCATTAAAACTTGTGATAGCCAAAATAGAAGCGGAAAGTAGGGTTAGAGGCTTTAACATTATTATTCTCCTTTAATTTAAGCAGTCCCATCTATGGGTACTGTTAGGATCTAAAGGAGCAAAATGCAGACCAACTCAATGAAAAATAATAACTCATTGATATGAAATAAAAATGATAAAAACTCAAGTTAGCCAGTCGGTGAATTCGAATCGAACAAGGCGGAAATCCGCCCAATAAAAACAACGAAATGGGTGGAAGACCACCCATTGGATTGTACTATTTTACCGCAATCGGATCGGGATAGCTGTCTCTGCTATCGACAATAACCCCATCAGTGGCATAGCTTGATACGCCATGAACTAAAACAAGGCCACAAAAATGGGGAGCTGCCATCGAAGTTCCATTATACGCGACGGTACCTCCACCAGCACGAGTGGATAAAACGTCTACGCCAGGCATCGCAAATTCTATTTCAGAGGCGACAACCTGACCATCGGAACGCTGATAGTCGACATTATTCGAGTAGTTAGAAAAAGACGCGACCGTGTCTCCCTGCGCAAACGCAGAAATGGTATAGATATTGGAATACTGAGTGCTTGCCGGTGTGTAGTTGATGATGTCCGCTGCGCTATTACCGGCAGCGATAGCAAAAACAATGCCCTTATCAGCGGCACTAAGAAGTGCTTCATCCAATGCTCTTGAATACCCTCCACCACCCAAACTCATATTGGCACAATCCCCTTGTTGTGCATTGGCAGCCACAAAATCAACTCCGGCAATAACACCAGACATACTGCCGCTGCCGCTGTTATCTAATACCCTTACCGGCACAACCGGCGCCCCAGGTGCGATGCCAACCACATCTAGATCATTGTTTAAGGCAGCAATGGTTCCTGCCACGTGTGTACCGTGGCCATTACCGTCTTCTGTGGTGTTTTTACCTCGAGCAAAGTTAATGCCCCTGTTTTTATCCACATTAAGATCTGCATGGCGGCTATCAATACCTGAATCAATTATCCATGCTGTCTGGTAATTCGCGTCAGGATCGCCCGGACCACCGAGGCGAGCTACGCCCCAGGGCACAACCTGTTCAACCGTTGGTTCTTCACCTTCGTCTCTATTAGGCTTACCTCCACGAGGCAGCGCAGTGACCAGTTGATCTTGTTCGATGTATGCAATATTCGGAAATCTTTGTAGTAACTTATCTTTGACCTGTTGAGGCGCTTTTATCGCCAAGCCTCGAATTGCATGACGATAGCGATGATCAACTCGCCCTTGCCCTTGCACTACATATCGAGCAGCCGCTTCGACTTGTTGCTCCGAGCTATTCGCTTGGAAAACAACAATATACTGGTCATCAAGATCATACCCTTGATTGACGACCGCTACTGCCTGAAAACTGAATATAAAAGACGCTAAAATGACTGAAAGGATACACTTAAACATAACAACACCTTGAGTGACTTAAGTAGACTAAGTATAGGCGAGGCGTTGTAAAACGAGGCCTAGAGCGAGTTGCAAAAACAAGAAAAGCCAGATTATTCATCTGGCTTAGTACATAACGCTATCTCGGAAGGTTAGGCAAACTCGATACGATTCTCGGTTTCTGCATCAAAAAACACCGCTTTGGATAAGTCGAAATGCAAAGGGGCTACCTGCCCAACGTGTGCGTCAAACTCAGGAGAGAGACGACAGGCAACCTCTTGGTCGTTAACTTTAACCATTGCGATAGTGTCTGGACCTGTTGGCTCCAGCACTTCCAATTTCAAATCTAACTTAGTTGAAATCTGACTATCATCATCAAGCTTTTCGCTGATGTGTTCAGGCCTTAATCCAATCACCACCTGTTTACCATCCTGCTCACGCATGGAATGAGGTAAAGCTATCGAATATTGCTCACCTTCGCCACTGGTAACATTAATCACAGGATTATCGTTGGCATCAAGATCGACCATGGTTTTAATGAAATTCATTGATGGTGAACCCATAAAGCCAGCAACAAACATATTGTTAGGACTGTTATAGATCTCTTTCGGAGTACCGAGCTGTTGCAGCTCACCATCTTTCATAACCGCAATACGATCTGCCAACGTCATGGCCTCAATTTGATCGTGAGTCACATAAACAATGGTGGTATTCAATTGCTGATGTAATCGCTTGATCTGATGACGCATTTCAACACGAAGCTTCGCGTCAAGGTTTGATAATGGCTCATCAAACAAATAGAGCTTTGGACGTCTAGCCAACGCTCGCCCCATAGCAACACGTTGACGTTGACCACCCGAAAGTTGCGACGGCTTTCTATCCAATAACTCATCAATTTGCAGCATTTCAGCCACTCGATTGACCTCAGCATCAATTTCATCTTGAGGCATTTTTCGGATTTTAAGGCCAAAAGCGATATTGCCTCTAACCGTCATATTGGGATACAACGCATAAGACTGAAATACCATTGCGATATCACGATCTTTTGGCTCGACTTGTGCCACATCTCGTCCATCGATCACAATCTCGCCCGAATTGATATTTTCCAGCCCAGCAATAGTATTCATTAAGGTCGATTTACCACACCCAGAAGGGCCGACCAGTATTAAAAACTCCCCAGATTCAATACTGATATCGATCCCTTTGAGTGTTTCTGTTTCCGCGTTTCTGTAGGTCTTGCGAATTTGTTTTAGGTCTAAAGTTGCCATTGTGATTATCCTTTAACTGAACCCGCTGTGAGACCGCGGACAAAATACTTCCCTGCCAGTACATAGACCACCAGTGTTGGCAACGCAGCGATGATCGCAGCGGCCATATCAACGTTATATTCTTTTACCCCTGTGCTGGTATTCACTAAGTTATTCAGTGCCACCGTAATAGGCTGCGTCTCTGAACCTGAATACACAACACCAAATAGGAAGTCATTCCATATCGAAGTGAACTGCCATATCACGGTCACCATGATGATTGGCGTCGATAGAGGCAATAGGATCTTAAAGAAAATAGTAAAGAAACCTGCACCGTCGAGCTTAGCTGCTTTCACCAGTTCATCCGGGATGCCAATATAGAAATTTCGGAAAAAAAGAGTGGTAAATGCCATACCATAAATGACGTGAACCGCAACCAGTCCCGCAGTCGTATTGGCTAATCCCAGTTTACCCAACACTGCAGCCATTGGCAGCAACACTACCTGGAAAGGGATAAAGCACCCAAACAACAACAAGCTAAAGAACAGATCAGAGCCTTTAAACTTCCATTTTGTAATGACATAGCCATTAAAAGCACCCAACAAAGTCGAAATGGCAACAGCCGGTATCACCATTTGAAATGAATTCCAAAAGTAGCCTTTTACACCGTCACATTTCACACCGGTACACGCACTGTCCCACGCTTTAAACCACGCATCGAACACCCACTCGGTTGGTAATGAAATCAAGTTTCCGGATTTGATATCAGGTAACGTTTTAAAAGAGGTCAACACCATTACGACAAGCGGCATTAAATACACAAGGCAGAAAAACGCCAATGCACCGTACACAAACAGACGTGAGAGATTAATTGAATTATTCACGACTTCTTCTCCCTAAGTTCTGAATATAGGTAAGGGACTAATATTGCCAGTATCCCTGCGAGCATCATCATTGCACTGGCTGCACCTAAGCCAATCTGACCTCGAGTGAAAGAGTGAGCGTACATAAAGAGTGCTGGCAGATCAGAGGAATAACCGGGCCCCCCAGACGTCATTGCTGTAACCAAGTCAAAACTCTTAATCGCTATGTGTGAGGTAATAATCACGGCGCTGAAAAACACCGGTCTTAAACATGGCAACACAATTTTTAGGTAGATAGATGGTAGGTTGGCACCATCAATTTGTGCTGCCTTTATAATTGAGGAATCAATACCCCGTAGACCAGCGAGAAACATTGCCATCACAAACCCTGAGGATTGCCAGACAGCGGCAATGACCAAGGTGTATACCGACATCTCCGAGTTAACGAGCCAATCAAACTTGAAGTTTATAAAACCCCAGTCGTGCATTAATTTTTCGATACCCAATCCTGGGTTCAAAATCCACTTCCACGCTGTACCTGTGACAATAAAAGACAGCGCCATTGGATAAAGGTAGATGGTTCTAATCGCGCCCTCTTGACGAATATTTTGGTCAAGAAAGATCGCTAGGCCTACACCAAGTAAAATGGCGATCAGCATAAACAAAAAGCCAAAGATACCTAAGTTGGTGATGGAGGTGATCCAACGGTCATTGTCCATTAACTTGCTGTATTGCTCCCAACCGACAAACTTAAAACTAGGTAAAAATCGAGAGTTGGTCATAGATAGAGCGGCTGTCCAAAAAATAAACCCATAGATACACACCACTGTCACCACCATGGTTGGGGCGAGTACGATCTTGGGTAGCCAATGTTGCAATCGATCCGCAAAGCTCTTTGGTGCGGACGTTTTTTGGGGATCTCGCACAGTCAAAACATGCTCCATAACGTTTCCTTGTCGCGAACAATCAAAATAAGTAGATAAATAGCCAACGCTCTCAGTACCACATTATCTGAAAGCGCAGTCTACTAGGGGGGTTAGATTGCCGCTTTAACAGCTTTCGCTAACTTCTGTGCTGCTTCTTTTGGATCGGCTTTTGGATCGTTAAAGAAGTTAGTCACGACGTCATAGATAGCGCCTTGTGCATAGCTTGTTGTCGACATACCATGCGCCATACTAGGCACTAAGTCGCCTGTTTTCGCACTGGCTTTAAAGGTTGCCATTGAGTCAAGAGCACACGAGTCGAACTTAGACATATCCATATCGGTACGGACTGGAATGGAGCCTTTATTTAGGTTGAATACTTCTTGGAAGTCTTTTTCTAGAATGGTCGCTGCAAGCGCTTTTTGCGCCTCTACATTGCCCTTGTCCTTAATTTCAAAGAACGCAAAACTGTCTACGTTGTGAGTAAACTGACCATCGGTACCCGGTGCTGGCGCACAAATATAGTCTGTCCCCGGCTTCTTACCTGCAGCGGTAAACTCACCTTTAGCCCAGTCACCCATGATTTGCATCGCAGCTTCGCCATTGATGACCATCGAGGTAGCCACGTTCCAATCACGACCTGGAGAGTTGGCATCAATGTAATCATGTACTTTTTGGAACTTGGCAAACACTTCTACCATTTTGTCACCAGACAATACGTCCATATCTAAATCAACGAACGCTTTCACGTAGTCTTGAGAACCAAGAACATCTAGAGCCACCGCTTCAAAGACGGTAGCGTCTTGCCAAGGTTGACCACCGTGCGCTAGAGGAATAAAACCTGCTGCTTTAATTTTTTCCGCCGCGGCAAAAAACTCATCAAGAGTGGTTGGAACAGATACACCCGCTTTTTTCAAAACTTCTGGGTTAGCCCACAGCCAGTTCACTCGGTGTACGTTCACCGGAACGGCAACGTATTCACCGTTAAATTTCATTACGTCGGTAACAATGCTTGGAACATTTTTATCCCAATCACCCTGCTTCGCAACATCGTCTAACGTTGTTAAGAAGCCAAGGCCACCCCATTCTTGAATATCATGACCTTTAATTTGTGCCGCTGAAGGTGGGTTGCCAGAAACCGCTCGAGTTTTCAAAACGGTCATCGCACTTTCACCGCCGCCACCAGCTACCGCGAAATCTTTCCACGAGTGACCTTTCTTTTCGAGCATGTCTTTTAGTGCAGCTACAGATTTCGCCTCACCACCCGAAGTCCACCAGTGAAGTACTTCAACTTGACCAGCGTTCGCGAGGTTTGCCATCGTGCCAGCAGCTAAAAGGGATAATGTAAGTAGGGTTTTCTTCATTTTCATTGTTATCTTCCATGTATTGGATTTGAAGGAAAGGCACTTTTGCCTGTTCCTGTACAGTCTATGTTGAGAAAAAGATAAGTGGTGAAACAAAGAGTAACAACAATGTAACATAGCTGTTACATTGCTATTGGTTAGGCCTCTAGGCTAGGCGGAATAAAGACTTTGGCTTCAAGCCCGCCTAATTCTGAATTGCGAATAATGAGATCTCCACCAAGTCCATGTAGAATACTTCGACAAATTCCGAGCCCTAATCCATGCCCTTCCTTATCCTGAGACAGGCGAAAATATGGCTCAAAGACTTCTTCCAATTTGTCCTCAGGGATCCCCGGACCCCGATCAAGAATTGAAATAATGATCCAACTTGGAGTTTCATCGATGCTAATGAATGCACGCTGACCGTATTTAACGGCATTGTCGGTAAGGTTGGTTAGTACTCTTTTCATGGCAAGGGGCTTGGCAACAATCGGCTCAAGGCGGGCAGCCCTGAAATCAACCACTGTGTGTACCTGGTTATGGCTTTCCACCACATTTCGAATCATTTCATTGAGATCGATGTAAGCGTTATTTTCATGCAGATCGGTATCTCGGACACACTGCAGTGCACCTTTAACCATGATTTCAAGCTCATCCAAGTCTTGATTAAACTTATCACGGCGTGCATCGTCATCGAGTAACTCAGCGCGCAGCCTAAGGCGAGTAATGGGGGTTTTTAAATCGTGAGAAATCGAGGAAAACAAGTGCTCTCGATCGGCAACGTATTTTCGAATGCGTCGCTGCATACGATTAAATGCCCGAGTGGCCGTGATCAACTCACTGGCCCCCTGTTCAACTAGGGCTGGCTGATCGATGTCCATGCTCATTTCGTTGGCTGCTTTGGCCAAACGCCTCAGTGGCTTCACTTGTGCTCGAATCAAAATAAAGGTCAGCAATAGCAGCAGGGTTGTTGAAAGAAGCAAAAACGCCACCTGATCTTTACTCAATAAGTTGTCTTCTAGATGGATGTAAGGAGAAGGCAACAGTGCCGCAATATACAACCATTCATCTTTATTAAGCTCAAGCTGAACCACCAGTATTGGCGGATCGATGGGTTGCAGTGTAAGCGTGTGATGAGCCCAGGATTTTGGCAGATCATGCAGGTATATGTCGTTTTTTAGCAGTCGTAAATTTTCAGGCCTGGAAAACTCGACCTTGACCGTTAATACCTTTGGTAATTTCTCACTAAGCACCTTTTGTATTGCCCCGAGCGAGGCAAGCTTTAAAGGAGTATCTTGGATTGGCTCTACAATAAGCTCTTCTTGGTTGAAGGAAACGAAAAATCGAGTACCGCCCATATTACGGATCTGATCGAGAACAATATGTCGATAGGTTGCCGGCAGAGATTCAAAGAAATTAACGGTCGAGGCAAACATGTTCGCCATACTCGCGGAAGTATCGCGAATTCCAGAAAGCTCGTCTTGCTTGGTCTTCTGAACCCAAATCGCGGTCAATAATCCCTGTGAAAGAATCACGGCAAGTAAAGTAAGCAAGAGCGTTCTGGCAACCAATGAATTGGGCTTAAATTGACGATACCAACGCAATCTGCTCATGATTTAATGACCATAACTCACTGGAACGGAAAGAATGTACCCATTACCGCGCATAGTCTTAATATAGTGCGGAAACTGCTCGCTGCAGCCCAATCGGTGACGAAGTCGACTCAATTGCACGTCTATGCCTCGTTCAAGTGGTAAGGCTTCTCGCCCCCGCGTTGCAAACGAAATAGTATCTCTATCTAGCACTTCATTCGGACGAGTCAAAAACAGCATCAGCAGTGCAAAGTCAGTACCAGACAAGTCATGTGTATCTTGGTTTTCGAGGTGGCTAATTCGATGGGAAAGCGTATCCAACATCCATTCACCAAATTGAATGGTTCTTGGTGGTTGTTCCTCATGCATCTCTTCGACCACATGAACACGGCGCATCAGAGCTTTGATCCTTGCCATCAATTGACGAGGACTAAATGGCTTCGCGATATAGTCATCAGCACCAATTTCAAGACCTATGATTTGATCCATTTCGTCAGAGACAGCGGTGAGCATGATAATAGGCACCTGTGAATCCCGACGTATTTTTTGGCACAATGCAAAGCCATCTTCTCCTGGAAGCATCACATCAAGCAAAACAAGATCGGGGTAACCATGGGATTGAATAAAGGCGTCCATCGCGTCGCCATCCTCCGCCGTAGAAACAGCAAAGCCCGACTTGGTGAGGTATTCATCAAGCAATAAGCGGATTTCTGCATCATCGTCAACGACAAGAATATGGGTCTTTACGTGCATATGTGACCTGTACTGATTTATTTCACACTAGTTTAACGTAATTGCCACATTAAATTTCATGATGTCATTTGCAAACTTTGACCTCAAGCGCGAAACTTGTTGGTAAAACTGCCTGTTCATCACACTCTTAGCCATAAATACCAACTTTCTCGAACCTTCATTGAACAAAAATTGCTCGCGCCATCATGAAGAACAACTAATCACCATCTTCTTTCCCCATTGGGGCGGAAGGTTAGCGTAACGCTGCAAACTGGGGTGCTCCTCATAAGGGCTTTGTAATACCAATAGCAAGTTGTCAACCTCACTAAAATCCCCTTTTTGTGCTTTTTCAATAGCTTGCTGAGCCAAATAGTTACGTAAGATATACTTCGGGTTGACGGCACGCATTCTAGTGCATCGCTCAGATATTGAATCGATCTCCAACTCACACCGTTTGAGATAGCTCTCCAGCCATACTTGAGCTTGATTGCGATCGACGAAAAGGTCCAACAGCTCACCTTTTCCTTCTCGATCCAGTGAAGAAAGTGCTCGAAAAAACCGCGTATAGTCAACTTGAGTAGACTGTAAGAAATCAAACGTCGCAGAAAAAAAATCACCATCGTCTTGATGCTTTTGATGTAAGCCTAATTTGGCGCGCATATTCCTGCTATATTCCTGCTGTAATCGGGGCTGAAACAACTCCAAGATTCGATCCAGTTCTTCTCTGTCTACTAACGGTGTTAACGCATGTGCCAGTGCCGTCAAATTCCACAACGCAATGCTTGGCTGGCGCTCAAATGAGTAACGCCCTTGGTAATCCGAATGGTTGCAAATGTAACCGGGTTCGTAGTCATCTAAGAAGCCATAGGGACCATAATCAAAGGTCTCTCCCAATATCGACATGTTATCGGTATTCATTACACCATGGGCAAAGCCGACAGATTGCCAATCTGCAATCATATTGGCAGTGCGGATTACGATATGTTCAAACATCGAGGCATAAGGGTTGTGCTGCTCAAGGCTGTCAGGATAGTGGTGGGCAATAACATGGTCAGCGAGCACTTTCAGTAATTCGTGTTGCTGACTATAGAAAAAATGTTCGAAGTGACCAAATCGAATGTGTGACTGCGTCGTACGCACTAACATTGCGCCTTGTTCAATCTCTTCTCGATACACGGCGGTGTCACTCACTAGCATGCCTAAGGCGCGAGTCGTGGCGATACCAAGCCCGTGCATCGCTTCACTAGCTAAATACTCTCTTATCGTTGAGCGTAACACTGCTCGGCCGTCTCCAGAGCGCGAGTACGGGGTTAATCCGGCACCTTTGAGGTGCAACTCATGAAAAGTCCCTTGCAGATCAGCGATTTCGCACAGCAACAAACCTCGACCATCCCCTAACTCTGGGTTATACACTCCAAACTGATGGCCTGCATATTTCATTGCCAACGGATCAAACCCTTTGAAGTTTGAATAACCGGCAAACACATCGAGAAGAGAGGGATCATCACTTAACGGCGGTAAACCAAATTGCGTCGCCAATGGACCATTCCAGGCGACCCAGCGGCAGCACGATAAAGGCTGAGGAGTAACACGAGTAAAGAATGCTTGTGGAAGCGAAGCATAGCGAGTTGATGTATTAATAGAGTCCCAAAACGACATTCGTGTATCCATACAACGATAGAGAATGCTTTAAGTATAGTGAAATGATGAGAATGAAAAAGACAGTAAAACTAGGGTTATTCGCTAGAGGAACGCCCGAGAAGCACTTTCAAGTGTTATTGGGCTGTCCCCTAAAAGCACGTGTTTAGATAAACGCGAGAACTGTGACTACGGTGCCAAGACAAAATAAGCAAGTACGGCTGATTACGCCGAGATTCGAATGTTGGATCATTTCTTGATGCATAAGCTTTACTCCATTTTTATTACACTTCAATTACAATGTAGTATCAACTGCCGTTTTTTGCAACAATTCAAAGGAGAAAACATGAAATTGAGCCGATTTTTCTCCTTTAAATATTATTACCTAGATAATTGAAGTTTCCTTCTCATCCACTTTCCTTGCCACTCAACACCGCAAAACTTCTTTAAAATTAAACGATAATGCTATTGCTATTTTTTCTACCGACCGTGGTAAATATCCAAGGTAATGAAAAGCGAACAATTCAACAGCTTGATTTTAATTACTTACGAAAATGATATTTTTTACTTATTTATAGCGGCTTTTCACGACCAAAGCGTCGCAATAAAAAAGGAGAGCTTAAGCTCTCCCTAGGATCACGACAATTCTAAATGACGTATTTTTTCAAGCCGCACAGCCGACACCTTAAATTCAGGGATCTTGGCGTATGGGTCAGTCGCCGTATTGGTTAACCTATTGGCTGGTGATTCCGCAAAATGGAAGGGGACAAAAACCACCCCTTTTTGCATTCGTTTAGTCACAAAGGCAGGAGCTTCAATTTCTCCCCTTCTCGACACCAGTTTAACGTTTTCACTGTTCTCAATACCTAATCGCTCAGCATCTTCGACGCTGATCATCACCCTTGGCCCCGCTAAGTTATCCAATCCTTTGGTTTTTCGCGTCATGGTGCCGGTATGAAATTGCTCCAGCAAACGTCCTGTGGTGAGGACCAATGGAAACTCACCATCGGGCAATTCAGCCGCATATTCAAATGGAACAGCAGCCATATGCCCCTTACCACTGACAAAAGCGCCTTGGTGCATGACTCTGGTCCCAATTGGTTTGCGCTTATTACACGGCCATTGGAGCCCATTGCTGCCCACCGTATCCCACCGGATCCCTTCGTATTGTGGAGTTACATTGGCTATCTCTTCGGTAATTTCACGACAGTGTTGATAAGACCACCCCCCACCGATGGCATTGGCAATATCCGTAATAATCTGCCAATCATCTTTGGCGTTACCTGGTGCTTTAACTGCAGCGTTCAAGCGCTGTACTCGTCGTTCTGTGTTGGTGAAGTGACCTGTTTTTTCTGCAAATGAATAAGACGGAAGAACTACATCAGCCAACTGAGCTGTTTCTGTCATGAAAATATCCTGAACAATGAGCATATCCAGAGCTTCTAGGCCCTCAATGACATGAGCCTGGTTTGGGTCGCTCAATACCGGGTTCTCCCCCATGACATAAAGCCCTTTGATATCCCCGACACACGCCGCGTCGATAATTTCAGTTAACGTCATGCCACGCTCTTTGGGTAAATCCGGACAATCCCATGCGCTGGCAAATTTTGCTTGGACATCGGGATTGGTGACCTTTTGATATCCTGGGTAGTCAGATGGCAAAGCCCCCATATCGCAGGCCCCCTGAACATTAGATTGACCACGAAGTGGGTTGATTCCACCGCCCTCTACCCCAATGTTTCCACACAACATTTGCAAGTTAGCGATAGAACGAACGTTGTCGTGTCCTGTGGTGTGTTGGGTGATCCCCATCGAGTAATACACTGCTGTCACCGCCGCTGTGCCAATTAATCTGGCTAATTCTTCGATATCGTTTGCCGCCACTCCAGTCACTAACGCAGCTTTATCGGACGCGTATTTCTCGTCAGAGACTTCTTTAACAAAATCATCCAAACCATCCACTCGTTGAGCTAGATAATCGTCATCTTGCCAGCTGTTTTTAACCACTTGATGCATGATGGCATTAAGTAACATGACATCTGTACCTGGGCGATGGCGAACATACAGTTCAGCATGCTCAGCCATGTCAATTCGTTTAGGATCCGCAACAATCAGTCGAGCACCTTTGACAACCGCTTGTTTAATATGCGAAGCGATAATAGGGTGGGCAGCGCTGGTATCCGAGCCAATGATAAAAATGACATCTGAGTGTTTGATACTCGGAATATCGTTCGTCATTGCGCCACTGCCAATCGAAGCTTCAAGGCCAGTCACTGTCGTCGAGTGACATAAACGTGCACAGTGGTCGATGTTATTGGTGCCTAACTCTCGGCGGAGCAACTTTTGAAACGCATAGTTGTCTTCATTGGTCGTTTTTGCTGATGAAAAGCCCGCCAACGTTTTGCTGCCAAAGCTATCTCGTATGTAAGTGAGTTTCTTGGCAATAAATTCGATGGCTTGCGGCCATGAGACGGGTTTAAATTGACCATCTTCTTTAATAAGAGGCGTAGTTAAGCGCTCTTTACTTTGAATAAAGTCAAAGCCAAATCGACCTTTCACACACAACATTCCCTGGTTCACAGGAGAGCTGTCGTCGCCCTTAACATAACGGACTTGATTGCTAATTTTATCAACATACATTTCAACCCGGCAGCCAACACCGCAATAAGTACAAATTGTTTTAATGGGGGTGAGCATCTCAACACGGCCATGTGATTTGTCTCGCTTGTCGACAAGCGCTCCAGTTGGACACACCTGAACACAAGCACCACATTGCACACAATTGGAATCCCCCATTGGTGCATTTTCCGGAAAAATAGGACGAGAAGATAATGGAGCAAAGTCGAGTACACCATGCACTGACTCATTTCGACAAGTGTAAACACACGAACCACAACTAATACATCTATTTGCGTCAAAAACGATAAATTCGCTGGTCTTATCAACCGCAAACATCTGTCTGTCTTCCGTCTCGATGTCATGATAGTCGACATCATATTCCGTGGCGTAATCACGCAGATCACAATTGGTACTCGCCTGACAACCACACTCTAAACAGCGAGCCGCCTCTTCAATGGCATTATCGTTGTCCATAGACAGCTCGACTTCTGCAAAGCTATTTTGACACTGCTCTATTTCCAAGTGAGCCGGCCTTGCACGTGACCGAGCTTTCTCATGTAAGAATTCACCTTGCCCTACTTCAGAGAGGCTGGCGGCCTTGCGACTATTAAAGGGCGGAGACTCCGCCTTATAGTGCCCTTCTAAGATAAGTCTTTCTATGGCATTAGCCGCTTTCTTACCGTCAGCAATCGCTTCGATTGCTGTCGACGGGCCTCGTCGAAAATCACCAATACTGTAAATATTAAAACCATGATGCATTGACGATGCATCTGTTGACGCCGTACCCCAATCTGTTAGTGGTAAAGGATGTCTTGAGTCTTTCAAAAAACTCGTATCTGGCTTTTGAGAAATGGCGGAAATCACGGTATCAAAATGCTCAATGACACACTCGCCAGTGGATTCAGGACGACGACGACCGGAAGAATCCGGTTCGCCAAGACGCATAATCTCCAATTCAATGGCGCTCACTCGACCATTAGTATCAGCTTGATTTTGCACAGGGTTGGTCAGAAATTGAAACTTAACACCTTCGTCTTCAGCCGCAACGATTTCATGCAACTCTGCCGGCATCTCATTACGTGTTCGACGGTAGATAATTGTGGTGTCTGCGCCTTCACGGATCGCGGTTCTAGCGCAATCTATTGCTGTGTTTCCGCCGCCAATAATGGCGACTTTTTTGCCAAGCTTAAATGCCTGCTTAGTCGCGTGGTCCTTAAGGTAATCAACACCGAGCGCGCACCCTTTCAGATCGGACCCTGGATAAGGCATGTTCACGGCTTGCGATGCACCAACCGCTAAACATACTGCGTCATAGCCATCGCTAAGCTCGTCTAGAGTGACATCCTGACCTAATTTCATATCAGTTAGGATATTCATACCGCCGCGACTCATGATTTCAATCTCTTTATCAAGGATCGCTTTTGGTAGTCGAAACTCAGGGATACCATATCGCAGCCAACCACCAGCCATGGGCATCGACTCGTAAATATCAACGGCAAAGCCTTGGTAGCTTAAATAGTAACCACAGGCTAGACCGCCAGGCCCAGCACCGACGATTGCGACACGGTGGCCATTATATGGTTGCTTCTTCGGTTGATAACTGTCAGCCAATTGCAAATCAATATCTGCAGCATGTCGCTTTAGTTGCCTGATGGCGATCGGTTCATCCACCAACGTCCGGCGGCACTCACTTTCACAAAATGCCGGACAAACACGTCCAATAGAGATAGGCATTGGCAGGGTTTCTTTGATCACCTCTACCGCTTGCTTATGATCGTCTTGAGCGATGTGGTACAAGTAGGTTTGGATATCGACATGCGCTGGACACGCGACTTTACAAGGGGCTTCACAATCGGCGTTATGATCGGCAAAGATTCGATTCAGCGCTTTTTGCCTTTTTGCTTTCAAAGGTGAAGATTGTGTGGTGATGTTCATCCCATCTTCAATCAGTGTTTCACACGCTTTAACAATCCCTTTCCCTGCAATCTCTACAACACAAAGATCACACGATTGCTTTTCTGGATGTGCACTAACCGAGCACAGTGACGGGACGTCTACTTTGATGTCTCGGGCAACGTCTAAGATACTCTTAGCCTGGCCAATCAAGTAGCTTTGTCCATTGATAGTGACGTTCATAATGAGCCTATATCTTCTAATTTGTACACAACAAGCCGCCCGCAAGTTATCGAAACTGCGGCACATATTGATCACCTTTCTACACCTTCCACAGGGAAGATCAGAAATTGTTAACTCTTGGCCTCATAGCCACTTTTCAGTTAAGGCGATAGTAATGTGCTACATAAAATCCAAATTTAGCGATATTTTAGGTATCACCCGTGGCACTCTCTGGAGAATGCTCTAAGTTGACACCGTGGACGACAAACAAATTTAAAAGAAAAATCTTAATAGGCTCATGGGGGCACCCTACCGAAATCGAGTGTTTAATATATGAGCGGACTAATTACAGTATAACCTTACAGTTTATAATGAAAAAGAAATGTGCCCTAAAATGCCCATATTTTTACTCAATATTGATACCTACCTCCAGTAACGTCTTCGTCCCCACTATATATCCGTCTGTTATAAATGAATCTCACCTTATCATTACATGAACGCAACATTGCCAAAACGTGCGCCATTTGGCCTACGCTAATTACGCTCTGCTCAATCTGAGCGACATGAGCTTTTCTCAACACGCTTTTTACAATCGTCCAAATGCAAAAA
>NZ_JAJNNZ010000010.1 GCF_022836845.1 Vibrio gelatinilyticus
AAACACTCTGCGGCTTTTTCATTTTAGAGAATACGCTATTAGCTCGTCGATAGTATGAGCTCTAGCGGTGCGGCGCCTTTGTCTGGTTGTTCGAAATCGGTGATGTTGACAGATCTCTCACCGAGGACGCCAAAGGTTTTCGGATCGGTTTTATTGTACAACCCGTAACATTTAACGCCCGCGGCATCAGCTAGGTGCAGTGGACCAGTGTCACAGCAAACAAAGCCATCAGTATTTTTAAGGTAGCTAGCCAGTATGCGCATGTTGCGGTTTGAGTAGGTAAGCGTACCTGCGTTCAGCGGTGCTGTTATATCGGGGCTCAGGATCTCAATCCAGGTTACAGGCTTATCAGAGCTGCGCTCGAAGCGGTCTAATATTGATTGCCATGTGGAGTCGGACAACTGCTTTGAGCCGCGAGCTCCTCGAAAGTAGGCAACAACGCGATTCTGCCCTTCATAGGTCTTTTCCATCGCTGCTTTTCCGGCAGACAGCTCTTCATCACTTAATTCAATATGATGCGAAATAGGCTGACTTAAGGTGTTTCCTAAATAAGGAAGCAGATACAAGCAGTTTAATGCGGCGTGTTGATAATCGTCATTTTTTTGGAAAGTATGGGTATACGCGATGTCACGACGTGAGTTATCTGGGCCGACTTTGTTTCCCGCTGACAGATTAGCAACGATAAGCGTGTCTTCAGCAGAGCTGTATGGAGTGATAATCAGATCAAAGACGGTTTTCTTAAGTGTCCTGATCGTTTGCCAACAACTTAGTGCCTTCTTGAAAGAGAACTGCGAATAAACAATGTTATCTATTCCTAAATTGGCAAACACCTCACCTTGCCACGGCTGGCTCAGCATTAGAGTAATGTTCGCATCTGGGTAGCTTTCTCGCACCTGGCGTACAAAGGGCAACAAAAAGTACATGTTACCAATTCGTTTATTATTACGAATGATAAGGATCGACTGTACGTCTTTTTTATGAAGTAGGTGCTCTTGTCTATGAGTCGTGTTGTTTGGAATTTTGTACAAAAGCGGTTCCAGGCTTTGCATTTTACTCCGGCGCCACTTGTCAAACTGTCGTAAGTGGCTTTTGATAGCTTTCATTCCTTAAAGGCCTTGTTCATATTTTAAGTTAACTTGGTGAATAGGGTGATGATACGACAGTGTGAGGTCAGTCACTTATTGTTACGATTACTATTGGGTGGCGTTTCACAAAAAACGTTTAAACAATGCGGTTATTGATGGCGATTGTGTGATTTCTGGCCTTCGTCTATTCGTGCCGTATAATGAAAAAAAGTCGCCGAAGCGACCTTTTTAACTGTCGAGCATACAGCTTAAACCATTTGTGTATTAAGGTGAGCAACGATATCAGCCATCGCGATTGGTGTTTTATCACCAGTACGGCGGTTCTTATACTCGAAGTTACCTTCATCCATGCTACGGTCGCCGATGACGACCGTGTGAGGAATGCCAACAAGTTCCATATCAGAGAACATCACACCTGGGCGCTCTTTGCGATCGTCAAATAGCACTTCGATACCCGCTGCTGTCAGTTCAGCGTACAGTTTCTCAGCTGCTTCTTTCACGCGCTCAGACTTGTGCATGTTCATCGGTACGATAGCAACCTGGAATGGTGCTAGAGCGTCAGGCCAGATAATGCCGTACTTATCGTTGTTCTGCTCGATAGCAGAAGCGACGACGCGAGATACGCCAATACCGTAACAACCCATTTCTAGAATGGTGTTTTTACCATCCGGACCAAGCACGCCACAGTTCATCTTCTCTGAGTAGTTTTTACCAAGCTGGAAGATATGACCCACTTCGATACCACGCTTAAGCTGGATAGTACCTTGACCACATGGGCTTGGATCACCTTCGACTACGTTACGCAGATCTTCAACTTTTCCAAGCTCAACATCACGGCCCCAGTTGATGCCAAAGTAGTGCTTGTCATCCACGTTTGCGCCGGCGCCGAAGTCGCTCATTACGGCAACAGAGTGGTCAACAATAAATGGCAGTTCAAGGCCTACAGGGCCAAGCGAACCAGGACCAGCACCGATGGCTGCACGGATCTCTTCTTCTGTTGCCATTTCTAGCGGTGAAGCGATCTCAGGCAGTTTCTCAGCTTTGATTTCGTTTAGCTCGTGGTCACCACGGATGATAAGACCAACAAGCGGAGCATCGATTTCATCTGAAGCCTTCACAAACAGAGTTTTCACTGTTTTTTCGATGGCTAAGTCGAATTGCTCAACAAGTTCGGCAATGGTCTTAGCATTTGGTGTATCGACAAGTGTCATTTCTTGTGTTGGTGCTGCTAGCTTCTCTGTAGGAGCCACTGCTTCTGCTTTTTCGATGTTTGCTGCGTAGTCAGACTCAGAAGAGAAGGCAATAAGGTCTTCACCGCTTTCTGCCAATACATGGAATTCGTGTGATCCGTTACCACCAATAGCACCGGTATCTGCCAGTACTGGGCGGTAGTCTAGACCCATGCGGTCAAAGGCTTTGCAGTAAGCGTCGTGCATCGCTTCGTAAGACTTCTCTAAGCCTTCTTTGTCGATATCGAAGCTATAGGCATCCATCATGGAGAACTCACGTGCACGCATCACGCCAAAACGTGGGCGGCGCTCATCACGGAACTTAGTTTGGATTTGGTACAGGTTGAGTGGCAACTGCTTATAAGAGCTGACTTCATTACGCACAAGGCTTGTAATCACTTCTTCTGCTGTTGGGCTAAGTACAAACGGACGCTCATGACGATCAGTGAAGCGAAGAAGCTCTGCACCCATCTTTTCAGATCGGCCTGTCTCTTCCCATAGTTCAAACGGCTGCACGACGGGCATCAAAGTCTCAACTGCACCTGCATTATCGATCTCTTGGCGAACGATGTTTTCGACTTTACGCAGAACACGCAGACCCGTTGGTAGCCAAGTGTATAGACCTGATGCTAGCTTACGAATCATACCTGCACGCAGCATAAGCTGGTGGCTTACAACTTCTGCGTCGTTTGGTGTCTCCTTCAGAGTAGAAAGAAGATAGTTACTGGTACGCATTTATGGGTATCCGTTTATCATGTTGATAATAAATCTAGGCGTTAGTGCCTAAATCGAGTTAAGCCGCCTATGATATCAGCCAAATGTGTTTCTACAAAGAGTCAATAGCGGTAACAAGAGCGTGATTATCGATTATTTTGAATTTCACATTCAACTCGTAGAGCTTTACCCCGTATTCCTTGTTATCGGGTTTGCCTTTTTTATAAGCAGGACGCGGATCTTGCGCGAGAACCTGCTCAATGACCTTTTGCTTATGCTCGGAGTCTTGTATCGCCATTAACGACTGAACTGCTGAAGATGTAAAAAGCACGGATATGGTTTCTGGCTCTGAATCAGCATAGCCCCCTGTAGCGTGAGGAATGCTGTCACTGTAGGGAATATAAGGTTTAATATCGATAATTGGCGTGCCGTCGACAAGGTCTACATTGCCTACATCGATAAGAGTTTTTCCTTGAACCTGACGGACTGTGCGAAACTCCACAGCGGATAGACCAATGCCATTTGGACGAAAGGTCGAGCGTGAGGCAAAAACACCGATTCGTTGATTCCCGCCAAGGCGAGGTGGGCGAACAGTGGGTTTCCATCCAGCGGTCAAATTTTTATCAAATAAGAACAGTAGCCATAGATGTGAAAACTGTTCGATACCTCGAAGCGCTTCAGGGGAGTTAGTCTCACCCGTTAACTCTATTGTTGCGGTCGCACAGCTGACAAGCTTTGGTTGGCGAGGGACGGCAAACTTTTCTTTATAAGGTGAACGGACAAAACCGATCGGTTGTAGAGAATAGGACACGGCAAACTCAATATCAGGTTGGATGCAAGTCATTATGGTTGATCTTTCCACGCGGGTGCTGTTCTTGCAAGGTTTGTTGCAAGGATAGCTTTTTCACCCATTACCTACAAAGAATGGCTGAAAATCATTGAGAGCCGTACCTTCTGTTACAAAACAGAAGTGCGATAGCTGACGTGAATTAATCTGTTGCTTATCATGTGTTATTTGGGCTAAGTGGCGACATAAGATTAACATGGTGGTAGTATTGTGTTCAATTATTACATTTTGCAACACATTAGACTTTATTATCGAAAATTGCTGACGTACTCTCCAGCTGCTTTTTATAAGGTTGTCACTATCGAGTGATGATTTGGAACGAAAAGGCATAGGAAAAAAGATAATAAGGAGGGTCAGATGAGCACATCTGCCGCAATGAAACACAACAAACCTAAAAAACCTCTATTTACGCGCTTTCTAGATAGCGTCGAATACTTGGGGAACCTATTACCCCACCCAATCACGCTTTTTGCCATTTTCTGCGTTGCGATATTAGTGATGTCAGGCATCGCTGGTTACTTTGAAGTCGCAGTGGCCGATCCTCGCCCTGAAGGTGCAGCAGGCCGCGCTGCTGATGGCATGATTCATGTCGTCAGTTTATTTAATGCTGAAGGCCTTCAGCTAATCGTTACCAACCTCGTGAAAAACTTTACTGGCTTTGCACCGTTAGGTACCGTTTTAGTAGCGATGTTAGGTGTAGCAATAGCAGAGCATTCAGGAATGCTTTCTGCAGCGATGCGTGGACTTGTTATGGGTGCATCGCAGCGCATGGTAACGGTCACGGTTGTTTTTGCTGGTATTATCTCTAACACTGCTTCTGAGCTAGGCTACGTAGTACTTATTCCACTCGCAGCGATGCTGTTCCACTCTTTGGGGCGTCACCCATTAGCGGGTCTAGCCGCGGCATTCGCGGGTGTGTCAGGCGGATACTCTGCGAACTTGTTGATTGGTACGGTCGATCCTCTGTTATCAGGTATTACTGAAACCGCAGCGCAAATGATCGATCCAAACTATACGGTTGGTCCAGAGGTAAACTGGTACTTCATGTTTGTCTCGACTTTCTTTATCTCTTTTATGGGGGCATTTGTCACTGAGAAGATTGTTGAGCCTAAATTGGGCAAATACAACGATGAAGAAGCTGCAGAAGATCTATCTCAAGATAAGATGGGCTCGCTAACAGACATTGAGAAGAAAGGTCTGAAAATGGCGGGTATCGCGGTTCTTATCGTAGGTGCTGTCATTGCGTCAACAGTGGTCCCTGAGAATGGTGTTCTGCGTACGGCAGATGGTCTGATAGCAGGTTCTCCATTCTTGAAGAGCATTGTTGCATTTATCTTTGTGTTCTTTGCGATCCCTGGTTTTGTCTACGGCAAAGTGACGGGCTCAATGAAAAATGATCGAGACGTCATTGATGCGATGTCTAAGTCAATGTCTTCAATGGGCATGTACATCGTATTGGTATTCTTTGCTGCTCAGTTTGTTGCGTTTTTTAAGTGGACAAACTTTGGTCAAGTTTTCGCAGTCGCGGGTGCGGACTTCCTACAGACTATTGGTCTGACAGGTCCTTCACTGTTCTTCGCGTTCATTCTAATGTGTGGTTTCATTAACCTAATGATTGGTTCAGCCTCTGCACAGTGGGCGGTAACGGCACCTATCTTTGTTCCAATGTTAATGCTGGTTGGATATGCCCCAGAAACGATTCAAGCTGCGTATCGTATCGGTGACTCAACAACGAACATTATTACGCCTATGATGAGTTACTTCGGTCTTATTTTGGCGGTAGCGACTCGCTATATGAAGAATCTAGGTATCGGCACGTTGATTGCGACCATGTTACCTTATTCGATCTGCTTCCTTGTAGGTTGGAGCGTTCTATTCTACATCTGGGTGTTCTTACTAGGTCTACCAGTAGGACCGGGTGCTGCGACATTCTATACACCATAATAAAAATGCTCCCCTCGGGGAGCATTTTTTTTGCTTGTTGTGCACGCGAGTACTATTTCAGTTTTTCTAAATCAGCTTCAATTTCAGCAATTTTACTGGTCACCACTTTTTCAAGGTGGCGAAGATCGGAGAGTACCTTCTTCTTGATGTCTTTTTGGGTATATGTCGCAGGTTTGGTGATTTGATTTAATTCATCTATGACCAAGGTTAAATTGCGATTGATCTCTGAGACGTCTTTGTAGTTTTGACTACTGCTATCGACTCGGACACTTTTCATTTGTCGCGGGTATTTGAACTTGACACTTTTCGCAAACAGTTCACCTTTCTGCTTGAGAAAATAAATTTTCAACACATCCTTGTGCGCTTCTTGTCTTAAAGAATAACGCTCAATTTGCTTAGGATCGTGGATGCCTAAACCTGTGAGGTTTGGATACATATGCGGCCTCTTTTGTTGTGTTTTTACATAACAACTGTAGCAGGGTATTGATGTGGTAGATAGTTGATTATTAGAGCAATTGGAAAGAAATGTGGAGGAGATCGCTTAAATATATAGCAATGCCCTCCAAATCTTCTACCTGTTCATTTATTGAGCAGATCTTGTTTGCGAATCTGGTTACTTAACTAGTGATTTGTTCTGATATTGTATCGAGCAGTTTCTCTTGTAGAAGCTGTTGTTCCTCTTCTGTGAGTCGACCATTTTGAGGACCTGTTAGGATAAATAAGTCCTCTGCACGCTCTCCAATCGTAGTGATTTTAGCGGCGTGTAAGTGAATGCCTAGTTTGGCGAAGGTTGCCCCTACTTTTGCCAAGAGTCCAGGAGCATCAAGGGCGACTAATTCCATTAATGTACGCTTTTTTCCTTTTGTCGGGAGAAAGTCGATGCGTGTTTTGACATTAAAATGCTTTAAGTTTCTTGGCGCTCTGCGAACCTTTATTTTGGTGGGTTTACCGTCTTGCAATACATGGGTTATGTGTTTAGTGATGGCTTGGTGGCGAGCCTCGTCAATCGCTTTGCCATTTTGGTCAAGTACCATAAAAGTATCTAAGATAAAGCCGTCTTTGCTCGTCATAATCTGAGCGTCGTGAACGTTAAGGTTACGTCTATCAAGCTCTGCAACCACTGTGGCGAAGAGTGCTGGTTGATCCTTACTATAGACGAAGACTTCGGTACCACCGCGCGTCGCTTTCTTGCTCATTAGGATCAATGGTTGCTCGGCATTTTCTTGATTGAGTATATGCTCACAATGCCATGCGATTTGTTTATGGGTATGTCTTAAGAAATAGTCGGCTTTAAATCGCTGCCAAAGGACTTCGATTTCTCTAGCCGAAAAGTTTTGTTTGCGAAGAATGGCAGAGGCAAGCTGTTGGTTATGACGGATACGATCTCTAACATCGACTGGGTTTTCTAAACCTCGTCGCAGTAATCTTTGAGTTGAATGAAATAGTTCGGCCAATAGGGTGCGCTTCCAACTATTCCACAATTCTGGATTGGTCGCACAAATATCAGCAACCGTAAGACAGACTAGATATTCTAGATATTCTTCATCTCTGACCTTTTTAGCGAACTCAATAATGACGTCCGGATCATAGATATCACGTCGTTGCGCTGTTACGGACATCAGCAGGTGATTTTGTACTAACCAAGAGACCAGTTTGGCTTCGGGTTTCGACAATCCGTGTTCAATGCAAAAGTCATAAGCTTCGACTGCGCCTATTTCTGAGTGATCACCGCCGCGACCTTTACCTATGTCGTGGAAAATCGCCGCGAGGATAAGTAACTCTTTCTTTTGCATCCTTGGGTACACTTCACAACAGATAGGATGTTTTTGATAGCTTTCTTCAAAATTGAACGTATTAATATGGTTGAGCAATCGCACACTGTGTTCGTCAACGGTATAAACATGGAACAAGTCGAATTGCATCTGGCCTACAATTTGACTCCACTGCGGTAAATAGGCGGCTAATACACCCAATTTATGCATTAAACGAAAAGCGCGGTTGAGGGCGTTGGGGTGGCGAACCAAATCCATGAACTTGTCACGAGCCGCTGGGATGGTATGTAAGAATTTGTTGAGTCGACGACGAGCTGTACGCAATTGTCTTAAAGTTGCGGGGCTAACCCCTTCAATAGTGGAATCGTTAGCGATATGAATGAACATATCAAGAATCGTTTCTGGTCTCGCCTGAAACAGTGCTGGTTTTCTTGCCTCAATCAATGTTCCTCGTCTTTGGAAGTCATCATCGAGAATTTGTGCTTCGGCGATTTTTCCTTTGTTGATGATTGCTTGATCAAAAAGTTTGAGAAGCATCTTATTGAGTTCGGCCACTCGGCGTAATGTTCGGTAGAACTCTTTCATCATGGTTTCAACCGCGATGTTACCTTGACCGACGAACCCAAGGCTTTCAGCAACTTGAGCTTGATGAGCAAAAGTAAGACGGTTGTCATAACGACGCAGTTCTATGTGCAGTGCAAAACGGACTCGCCACAAAAAGTTCTGGCATTCCACCAGTTCACGGTATTCGGCATCGGTTAAAAATCCAAAACGGCTCATTTCAAACAGAGACGTTGCACCAAAATGTCGGCGTGCCACCCAGCTCAGAGTATGGATATCGCGCAGCCCGCCGGGCGTTGATTTAATGTCTGGTTCTAGGTTGTATGTAGTGTCGTGATATTTGGCATGTCGAATTCTCTGCTCTTCCAGTTTTGCGCGGTAAAAATCCTCTGACGGCCAAAAACTGTCAGAATCAATAATATTTTTGAGGGACTGAAAGGTATCCTCACTGCCAGATAAAAGGCGAGACTCTTGTAAATTGGTGGCCACAGTGAGATCGGATTTACCGATTTCTAAACATTCATCGATAGTGCGTACAGCATGGCCAACTTCAAGGCGTAAATCCCATAGCAAGGTAATGAACTGACTGATTTTGGCTTGTAGAGATTCGGGAATTTTTTTTCTCGAGACCACAAGTATATCGATATCCGATAGTGGATGAAGTTCACCACGACCGTATCCACCGACAGCTACGAGAGAAAGGGTCGTTTGATCATTCAATCCGTGAAACGTCCATAACCGGTTGAGCAACAGGTCGATATAATCAGAACGGCCGAGAACGAGGTCTGTGATGGGGTGATGATTAAGAAATTCCAGTTTCTGGAATTGGGCAAAGTTTTCTAATTGTTCTTTGAGGAGCGAAATACTCAGTTGTTCATCGGTAAAGTTAGATGGCGATTGATAAGACATAAGGTGCGATCCGTGCAAGCTAAAAGTTACTCTAATGGTTATACCAGATCGCCAAGGATAAAAAAATATCCTCAGCCAGTGAGGATATTAATCTGAAGTGTCATTGGCGCTATGCGTTATTCATTAAGCGAGGGATGGTTTCATCGCTTCTTAACGTTAGCACTTCACAGCCGGTCTTTGTCACCACAATGGTGTGTTCCCATTGCGCTGAGTTTTTGCCGTCGCCGGTGTACACAGTCCAATCGTCTTCGGCATCAATGCTACAGCCAAATTTACCGGCGTTAATCATCGGCTCTATGGTAAAGACCATCCCCTCTTTTAGGATGCGTCGGTCATTATTTTTGTAATGGACCACTTGTGGCTCTTCGTGAAACTCAGAACCGATTCCATGACCACAGAAGTCTTTAACAATCGAGAACTTATTGCGTGGGTTTTTCTTGTTATTGCTCTTGATGAATTTCTCGATCTCAGTGCCGATAGCACCAACGGTAGAACCGGGTTTGACGGTTCTCATACCCAGATAAAGAGCTTCTTGGGCAACCATGCATAGGCGCTTGTCTGCCGGAGAAACTTCCCCCACGAAGAACATTTTAGATGTGTCCCCATGATAGCCCTCAGGGCGAGTATCAAGCGGTGCATTCTCTTCGTTAGGAATGATGACGGTAACATCGACGTTTACAATATCACCGTTTTTCAGTACAGCTGGTTTAAGCTTACCAGTTGTCCCCACTGAATCTTGCTCTGCAGGGATGCCGTGGCAGACAATATGGTTGATTGATGTACAGATGGACTTTGGATACCCATGATAGTCTAAAGGAGCTGAGTAAGCACCTTTGTCGCGAGTGTAGTCAGCACAAATCTTATCCAGCTCTTCGGTCGTCACCCCTTCTTTGACATGAGGTTCGATCATTTCTAGAAGTTCTGCTGCGAGCTTACCCGCAATACGCATACGTTCAATTTCAGCTTCAGTTTTGATTTTGATAGACATTATATTCTCGACTCACTAATTTGACGCGTTATTTTAACAACCATAGAACGAAGCGCAACAAGAATAACTCTCGTTTCTAAGGCTAAAACGTTATGCACAAAGTTTGTGATGGTTTTACGTTTTCCCCTTTATTAATTGAACTTAAAACAGTTTTGGAAGAATTGCATTGTGAGCCGCTTAAAATCTGTGGACAAAATATAAGATAAATTGTGATTTCCCTAGCCATGAATGGTCAAAATATGGTATAAAGCGCGCCGGAATATCGACTCATTATCTTCAGTTTTGGCGATGTGAGTTGAGTTCCACTTACTTTATTTCTTTAAATCACACACATTCCGACACATGTTCCGGGGTGCTTAGAAGTCAGCCTAATTACGCTTTCTTGCTGAGTCGGACACATGGGGGATGTGGAGGCCTAACCCCATAGAGGATTTTAAAATGGCAACTGTATCAATGCGCGATATGCTTAAAGCTGGTGTTCACTTCGGTCACCAAACTCGTTACTGGAACCCAAAAATGAAGCCGTTCATTTTTGGCGCTCGTAACAAAGTACATATCATCAACCTAGAAAAAACTGTACCTATGTTCAACGACGCTCTAGCTGAAATTGCTAAAGTTGGCGAGAAGAAAGGTAAAGTTCTATTTGTTGGTACTAAGCGCGCTGCATCTGAAGCTGTTAAAGAAGCTGCTATCAACAGCAACCAGTACTACGTAAACAACCGTTGGTTGGGTGGTATGCTAACGAACTACAAAACAGTTCGTCAGTCTATCAAGCGTCTAAAAGAACTTGAAGCACAAGCTCAAGATGGTACTTTCGAGAAACTAACTAAGAAAGAAGCTCTAATGCGCACTCGCGAAATGGAGAAGCTTGAGAAGTCTCTTGGTGGTATCAAGAACATGGGCGGCCTACCAGACGCTCTATTCGTAATCGACGCTGATCACGAGCACATTGCTGTTAAAGAAGCAAACAACCTAGGTATCCCAGTTTACGCTGTAGTAGATACTAACTCTAACCCAGACGGCGTTGATTACATCATCCCAGGTAACGATGATGCAATCCGTGCAGTACAACTGTACCTGAACGCTGCAGCTGACGCGGTTAAAGAAGGTCGCAACAAAGACGCTGTTGTTGTAACTGACAAAGACGGCTTTGTTGAAGAAGCTGAATAATAGCAGCTCTGAGACGAACTTAGTTTTGATGAAACCTAGTTTTAAGTAAACTAAGTCATAGCATACAGGGGCCGACATATTGAGCCCCTGAATTTTACCTAGTTTAGAACCAACTGAGGAATAGAGAATGGCAACTGTAACTGCTGCTCTAGTAAAAGAACTTCGTGAACGCACAGCTGCGGGCATGATGGAATGTAAAAAAGCGCTTGTTGCTGCTGAAGGCGATATCGAGCTAGCAATTGAGAACATGCGTAAATCTGGCGCAGCGAAAGCAGCTAAAAAAGCGGGCAACGTTGCTGCTGAAGGCACTATCGTTATCAAAGAAGAAGCAGGCGTTGCCGCTCTTCTTGAAGTAAACTGCCAAACTGATTTCGTAGCAAAAGATGCAGGTTTCCTAGCATTTGCTAACGAAGTAGCGGACGCTGCTCTAGCAGAGCGCCTAGACATCGCTGCACTTCAAGCTAAGTTTGAAGAAGCACGTATTGCGCTAGTTACTAAGATTGGCGAAAACATCAGCATCCGTCGCGTTGAGTTCGTTGAAGGTGTTGCACTAGCTTCTTACCGCCACGGTGAGAAAATCGGTGTAGTTGTTGCTGGTGAAGGCGAAGCTGAAACACTTAAGCATGTTGCAATGCACGTTGCTGCGTCTAAGCCAGATTACTTGAACCCAGCTGACGTTCCTGCTGACGTAGTAGAAAAAGAAAAAGCTGTTCAAGTTGAAATCGCTATGAACGAAGGCAAGCCAGCTGAAATCGCTGAGAAGATGGTTGTTGGCCGCATGAAGAAATTCACGGGCGAAATCTCTCTAACAGGTCAAGCTTTCATCATGGAACCTAAGAAAACTGTTGGCGATATTCTTAAAGAAAGAAGCGCTTCAGTAACTAACTTCGTACGTTTAGAAGTTGGTGAAGGTATCGAGAAAGCGGCTGAAATGAGCTTCGCTGACGAAGTTGCAGCGGTACAAAAAGGTTAATCCTTGATGTGACGCTAAGATAAAGACCGTGGCCAAGGCTACGGTCTTTTTACGACTAGGCTATAGAACACTTTTTAGCCGTCATGTTTTCAGATTTGTGAAGCAGCGATTTGATTTACCTTTGAGTCGCACAATACTACTAGTTGCGGAATAACCTTAGTGGTATTACAAAGTCTCAAAACATGACTGTTAATCAAAACTCTCTTTGGAAGGTAAACTCCATGACAACGAACCCAAAACCTGCATATCAACGTATTTTGTTAAAACTTAGTGGTGAAGCGCTTCAAGGCGAGGAAGGTTTTGGTATCGACCCGACTGTTCTTGACCGTATGGCTCAAGAAATAAAAGAACTGGTTGAACTGGGTGTTCAAGTGGGTGTGGTCATCGGTGGTGGTAACCTATTCCGTGGCGCTGGCCTTGCTCAAGCAGGTATGAACCGCGTTGTTGGTGACCACATGGGTATGCTTGCTACGGTAATGAATGGCTTAGCAATGCGTGATGCGTTGCACCGTGCGTACGTCAACGCGCGCGTGATGTCTGCAATTCCACTTAAAGGTGTTTGCGACGATTACAACTGGGCAGACGCGATTAGCCAACTTCGTCAAGGACGTGTTGTTATTTTCTCGGCAGGAACAGGTAACCCGTTCTTCACTACCGATTCTGCAGCATGCCTCCGTGGTATCGAAATTGAAGCGGACGTTGTTCTTAAAGCCACAAAAGTTGACGGTGTCTTCAATGCTGATCCTGTCTCTAACCCAGATGCTGAATTGTATGATAAGCTTTCATACAACACCGTATTAGATAATGAACTAAAAGTTATGGACCTTGCGGCGTTTACCCTAGCTCGTGATCACAAAATGCCAATTCGTGTGTTTAACATGAATAAACCTGGCGCGTTACGTCGAGTAGTAATGGGTGAAGCTGAAGGTACTTTGATTTATGATTGCGAGTAATTGTTCATAACTTCTGAACGTTTACAGCAACAGTTATACCCAAAGCGCATTGACGCGCTTTGGTCTGAAATATATTAAGGTGACATTGTGATTAATGAAATCAAACAAGATGCGCAAGAGCGCATGGCAAAAAGTGTAGAAGCGCTTAAAAACAACCTTTCTAAAATCCGTACGGGTCGTGCTCACCCAAGTCTTCTATCTGGTATTTCGGTAGAGTACTACGGTACGCCAACGCCGTTAAACCAAGTAGGTAACGTGATTGCTGAAGACGCGCGTACATTGGCCATCACGGTATTTGACAAAGAGTTAACTCCAAAAGTTGAAAAAGCGATCATGATGTCAGATTTGGGTCTAAACCCAATGTCTGCAGGTACGGTGATTCGTGTACCACTTCCACCGCTAACAGAAGAGCGTCGTAAAGACCTAGTTAAAATCGTTCGTGGTGAAGCTGAAGGTGGCCGTGTTGCTATTCGTAATATTCGTCGTGATGCAAACAACGATCTCAAAGCGTTACTGAAAGATAAAGAAATCTCAGAAGACGAAGATCGTAAAGCACAAGACGAAATTCAAAAGCTAACAGACGTGGCAGTTAAAGACGTTGATGATGTATTGGCTGCAAAAGAAAAAGAGTTGATGGAAGTTTAATCATCCATTGGCTTAATCGAAGAAGCGCTGTCGCCGTACAGCGCTTTTTTATGCTATTCTAATTCCCCCGAAATAAATATAACTCTCATATGCAAAACTCCCAGACCCTCAACGAATCTCTTCCTAAACATATTGCCGTTATAATGGATGGCAATGGTCGCTGGGCAAAATCTCGTGGCAAGCCGAGAGTTTTTGGTCATAAAAGAGGCGTCGCTGCGGTTCGTAAAACGATTACGACTGCGGCAAGGTTACATATCAAAGCGATAACCTTGTTTGCGTTTAGCAGTGAAAACTGGCGTCGACCTGAAGAGGAAGTTGGACTATTGATGGAGCTTTTTATCACGGTACTTACGAGTGAAGTAAAAAAGCTGCATAAGAATAACCTACGTTTGCGAGTCATTGGAGATAAGTCTCGTTTTAATGATCGACTACAGCAGAAAATTGCAGAAGCAGAAGAGCTAACTTCTGAAAATACTGGTATGGTGATCAACATTGCCGCTAACTATGGTGGCAAGTGGGACATTACTCAAGCCGTTCAGAAAGTCGCGAGTCGAGTCGCAAGTGGTGATATCACACCACAAGATATTGAAGAGCAAACCATTGCACAATATCTTACTATGTCAGATTTAGATGATGTCGATCTACTTATCCGCACCAGTGGAGAGTGTCGCATTAGCAATTTTATGCTTTGGCAGATGGCTTACGCCGAGATGTACTTTACGGAAGAGCATTGGCCAGAGTTTAACGAAGATAGCTTAGTTAAAGCTATTGCTTGGTTTATGAATCGAGAGCGACGTTTTGGTTGCACTGGAGAGCAAATAAAAGCTCTAATGGAAGAGAACTAAGGACAAAACGTTTTGAAACAAAGAATTATCACAGCATTGATTTTGGCACCACTCGTCATTTTGGGGATTTTCTGTCTCCCATTGCCATGGTTTATGTTGTTTATAGCAGCGGTCACTTTTATTGGTTTTTGGGAATGGACCCAATTTACAGATAGCACTTCGCGAATGATGGGGCTACTCCCAGCTATTGTTGTTGCCGCAGCGAGTGCGCTGGTGATCCCTTTTGATACTATTTCATTGAATTTGGTTGATTCGATTCATATAGAGGTGTTAGGGATCGGTACGGGCTGGTGGATTTTAGCCAGCGGATTAGCATTAAGTTTCCCTAAGTCTTCTGTATTATGGAAAAACTCAAAGGTTCTACGACACACGTTTGGCATGCTAACACTGATACCTTTTTTCTGGAGTATCGTGATTTTACGTGCGCAGTATATTGATATTAATGAGTATTACGGCGCCAAACTTGTGATGTTCGTTTGTCTGATTGTCTGGGCTGCAGACAGCGGAGCTTACTTTGCGGGTAAGAGCTTTGGTAAACGCAAAATGGCACCGAATGTTAGCCCAAATAAGACCATTGAAGGTTTAATTGGGGGGATCATTGCTGCCCTGTTTGTAGCATGGCTTGCTGCAACTTGGTTTGAGTTAGAGTTTAGCAATACCCCTGTAATGATTGCTATCACGCTGGTTACAGTGGTTATATCCGTGCTCGGCGATCTCGTTGAAAGTATGTTTAAGCGAGTATCAAAAATTAAAGACAGCAGTAATATCATCCCAGGCCACGGTGGCGTGCTCGACAGAATTGATAGCTTAACTGCCGCATTCCCAGTATTTGCGCTCCTTTATCTCGTTTTCTAATAGAGGGCAGCATGCTGCCCTCATGTATTCTATTTCGGTTGTGAAAGAATGAGAAACCTTACCATCTTAGGCGCAACGGGCTCGATCGGTGCAAGTACACTTAAAGTAGTCACTCAGAACCCGTCCTCTTTTTCGATTTATGCTCTAGTAGCAGGCACCAATGCGTCAAAAATGGCGTCACTTTGTTTGCAGTGGAAACCGAAATTCGCGGTAATGGCGACAGAATCTGCAGCCAAAGAATTGCGTCTACACCTTGCTAATGAGAAAAGCTCGACTCAAGTGATGTCAGGCGTTAAAGCCATGTGTGATGTTTGCGCAAGCAACGATGTTGATATGGTGATGGCTGCTATTGTTGGCGCTGCAGGCCTGATGCCGACTATCGCAGCGGTTGAAGCAGGTAAGCGTGTGTTACTGGCAAACAAAGAGGCGCTGGTGATGTCTGGCCAGCTTTTTGTCGATGCTGTTAGCAAAAGCGGTGCAGAGTTGCTTCCCGTTGATAGCGAACACAATGCCATTTTTCAATGTCTACCTGAGCCAGTTCAAACCAGTCTCGGTTGGTGTGATATTGAAGCTTCTGGTGTGAGCGAAATTCTTCTAACTGGTTCTGGTGGACCCTTTCGCTATACCGATGTGGCGCAGTTGCCTGCTGTGACACCCGAGCAAGCTATCGCACACCCTAATTGGTCTATGGGGCCGAAGATTTCAGTCGACTCAGCAACTATGATGAATAAGGGACTTGAATACATCGAAGCTAAATGGCTTTTTAATACTAAGCCAGAGCAGCTTAAGGTTATTGTTCACCCCCAATCGGTCATCCACTCGATGGTTCAGTATCGCGATGGGTCCGTCTTAGCTCAAATGGGACAGCCAGACATGGCAACACCAATTGCGTTATCGATGTCATACCCCGAGCGAATTGATGCTGGCGTTGCGCCACTTGATTTTAGAAAAGTGGGTGAATTAACATTCTTAGAACCTGACTTCAATCGTTATCCATGTCTCGATCTTGCGATTCAGGCTTGTTATGAAGGCCAGCATGCAACAACGGCGATTAATGCGGCAAATGAAATTGCCGTTGAGGCATTCCTAAAACAGCAAATTAAATTTACAGATATTTCCTTGGTAAATGAACTGACACTGTCTAAGGTATGCGCATCAAATGAATTTAACTCTATTGATAGCTTGGAAACCATTCTTGAGCTAGATAGAATGGCGCGAGCATACGCGATAGATAGAGTACGAGAACGATTATTATGATCGATATACTTTGGAATTTTGCATCATTCATTGTTGCATTAGGGATCTTGGTTGCAGTCCATGAATATGGTCACTTTTGGGTCGCTCGTAAGTGTGGCGTCCATGTTGAGAAGTTTTCGATAGGATTTGGTCGCTCTATCTGGTCCAGAGTTGGTCAAGATGGCACGGAGTACAGTGTGTCTATGATTCCGCTTGGCGGCTATGTAAAGATGCTCGACAGCCGTGTCGATGACGTTGCTGAACAAGATATGCGCTACACTTTTGACAAGAAGTCACTGTGGAAGCGTACTGCCATCGTGGGTGCCGGACCGGCTTTTAATTTCTTATTTGCCATCGTCGCTTATTGGTTGGTTTTCTTAATCGGTATTCCAGCCGTCAAACCTGTCGTTGGCGAAATTGCCCCGCAATCCATTGCTGCCGAAGCGGGGCTGCAAGAAGGAATGCAAATTACCTCCATTGCAGGGCAAAGTACTTTAGATTGGGATTCGGTCAACCTCGGGTTCGTTAAGCACATTGGTGAATCACAGATGGAAGTCACGGTTTCATCTGAAGAACAAATAGGAACGGATAAGAAACTCACATTTGACCTACAAAATTGGAACTTTGACCCAGAATTAGAGTCTCCAATGGTGGCATTAGGTTTTAAACCATACACACCTGAAATCAAAACTATCTTGGACACGATTGCTGATGATGGTGCAGGAGCCGCTGCTGGATTAATGGCAGGGGATCGCATTGTACAGATTAACGACCAAGAGATTACACAATGGCAGCAAGTGGTGGATGTGATTCAGGTTCACCCTGAGCAGCCGATAACGATTATGGTTGAGCGTTCTGGTCAATCTTTGACTATCGTGATGACGCCTAACGCACGCCAACTTAAGAATGGAACCACCATTGGGTTTGCGGGGATTGCTCCTCAGATCTCAGAATGGCCGGAAAGTTATCGATTTGAGCTGCAATATGGTGTATTTGAATCGGTAGGCAAAGCCATAGACAAGACAGGGCAGATTATTTCACTGACCATCAGCATGCTGAAAAAGCTGATTGTTGGCGATGTCGGCCTAAATAATTTAAGTGGACCTATATCGATAGCGAAAGGTGCTGGAGCAACCGCTGATTACGGTTTGGTGTATTTTTTAGGTTTTCTCGCTCTGATCAGTGTAAACCTGGGCATTATCAACCTAGTTCCGTTACCTATGTTAGACGGTGGGCACTTACTCTTTTTTGCGATTGAGGCTGTTATTCGACGCCCAGTACCCGAAAAAGTACAAGAAATGGGATATCGCATTGGAGGAGCAATCATTTTCTCCCTGATGCTGATTGCAATATTTAACGACTTTACACGCCTTTGATATCAGAAATTTAGGCTTTAGTATTAGCAAGGAATAATTAGAGCAGGTATGGCTATTAAGCATATTCTATTCGCATCTCTACTCGCGACCAGTTTAACGGCGAATGGAACTGAGGATTTTGTAGTACAGGACATTCGAATTGAAGGACTTCAGCGTGTTGCACTCGGTGCCGCATTGCTGAAGATGCCGGTTCGAATTGGCGATACCGTCGATGGTAAAGAGATCGCCGAAATTATTAATGCGTTGTACAAATCAGGTAACTTTGAAGACATTAAGGTACTTCGTGATCAAGATACCTTAGTGGTCAGTGTCAAAGAGCGTCCTACCATCGCTAGTATCTCTTTTTCAGGCAACAAAGCGATTAAAGAAGAGCAGCTAACGCAAAACTTGGATGCATCCGGTGTACAAGTGGGCGAAGCGCTCGACCGAACTGCGTTGAGCAATATTGAAAAAGGCCTAGAAGACTTCTATTACAGCGTTGGTAAATACAACGCCAAGGTACAAGCGGTCATTACGCCACTCCCAAGAAACCGAGCTGATCTGAAATTTGTATTTACTGAAGGTGTATCAGCCAAAATCAAACAGATTAACTTTATCGGAAACGAAGTATTTCCAGATGAAGAACTGTTATCACGCTTTAATCTTGGTGTTGATGTCGCTTGGTGGAACTTCCTAGCTGATGATAAGTATCAAAAACAGGTGCTTGCAGGTGATATCGAAGCATTGAAGTCTTACTACCTTGACCGTGGTTACCTTAAGTTTAAAGTTGATACCACTCAGGTGTCGATTTCGCCAGATAAAAAAGGCGTATACATCAGCCTGGGGCTGGATGAAGGTAACCCTTATACCGTCAAAGACGTTAAGTTTCGAGGCCAGTTAATTGGCAAGCAAAGTGAATTCGCTGAGATGGTCCCATTTGCAGCAGGGGATACCTATAACGGCTCAAGCGTGACGGCTCTTGAAGAAAACATTAAACGAGTGCTGGGTGAGTCTGGCTACGCCTACCCACAAGTGCGGACGATTCCCGAGTTTGATGATGAGAACCAACAGGTATCATTGGTCATCAATGTCGAATCCGGCAGCCGAATTTATGTTCGTGACATTCGCTTTACAGGCAATAACTCAACCAAAGATGAAGTTCTTCGCCGCGAAATGCGTCAGATGGAAGCGAGTTGGTTGAATTCTAAGTCTATTGAAGCGGGTAAAAACCGTCTTAACCGCCTAGGCTTTTTTGAAACCGTCGATGTGCAAACGGTTCGTGTACCAGGCAGTGATGACCAAGTGGACTTAGTCTATAACGTTAAAGAAGCGAACTCGGGCAGTGTCAACTTTGGTGTTGGCTACGGTACCGAATCTGGGGTAAGTTTCCAGGTGGGTTTGCAACAAGATAACTTTGCGGGATCCGGCGACCGTGTTGGTGTCAGCGCGATGACCAATAAGTACCAAAAAAATATCACCTTAGATTACCGTAACCCATTCTGGAACCTTGATGGTGTCAGCTTAGGTGGTCAGGTATTCTACAATGAATTTGAAGCATCAAAAGCGGGTATTATTGACTATACCGACCAAAGTTATGGTGCCACGTTGACTTGGGGTTTTCCGGTTGACGAATTGAACTATTTTGAGTTTGGTGGTGGTTATACCCACAGTCGTTTAGGGAACATCAAAGAGTACGTTCAAATCGAGAAGTTCTTGCAAGCGCAAGAGAAAAACCGCGATGCGGAAGGTAACTTGATAACTGATGACTTCCACTTCACTGTGTCTTGGACTCGCAACAACTTGAATCGAGGACGCATGCCTACGGCTGGTAACCATCAAAAGAGTTATTACAAGATGACGGTACCTGGCTCGGATACTCAATACTTCAAGATGCAATACGACGTCAGGCAGTATTTCCCTATTACACAAAGCCATGACTTTACGTTATTGTTACGTGGTCGTTTAGGCTACGGCAACGGTTATGGTCAAACTAACGGCAATGATAACTTATTACCGTTTTATGAAAACTTCTATGTCGGTGGCTTCTCGACTCTTAGGGGCTTTAGACAGAACTCGGTAGGACCGAAAGCGGTGTATAACGATCCAAACGGCGGCGGTTGTGGTAACGTAGGTGGAAATAACCCTTGTTACTCAGCAACAGAGCAATCGGTTGGTGGTAACGCAGTAGCGCTGGCCAGTATGGAGTTGATTGTTCCGACACCATTTGCTTCAGACGAATTTAAAAATCAAATTCGCACTAGCGTGTTTGTCGATGCTGCGAGTCTATGGGATACAGAATTTTCATACTTAACACCGGACCCTAACATGCCGGGTAAAAAGTATTATTATGATTACTCGGATCCATCCAACTTCCGAGCATCGTTGGGTGTAGCAGTACAATGGATGTCACCTATGGGACCATTAGTATTCTCACTCGCGAAACCAATCAAGAAGTTTGAAGGTGATAAAGAAGAGTTCTTCACCTTTACTATTGGTAACACATTCTAAATTTAGAGGAATCGACTTTGAAAAAAATGATGAAAGCGGCTGGACTTGGCCTTGTAGTTTTAACATCTTCACTGTTTGCTCACGCTGCAGAAGCGGCGCAAAAAATTGGCTATGTAAATACGATACAAGTGTTCCAAGAACTCCCGCAGCGTGAAGCGGTTCTTCAGAAACTTCAGGAAGAGTTCAAAGATAAGGCTGCAGAGCTGCAAGCGATTCAAGCAGAAGCGGCCAAGAAAATGGAAAAGCTTCAGCGTGACGGTGAGCTGCTAGGAACTGAAGAAATTGAAAAGCTGCGTATTGAAATCGGTCAGCTAGATAGCAACTACAAGATCAAGGGACAGGCGCTAGAAAAAGCAAGCCAACGCCGCGAAAGCGAAGAGAAGCAAAAGCTGTTTAAACTGATTCAAGATGCTGTTAAGACCGTTGCTGAGAAAGAAGGTTATGACATCATCATTGACATCCAGGCTGTAGGTTATGCTAAGCCTGAATTTGATATTTCAGAAAGCGTGATCCAGTCACTTAAATAACTCTCTGACACTCAAATAATATTAGGTATACGGCGATTAAAAATGACAGCGTTGACTTTAGCAAAACTGGCTGAGATAGCAGGAGCGCAGCTACACGGAGATGGCAGCGTAATGATTCACTCTGTTGCACCTATGGATAGGGCTGGCAACGGTGAGATTACTTTCTTATCAAATGTGAAGTATGCCAAACATCTTGGTGAATGTAAGGCATCAGCAGTGATGGTTAAAGCGTCACAATTAGAACTGTGTAATACTAATGTTCTTGTCGTTGATGACCCTTATGTTGCCTATGCTAAGGTCGCTCAGGCGCTTGATACAACACCAGCGCCAGCGTCTGACATTGCCAGTAGCGCGGTTATTGATTCAAGCGCGACGCTAGCAGGTAGCGTTTCTATCGGTGCTAACGCCGTTATAGAGGCTGATGTTGAGCTTGCGGAAGGCGTGATCATTGGAGCGGGCTGCTTTATTGGTAAAGGCACTAAAATTGGTGCGAATACTAAGTTATGGTCCAACGTTTCAGTCTACCATGACGTACGTATTGGCAGTGACTGTCTGATTCAAGCGAATGCAGTGATCGGTTCTGATGGTTTTGGTTATGCCAACGAAAAAGGTGAGTGGGTGAAGATCCCTCAAGTCGGTTCCGTCGTTATCGGTAATCGAGTTGAAATCGGCTCTTGCACCACAATAGATCGTGGTGCCCTTGATAACACAATTATCGAAGATAACGTTATTTTGGATAATCAGTTGCAAGTCGCTCACAACGTTCATATTGGTTATGGCACAGCAATCGCCGGAGGCACGGTCGTCGCGGGCAGTACCACGATTGGTAAGTACTGCATCATTGGCGGTGCATGCGTGATCAATGGCCATATTGAAATCACCGATGGTGTGACCATTACTGGGATGGGAATGGTAATGAGAAGCATCACTGAAAAAGGGATGTATTCTTCAGGTATTCCGCTTCAGGCGAACAAAGAGTGGCGAAAGACTGCGACTCGAGTCCACCGCATTGATGAGATGAATAAGCGATTGAAAGCCGTTGAGAAACAGCTAGAGCAGAACGAAAGGGTTTAACCTTGCTGCTTGATAAAAAAAGGCTCGCTATTAGCGAGTCTTTTTCGTGTATGAATTTGTAAGACCGATCATTGACTTTGTTCTAAGCTTTATAAGTTTTAACACAGTTTGTGACCGCGTATGACACAAGTAATGAAGTAGAACTTATCTACTCTGCAACTTCAGGTTGAATGAGTATATAATGCCTCGAGTAGGTAAAGAATTGAAAATAGGATTATGACTTTGAGTACTGATACAAAAACAATGAACATCACTGAGATCCAGGAACTGCTGCCTCACCGCTACCCATTTCTGTTGATTGATCGCGTAGTAGATTTTCAAGAAGAAAAATACTTAACGGCGATAAAAAATGTATCAGTGAATGAACCTCAATTTACCGGGCACTTTCCTCAGTTACCTGTATTTCCCGGCGTTTTAATTCTCGAAGCAATGGCGCAAGCGACCGGACTGTTAGCGTTTAAATCGTTTGGTGCTCCTTCGGGGAACGAATTGTATTATTTTGCAAGCGTTGATAAAGCTAAGTTTCGCAAACCGGTTGTCCCTGGAGACCAATTGGTGATCGAGGTTGAGTTTGTGAAAGAACGTCGAGGTATTGCAGCGTTTAACTGTATTGCAAAAGTTGACGGTGATGTCGTTTGTTCAGCTGAGCTGAAATGTGCTCGTAGAGAGTTTTAATATGATTCATGAAAGTGCGCAAATTCACCCAGCAGCGGTAGTTGAAGAGGGCGCAAAAATTGCTGCCAATGTCACCGTCGGTCCCTTTACTTATATTACATCTGGTGTCGAAATCGGTGAAGGCACCGAAATCATGTCTCACGTTGTGATTAAAGGCAATACTGTTATTGGCAAAGACAATCGTATCTTTCCAAATGCTGTGATCGGTGAAGAAAACCAAGACAAGAAATACTCAGGTGAAGATACGCGAGTCATCATTGGTGATCGCAATGTCATCCGTGAAGCCGTTCAAATTCATCGCGGTACGGTTCAAGACAAAACGCAAACTGTAATTGGCAATGATAACTTGTTGTGCGTCAACGCTCACGTGGCACATGATGTGATTGTGGGTAACCATACGCACATAGGTAACAATGCGATCTTGGGCGGTCATGTGACCGTTCACGATCATGCTGGGGTTATGGCACTGTCTGCTATTCACCCATTTTGTACTGTTGGTGCTTTTGCTTACATTGGGGGTTGCTCAGCTGTGGTTCAAGATGTGCCTCCGTACGTTCTTGCTCAAGGCAACCATGCGACTCCGTTTGGCTTGAACCTTGTAGGTTTAAAGCGCAACGGTTTCGAGAAACCAGAGCTACGTGCTTTACAAAAAGCGTACAAAGAAATCTACCGTTCAGGTAAAACACTGGCAGAAGTAAAACCTATCTTAGCTGAAATGGCTCTGGAGTGGGATTCTGTTGGACGCTTTGTCGATATTTTGGAAAACTCTGAGCGTGGCATTATCCGCTAAACGGCTTTCAAGTTAGAGTCACAAAAGATCGCTGTCTGTTTGGAGAGCGATCTTTTTGTCTTTAATACACAGTAACATAAACAGAGCGTGGCTCTAGGCAGACTCATTGCAGATCAAGAAATAGGAATGCATCATGGAAAAACCTTTACGTATTGGGATTGTAGCCGGGGAGTTATCCGGTGATACATTGGGTGAAGGCTTTATCAAAGCGGTAAAACAACAATATCCAAATGCTGAATTTGTTGGCATCGGCGGGCCTAAAATGATCGCGCAGGGCTGCCAGTCTTTGTTTGACATGGAAGAGCTGTCAGTTATGGGTTTAGTGGAAGTTCTTGGTCGCTTAAAACGCTTATTGCGGGTGAAAGCAGAGTTGGTTGAATACTTTACCAGTAACCCACCGGATGTGTTTGTGGGTATTGATGCCCCCGATTTCAATTTGCGCTTAGAGCTCGATCTTAAATCATCAGGCATTAAAACCGTCCATTACGTTAGCCCTTCAGTTTGGGCTTGGCGCCAAAAACGCATCCATAAAATTGCCAAAGCGACCAACTTAGTTTTGGCTTTCTTGCCCTTTGAAAAAGCGTTCTATGATAAGTTCAATGTGCCTTGTGAGTTTATCGGCCATACGCTAGCAGATGCGATACCGATGCATAGCGACAAAACTCAGGCTCGAGAATTACTTGGAGTAGAGCAAAACAAAAAATGGCTTGCTGTTTTGCCCGGTAGTCGAGGTAACGAACTAAAAATGCTTTCTGAACCGTTCATTAAAACGTGTCAGAAGTTGCACGCAGACGATCCTTCGATTGGTTTTCTTGTCGCAGCGGTCAATGACAAAAGAAAAGAACAGTTTGAACAAGCCTGGCAGCAGCACGCGCCAGAGTTAGAGTTCACCATCATTCAAGACACCGCTAGGAATGTCATTACGGCTTCAGACGTTGTGCTTCTAGCCTCTGGTACGGTCGCTCTTGAATGTATGCTGATAAAAAGGCCAATGGTCGTCGGTTATCGAGTGAACGCGATTACCGCTTTTATTGCGAAAAGACTCGTTAAAACGAAGTATGTTTCTTTACCTAATATTTTGGCAGATGAAGAGATCGTTAAGGAATACCTTCTTGAAGAGTGTACCCCAGAGAATTTGCACGCAGAGTTGAGCCGTTTACTGAGCCAAAATAATGAGCCGATCATTGAACGCTTTACCGAAATGCACCAGTGGATTAAGAAAGACGCAGATAAACAAGCGGCTCAAGCCGTGTTAGCTCTCATCAATAAGTAGCCAAAATATGACGAAGAAAGTAATAGAATACCCAGAATTTGAATACCCGCAGGGCTACCAATTGATAGCAGGCGTCGACGAAGTCGGACGAGGCCCTCTGGTTGGTGATGTGGTGACCGCGGCTGTTATCCTAGATCCTAACCAACCAATTGATGGTTTAACCGATTCAAAGAAATTGTCAGAGAAAAAAAGGTTAGCGCTTTACCCGGAAATCAAGAGTAAAGCCTTGGCTTGGTCGGTTGGTCGTTGCTCCCCTGAAGAGATAGACGAGTTGAATATTCTGCAAGCGACGATGGTGGCGATGCAACGCGCTATAGAAGGGCTTGCTGTAGTGCCAGAGTTTGTGCTTATTGATGGCAATCGTGTTCCTAGCTTGCCGATGGCAGCACAAGCGGTAGTTAAGGGCGATCTTCGAGTCGCTGAAATCAGTGCCGCCTCCATTATCGCCAAAGTGGTGAGAGATAAAGAGATGGAAGAGCTAGATAAACAGTACCCTGAATTTGGTTTTGCCAAACACAAAGGCTACCCGACTAAAGCGCACTTTGAAGCCATCGAAAAACATGGTGTTATTGCTCAACACCGTAAAAGCTTTAAGCCAGTCAAGCGAGCACTCGGCATCGAGTGAAATTGCAATTAATAATTGCTAATCTAGGCTACAGTCTGTAGCTGCCAAGTTTATTGTCGTGACGAGTTAGGAACCATCTATGTCAGACCCCAAGTTTATACACTTACGCGTACACAGTGATTTTTCTATGGTTGACGGGCTGTCGAAAGTCCCACCTTTAGTTAAGAAAGTCGCAGAAATGGGGATGCCAGCCATGGCATTGACAGATTTCACTAACTTATGTGGTTTAGTGAAGTTTTACGGTACTGCTCATTCTTGCGGTATTAAGCCGATCATTGGTGCTGATTTTTTGATGCAGTCAGATGATTTCGGTGACGATCTTACAAAAATTACCATTCTTGCGTCCGACAACAAAGGGTACAACAATCTAACACTACTAATTTCGAAAGCTTACTTACGTGGTCATGTTCAGCATCACCCTGTCATTGATAGGCAGTGGTTAGCCGAGTACGCTGAGGGGCTAATTCTTTTATCTGGCGGTAAAAGCGGTGAAATCGGTAAGGCTTTGCTGAAAGGAAATAATGCATTGGTCGAGCGTTGCCTGTCGTTTTACCATGAGCATTTTGCCGATCGTTTTTATCTAGAGTTAACCCGTACCGGAAGATCTGATGAAGAAAGTTACCTGCATTTTGCGGTTGAATTGGCCGAGCAGACTCAATTGCCCGTTGTGGCCACCAATGAAGTGGTTTTCTTAACTGAAGAGTCATTTGATGCCCATGAAATTCGAGTTGCCATACACGATGGTTATACGCTAGAAGATCCCCGTCGGCCAAAAAATTACAGCGCACAGCAATACCTTAGAACCGAAGAGGAAATGTGTGAGTTATTTGCCGATATTCCAGAAGCACTGCAAAACTCTGTAGAAATAGCCAAACGTTGTAATGTGACGGTACGGCTAGGTGAGTATTTCTTACCTAACTTCCCAACCGAAGGGATGAAAATAGAAGACTTCTTAGTTAAGAAGTCTCAAGAAGGCCTTGAAAAGCGCCTCGAGTTTCTATTTCCAGAACCAGAAGTTAGAGCCGCTCGCAGGCCTGAATACGATGAGCGACTTGATATCGAATTGAACGTAATCAACCAGATGGGATTTCCCGGTTACTTCCTGATCGTTATGGAGTTTATTCAATGGTCAAAGGACAACGATATTCCCGTTGGACCTGGCCGTGGTTCTGGTGCCGGCTCTTTAGTTGCATACGCATTGAGCATCACCGATCTTGATCCACTTGAATACGATTTGCTGTTTGAGCGTTTTTTAAACCCAGAACGTGTATCCATGCCCGATTTCGATATCGACTTTTGTATGGATAAGCGTGATCAGGTGATTGACCACGTAGCGGAAATCTATGGACGTGATGCGGTGTCGCAAATTATTACGTTCGGAACCATGGCGGCGAAAGCGGTTATTCGAGACGTTGGTCGAGTGCTGGGACACCCATTTGGTTTTGTTGATCGTATCTCTAAGCTAGTTCCGCCCGATCCGGGAATGACCCTTGAAAAAGCGTTTAAAGCAGAGCCTGCGTTACCTGAGTTATATGAAGCTGACGAGGAAGTCAAAGAGCTGATCGACAAATGTCGTATTCTGGAAGGCTGTACACGCAATGCCGGTAAGCACGCGGGTGGTGTTGTTATCTCCCCGACGACGATTACCGACTTTGCGCCGATTTATGCTGATTCCGAAGGACAGTTCCCGGTCACTCAGTTCGATAAAAACGATGTAGAAACAGCAGGTTTGGTTAAGTTTGACTTTCTGGGTCTGCGTACACTGACGATTATTGACTGGGCCTTAGGCTTGATTAATCCTAAGTTAGAAAAGCAAGGAAAGGCACCCATACGGATCGAAGCTATCCCGCTTGATGACCAATCGTCTTTTAACTTATTGCAAAATTCCGAAACGACGGCGGTATTCCAGTTAGAATCTCGAGGAATGAAGGACTTGATTAAACGCCTTCAGCCTGATTGCTTTGAAGACATTATCGCTTTGGTAGCGTTGTTCAGGCCAGGCCCGTTGCAATCGGGGATGGTAGACAACTTTATCGACCGAAAACATGGCCGGGAAGCGATATCCTACCCAGATGAAACATGGCAACATGAATCTCTAAAGGAAACCTTAGATCCCACTTACGGCATCATCCTTTATCAAGAGCAGGTCATGCAAATTGCCCAGATCCTTGCCGGTTATACTCTCGGTGGCGCCGATATGCTGCGTCGTGCTATGGGCAAGAAGAAACCCGAGGAAATGGCAAAACAGCGTGCCATCTTTGAAGAAGGTGCCATCAACAATGGTGTCGCTGGCGAGCTTGCAATGAAGATCTTTGACTTGGTCGAAAAGTTTGCTGGCTATGGATTTAACAAGTCTCACTCGGCAGCTTATGCCCTCGTTTCTTATCAAACGTTGTGGTTGAAAACACACTATCCGGCTGAGTTCATGGCTGCGGTAATGACGGCAGATATGGATAACACCGAGAAAGTGGTTGGCTTGGTGGATGAATGCCATCGTATGAAGCTTAAGTTGCTTCCGCCGGACATTAACTCTGGTCTCTATCGTTTTAATGTTGATGAGAGCGGGGCGATCGTTTATGGCATTGGCGCGATTAAAGGGGTCGGTGAAGGCCCAATTGACGTGATCATTGAAGCGCGTGAGAAAGGTGGCTATTTCCGAGATCTGTTCGATTTCTGTGCACGAATCGATATTAAAAAGGTCAACAAGCGTGTAATCGAGAAACTTATTCTTGCTGGTGCTCTTGATCGATTAGGGCCACACCGCGCGGCAATGATGGCGTCGTTAAATGATGCAGTGAAGGCAGCGAGTCAGCATCATCAGGCTGAAGCGTTCGGTCAGGGTGATATGTTTGGTGTGTTAACCGACGCACCCGAGGAAGTAGAGAACAAATATACACAGGTGCCTCGCTGGCCAGAAAAGGTCTGGTTGGAAGGAGAGCGGGAAACTTTGGGTTTATATTTGACCGGACATCCGATAAATGCTTATATTCGTGAATTGGCCAAATATACCAGCTGTCGTCTTAAAGATGCCACCCCGACGCGCCGTGATCAGTCATTGACGATCGCAGGTTTGGTCATTGCCGCAAGAGTGATGACGACAAAGCGTGGAAATCGTATCGGATTAATGACTTTAGACGATCGCAGTGGTCGTATGGAAGTGATGTTGTTCTCAGATGCGTTAGATAAATACGCAGAACTTCTCGAAAAAGACAAAATTGTGGTCGTTTCTGGACAGGTCAGCTTTGATGACTTTAATGGTGGCCTTAAAATGTCTGCCCGCGAAGTGATGGATCTTGGTAGTGCCCGAGAGAAATATACTCGAGGGTTGTCTATCTCGATATCTGAAAACCAGATAGACGAGCGTTTTTACGAACGCTTGAGCGAAATATTAACACCCCATAAAGCGGGTACTGTTCCTGTCAATGTATACTACCAACGTACTGACGCAAGAGCGAAGTTAACGCTCGGAACAGAGTGGCGAGTAACGCCCAACGACACTTTATTAGACGAATTAAAACAGCTACTTGGTGCTGACCAGGTAGAACTCGAATTTAACTAAATTCAGCCGAATAGACGGCTGAATCGATAAGGATTCACAGATGAGCTTGAACTTTCTTGAATTTGAAAAGCCAATCGCTGAACTAGAAGCAAAGATTGAAGCATTACGTGACGTATCACGTCATGGCGGCGACACAGCGATTGATCTCGATAAAGAAATTGGACAATTGGAAACCAAAAGCTTAGAGCTTAAAAAGAAAATTTTCAGTGATTTAGGTGCTTGGCAAGTCGCGCAACTGGCTCGTCATCCACAGCGACCATACACCCTGGATTACGTTGAAAATGTCTTTACAGAGTTTGAAGAGCTTGCAGGTGATCGTGCGTTTGCTGACGACAAAGCGATTGTTGGTGGTATCGCGCGCTTAGAAGGTAAGCCTGTGATGATCATCGGTCATCAGAAAGGTCGTGAAACGAAGGAAAAGGTAATTCGTAACTTCGGTATGCCTAAGCCAGAAGGCTATCGCAAGGCATTACGCCTGATGGAAATGGCTGAGCGCTTCAATATGCCAATCATAACTTTTATTGACACAGCTGGCGCATACCCTGGTGTTGGTGCCGAAGAGCGCGGACAATCAGAAGCAATTGCTAAAAACTTGAAAGTGATGGCAGGTCTTAAAGTGCCCGTGATCTGTAACGTTGTTGGTGAAGGTGGTTCTGGCGGCGCATTGGCAATCGGTGTTGGTGACTACGTTAATATGTTGCAATACTCAACGTATTCAGTGATTTCACCAGAAGGTTGTGCATCAATTTTGTGGCGTGACTCAGATAAAGCGCCACAGGCGGCAGAGGCTATGGGCTTGGTTGCCCCTCGTCTTAAAGAACTTGAGTTAATCGATGAAATCATCGATGAGCCATTAGGTGGAGCACACCGAGATCCAATTAAAATGGCTGAAAACATGAAAGAGACATTGCTTCGTCAACTAGCCGACCTTGAGCAACTTGAAAGCGAAAACTTACTTGAGCGCCGTTACCAGCGTCTAATGAGTTACGGATACTGCTAATACTTAGTCGCGCATTTCGATATATAATAAAGCGGGCCTCAAGCCCGCTTTATTTTTTTCAGAGAAGGACACAAATGTCATGAGTTTGTACTCACACTTTGCTCGACAAATTGACACTCAGTTGGCAAGTGGTGGGCGTCTGGTACTTGCATTTAGTGGTGGTGTTGATTCTCGAGTTCTGTTGGACTTGTTGTCCCGTTACCAACGCGCCCACCCTGAAGCCACCTGTTTGGCGGTTCATATTCACCATGGTTTGAGTGACAACGCTGATAAATGGGCAAGACAGTGCGTCAAATGGGGCCATCAAACGGGTATTGATGTGACTGTTGAGCATATTCAACTTGATCTCAGCAGTGGCGAAAGCATTGAGAAAGCTGCGCGAGATGCTCGCTATGGGGCACTTAAGCAACATGTGATGGCAAACGACGCTCTATTAACAGGCCAACACCTTGATGATCAGCTCGAAACCTTCTTATTGGCTCTGAAACGCGGCAGCGGGCCAAAGGGCTTATCTTCTATGGCAGAAAGCATGACTTTTGGGGATGGTACGTTATGTCGCCCTTTGTTAACGGTTGAGCGTAGTGAAATCGAAGACTATGCCAAGCAGCGTGGACTTGAGTGGCTGGAAGATGAAACGAATCGGGACGTGCGTTTTGATCGTAACTTTTTAAGGCATGATATTACACCACGACTGAAGGCCCGCTGGCCAAGTATTCATACCGCAGTGAGCAGAAGTGCACGTTTATGTGCTTCACAAGAGCGTCTACTAGTGGAGTTGTTAGAGCCAAAACTGGCACAATTGCTTGATGACCAAGGTGGACTGAACATTAAGCCTCTTGTCACTGAATCTAAAGAACAGCGCAGCTTTTTGTTACGTCTGTGGTTGCAAAAGCAAGGCGCGACCTTACCATCGGAGTTACAACTTGATGTTTTGTGGCGACAAGTCGCTCTCGCCCAGCAAGATGCAAACCCAAGGCTTTCTTTACCTGATGGTCAAATCAGGCGCTTTAAAGGTCGCTTATTCTACATTGCCAAATCTAATGATGTGAGTGATTGGGTCAATACTTGGTCTACATCTGAGCGACAACTTTTGCCAGAGGGACTGGGCACTCTAACTATCCAAAACATCGAAGTACTAGATTCAAACTCTAGAATGACCTTATCTCGTCAAAGTCTCCCACCAAGTGTTGAGGTGGTTTTTGATCCACAGGGTTTAAATGCACACCCTTATGGTCGAATCGGCTCTCGAAAGCTGAAGAAATTGTTTCAAGAATATGGTGTACCGAGTTGGTTAAGACAGCGTACACCAATTTTATTGGCACAAAGGAAAGTGATTGCGGTGGCCGGTCTGTTCGTTGATCGTGATTTTTATGGTCAAGATTGTGAACTTATCTGGGACAAATGATCACCTTTCGTGTCACAATCGTAATAAGGTTAGGGGTAAGCTGCTTGTTAACTGATTGACTCGCGGCGATATATGGAAATTTAAGAAGGTAATGCAATGAAAAATGTCGTAATCGGTGCAGTGTTGGCTTTGGGTTTAATTGGTGGGAATGCAGTTGCTGGCGATGTTGCCGCTGGCAAGGCAAAAGCAGCGATTTGCGCGGCTTGTCATGGCGCAGATGGAAACGCCGTGATCCCGGGGTACCCACATTTGAAAGGGCAAAACGAGCAGTACCTTATTTCTTCACTCAAAGCATACAAGAACAAACAACGAAGCGGTGGCTTGGCAGCTGTGATGCAAGCGCAAGCTTCGATGCTAAGTGATGAAGACATTGCCAACGTCGCGGCTTACTATGCTAGCTTGAAATAGTGCGGTAGACGTTATCTAGGATCGCCTGAGCAATGTCTCAGGCTTTTTTATTTCCGTTGATTGTTTTTCGATGCTACTGGATAATACGCGGATAACCGAAATGTAAGGGATGAACATGAAGAAGATTGAAGCCATTATTAAGCCGTTTAAGTTAGACGATGTGCGAGAGGCGTTAGCGGAAGTCGGTATTACTGGTATGACCGTATCAGAGGTGAAAGGTTTTGGTCGTCAAAAAGGCCATACAGAGCTGTACCGTGGTGCTGAGTATATGGTGGACTTTTTGCCGAAAGTGAAACTTGAGATTGTAGTTACCGAAGAGGTTGCTGAGCAATGTGTGGATACTATTATTGAAACAGCGCAAACTGGTAAGATTGGTGACGGAAAAATCTTTATTACAGATATAGAGCGTGTTGTTCGTATTCGTACAGGCGAAGAAGACGAAGACGCTATCTAGAACTAGAAAACAGGGGCATCTAGTGCCCCTGTTTATCGCTAAGGCCGTAAAGAATGAAAATTAAATCCCTCATCATTCTTCTCTTTGTCAGCGTTATCCTTGCTGTCTCAAGCTTTCACCTTATCTTTAATGTGCCGACATCACCAACGGTAACATCTATTGAGGCCGAGCAATCTTCCTCTCAACTGCACTGTTACCATAATGACACGCCGATAGCGATTGACCAAGATGGCCAACTAAATGTGCTCGTCTGGAATGTTTATAAGCAGAACCGTGAGAGTTTGTACTCAGAGCTAACACGTTATGCTCAAAATCAGCAGTTATTGCTATTGCAAGAAGCCAGTCTAGATAGTGAATTCTTATCGTGGATCAAAGAGCAAAAATGGTTGGCGAATCAAGTCAACGCATTTAAAGCCTTCGACGTATCAGCAGGTGTACTCAACCTTGGTCGTCATGCCCCAGTGTTGGCGTGTGCAGAACTTCAAATAGAGCCGTGGTTAAGGCTGCCTAAATCAGGGATCTACGCCAAGTATCTGTTGAGTAATGGTGAATTTTTGATAGTGGTCAACCTACATGCGATTAATTTTACTGTGGGAACGAAAGAGTATCAGCAACAACTCGATGCTTTTGAACGAGCTTTAGTATCCCACTCTGGGCCAATACTGGTGGCGGGAGACTTTAACAGTTGGAGTGGCGCTCGCCAGAAGGCCTTACAAACGTCATTGTCGGCATATGGGCTACAACGCGTTGAGTTTCACCCTGACCATCGTAAAAGATTCATAACAGGCTTGGCATTGGATCATGTTTTTTATCGAGGTATGACGCTTATTGACGCTTCAACACCCATTAGTGAAGCGTCTGATCACAACCCTTTATTGGTGATTTTTCGTCTCGATTAGCAGAGCAAATCGGCTTTTTCTAATCAAAAGCCGATGAGCACGCGAATAAACCAAACAAGATAGAAGATAAGCCAAGGAAGGCTTGAAATCTTAATGGCTTGACGGCGGCTGACGTTAGTCCATGTCGAGGTAACAGCAAAACCTAAGACAATGTACCAAGGCAGTAGCAATGGCACAGCGGACAACAAGCCTGACCATTTATTGGTTAGAGGCAGCTTAGCTAAACCATTAAGACTGTTTAGGTCGGCGGCATAGGTCAAGACATAACCTTGATTTAGTGACAAGCTGACGTAGCTGGCGATGTCCCCCAAAATGGCCGGAAATAAAATAGCGCAGCATGCTGCAACCCATTTCCAGTATCCGAGAATTGGCTGAATGGCTTTTGTGGCTAAATAGAACCAGAAAGCTAGGGCACAAATCGTCAGGCTTCGAGCCGTGACATCACTTAGGATCTCACTGGCCATTAGGGTATTAGCGTCAAGCAGCGCTAACTGTTCTGGGTTAATCGATTCAATTTGTGGTGTGAGCTCCGAGACTAGCCAGTCGAAGTTGACCATATCGAAATACGCACCCCAGAATAAAAAGGGCGCCAGCAATAGAAGCAGGTAACACCACCACCCCCACTTGCCATGTTGGTAAAGGGCGATGAATGCACCACTCGGCGATCGAAATAGATCGACGAATAAGGCTAGAGGAGAACGAGAACCCGTCATACGCTCACCTTAGTCACATCGACATACAGTTTCAGCTTCTGACCTGGTTTAAGATACTTCTGATCCTCAAGATTGTTCCACTTAACGATGTCGCTGCTACGAACACGGAATTTCTGAGCAATACCACTGATAGTGTCACCATTTCTTACGGAGTAGAACACGGTGCGAATAATGGCACCATCGCTGCTGTTCTTCCAAATTACGAGCTCTTGCCCTATACGTAATGTGTCTCTCGGGCCCATGCCATTCCAGCGAGCAAGCGACTTGTGAGATACCTTATTTGCCCTTGCGATAGTCCACAAACTATCGCCACTTTTGACCGTGTGAGTTTGCTTGTATTTTCCGCGGGAGGTTGACTGGATTTTGGCAAGGCGATTGGACGAAGATAACGCATAAGCAGCATCGTCTTGCGTTGACGTAGGTACCAGTAGATATTGACCAGCACGAATTGAGTTATTTCTAAGCCCGTTTGCGCTGCGGATAACTTTGCTCGTCGTTTGGTGATTCTGGGCGATAACGCTTAGAGAATCCCCAGGCTTTACCTGATAACGAACCAGCTTTACACCTTTGCCACGATTGGCCTCTACTTCTGACAGGAAAGCGTCGACTTTGCTGCTTGGAATTAATAGCTGGTACGGGCCTGTTGGTGATGTTGCCCATTGGTTATACGCTGGGTTGTAACTTTGTAGTTCTTTGACTGACATTCCAGCGTATTTAGCTGCAATGGCAAGATCGAGTTGTTCTTTTGGATCGACCAATTGTAAAACGGGTTGGTTGGGGATCGCTGGAATTTCAACGCCGTATTTCTCTTTGTTGGCTAAAACATCCGCCAATGCAAGGAGCTTAGGTACGTAACCGCTGGTTTCCTTTGGTAAATCCAACGAGAAAAAATCGGTAGGCTTACCCAGTTTCTTGTTTTTACGGATAGCGCTTGATACGCGACCACCACCACTGTTGTATGCGGCAATCGCATGATTCCAATCGCCATCAAAACGACGATTTAATTGTGTTAAGAAATCTAAGGCTGCGTCGGTAGAAGCGGCTACGTCTCGACGGCCGTCATACCAAAAGTTTTGTTCTAGACCAAAGGCTTTACCTGTCGCGGGAACAAATTGCCATAAGCCTGCAGCACTGCCGTGTGAATAGGCGAAGGCATCAAATGAACTTTCGACGACGGGCAGTAGGGCAAGCTCAAGTGGTAGGCCTCGCTCTTCTATTTTTTCTGTGATCAGGTAAAGAAAAGGTTCAGCTCGTTGAGACACGGTGCGCAGGTGGCTTGGATGTTTGATATACCACTTACGGTAATACTCCACCTTGCTGTGATCCGGTGTCGTCATATGCAGTTGCATCGCAATACGCTGCCATACATCTTCTTGTTCTTGAGGCGTGACGACTTTTGGCTCCTCTACTACAACCGGAACAGGCTGTGGTTCTTCGATCGTGACGGTTGTAGTTGGCTGTTGTGTTTCAGTCGGCGTGTTGGTTTGCTCAGAACTGGTACTTTCTGGCTCTGTCGATGTTAATTGACAGCCAGAGAGTAACAAGGCTAAAGCCCAACTGTATTTTTTATACATAGTAATTACTACAACTTTTTTTTAGAACGGCTGGGAATAATACTGCCCAATTTATGCTGGTATCAAGCAAGAATACGTCAAAATTCATTTTTCCACTCACGTAATGCGATAAATGTGGCTAAAGGCGAATCTGTTGTGGCTTTATTGGCGACAGAACCCATAACCTCGGGCTGGTGAGTACGTAAAAATGGATTGATGCGTTTCTCAACCCCAATAGATGAAGGGATGGTTGCGATGCCTTGTGCGCGCTTTAGATTTGCGTCTTCCCGGTACTCGTGTAAGAAATTATTGTTGGGTTCGATAGCCATAGCAAACGCCAAATTTCCCAATGTATATTCGTGTGTGCAGTAAACCTCTGTTTCCTCAGGGAGTAAGGTGAGCTTTTGTAACGAATTGTACATTTGCTCTTGGCTTCCCTCGAAAACGCGACCGCAGCCAGCAGAAAATAACACATCACCACAGAATAATTTGCCATCTCCAACATAACCAATATGATCCAATGTATGCCCAGGGAGATCCAAGACCAAAAACTCTTCACCAAATAACATGATGCGATGACCTTCGGATACAGGGTGGGTGATTTGAGGGATTTTTTCAGATGAGGGACCGATCACCATGGTGTCGGGAAAGTGTTCTATTAAAGTATTAATACCATCAGTATGGTCCCAGTGGTGATGCGTGATCAGTATCGATTGAAGCTGCAATTGATGTTGTTCAAGATAGGCCAGAACAGGCTGAGCATCTCCAGGATCGACCACTGCACATTGCTGCTGATTATTTTCGAGTAGCCAGATGTAATTATCGTCAAATGCAGGTATGCTTTTGATATGTAACATTGTTGTTTCTCCAGTTCCTATTGGGATATAGAGCGAATATGAAACCAGCTCGCAGCGCTAAAGTTCTAGCCCGTCCTCACTCATGGAGTGAGCTTTCAAATGGGCAGTGGGTCTCTGAGTCTATTCAAACTCGGTTTGATGAGTGGTGCCCCAAACTATTTGGCTACCACATGTTGAAACTCGGTGGCTTGAGTTGTGAACTGACCAGCAGTAATTGCAACATTCAACATCAAGTTCATCTCGATAAAGAGAACCCTCTTCATAATGTTATCGCTGACCAGTATGAATTGCCATTTTTAGAGAAGAGTTTTGATGCGGTTGTCTTATCTCATCAACTTGAATTTAGTGCAGATCCACACCGATTGCTGCGTGAGGTTGATCGAGTCATGATGGATGACGGTTATATCATCATCACAGGTTTCAACCCGTTGAGTTTTACCGGCCTTGCGAGTTTCATGCCTTGGCGAAAGAACAATTTTCCTTGGAGTGGTCGCATGTTTACCCCTCATCGAATCAAAGACTGGCTGGGTGTGCTTAACTATCAGGTGATTCATTGTGACCGCTATGCATTATTTCCAATGAAACGCTATCGCACTATGTGGACATGGTTGGAGAGCAGTATCGGGGATTGGGCCTCACCAATGGGCAGTTTGTATTTTATCGTGGCGAGAAAGCGTACCTTTCCTCTCAAGCTTGTGAAACCTCACTGGCGATTAAAGAGAAAGCTATCACCAGTGAGTGTGAATTATCGTATAAGCTGCATAAAAAAGCGGGTCAAAAGCGATTATTGAGCTTGATAGCCAGTATCTTCTTCCGTCGGCGCAGAAGCGGCCTCGCGCGCTAACTCATCACAGATTTCATTTTCTCTGTGGCCAGCATGACCTTTTACCCAGCGCCAGTCTATAGTATGGCGTTGGCTTTCTTCATCAAGTGCTTTCCATAAGTCGGCGTTTTTAACTGGCTTTTTATCTGCGGTTTTCCAATTTCTTTTTTTCCAGTTATGGATCCACTGAGTGATACCTTGTCGTACGTATTGGCTATCAGTGGTTAGCACGATCTGGCAAGGTTCTTTGAGCGAGCGCAAAGCCACAACCGCAGCCATCATTTCCATGCGGTTGTTCGTCGTCAGGTGATAGCCCTTCGCGAGCGTCTTTTCAACCTGCTTATATCTGAGTACGACGCCGTACCCCCCGGGACCGGGATTACCAAGGCAAGAACCATCTGTGAAAATTTCGACCTGTTTCGTCATGATTTGATACTATATGTCTTCAATTGTTATCTACATAGTCTGACATACATAATATGAACAATACTAGTCACAATTCTCAACAGCGCCGAATCGTCGTACTCGATACGGAAACAACGGGTATGAACCAAGAGGGGGGGCCGCATTATTTAGGGCACCGAATCATTGAAATCGGTGCAGTAGAAATTGTGAATAGAAAGCTGACGGGACGACACTTTCACGTCTACCTGAAACCTGACAGGAAGATCCAACCTGATGCGATCGCAGTTCACGGTATTACCGATGAGTTTTTGGTTGATAAACCAGAGTACCAAGCCGTTCATCAAGAGTTTATTGAATTTATCAAAGGTGCAGAGTTGGTGGCTCACAATGCTCCCTTTGATGTCGGCTTTATGGACTACGAGTTCCAAAAGTTTGACCCTAGTTTCGGCAGCACCGAAGATATCTGTCAGGTTACCGATACCCTGGCAATGGCAAAAAAGATATTCCCAGGTAAACGCAATAACCTAGATATTCTGTGTGAACGTTACGGTATCGATAACTCACACCGAACCCTTCACGGCGCATTGCTCGATGCCGAGATCCTGGCCGATGTTTACCTGTTGATGACAGGGGGGCAAACCTCTTTGCAATTTAATAGTGGTGCACAAGATGGCGCCGGGGAAGCAATTCAACGCTTGGCACCAACACGAAAAACATTAAAGGTTTTACATGCTACGGCCGATGAAATAGAGGCACACCAATCGCGTTTAGACATTGTTGAAAAAAGTGGCTCCTGTTTGTGGCGCCAATAGGAGAGTATATGCTTAGGATTTTGCTGGTTTTATGTCTGACGGTCTTGTCACTGACAAAGTCATACGCGACAGAATCCTATATGACATTGCTCGATAATCGCTTTCGCGTTGATGAATCGGTAGAGCGCATTAGCTTTATTGTTTACCGGGAAGACGACTCTCGCTCCGTGACCTTAGTGCGCCCCGATGGTCGAAAGTACTACGCGTCAAAACACCCGTCGAATGTACATTGGATCGAAGAGCCGGGCGTAGACATCATTTCTATCGAATCACCAATGGCTGGCCCGTGGCAAGCGATTGGTAAGATCACTCCAAAGAATAACATTCAGCTGGTGTCTAAATTGAGCCTTGAAGCCGATGAGTTGCCAGCCCGCGTCTATTCTACCGAAAGAATTAAATTCACGGCTCGGCTACTGTCTGAAGGGCAGCCAATTATCGTCGAAAATATTCTTGATAAGGTTAACTTGCGTGTGGTGGTGACTCGCTATGTTAACCCAACAGATGCTGCGACCGGTGTAACAGCGCCTCTTCCACGGGTTATTGGTGAGTTTTTCGACGATGGCCAAAAGTTAGATGAGAAAGCAGGAGACGGCGTTTTTACGGTAGAACTGCCGATGGATATTGAGCCTGGTAAGTACAACATCATGATAAGTACTGGTAACGGAGTTTTTCTGCGGGCCGTTGAGCAAACGGTATTGATTTACCCAACGCCATTTACTGTTCGTCTTCAGCCTTCCGTTGATGGTTCACTACCACATCATGTTACCGTTGTGGGTGAAAGTGCGACGCTTGATCTCGACTCATTGGCGGCTCACGTCACACTAGCGTATCCTGATGACACCAAAATCGTTGGTCAACAGCACGTTGCTAAAGGTCGAATGGGCATAGATGTAGCGCTTGACGCTCGAACTCACTTTGGTAAACACCACTGGAGTGGGTTTGTCTATGCCAATGAAGCCTCAACGGGCAGGCCGCTGGTCTTTGGACTACCGGAGAAGCACTTTAATGTGGTAGCTAACATTGATGTGAGCAAGGCGCAGGAAATGCAAACAGCCGCTCGCGAAGCAAGGAAGAAAGAACAACAAGAAGCTCAAATCCGAGCGCATCGAGAAAAAATAAGAACAAAAAGTATGCTCGTCATTGTGTTAGGAAACTCTTTGCTATTGCTTCTTATCTTTATTGGCTGGTGGTTTACCAAGAAACGTCGCTTGCAGCAAGAATCTCAGCCCGAAATGCAGTTGAAGATGCGATAGATTGAATCATTCAAATAATGATGACAAAAAAAGAGAAGGATATACCTTCTCTTTTTTATTGCTCGAGCAAGTTAACTTAGGCTACGTCTTCCATTTGTGGAAACACGGGCTTTGCGGCAAGCTCCTCCGGTGAGAAATCATCGACATTGATTGTATAAAGACGATGAGCTTCAGCTTGGGTTAGCAACTCAGCTTCTTCTTTGGTGATTATATTCTTTTCTAGGCCAAGTTTCGCAACTTGATCTAGTTGTGTAAATGGACGTTTTTTATTGGTCTGTTTACTGATACGCTCAAAAATTGGTTCAGCCGTCAGGATAACATGCAGGGCTTGTTCGATAAGACCTGCTGGATTGTTCCCTGTTGGCTCTAGGTATTGGCCGCGTCCAATACGAGAGCGGGTTGCGGACGGTGTTTGCAAGATACGAGCAAGCTTACTGTCTAGTTTGTCAGACGGCGCTTTTCGCACTGTGCCAAGAGGTAATACGATGAATCTTAGTACCTTACCGATAAAGCGATTTGGGAAATTGTCCAAGAAATCGGAGATGGCCGTTTCGGTCTGTTTAAGGCTATCTTGAAGCCCCCAATCCAATAGCGGTTGATCTTCTTTTACTTTTCCTTCCTCTTCAAATCGCTTAAGCGTTGCTGAGCTAAGGTAGAGCTGGCTGAGGATATCACCCAAACGCGCCGATAACCTTTCTTTACGCTTAAGTGAACCACCAACCACAGCCATCGAAATGTCAGACAGCAATGCTAAGTTTGCACTATAACGGTTTAATTGCTGATAGTAGCGAGTCGTCGCATCTCTATTCGGGGAAGCTGAGAACCGTCCATCAGTGAGACCAAGCCAGAAACTACGAATAAAGTTACTGATAGAGAACGCAACGTGCCCCGCGAGCGCTTGGTCAAATTTCTCGACAGCGTCACTTTGTGAAGAGTGTGCTGCTTCCATTTCAGCTAAAACATAAGGGTGGCAACGAATAGCCCCTTGACCGTAGATGATCAAAGAACGCGTTAAGATATTGGCACCTTCTACTGTAACGGCAATCGGTGCACCCTGGTAACCACGAGCTAGGAAGTTCGATGGGCCCAAACAGATACCTTTGCCACCCACTATGTCCATGGCATCAATCACACTGTGCTGACCTCGGTGCGTACAGTGATATTTTACAATGGCCGAAATAACCGAAGGTTTTTGTCCTAGATCGATTCCTGCCACGGTTAAGCTACTTGCCGCATCCATGACATAGGCATTGCCAGCAATACGTGCTAATGGCTCTTCGATGCCTTCCATGTGTCCGATAGGCTGTTTGAATTGACGGCGAATACGCGCGTAGGCGCCTGTTGCTAATGCTGCTGTTTTTAGGCCTCCAGTGGTGTTTGAAGGCAAGGTGATGCCTCGGCCAACAGATAGACATTCAACCAGCATACGCCAGCCTTGTCCGGCCATATCGGCGCCACCAATGATGAAATCCAGAGGAACGAACAGATCTTGTGCTTTAGTCGGCCCATTTTGGAATGGTACGTTTAGTGGGAAATGACGATTGCCAATCTCAACACCCTTTAAATTAGTAGGGATAAGAGCGCAGGTAATGCCTAGATCTTCAGTATCACCTAGTAGTCCATTTGGATCGCGCAGTTTGAAAGCAAGCCCAAGTACTGTCGCAACCGGAGCTAGAGTAATGTAGCGTTTGTTCCAGGTCAGCTTCATACCTAGAACTTCTTTTCCTTTCCACTTTCCTTTGCAGACGATGCCAAAATCAGGGATCGACCCAGCGTCCGATCCTGCTTCAGGGCTGGTTAGGGCAAAGCATGGAATTTCCTGCCCGTTAGCAAGGCGTGGAAGGTAATGATTTTTTTGATCTTCTGTGCCGTAGTGCTGTAATAACTCACCAGGTCCCAGTGAATTAGGAACGCCAACTGTAGAAGAGAGTACGCCAGAAACACCAGTCAGGCGTTGTAACACGAGAGATTGTGCATATGCTGAAAACTCTAGCCCTCCGTATTTCTTCTTGATGATCATCGCAAAGAACTGGTTGTCTTTAAGGTATTGCCAAACCTCTGGAGACAAATCGGCCATCTCATGAGTCACCTGGTAGTCGTTGACCATCGCGCAAACGGTATTGACAGGGCCGTCAAGGAAGTCCTGCTCTTCTTTTGATAATTTAGGCGCAGCAATGGACTGCAGTTGTTTCCAGTCTGGCTTGCCTTTAAACAGTTCAGACTCCCACCAGACAGTTCCTGCTTCTAGAGCTTCTTTTTCTGTTTGAGACATCGCAGGGAGTATTTTTCTAAATACCTTTAGGGCTTTGGCACTCACCAGTGATTGCCTGACGCTTGGGACGCACAAAGGCGTTGCAATGACAACATAGGCAATCCATGTACCTAAACCAAATCCGCCAAATGCTGACGCAACAATCATCGCAAGGGTAATAACAGCAAGTGAGTAAGCTAGGGCAAGTCGGTGATAGAAGCAGGCGCTTATCACAACCACTAGTCCTAGTGTAGAGAGCAAGATATCCATGATCGATCCTTTATCTGGGTATGTTTCATTATTATTAGTAACAAGTAAATCAAGTTAAGGTAAGAGGTCTAACCAGTTAATTGTAACCTGAATATTACATAAATGTAAAATATGTTTGTTTTATATTCAGAATTAAGAGCGAAACTTGCTCTGCTAAACTCGATAGCCATATCAAGGCTGAGAATAAGATGTTGAGTCAGTTTGTATGATATGAAAGTGTGCTTGTAGCTCTCGACACCCTATGGCTATTATGGGTAAACTCATTATTACCTCCAAGAACCGCAAATGCGGACCAATAATTAGAGAAAACAACATGTACCAAGATCTGATAAAGAATGAACTCCAGGAAGCGGCGGATGTACTTAATGCCTTCTTAAGCGATGAGCACAACATTGCGCAAATCGAAGCGGCGGCAAAGTTGATTGCAGACTCTTTTAAACAAGACGGAAAAGTTCTTTCTTGTGGTAATGGTGGTTCACATTGTGATGCGATGCACTTTGCAGAAGAGTTGACTGGGCGTTATCGTGAAAATCGTCCTGGTTACCCAGGAATCGCGATTTCAGATCCAAGCCACCTGTCTTGCGTGAGTAATGACTTTGGCTATGATTTCGTATTTTCTCGCTATGTCGAAGCGGTAGGCAGCAAAGGTGATGTGCTCTTTGGTCTATCAACGTCAGGGAATTCAGGTAATATCTTGAAAGCGATTGAAGCGGCTAAAGCTAAGGGTATGAAAACCATCGCGCTAACAGGTAAAGATGGCGGTAAGATGGCTGGTTGCGCGGATATTGAAATTCGAGTTCCTCATTTCGGCTATGCTGATCGAATTCAAGAAATTCATATCAAAATAATCCATATCATTATCCAGCTTATCGAAAAAGAGATGGCTTAGTTTAATCGCTCGGGTGGACGAGGTTCACCCGTTTTGGGTTACTTTTCTCAACAGCATAAAAACAGGGAATAGAATGTGTGAATTGCTTGGCATGAGCGCCAATGTGCCAACGGATATTTGTTTTAGTTTTTCTGGCTTGATTCAGCGCGGAGGAAACACGGGTCCACATCGCGACGGCTGGGGGATCACCTTTTATGAGGGCAAGGGTTTTCGGACCTTTAAAGACCCAAAGCCAAGTAGTCAGTCGAAAATAGCTGAATTAGTACAGAACTATCCCATCAAAAGTTGTGCTGTTGTCAGCCACATCCGACAAGCAAATCGTGGTCAGGTTAACCTAGAAAATACGCATCCATTCACCCGAGAATTGTGGGGGCGGTATTGGACCTTTGCTCACAACGGCCAATTGAGTGACTATCAAGAGTTGGAAACCGGGCGCTTTCGTCCTGTCGGAGAGACAGACAGTGAGTTGTCTTTTTGCTGGTTATTACATCAACTCGAAAGTAAATTTCCTGAGCCGCCGCAAGATATGGTCGCAATGTTTCGTTACGTTGCTCAGTGTTGTGAGTCACTCAAGAAGCTCGGTGTCTACAACATGATGCTCAGTGATGGTGAGTATGTAATGACATTTTGTACCAACCATTTGTATTGGATCACTCGTCGTGCACCTTTTGGTAAAGCCAGTTTGCTAGACGAAGACATTACCATTAACTTCCAGGAAGAAACCACGCCAAATGATGTCGTTTCAGTGATTGCGACTCAACCACTGACGGGCAATGAAACATGGCATAGAATGAAACCTGGTGAGTATAATTTATTTCACTTTGGTGAGATGATAGAAAGTAATGTAGATGCACTTGTGGATGTAAAGTTTGCCGAAGTAAAGCCTAAAAGCCAAGCACCAACAGAATCCCTATGAGCACCGATTTAAACCAAAAAAAAGCGAGTGATATAATCACTCGCTTTTTTATTAACTTTCGGCGTATCCCTGCGGGCCGAGCTCCTTGCCATCAAGAAGGGCTTTGTTGCCCTCCATTTTTAGCCGCTCCTCAACAAACCATTTTACCACTAGAGGGTAAATTTGGTGTTCTTGGCTTTGAACTCTAAGCTCAAGGGTTTCTACTGTGTCTTCATCAAAAACAGGAACTTTAGCCTGTAAGATGACAGGACCTCCGTCGAGTTTTTCTGTAACAAAGTGAACACTTGTACCATGATGTTCATCGCAATTGTCGATGGCGCGTTGGTGAGTACTAAGGCCAGGGTATTTCGGCAATAATGACGGGTGGATGTTAATCATTCGTCCCATATAGTGACGAACAAACTCGCCACTTAAAATACGCATATAGCCTGCTAGAACAACAAGATCCGGAGAGTGAACGTCGATGCGGCGCATTAATTCTTCGTCAAACGCTTCACGACTTTCACTCAGCTTAGGGTCGAGAAATGCGGATTCAGCTCCCGCTCTTGTCCCTCTTTCTAGAGCAAAAACCGCTGCTTTGTTAGAGAAAACCGCACGAACTTTAGCATTGCTGATCGTCGATTCACAAGCGTCGATGATCGCCTGTAGGTTCGTTCCATTTCCTGATACTAAAACAACGATATTCTTCATGAATTATTTTATCTCTACTTGCTCTTCGTTTGTTTGCGCTGTTGCGATTTCGCCAATAACCCAAGCGTTTTCACCTTCTGAATTAAGAAGGTTCACAGCTGCTTCCGCTTGATCTTTTGGAAGTGCCACTACTAAGCCAACACCGCAATTGAATGTGCGATACATCTCAAATGTATCGACATTGCCTTTTTCTTGAAGCCAGTTGAAAATTGCAGGCCACTCCCAGCTGTTGCCATCAATTACCGCTTTCGTACCTTCTGGAAGTACGCGAGGAATGTTCTCCCAGAAACCACCACCAGTAATGTGCGAAATTGCGTGGATATCATGTTCGGCAATCATTTTTAGAGCCGATTTGATGTAGATCTTTGTTGGTTCTAATAGGTGCTCACCGATGGTGCGTTCACCTAGCATTTCATTCTTATCTGCGCCTGATACTTCAAGGATTTTACGAACAAGAGAGTAGCCATTTGAATGTGGGCCACTTGAACCGACCGCGATAAGAGCATCACCAGCTGCAACTTTGGTCCCATCGATGACGTCTGCTTTTTCGACAACACCCACACAGAAACCTGCAACGTCGTAATCTTCGCCTTCGTACATACCCGGCATTTCAGCGGTTTCACCACCGATCAGTGCACAACCAGCCTGAACACAACCTTCAGCGATGCCTGAAACTACGTCTGAAGCCGTATCCACATCCAGTTTTCCTGTTGCATAGTAGTCTAGGAAAAACAGTGGTTCAGCGCCCTGAACAATCAGATCATTAACACACATAGCCACCAAGTCGACACCGATCGTATCGTGCTTATTCATATCTAGCGCTAAGCGGAGTTTAGTACCAACACCGTCTGTGCCTGATACTAGAACAGGTTCCTTGTATTTCGTTGGCAGTTCGCACAACGCACCGAAACCACCAATACCACCCATTACTTCAGGGCGACGGGTGCGCTTAACTGCGCCTTTAATTCGGTCAACTAACGCATTGCCGGCATCAATATCTACGCCTGCGTCTTTATAGCTTAAGGAAGTGTTATTTCCGCTCACGGGACAGTCCTCGATCATAAATGGATTTGAAAGCGGCGCTATTCTAACAGGGGTTTAATCAAAAAGGAAAACGTTTGCGTAAGAAATTGAAAACTTCTTTTTCTGCAGGAAAGTGGACCAAATTCAACAGGAAAAATAGATTCAGTGCGAGACTGCGAATTCTCACTATGCTTGTAAGAAAATTCCTTGGATTCTTCCCTGAAAGTTTTTGCAGGTCATGTATAATTGTTAGGTTTGATAAAAATTGCCGGAGTTGGAAATGAAAGTTGTTGAAGTTAAGCACCCCCTAGTAAAACACAAATTGGGGTTGATGCGTGAAGGTGACATTAGTACTAAGCGTTTTCGTGAGCTTGCAACAGAGGTGGGAAGCCTTCTAACCTATGAAGCGACCGCAGACTTTGAAACTGAGAAAGTAACAATTGAAGGCTGGAATGGGGCCGTTGAAATCGACCAGATCAAGGGTAAGAAAGTCACCGTTGTGCCGATTCTTCGCGCGGGTCTTGGTATGATGGATGGTGTTCTTGAGCACATGCCAAGTGCAAGAATCAGTGTTGTTGGTATTTATCGTGACGAAGAAACGCTCGAGCCAGTTCCTTATTTCAATAAACTAACTTCAAATCTTGATGAGCGTATCGCGCTGATTGTTGACCCTATGCTAGCAACTGGTGGCTCTATGATTGCCACGATAGACCTGCTGAAAGAGCAAGGTTGTAAGCAATTTAAGGTGCTTGTGTTGGTGTCAGCTCCAGAAGGGATCGAAGCGCTAGAAAAAGCTCACCCAGACGTTGAACTGTATACAGCAGCAATCGATGAGTGCTTAAATGACAAAGGTTATATTGTTCCGGGTCTTGGTGACGCGGGTGATAAGATCTTTGGTACTGTGTAAGTACACGAAAAGTAAATGCATAAAAAGACGCCCACAATTGTGGGCGTTTTTTTTATCCTGTTTATCAACACTAAAGTGTGTCGCGGACATGCAGCAGGCTTAAACTTGTGAGCTTAAGCCTGCGATTTAATCAATCTAAGCGTACTAGTCTTCTATCTGAGCATTATCAACAACCTTGCTCTCGCCAAGGTTAGCAGGTAAGACTAGGTTTAGGATGATAGCGACAATACCACATAGGCTTACACCCTGCAGACTAAAGTCACCAATACCAAACGCCATACCGCCGATGCCAAACACCAATGTAATTGCCACAATCACTAGGTTACGGGAGTTGTGAAGATCAACGTGGTTTTTGATCAGTGTGTTTAAGCCTACTGTAGCAATTGAGCCAAATAATAAGATCATGATCCCGCCCATCACTGGAACCGGGATTGTCTGTAAAATTGCGCCTAGCTTACCGACAAGAGCTAATACGATAGCGGTAACGGCAGCCCAGGTCATGATCACGGGGTTAAATGCTTTTGTTAGCATAACCGCGCCAGTCACTTCGCTGTAGGTAGTGTTGGGTGGAGCTCCCAACATAGACGCTGCGATTGTTGCAACACCATCACCTGCGATAGTGCGATGTAAGCCTGGTTTTTTAAGGTAATCTTTACCTGTGACATTCGATATTGCCAACATATCGCCGACGTGCTCTACCGCTGGTGCAATAGCTACAGGTAGCATGAATAGGATGGCGTTGATATTGAACTCTGGCGCGGTAAAGTTCGGCATCGATAACCAGGATGCTTGTACTACAGGGTTAAAATCTACAACGCCAAAGAACAACGCTGTCACATAACCAGCCAAAATACCGCTACAAATGGGCAGCAGTCTCAAGAAACCGCGCCCAAAGACGCTGACAGTGATGGTGACCAGCAAAGAGATGCTTGAAATCCACAAAGCGGCATTTGCGTCGACAAGTTGTAGCGCACCGTCACCTGTTTTACCAAGAGCCATGTTGACAGCAACAGGGGCAAGTCCAAGACCAATAACCATAATAACTGGGCCTACGACTACAGGAGGCAACAATTTGTGAATGATTGCCACGCCACGAACCTTGATTAGCACGCCAAGTAATACGTAGACAATACCTGCTGCCATCAAACCGCCCATCGTTGCGCCGATTCCCCACGTTTGAATACCAAACATAATAGGGGCGATAAAAGCAAAAGAGGAGGCAAGGAAAATAGGGACGCTTCTACGTGTAATAAGTTGGAACAACAAAGTACCAACACCGGCACCAAACAGTGCGACGTTGGGATCAAGCCCTGTAAGCAGGGGTACAAGCACCAGAGAGCCAAAAGCGACGAAGAGCATTTGGGCACCTTGAATGATAGTTTTCATGGTTAATTCTCAATGTTTAAAGGATAGACATGCCCATTTTTCGCTAAAAATAGGCAAATTGGCGAAAGTGTAACATTTTGTAATCGATTGCCTATATGTTTAGATCAACAACCCTTAACTTTGTACAGATATTTAGAATAGAACGACGGAGCATCTATTTGTCTCTAAGACGAGACTTGACAAGCGAAATTGACTTAACGCTGATGGAGTGAACTTGCTCCCTCATTCATAGTTGCTTATCATCTGCGGTAAAGCTTAATTATTTAGGAAACTTATGCGCTATTTTGCCTGTTTAGTATTGGCTATGCTGTCTATCCCTGCATATGCTCTAACAAATATTGATATCTATTCATCTGAAATCGTTATCAATGGCGAAGATAACAACGCTGAACAACTTGCAAGACGACAAGGTATGGTTGAAGTGTTGGTGCGAGCCAGTGGGGATCAAGAGGTCGCCAACAACGACGTCGTGAAAAAAGCGCTGAGTCAGACATCGCAATATATTTCTCAACTGGGGTATACCGATGTCGAAGGGCAAAAAGCACTGAAGATGGTGTTTAATAGCCAGCAAGTAAATGGTCTGCTAACGCAAGCTAACTTGCCTTATTGGCCAGCAGAACGAGCCAACATCATGATGTGGGTGGTCGAAGAGACAGCCTACGATCGTAACATCGTTTGGGAACACTCAAACTCACCGCTAGCCAAGCAGCTTAAAAAGTTTGCTCAGGTAAGAGGACTGCCTTTAACTTTTCCTATCGGAGACTTTGAAGACATGACAGGGGTTCAGGTTACCGACATTTGGGGGGGATTCATCGACCCGATTAGTCAGGCCAGTTTACGTTATCCTGTGGACGGTGTGTTGGTCGTGCGAGCACAAGGTAATAACCTGCGCTGGACGCTTTATGATCAAAGCCCAAACACGATTTCACGCTCTCAAGTTGATCCTCTTACTGGACAGCAAACAGGGCGAAATGCCGCGCAAGGCTTGATTGATGAAGTAAGTAATTACTATGCATCTCGCACTGCTGTTACAGTGAGCGATGGTCAAGAAGGTTTTGTTTCAGTTGTCTTTAGCAATGTTAATAGTGCCGATGCTTTCTTTACATTAGAGCGAGCTTTGGTTCGTCTATCATCCGTTGCCCGAGTTGATGTCCACGAAATTCAGGGGCTAAATGTGGTGGCGCGAGTACACTTGTTATCAGGTCTAGAAGAGTTTGAACAGGAAGTATTGCGACTCGGCCTATTAAAAAAGGTTGATGTACCAGAGTTGAACAGATCAGAGGCTCGCGTTGAAACTGAAACTACAGCAAGTAATGAGCTCGACATTCAGCCGATATTAACGACAGACAATGAAGCACTGCCTGACACCCAACCAGAAGTCACTGAGGAAGATACGTTTCTTTCTGAAACGAGTTCTGCTGCTGAAGGTGAAGCCATGCTACAAGATGAGCAAAACTCACAGCCAAACGCTCAACCTAAGCTTGCTTTTGAGTGGCTTTATTAACTTTGTTGCGGTGTAAATAACTTGAAATGACAAAGGGGCCTCGGCCCCTTTTTTGTTGCAGATCTAACGTTTACTTTTTTGTGCCAAACCGTTTCTTTTCTTCTTTTTCAACAGAAGAAAGGCGAGGGAGTTTCAACCCGAGCTCTTTGCCTTTCATTCGTGCATACAAGGTGTTTCCGATAAAAGTCGTGGTGGTCAGGAGCAGCTCTATTAATGCTAACCAGCGTTCGCCTTCGTCCGTATAAAGTAAAGTGAACGCATGTAAAAAATACAGCATCAATACAAAGTTGGCCCACGCATGTGTGTATGGTTTACCAGCCAAAATACCAGGTAAAGGCAGCAGTAGCGGGATCATCCAAGCTATCGTGAGTGTCGTGGGGTTGACGTGTGGATGCGGGGACAAATAGCCATGCCACAATGCGACCCACGCAAGCAAAGCCAAATTACTGATCAAGGCAAAATATCGTAAAACTTCGGTCCTTGAGCTAACTGGTTCCATTTATCATTCCTTTGTTGCGTTGTTCAGTTTTCTAGCCGTCTCGGCGAGTCTTTTTCCTAAACTATAAGCGAGTTCGGTTTCATGAGCAGAGAGGCGGCCTGTAGAGCTTGCGACAGAAGACGCACCGTAAGGTGTTCCGCCAGACTGAGTGGTGTGTAGGCTTGGTTGAGAGTACGGGATACCAAGAATCATCATGCCATGATGCAACAGTGGCAACATCATGGTTTGCAAAGTGGTTTCCTGGCCCCCATGAAGTGTTGACGATGAGGTAAACACACACGCAGGCTTGTCGATTAGCTCCCCGGATATCCAAAGATCACTGGTTTGGTCCCAAAAGTGCTTTAGAGGGGCCGCCATGTTACCAAACCAGACTGGACTTCCCATAGCCAGACCATGGCTCTTTTTTAGCTCTTCTTTTGTCGCCACAGGGTCGCTTTCTGGCAGGCCGTCACGCCGATCAAGTTCGTCGACGGTTCGAATGATGGCTTCGCAGCCATCAATGGACTCAATGCCACGTGCAATCTGCCTTGCCAGAGACTTAGTACTGCCGTGGCGACTGTAATAGAGCACTAATAGCTGCGTATTTCTCATAGCAAGCCAAGAACTTGCTCCGGTGGGCGTCCATGTTTTGCTTTGCCGTTATTGATAACGATTGGGCGTTCAATCAGTTTTGGATTTTCGGACATTGCTTTAAATAGATCATCGTCACTCACGGTGGCTTCGCCAAGACGGAGCTCTTTATAAATCGCTTCTTTGGTACGCATCATTGCTCTGACGCTATCTAATTCTAGTTGCTGGAAAAGCTGCTTTAGCGTCTCAACGGATGGTGGTGTATCGAGATATTTGACGATCTGTGGCTCGACACCATTTTCTTCTAGTAACGCCAGAGTTTGACGACTCTTTGAACAACGAGGGTTATGGTAGATAACGACTGACATATAGGGTCCTTTTTATTGTAGAGCTAGGAAGCGATCACGTTGAATAAGCAGCTGATCGATGCGTGCATCGTAGCGTGCTTGCTGCAAACTGCCTAATGCAGCGAGTTGGCTCGCTTGAGAGTAGAGTTGAATGGATTTATCCCATTGTGCGTTTAATGCCATGATCTCACCTCGAGCAGCAAGATCTTCTTTACTGTCGCCAATTTTAATATTGGCTTCAGATAGCAGGTGCCAACCATTGGTGTCATTAGGCTTATCGTGAGTGTACTTTTGCAATATTTTTATCGCTGACTCGTATTTTTGCCCTTCGAGTAAGGCATTGGCGTAATTAATGGTAATAACCGCGTTATTCGGTTTGGTTTTGAGCGCTTTTTTGAGCATCTCTTCGGCTTTTTGTGGCCGCTTTTGAGCAATGTATAAATCGGACATTGCATCAAGATAAAAATTATTATTTGGTCTTTGTGACAGCAGCTTTGTCAGAATTTTCTCGGCCTCTTCAAGCTGATTGTTATCGAGAAAAACCAACGCCTTACCATATTCAAAGGATGGAGCTATATCCGCTTTAGCCTTTTTAGCGGTTCTTTCAAACCAATCTAGGGCAGCGTTAGATTTTATCCCAGCGTATCGAGCGACAATACGAGCTCGCGCAAGATGGTAATCAATGGAAGGCAGGACTCGAAGAGGGGGATAGTTTTGAGCTCGCTGACGTGTATCGGTAATACGGTCTTCTGGAAGAGGGTGAGTGAGTAACATTGGCGGTGGCTTGCTGGCGTAGCGGTATTCATCAGCAAGACGCCCGAAAAAGCGTGGCATATCATTCACATCAAACTGAGCACGAGCGAGTGTCGCAATGCCGAATCGGTCGGCCTCTTTTTCATTGCTGCGGGTGTAGTTGATACTCGCTTGCATCGAACCTGCCGTTGTTGCTGTTAAAGCAGCCATACCAGCTTGTGGTGCTGCGATAGCCAGCAATAGTGAGCCAGCGAGGGCGGCAATGGTTGCTGGTGAACGGCGAGCTTCATCTTCCATGCGTCGCGCTAAGTGACGTTGAGTTACGTGCGCGATCTCATGCGCCATCACCGAGGCTAACTCACTTTCAGTATGGGCATGAAGAAACAATCCAGTGTGCAGCGCAACGTGCCCACCAAAGAACGCGAAAGCGTTAATATTTCGATCGCGGATCATAAAGAAAGTAAATGGCGTTTTTACATCATCCGCACTGGAGACTAACCGATGTCCAATAGCATCGATATACTCACTTAACACAGGATCATTGACAACAGGTTGCCCAGCCCGAAGCATGCGCATATAAGCATCACCATAGACAAGTTCTTGATCGATACTGAGTGTCGACCCTGCCGCCGTACCAATCTCGGGTAAGTTTAGCGTATTGGCCATTGTGACACTCGGGGAGCTCACCGCCGCTGCGACACATAGGCAAATTAGAGAGCGCGTGCGTTTTAACATACTACCTTTTTGATCACTCCGATGTTTCAATTTAAGACCACAATTAGCCGCTTTGGTTTCAATGAGCTTGTTATGCTGATGTAAACGATACTTATTCTGTCACAAGGCAGGGACCTTTGACTACATCTATATCGTGATGATTTATGGATGCTTTGTTTAATTCAACCGTCATCATTAGAAACAATGCGAATGACAATGTCTAACATATACCGTTTGGGATTAAAACGAAAACCATCTACAATAGGCCCAGTTACACTCACTTTGTGAATAAGCGAGGTTGAATTGATTTGTATTTGTAATAACATGCCTTCTACATTATGCAGACTAAGTATTTAGACCTTTTAAATCAACGCTGTCCTATGTCACTTCTTCTTGTTAAGCGAGCGTGTAAGAGTATGGCCAGTAGCGATAAGTTGATCGTAAAGCTCGCCGATAGCCAGTCGCAACAAGATATTTTGAAGTTTTTACACTCGAAGCAGTATCAAATTTACTGTACGCAGGGTGCAGACTGTAGCTCTATTACCATAACTAAACAGGATCACATTGATGCTTGACATGGTTCGCCGCTGGTATAAGCGACGCTTTTCTGACCCCGATGCCGTAAGCTTGGTGGTTATTCTTTTATTTGGTTTCGTCACGATTTACTTTTTTGGTAATTTGATTGCGCCCCTATTGGTGGCAATTGTACTTGCCTACCTTCTAGAGTGGCCAGTCACTCAGCTGCGTCGATTAGGGTTGCCACGCACCTTATCTGTTGTTGTCGTCATTTTGATATTTATTGGTTTGATGTTGTTAGCCATCTTTGGGCTCGTGCCAACCATATGGCGGCAGGTAGGCAACTTGCTAAACGATATCCCCAATATGTATAACGGTTTGCAGGAATTTATTGTGCAAATCCCTGTTCGATATCCAGATCTTGCAGAAATTCATATTGTTGAATCCATCATTGCGAACCTAAAAGATAAGGTATTATTGCTTGGGGAAAATGTGGTCAAAGGCTCGTTTGCATCATTGGTGAGTTTGGCAGCTCTGGCAATCTACCTCATTCTTGTTCCTCTATTAGTGTTTTTCTTACTTAAAGATAAAGAGGAAATGGTTGATATAGCGAGCGGTCTATTACCACGCAATCGTCGATTAGCCAATAAAGTTTGGTTGGAAATGAACCAGCAGATCTCAAACTATATCCGCGGCAAAGTGCTGGAGATATTGATCGTCGGCAGTGTCAGTTACGTTACCTTTGCCTTGTTGGATCTACGCTATTCTGTTTTACTGGCCGTAGCCGTTGGTTTTTCAGTGTTGATTCCATATATTGGTGCAGCAGCCGTAACCGTACCTGTGGCGATTGTCGGCTTGTTCCAATGGGGGCTTGCACCACAATTCTATTGGTTGCTTGTTGCTTACGGAATTATTCAAGCGTTAGATGGTAACGTTTTAGTACCGGTGTTGTTTTCTGAAGCGGTTAACCTTCATCCAGTCGCCATCATCGTGGCAGTTCTGGTCTTTGGTGGACTGTGGGGCTTCTGGGGTGTGTTCTTCGCGATACCTTTGGCGACGTTAGTCAAAGCCGTTTGGAATGCACTGCCAAGCAACGAAGAGCATGACGCAGCATCTTCTTAAATAGTAAAAAGCCTCGCAACGCGAGGCTTTTTACTATCGAACGTAATTAGCTTTTAGTATTCAAGTAGTCAAGAACGACTTCGTGGTGCGTTTTTGTTTTAAATTTGTCAAACACGTGCTCAATCACACCTTCTTCGTTGATTAAAAAGCTAATACGGTGTAAGCCATCATAGATTTTACCCATAAATTTTTTCTCACCCCATACTCCGAATTGGTCTGCTGCTGCGTGATCTTCATCAGACAATAAAGTGAAATTGAGCGAATCTCTTTCAATAAACTTACCAAGACGTTTTACAGGATCGATGCTAACGCCCAATACAACAACATTGTGGTTATCTAATTCTGCTTTAATGTCTCTAAGCCCTTGAGCCTGTACAGTGCACCCTGGTGTCATCGCTTTAGGGTAAAAATAGAATAGTACTTTTTTACCCGCAAAGTCTTGCAGTGTTACTGTGTTGCCATCTTGATCAAGTAGCGAGAATTTAGGGGCCGGGGTTCCCGCCGTTAATGTGTTCATGTTGATTTCCTTTATATTGAGCGTGACTGTACTCGCGGCAACCTACATTGGGTTGCCTGTTTGGCGACTGGTACATTGAGATTCTACAAAAAAAGAACCTAATGGTTAAGAGTGGCTATTAATGAAATTAAGAGAACCATTGACAGATAAGGATTGGCATAGTGCATTAAACTCTTCTTGCAGTTGCATGAGATTACACTCGCTTTCAACAGATGCAGTGAGAGCAATATGAAATTGGTCTTTATCAGTATGTACTTTGTCTTTGAGTACGGTTTGTGCACTTAAGGCGGACAGTCCAATGTCCCTGTCGGCAAAAAACTGAGTAAATTTCTCGGTAAGGCCAATGCGGTCTTCTGACTCTACAAAAACTTCAACGGTATAGCGATTTGATAATGGCTCGTGTGTTGACGTTCGCTTCATCATGGTAATAAGGTCATGTTCTTGACCCAACAATGGTAGGGTCGTTTCAACCCGTGTGATATGACTAGTATTTCCTGATACAAGCATCAGAAGCGTAAATTCATTGCCAAATATCGCAATGCGACTGTCGAGAATATTACAACCCGCTTGGGCGACCAAGTGAATGACTTCATTGCATATTCCTGGACGATCGGTACCAATGGCGGTGATCACTAAATGCTGGTTCATAGCGTAACTTCATGCTCCCTGTTTGATGTTATGGTAGCACAGCTGAAGCAATATCACGTAAATTTGTTGATAGGTTACGTTGACAATTAGCGCGCAAAGTAGGGCGGAACCGGACAATTGACGAGGTGCTGACACCCTATTTTAGATAAAAGCGCATTTTAAGCATGTTTAACGTCTAACATCTGAAATTATTTCATTCACTTCTTACTTGTATCTGCTTTTAATCTCTTGTGTTTATCAATGCCATTAAAGTACCATGCAAGTAGTATCAAATTTAGGGAGATCATCATGTTTTCAGGAAGTATTGTTGCATTAATAACCCCATTTACTCTTGATGGAGAGGTGGATTATGCGAGTTTAAAGAAACTCGTCGACTACCATGTTGAAGCAGGTACAGATGGTATCGTTGCTGTAGGAACCACTGGTGAGTCAGCAACGCTAACTGTAGAAGAACATGTAAAAGTTGTTGCAAAGACTGTTGAGTTTGCGAACGGACGTATTCCCGTAATTGCTGGTACAGGTGCTAATGCTACTCACGAAGCTGTCACGTTCAGTCGTTTGCTAAGTAACGTTGGGATAGCGGGCTGCCTCAGCGTGACACCGTATTACAATAAACCAACCCAAGAAGGTTTGTACCAGCACTATAAAGCCATTTCTGAAGAGACCGATATTCCGCAGATTCTGTACAACGTACCAGGGCGCACTGGAGTCGACCTATTACCAGAAACCGTGGCTAGATTGTCAGCTCTGGACAATATTGTTGCACTGAAAGATGCGACCGGTGATCTTGATCGAGTGCAACGTCATCGTGAACTTTGTGGCGAAGATTTTATCTTACTAAGTGGTGATGATTCTACAGGGCTTGATTTTGTTAAGCTTGGTGGCCAAGGTGTGATATCGGTGACCAATAACATTGCCGCTGCCGATATGGCAAAAATGATGCAGTTGGCCCTAGATGGTAAGTTTGAAGAAGCCAATATTATCAACGAGAGATTGATGCCATTGCACAAAAACCTGTTTGTTGAATCGAGCCCAATTCCTGTGAAATGGGCAGCGTGCAAAATGGGCCTCATTGAGAACGGCATTATCCGCTTGCCTTTGACGGAGCTGTCTGAACAAGCAAAACCTATCGTCGCAAAAGCGATGACAGAAGCGTGTATTTATTAATTTGAAATCCGAGGCGGCATTGCTTCGCCTCGATTAAGGGAGTCTCGATGAAATTGTCTCGTCAGCTAGCCGTTACATCACTAGCTGTTATTGTATTAGCCGCATGTTCTAGTGATCCAAGCACTCGTCGAGAGGCAAAGGATGACTTTAATTATTTAGACGCTCCGGAGTTACGTGAGTGGAAACTGCCTGAAGGGGCGATACCACAGTTTTATCCTAACTACGAAATCCCGAAAGGTGATTTTAAAGGGGGGATAGGGCGAGAGGTTGACATTCGACCTCCACAGCAAGTTTTAGAGCTAATTCCCGGTGCCCGAGTCGACCGACAAGGTCCAGAGGTAACACTGTGGCTGCTGCAGGACAGCGAAGCGGATAAAGTGTGGGAAACGGCGAAGAAAATGTTGGCTGAGATCGATGTTAAAGCATTGGAAGAGTCTGAAGATCGCATCGAGACCGACTGGGTGTCATGGGTATCTGAAGATGAGGATGCGGAAATTGGTAGCCGTTACGAGCTAACTCGATTTGAAGCTAATAATCGTTATGGCTTCAAGATGAACTTGATTGATTGGCGAGAAGGGACAACCTTGAAGCCAGTGTCTCGCACCAACAAAGAACGCTACAATACCTTGATGACCAATTTGATTACTGCTCGTTACGATTATGACTTGCGCGAAGAAGCAGCGAAAAAGGCGCAAGAGTTAGTGAAGTCTGTTCCTATTAGTATGGGTACTGACCGCAGTGGCTTACCAGTAATCATTGCAAGAACGCCGTACTCAGCTATGTGGCAAGAAGTACCGACATTGTTACCGAAGATGGGATTCACCATTGAAGAGCGCAGCCAGTCTCAAGGTACTGTAAAAGCCAAATACGCAGCTCCAGGTGATGACTTCTGGATAGATGTAGGTGTGAAACCTGTCGATATGGATTCGGGTAGCTACACATTCTTGTTTGGTGATCTTGGAAACCGTACTTCGATTAACGTAACTGACAAAGATGGCAAGCCAGTGACAGAAGCGTTACTGCGCTCACTTGAGCCACTTATTGCCACGATGATTAAGAAAGACTAACACTGCTCGTCTTAATAAAAACCCATTAGCTTGCTAATGGGTTTTTTTGTGGGGACAACAACTACTTTTCGCCGTCATCTCCGTGTCGATGTTTATCCAGTTCATTTAGCTTATCGAGATCGTTTTGGGACTTTTGATGTTTCGACATATGAGTCATTTTTATATTTGCGGTGTATTTGAGAGCGGCAATATTGCCGACAACCACAGCGACAACCACAATAATAATGACCCACGGGTTTAGTAGCCATTCCATACTTTACCCCCTCGTTGCAGCAGTATTAATGTAAGTATTGTAGATATATTCTAACTTTGACAATACAGCCTCTCGTCCCAAAATTGATGATTGTTCTATTAGGTCGGTGAGGGTGTGTAGAGTTAGATCGTTTAGGTGTTGTGTTGCGCAGGCTTTGTGACTAATGTGCCAAGGCTCAAAGGCTACCCCACTGCCATTTTCGGTATAAGGGAAGAAAAAACCATAACGGCCAACATTTTCTTTAAGCCATTGATAAAATTTTTCTTGGTGACCACTAAGGTATTCCCATGGCTCCAGTTTCAGCGACGTATCTTGGGGCAGAAGATTACCGGCGTAAACATCAAAATCGGTGCCCCAGTGGTGGCGACTTGCCCCGGGTAGAGCAGACCATTTCAAGATAGCAAGGACTCGCTCCTCCTCGGAGAGGATATTGATATCGAGTCGCTGGCTTTGATCATCTAAAACAATACGCTGACCAAGCATCTTACCGTTCCAGATGTTGAGTTGCTGCTCAAAGCTTCGATAACCACTGGCGACAAATAAGTGAAACCCAGCGAGATGAGCAGCGTGAGCCAGAGCAGACAAATCCTGACGGACATCATTATGTACGAGAAATGACTTTGTGCCGATTTCAAGTTCAACCAGTCCGGTGTTGTCTCGCCCGGTTACCTGCTCTGTGATCACGATTACTTACCCAAAAGGTTATTCAGTGTGTGTTGATACATATCTGTGAGCTTTTCTAGATCCGCGACACTGACACACTCATTGACTTTGTGGATGGTGGCATTAACTGGTCCTAACTCCACTACTTGCGTGCCCATGCGGGCGATAAAACGGCCGTCGGAAGTCCCGCCGGTGGTCAGTAGTTCAGGCTTACAGTGGTTAACTTCATCAACTGCCTTAACAACAGCACGTAGCAGGTCACCTTCATCGGTTAAGAATGGGTGGCCACTGAGAGTCCAGTTCAGAGAATAGTCCAATCCATGCATATCTAAAGTCGAGTGAACTCGGCGTTTAATTTCTACGTCGGTCAACTCGGTACTAAAGCGGAAGTTAAACTGAACGTTGAACTCACCTGGAATCACATTGGTGGCTCCTGTTCCTGAATGCAAGTTTGGGATCTGGAAGCTGGTGGGTGGGAAATACTGGTTACCCTCATCCCACTTGGTTGAAGCCAACTCAGCTAAAGCAGGTAATGCCTGATGTACCGGGTTATTGGCAAGGTGCGGATAAGCAACATGCCCCTGCGTGCCTTTAACGATAAGATCGCCGGTAATGGAGCCGCGGCGACCATTTTTCACCACATCACCGACATGGAGTGTACTTGAGGGCTCACCGACGATACACATATCGATAATCTCATTGCGGGTCATTAAGGTATCGACGACACGTGTCGTACCGTTAATGAAAGGGCCCTCTTCATCGGAAGTGATTAAAAAGGCGATAGAGCCGGTATGGTCAGGGTGTTCAGCAACAAAGCGCTCGACAGCGACGACCATACAGGCAAGCGAACCTTTCATATCGGCAGCGCCGCGGCCATGTAAGTGACCATCAATGATAGTGGGTTCAAAAGGGGGGGTGTGCCAGTGTTCTAAATTACCAGCAGGAACTACATCGGTGTGGCCTGCAAAAGCAAACAGAGGGGCTGTTGTGCCGCGTCGTGCCCAAAAGTTAGTGGTATCTTCAAATACCATGACTTCAATCGTGAAGCCTAACTTTTCAAGGCGCTCTATCATCACTTTCTGGCAGTCGGCGTCTTCTGGCGTGACGGATTGTCGGCTGATAAGATCTTTAGCAAGTGCCAACACAGGGCTGTCTGTCATCCTTGGGGGTCCTTATTAATCAAATGGGGTTATGACTGAAAAATCGTGCTGTACTGTTCAGCTTTAAAGCCAATGTACAACGCGCCGTCAATATCCAGTATCGGGCGCTTTATCATTGCAGGTTGCTCTAGCATAAGCGCAATGGCAGTTTCTTTAGTGAGTGTATCTTTTTGTTCCTGAGGTAATTTACGGTAAGTGGTACCACGCTTGTTGATAACCTGCTCCCAATCTAGAGCATCGCAAAAGCGGCGAAGCATGGCGTCATCGATGCCTGCTTTGCGGTAATCGTGGATTTCAAACGCTATCTCTTTACTGTCAAGCCACTTTTTTGCCTTTTTAACGGTGTCACAAGTTGATGGACTTAAACCATATAATCTGATCATGTTGAAAATCTGTAGTGTGCCAATCGTTTTCAAAGCATACAGGCATAACCGATTGTACTGCAATAGCTATCCAGTCGAATGGCACGACTATCTGTTGGCCCCAAAGTGCCCTGAATCAGAGTGAAGACTTATCGGCAGATGCAGTATCGCATTTGGCAGCGCAGATAAAATCATTGTTATGCAATCCTTTTATCGAGTGACTCCACCATGTGACGGTGACTCTTCCCCACTCTAGTAAAATGGCCGGGTGGTGGAATTGTTGTTCTGCGATTTGAGACACTTGATTGGCAAAGGTCCAGGCTTGTTTATAGTTTTTGAACAAGTACACTTTTTCGAGTTGGGCAATACCACCGCGTTCAATAATTGTCCAATTGTCGAGCTCAGCTAGTAACGGTTTGCACTCTTCATTTGATAACGCTTGGGCATCAGAGGCGCAGGCTTCGCAACGCAGTTCATTTAGCATCTGAGGATTCCTTTGGGCTGAATAAGGGAGCAAGGAGCTGTGATTGCATGGCAAGGTCGATCTGCTGCAACAACCCACGTTCACTGATACGATACAGCTCACTGATATCATCGACTATATAGTACACCGGTTGCATTATATCAATTCGGTATGGCGTTCTTAACACGCGTTGAATATCGAAAGGATGTTTGACAGGTCTATCACTGTTTAAAACATAGAGAGTTTCTCCTGGTGAAGACAATATGCCCCCACCATAAATTTTAATCTTTGCGTTTTCGCGCACTAGCCCAAATTCAACAGTAAACCAATACAGTCGCGCGAGATAACTGCGTTGTTCGGCACTTGCTAACTGACCTAGTCGACCATAAACATGCGTGAAATGAGCAAAGTCAGGGTTGGTAAGCATGGCGCAATGGCCAAAAACCTCATGGAAAAAGTCAGGCTCTTGCAAGTAGTCAAACTCCTCGCGACTGCGCAAAAAAGTTGCGACAGGAAAGCGTTTGTCGGCCAGTAAATCAAAAAAGCGGTCAAAACTGATCAGCGCGTTAACCGGCTCCACCCGCCACCCGGTTTCTTTTTGCAATACAGCGTTGATTTCGGGCAGTTGTGGAACCCTAGAGCAGGGAAGGTTGAGCAGGGCTAATCCCTCTAGATAGGCTGTGCAAGCACGGGAAGAGATGATAGTTTGTTGGCGCGTGATCAATTCATACCATATTGAATGCTCTTCTTCGCTCCAATTGACAATCCCTTCATGATTAACGGGTTTAGAATGGTACTTAGTCACAATACCCTCCTTTGATAACTCATTATATAAAGCCTATGTGCTCTCCTTGAAGCTGCCAGTTTTAGCTGAGAACTGTTTGGATAATTGGTTGTACCGAATATTTTACGAAAACCTACTTACTGGTTAAAAAACAGTTGGTTAAAATCTATTTGTAATGTCAGTAATGCGTTTCTATGTCGCAATAAGATGGCAGTTTCAACCTAATCACGCTCAACTGGGTGATCACTAATTGGTCATTTATTTACAAAAAAAACCATGTTCATTGCAAAGGATTCGTCAGAAGTTGATCAAGCGCAAAACTGATATGTGTAAAAAGACAATAATGGAAAAGCACATAAATAGGAGGTGTCAATGGAACTGAGTCCTGTTTTTGCACGTCGTCTCTATTTAGCCTTGCTCGTTGAGAGCTTAGATAGACCGAATGTGCCTAAACTCATCGAAAAAACGGGGTGGCCGCGCCGTACTATTCAAGATGTATTAAAAGCGCTGCCAGGTATAGGGATTGAGCTCATGTTTGTTCAAGATGGGCGAAGACATAATGATGGGTATTACCAGCTGTCTGACTGGGGGCCGTTCGATAGCCAATGGGTTGTAGAGCGTCGATGTGTTATCGAGTCTACGTTGGGCTTTACAGCGTAACCTGTGTCAAAATAATGTGCGATTTGCGAAAAGCCAGATGAGTTACATCTGGCTTTTTAGTTTGCATTGATAAGCACTACCAAAAAAAGTTACTGACGTTTGAAAGTCAAGTGGCGAAAGCAAATATACGGTATCAGCACCCAACAGCGCTGCATTGTTTTTGATGTCAAATATCGCACCTTGAGTCATCGCATCGTTATTGTAAAACAAAGACGAATACCAATGTCCCTCTGTTCCCGTAACCTCGCCTTTCCAGTGGCATTGTGAACTATCGATGTGATTGCTTAATTTGAGCTCTACTTGTTTGGCATCTGGATTAAGCTGAACTTGCGGTGAACTGCAACCAACGACGCTAAATAGTAGTCCCATTGTGACAAGCCATCTGTTCATCTATTCGCCCCTAGGTGAAAAAAAACGTAAGCCGCGAAAGCGAGCCAGCTCAATATGAGAAGTGCCCATGGTAAGGAAAGAGAGCTCTTGGTTTTATTATCTTCAACATTAAGCACATTGTCTTCCGTTTGGCTCAGTGCTTCTTTTTGTTTGCTCTTTTGTTGCTTTTTACGGGCCTTATCAGCTTGACGATTTCGTTCTTTTTGTTGTTTTTTATAGATCGCAATACCCTTTTCAATACCTTGTGCGATCAGTCGAGTTTGCTCTTTAGTTTGGCCTGGCTTCTGTGTTGCTTTGGCTATTTTCATCGCTTCTTGTTGAGTCTCTTGAGAAGCTTGTACGGGTGCTTTTTTCATTAAAATCGTCATATAAGTATTTTTGTTCAGAATAGCAGATGTCGAAAACGATGTAATTAGAACGATAAGCCCCACGTGACTTGAGAAAGCAATTTTTTGACACCATATGCAATAAAGTGGTTTTAACTTAGAGGTCACCATGCGTTACGGTTTTGAACAATATAACCAACATGGCTATTTAAAAACGCCTGTTCTTCTTTGGTTAGGATGGTTTTTTCTTACAAGAGCATGGGTAGTTTTTGTTGTCGCTGGCGCGAGCCGTCAGGAAGGAAGTAACATTTTGCAATGGGTCTACCCCGATCATCAAATGCTGTATATTGGCCTAGGGATGGGGTTGCCGATTGTGGTCTCTATGTGGTTGATAGGATTGAGAAAACCAGAATATTCTCTATTGGATAAAGTGGTGAAGCATTTTAGAACGGTTACCCTGTTTGTCATACTGGGGCAGATTGCTCACACGCTGTATATAGTGAAGCAGCAATATTGGCAGTTTTCGTGGACAAACGCGCTTACACTTGTTCTGTTAGCGTGGTTTTGTATTTATTTAGTCAATAGTCGTTATGTGCTAGATTGTTTAGCAACGCAAAAAAATAAAACTTAAATCGATAAGCGTTATATCGCCGAAAAAAGGCCGTGATCGCTGTAAGTTAGAGGATAATTTATGCCATTACCACAAAGTGCAATCGTTCCAGAAGCCGGTCTGTTTGCACTGTATACTCAATTGAAAGTTAACCGCAATTCGGCTGAGGTTTTATCTTCGATTCAGGCACTGCCATCTTTGGTTGACGAGCTCAATGAAACGCAGCCCGGTGCCAACATGACGGTATCTATCGCATTTTCCCATCAATTTTGGGCTACGTTATCGCAAACTATGCCTGCAGAACTAAAACCTTTTCCAGCACTAGGAGAGGGTGATATTACCGCACCTTCAACTGATGTCGATATTTTGATCCATTGCCATTCAACTCGCCCTGATCTGCATTTCTTTCTCCTTAGAAAGTTGATGCAGTCTGTTGCTGACTATGTGACGGTTGTTGATGAAACTCAAGGGTTTCGCTTTATGGACTCGCGAGATTTGACCGACTTTGTGGACGGAACTGAAAATCCGAAAGGGGAGCAACGTCAAGAGGTTGCTCTAGTTGCGGATGGTGAACACATTGGTGGAAGCTACGTGATGGTGCAGCGATTTGAGCATGATATGCCAGCGTGGAATCGTATTAGTGTGGCCGCGCAGGAAAAAATCGTTGGCAGAACGAAACCAGATTCTATTGAGCTGGACGATGTACCTGCAGCATCTCACGTTGGCCGAGTGGATATTAAAGAGCAGGGCAAGGGACTTAAAATTGTTCGTCATAGCCTACCTTATGGCAGTGTCAGCGGCACTCATGGGCTGTTATTCATTGCCTATTGCCACACCGTACATAATTTTGATGCGATGCTTGAGAGCATGTATGGCGTTACCGACGGCAAAACCGATCAATTGTTACGCTTTACTAAAGCGGTTACCGGAGCCTACTTCTTTGCACCATCAAAGGACATGCTGGCAAGATTAAGTCTTATTTAATGAAGCACTCATAAAGAAATAAAGCTAACGACAACGTTAGCTTTTTTTTTAAGAAAATCCGCAAGCTGTCGATACTAGTAATACTAAAGACTATTTCGAAGCGACTATGGCCATTACCGTTAATACCAATATCAGCGCAATGAGCGCGCAGCGAAGCTTAGGGGCAGCAACACACGCCCTTGAGCAGTCGATGGAGCGCTTGTCATCTGGTCGACGTATTAACAGTGCCAAAGATGACGCCGCGGGGCTGCAAATATCCAATCGGCTGGAAAGCCAGATTCGAGGTTTGGGTGTCGCTCAGCGAAACGCCAATGACGGCATTTCTATATTGCAGACCGCTGAAGGTGCAATGCAGGAAACAACGCAGTTACTACAGCGTATGCGTGACCTTTCATTGCAGTCGAGTAATGGCTCAAACTCAATCAGTGACAGACAGGCGCTGCAAGAGGAGTTCTCTGCGCTGAATGACGAGTTAAACAGGATCGCAGAAACCACATCATTTGCAGGCAGGAAACTGTTGAATGGACAATTTGGGACCAGTTCATTTCAGGTAGGTGCCGGAAGTGGAGAAGCGATTCAGGTTAACCTGAACAGCATGCGCAGCGATCAAATAGCGATGGGCGGTGTGGTTTACCAAACTGAGCGTGGCGCGGGTGATGCGTGGCGAGTGAATGCTGACAACAAAGATTTCAATGTGAGCTATATTGATGGCTCTGGTGAGGAGCAAACAGTGTCTTTTCATCTTAAACTCGGAGATGATATCGAGCAGGTAGCGACCTACATCAATGGACACAATGACGAGATTTCAGCGTCTGTTAACGAGTATGGTCAGTTGCAAATGTTTGCTGGTGCGACGGATGCGATCTCTGAACTGTCGTTCTCTGGAAGCTTCAGTGATGAGCTTGGCTTAAAGACTGCTGGGCGTATTAATGTTAATGCGTTATCTATCGAAAATATTGGTGGAGCGCAGTTGTCAGTATCTGTCATTGATGAAGCTTTAAAGTATGTAGATAGCCATCGGGCTGAGCTCGGGGCCTATCAAAACCGATTAGGTCACACCATCAATAACCTGAGTAATATGGAAGAAAATTTGAGTGCATCCAAAGGTAGGATCCAAGATGCGGATTATGCCAAAGAAACCACGAAGATGATCAAACAGCAAATATTACAACAGGTTAGTACTTCAATCCTAGCGCAAGCAAAACAAACCCCCAATCTGGCACTGACCCTTCTTAAAAGTTAACGAGCTTGGCTTCCTTGACGAAAACTTTAGTGTTTATTTTGAAAAACTTTCAGTTTTAGACCGCCGATCACAAAGTATCCTTTTTCGTCTTTTTTTTATCTTTTCTTCATAAAAAAGCCTCAAGTATTCGAAAGTCCGAACGATAAAGAGAGTAACTTTGAGAGAACTACTTGGTTTTCCGAGACGTCGGAAGCCGCACCACCGGAAAATCAATTGGAGAATTAACATGGCAGTAAACGTAAATACTAACGTATCAGCAATGACCGCTCAGCGTTACCTAAACAGCGCAAGCCAGGCACAAGCAACCTCAATGGAACGTTTGGCATCAGGCTCAAAAATCAACAGTGCGAAAGATGACGCGGCAGGTCTTCAGATCTCGAACCGTTTGAACGTACAAAGCCGTGGTCTAGATGTAGCGGTTCGTAACGCCAACGATGGTATTTCTATTGCGCAGACAGCTGAAGGCGCAATGAACGAAACCACCAACATCCTGCAACGTATGCGTGACTTGTCACTACAATCTTCAAACGGTTCAAACTCAAAATCAGACCGTGTTGCAATTCAAGAAGAAGTGACGGCACTGAATAACGAATTAAACCGTATCGCAGAAACAACATCGTTTGGTGGTAATCGACTACTCAACGGCACTTTCGGTAGCCAATCGTTCCAAATCGGTGCCGATAATGGTGAAGCTGTGATGCTTGGTCTGCGTGATATGCGCTCTGACAACGTGCAAATGGGTGGCATGAGCTACCAGGCAGAAAATGCGAAAGATAAAGATTGGGCAGTATCAGCCGACTCAAATCAGTTAGCTATTTCTCTTACGGACAAGTTTGGTGAGGCGCAAGAGCTAACGATTAACGCTAAAGAAGGCGACGATATTGAGCAACTGGCGACTTACATCAATGGTCAAACGGATCTTGTACGTGCTTCTGTTAATGAAGACGGCCAACTTCAAGTGTTTGCTGGCAACAACAACGTTGATGGCGAAGTGTCGTTCTCTGGCAGCCTAGCGGGTGAGCTTGGTATGCAAGCAGGCAAAGAAGTTACGGTCAACAAGCTTGACGTAACGTCTGTGGGTGGTGCACAAGAATCTGTCGCTGTTTTGGACTCTGCTTTGAAATACGTAGATAGCCACCGTGCAGAGCTAGGTGCTTTCCAAAACCGCTTTAGCCATGCAATTAGTAACTTAGACAACATTAACGAAAATGTTAATGCGTCGAAGAGTCGTATTGCAGATACCGACTTTGCAAAAGAGACCACGGCGATGACAAAGAACCAAATTCTTTCTCAAGCATCAAGCTCTATTCTGGCACAAGCCAAACAAGCGCCAAACGCGGCACTGAGCTTACTGGGTTAAGCGCTAAGCACCAATTAGCCACTGTTACTAATAAATACCAGAGCTTAGGCTCTGGTTTTTTTATGTCTATGTTTTATAGCAGTGACGTTTTATGACGATGCATTAGTTAGCGGTCAACATGCCCCAAATCTCTCTCTGGATCAATCAGGTCGCGAACGCGTTGCTTGAGTACCTTTGCTTCGGGAAAACCGTTGTCTTCTTTCCTTTCCCAAATCCTTATACCATTGCATTTAATCTCAAATCGCCCACCGGTATCGGGGTGCAAGGAGACGTTTTGGATTTCTTCGCTAAAGGTATGAAGTAACTCTTGTGTAAGCCAACTGGCTCGTAGCATCCAGTTGCATTGTCGGCAGTAATATATGTCTATGATTGCTTTGTCCATAATGCCTCCATTAAAGCAATAGTTTAAGACCCGCGGCAAAGGTGAGAAGCTCAAAGGCTATCTTCACCATACGATTACTGGACTTTTGACTCAATGAAGCACCGAGCGCTCCACCAATCAATGAGCCAAGTAGCAGTATGGGTAACCAAGGCCAGTAGACTGGTGCACCGGCCAGCACCACCGCAATGCCACCAATTCCGTTCCAAAAAAGGCCGACACAGACCAAGGTCAACGCGACTGACTGCTTGTAGCTGTATCCAAACCAACGAACGAGAAATAAGGTCACCAGCAATCCTGATCCCGCTGTTAGAGAGCCATTAATGATGCCAATGAAGGCTAATCCAAAACCACCAAGCAGTAGGCCGGTAAAGTTTCGGTTTTTCAGCTCAGGTTGCAAACCTAGATCTTTTTTAAAGCGTGAGTAAAGCCCGAGAGCGAGTATCATGACACCAAGCATTTTCTCTGCAATTGCGTCAGGGAGCAACAATATGAGGTTTGCCCCAATAACCACACCGAGGCTACCGGCAACAATAAGGTAAAGCGCTAATTTTAGCTCCAATGAGCCTCGACGAATATGAGTGAGCGCAGCGCCAAGCCCAAGAGCCACACTGGCGACTTTGTGTGTCGCCAGTGCAACGCCAAAAGGAAGGTCTAAAAAAAGCAGTAAGGGGAACTGCAGTAGCCCGGCTCCACCGCCAGACAACGCAGCTAACGTATTGGCTAGAGTTGAGCCTAAAAATAGCGCGATACCGAGAATCCAATCCATTGAGCATTAAAAAGGGAACATTACGTTCCCTAATCCTTATAATTTTTGAAACTAAACCAGCTAATTGGAAAACAGTATCGATGAGCCTTGATTAAGGCTGGTTAGCAATATCGTTTTCTCGTTAACAATGTCGATACGACGGCTTTGCTGCGCTTCCATTTTTAGGAACTGCTTGATCATTGCCAATTGCTCTCTAGTAAAGTCGTCGCTCTGAGCTGTCGAGACATCTTTAAATTCTCGGGGCGAAATCAGTAGGTAGTTGTCACTGATCGTCCAAGTTCCTGCTTCGGAAACGTTGATCAGAGTATGAGTATTAGGATCTCGGCCAAACAGCTTCATCATTGATACGCGGATGTAGGTACCGTTAGGCAGATACTTCACATTCGCTGACATTTCCATACGACTAAGGGGGCCGATATCGGTATCTGGATAATCTCGCGCAGCAATCACGGCCACGGCGTTAGACTGCCACTCTTTAGATGTCAAAACCTGTTCAAGCTTGAGATCGCTCCCCCAATAGAGCCAGGCACTCAGGGCCACAGACAAAGCTAACATCACCGAAGCATATTTCATTTTCATTGTGTTACCTCTACTCGCACACTTTACTAAGATCGGATTGCTCGGTAAAAATTCTCATTGTGAGGTTTTCACTGGTGAATTCGACGCTATGAATAAAGTTAAGTGCGATTTGTTCGCTTTGGTCGCCAGTCACGATCACTTCAACGGGAGAACGGTCGGCGTCGTGGGTTTCAAGATATTTTACTACGCATTGTTCAATTTTAGGTAGCCATGCTGAAACATCAGGGTGACTCTCGGGTGTGACAATTTTGACCGTTTCAACCATGCTCAAACTACGAAACGTTGATTGGGCAGGGTTAGTAAACAGAAGAACCAGAATAGGTAGCAACAGCGCAACAGCCAAAATAGCCCAAGCATACGGTTGAGCTTTAGGGGCTGGGGACGTTAGGTTAGCTGAAACTTGAGCCTCAGTGGCATTTTCACTTATCGCCTCAGTTGTGCTCTCAGTTGGCGCAGGCTCACTGGATGCCAAAGGTGCTGAACGTTCTACAGAGGCGATCATCTGATAACCACGTTTAGGCACAGTTTTGACAAACTGTGGGGATTTTGTCGAATCTTTTAGCATCTTACGGAGCGTTGAGATAGCTTGAGTCAGACTGGAGTCATCAACTTCAAAGCCTTGATCTCGCCACACGAACTCATGGAGCTCATTACGAGTGACAACTTCGTTCGGTCGTTCTGACAGCAATAAAAGGATTCGACTTTCGTTACTACCCAAGCGAACAACGTCATCATTGCTGTTTTGATCAACTAATGAATTATTGTTTGGATCAAAGATATACCGTTGTGCGAGTATAAACTTAGTGCCTATGTTACTCATTGTATTCTTCTTTTTAATGTCGCGGTGCGATGAAAATTAGTATCGGAACACCAAATAGTTTGGTTGTTAATTATAGCGATTTAGAATCTTTTATAGTTAGTGGCACAAGGATAATCAAAACAAATCAAAAAAACAGCATTTTTATTTCTTTTGACCTTGAATTTACAATCCTTAGCCTCATTTATTCTCTGAACAATCATAGAAGTATCGACTGTTAATCAAAAGTCGGTGCGCAATAGAAAAAATGTGATGGAGTTAACATGAGCTCAGCTGAAACAAAAAACAAAGAAACTCGTGGTTTTCAATCTGAAGTAAAGCAACTGCTTCATTTAATGATTCACTCTCTGTATTCCAATAAAGAGATCTTTTTAAGAGAGCTGATATCTAACGCCTCTGATGCTTCCGATAAGCTGAGGTTCCAGGCTCTTTCAAATCCAGACCTATATCAAGGTGATGCTGATCTCGGCGTAAAGCTGTCTATTGATGCTGACAACAACACGCTAACCATTTCTGACAATGGTATTGGCATGTCGCGTGAAGATGTTGTTGAACACCTGGGTACCATTGCGAAATCAGGCACGGCAGAATTCTTCTCGAAACTTTCAGAAGATCAATCAAAAGACTCACAGCTGATCGGCCAATTTGGTGTCGGCTTTTACTCGGCCTTTATTGTTGCTGATGCCGTTACGGTACGTACACGTGCCGCCGGCCTGAACGCTGATCAAGCGGTGCAGTGGCACTCTGCAGGCGAAGGTGACTACACCATAGAAGACATCAGCAAAGACACTCGCGGTACTGACATTACGCTGCACATGCGTGAAGACGGTAAGGAGTTTCTATCTGAGTGGCGTTTACGCGATGTGATCAGTAAGTACTCCGATCACATCGGTATTCCGGTATCTATCTGGACTCATGAGAAAGATGAAGAAGGCAAGGACACCGACCAGGGTAAATGGGAGCAAATTAACAAGGCACAAGCGCTTTGGACACGTAACAAATCCGATATCTCTGAAGAAGAATATCAAGAGTTCTACAAGCATGTCTCTCATGACTTCTCGGATCCACTGACCTGGAGTCACAACCGAGTTGAAGGTAAGAACGACTACACAAGCTTACTGTATATTCCCGCAAAAGCGCCTTGGGATATGATGAATCGCGATCATAAAAGTGGTCTAAAGCTTTATGTCCAGCGCGTATTTATCATGGACGATGCTGAGCAGTTTATGCCTTCTTACTTGCGATTTATTCGCGGCTTAATTGACTCAAACGATTTGCCATTGAATGTCTCTCGTGAAATTTTACAAGACAACAAGGTCACTCAGTCTCTTCGCAATGCGTGTACCAAGCGCGTACTGACCATGCTTGAGCGTATGGCTAAAAACGATGAAGAAAAGTATCTGTCTTTCTGGAAAGAGTTTGGCATGGTCTTAAAAGAAGGCCCAGCTGAAGACATGGCAAACAAAGAAAAAGTCGCTGGTTTGCTGCGCTTTGCTTCAACTGAAAATGACGGGGCAGAGCAGAGTGTTGGCCTAGCATCGTACATTGAACGTATGAAAGAAGAGCAAGATAAGATTTACTACCTGACGGCTGACAGCTATGCGGCCGCGAAAAACAGCCCACACCTAGAGCAATTTAGAGCGAAGGGTATTGAAGTTATCTTGATGTATGATCGCATTGATGAGTGGCTGATGAACTACTTAACAGAGTTTGATGGCAAGCAGTTCCAGTCGATTACCAAAGCCGGTTTGGATCTTAGTAAGTTTGAAGACGAAGCGGAGAAAGAAAAGCAAAAAGAGACCGAAGAAGAGTTTAAGTCGGTTGTTGAACGCACTAAAACGTATCTAGGTGAGCGTGTTAAAGAAGTCCGCACAACCTTTAAACTCGCGTCAACACCAGCGGTTGTCGTTACTGACGATTTTGAAATGGGCACCCAGATGGCGAAGTTACTTGCAGCAGCAGGGCAAGAAGCGCCAGAAGTGAAGTACATCTTTGAAATCAACCCAGAGCATCCTTTAGTGAAGCGTATGGCTGATGAAGCTGACGAAGCGGTATTTGGTCGCTGGGTCGAGGTTCTTCTTGGTCAAGCTATGCTCGCAGAGCGTGGCGCTATGGAAGATCCGTCTCAGTTTGTCGGTGCAGTTAACACGCTTTTGTCTAAAGTCTAATAACCCAATTTGGTGATGCAGATTTGGGTTGCCTGCATTGCAAAACCAGCCTCGTTCTTTCATTCTAAAAGAGAGCGAGGCGCTTTCCTGGCAATGCTAAGCTGATTTTTTGGCGATTTTCGACGTTTTTCGTTAACAAAGTCGCCTTTTTAGAACTGTTTATATTCTTGTCGCACATTCTTTAGTCGTAATGAACGCCCACAGGAAAAAATCTGTGTTAGAATGCTGCGCTTGAATATTCATTCATTTTTTCAATTTGCTTTATACCGAAATTCACCGTGTATAGTTGACGTTTCTGCGCTGCAGGCAGTGAACTTCGGTATAAAATTTTATTTCTATAAGAGGACGAAACATGCGCATCATTCTTTTAGGCGCTCCAGGTGCTGGTAAAGGTACACAAGCTCAATTCATCATGGAAAAATACGGTATTCCTCAAATTTCTACTGGTGACATGCTACGTGCTGCAATTAAAGCAGGAACAGAACTTGGTAACAAAGCAAAAGCGGTAATCGATGCAGGTCAGCTTGTTTCTGACGAAATCATTCTAGGTCTAATTAAAGAACGTATTGCGCAAAGTGATTGTGAAAAAGGCTTTTTGCTGGATGGTTTCCCTCGCACGATCCCTCAGGCTGATGGCTTAAAAGAAATGGGTGTGGAAATCGACTACGTGATTGAATTTGATGTAGCTGACAGCGTGATCGTTGAGCGTATGGCTGGCCGTCGTGCTCACCTCGCTTCAGGTCGTACTTACCATGTAACGTACAACCCGCCAAAAGTAGAAGGTAAAGACGACCTCACTGGTGAAGACCTTGTGGTCCGTGATGACGACAAAGAAGAAACGGTACGTGCTCGCCTTGGTGTTTACCATGAGCAAACGTCGCCACTGATTTCATACTATGGTCAAGAAGCTGACGCAGGTCGAACTAAGTACCTGAAGTTTGACGGTACTAAATTGGTTGCTGACGTTAGCGCTGATATCGAGAAAGCGCTGGCTTAAAATTGCCAAAAGCGTGAATGACTTAAAAAAACGACCATTATCGGTCGTTTTTTTTATTGATCAAAACCTTAGCGAACTGGGTATAATTAGCTAATTCTAAAAACATTGAAAGGAAGCGGATGGGACTCAAAAAGAAAGCGGGAGTATTGCTTGTTAATCTAGGTACACCCGACGCGGCGACGCCCAAAGCAGTGAAAGCATTTCTCAGTGAGTTTTTGCATGACCATCGGGTCGTGGATATGACGCGCTGGCTATGGTGTCCTTTGCTTCATGGAATTATTTTACCGATCCGCGTCCCCAAAGTCGCCAAGCTCTATCAGATGGTGTGGATGGAAGAGGGCTCGCCATTGATGGTGCATTCGCAACGTCAAGCAAAGCAGCTTGCAAACCATTTGGTCGAGGTGCCAGTCGAACTGGGGATGACCTACGGTTCACCGTCACTAAAAACTGGCATTGATAAACTGATGGAGCAAGGCGTTGAGCATATCGTAGTGCTGCCGCTCTACCCGCAGTACTCAGCAACAACCACCGCTGCTGTGTTTGACGGCATTGCGAAGCAGTTAAAAACATCACCATTGTTACCTGAGATTAGCTTTATTACGGATTATCACAGCCACCCTCTGTATATTAAAGCGCTGGCCGGAAAAGTGCGTCGTTACTGGCAAGAGCATGGTCAAGGAGAATACTTGTTATGTTCTTATCACGGGATCCCAAAGCGCTTTGCTGACAATGGTGATGTCTACCCAAAACATTGCGAGATAACCACACAGCTTTTAGCCAAAGAGCTTCAATTGAGCTCTAAGCAAATAGGTATGAGTTATCAATCTCGCTTTGGTCGAGAAGAGTGGTTAACGCCTTATACAGATAAAACCCTAGAAGCAATGCCAAGCAATGGCACCAAGAAAGTGGATATTATGACGCCGGCATTTTCGGTTGATTGTTTAGAGACACTTGAAGAAATAGCCGAGCAGTGTAAAGAAAGCTTTTTGGATGCGGGTGGTGACGAGTTTCGTTATATCGAATGTTTAAATGATGACAAACAGCACATAGAGATGATGGCAGAACTGATCAAAGGCAAGTTATAAGTACGGCACAACTTGTCATGCGGCACTGACAATGTATCTAGAAATAAAAAAGGGCGATCTTCTGATCGCCCTTTCTATTAGTGTCGTGTTATCACAAATTAAGCCAGTTGCGCCTGCTGATTCTCGTCACTTTCATCAGTGCTTGATGCGTTGCTGATTTCTGCGCCGTGCATCCACTTAACCAGTGTGTTCGCGCATAGAAGTAGAAGTACGCCACTGATGGTCGCTGTAATGGCGATGCCGCTAAAAATCGACATAGCGCCCAGTTCACCCACATGAGAGCCGACAAGGCCAGCCACGTAGTTAGCGATAGCGTTAAAGCCAAACCATGCACCCATCATCAAGGAAGCTAGGCGAAGCGGCGCCAGCTTGGTCACCAAAGACAATCCGATTGGTGAAAGGCAAAGCTCACCTAGCGTATGGAAGAAAAATGCACCCACAAGCCAAAGCATAGAGGTCTTAACCGTCACATCCCCGCCTTGCTCAAGTACAGCACCAACCATGCATAGGAAGCCAAGCGCTAAGAAAAACAGTGCAAGTGCAAATTTAACAGGTGAGTTCGGTTCGCGTTTCCCCAGTTTTACCCAAAATGCGGCAAGAACAGGTGCAAGAACGATAATGAAAAATGGGTTGAGTGATTGGAACCAGGCCGAAGGCACTTCGAAGTCACCCAACATACGATCAGTGTATTGCTGAGTATAGATGTTCATCAAACCGCCAGCTTGCTCAAAGCCTGCCCAGAAAACAATCACGAACAGCCCCATGATGAGAATCACTTTCAGGCGATCCATCTCTTCTTTGGTAAGAGGCGCTTTGTTCTTGGAGTTATTGAGCTGTTTAGCACGAGCAGCCGCGGGAACGGTACCGATATCACCTAGCCAAGGTTTGGCAAGCGTTACTTGCATGATAAGGCTGATCACCATACCGATGCCTGCGGCAAGGAAGCCAGCGCGCCAGCCGTAAGAGCCAGTCACAGAGCCAGATACAATACCCGCCAACAAAGCACCAAGGTTGATACCCATATAGAAAATCGTAAAGGCGCCATCACGACGGTTGTCACCCTCTTTATAGAGATCGCCTACCATGGTAGAGATATTAGGTTTGAACATACCATTACCAGCGATCAGAAGCGCTAGACCTAGGTAAAAAGCTGTTTCGCCACCAAGACCAATCGCTCCGGAAGGGAATGCCAGAGTAAATTGACCTGTGGCCATGAGTATACCACCAAGAATAATGGATTTACGCTGGCCTAAGTAGTTGTCTGCAATCCATCCACCAATAAGAGGAGTAATATAAACGAGGCCGGTGTAGATGCCGTACAGATCAAGAGCTTGTTTCGTGGTCCATCCCATACCACCATTAATCGTGGTATCCGTAAGGAATAAAACTAAAATGGCACGCATTGCATAGTAGGAGAATCGCTCCCAAAGCTCTGTACCAAAAAGTAGGAATAGACCGCGAGGGTGACCAAGAATGTTATGTTGTTCTCTCATAAGTATTACTAATTTTTATTATCAAAGAATTTAATGTGACATAATGTATACAGAACAGAATTTAAGTCCGCAACAGTGGTTTATGTTGGTTTTTTGTAAACAGTACGGTTAAGCGCATGAAAGTGAAGTTCTTTTTTACAAAATGACACGAAAAGAACGTGCTGCAATCTTAATTTCCATTTTTACTCTATCCTAGAAGTGCCGGAATAATAGTTAGATAAGACGTTGGACTATATTGAAGGGCGTGCTGTTAGTGGTAAAATGTACGAAACAAGGAATAGGTTAGTAATTAATGAATCGTTGGTACCTTCTCTACTGCAAAAGGGGCGAGCAAAGCAGAGCTAAGCTTCATTTAGAAAATCAGGCAATTGAATGCTATTACCCACAGATAGAGATCGAAAAGATAAAACGCGGCAAGCGTCAAATTGTCAGTGAACCCATGTTTCCATCTTATATGTTTGTTCGCTTCGATTACGAACAAGGCCCGAGCTTTACAACACTGCGCTCGACAAGAGGGGTGGTGGACTTTATCCGTTTTGGAGCGCAACCCCAGATTGTAAGCGACGCCCTCATTGACGAGCTTAAACAACTTGAAAGCGCGCAAAGCCTTTGTGATGGACATGAAATACTTGAGCCGGGACAGAGTGTATCTGTGAAGGCTGGGCAATTTGCTGGCTTTGAAGCCATTTTCAAAGAAGCTGATGGAGATGCACGCTCAATCATGTTGGTAAATTTGATCAATAAATCAGTGCCGGTGAGCATTGATAATCGGGATTTGGACGTATAGGAAGAGACGCGCATTTACCAATGTATGGTGATAAGTGAATCGTGATTGAAACAAAAAGGCCTAATACTCTTAATAGATTAAGAGTATTAGGCCTTTTTCTCTATTTGATATTCTTAGTTATTGCTGTGCAATTCGCTGTTTAGTTCGACTGCTGTTTTGTTTGTCAAACACTCGATCTGACCCGTGACAGAGTTGCGACGGAATAGTAGGTCCGATTTACCTGCAAGATCACGCGCTTTAACGACTTCAACTTCTTGTCCGTTTGCATCTAACATGCGAACTTTTGAGCCGGCGGTTACATATAAGCCAGATTCAACAGTACAACGATCGCCTAGCGGGAACCCAAGGCCAGCATTGGCACCTAGAAGTGAGTTTTCACCAATAGAAACAACAACAGTGCCGCCACCAGATAGCGTACCCATAATAGAAGCGCCGCCACCGATATCTGAACCATTCCCAACGACAACACCTGCAGAGATACGGCCTTCAACCATGCTCACACCAGTAGTGCCAGCATTGAAGTTAATGAAGCCTTCGTGCATAACCGTTGTGCCTTCGCCCACATGAGCGCCAAGGCGAACACGTGAAGTGTCAGCAATACGTACACCTGTCGGTACCACGTAATCCACCATTTTAGGGAATTTATCTACGCAATCGACAGTAAGAGCTTGACCTGCAAGGCGAGCTTCGATTTGACGATCCGCAAGCTCTGGCAAATCGATTGGCCCTTGGTTGGTCCAAGCGATGTTGTGGAGCAAGCCAAAGATACCATCAAGTACAGTGCCGTGCGGCTGAACCAATCGATTCGAAATCAGTTGAAGTTTCAAAAAACCTTCCGCAACAGACTGAGGTTTCTCGTCTGTAGAAAGAACAACTAATACAAGTGGTAGAGCCGATAGAGCGGCTTTTTGTGCGAATGCTGCATTTTGTTGATCATCATGAGACGCAAACACAGTCGCCAGTTCAGCGCTTTGCTCGGCAGTCACCTCAATGGTTTGGTTACCTTGTGTGTCACCAACCACTTTAGAAAGGTCAGAAAGCAGTGCTTCGTTTGGTGCGAGTCGCGGGTGTGGGAAAAATGCTTCGATAATTTTTCCGTCACGATTTTTAGTCGCGGTACCAAAAGCCAGTGAAAAAGCTGCCATATTTGTCGTTCTCCATAATAGAATGCGTCTAATTGCATCAATGTGATCCTTGATGCTTTATATTGCGTTCCATCTTAAAGAGGGATGTGAAGAGATTAAAGAGCAAAATAGGGAAAAGTCTGTAAAACGATATCCTTTGTCTTTTTAGAGATACTTTTCTCCAAAAAGAAAAGCCAACGGCATACGGTCGTACGCGTTGGCTTTAACATTGTAAGCGGCTAACTTAAGCCGCTTCGTCGTTGTTTGTTTCTTCTGTCTCAACTGCTTTAGGTTTTTTAGGCGTCGGCTTGCGTTTAGCGCCCAATGCATAAAGAACCTCTTCTTTACGTTGCGCTAGGAACAAAGACAGCTCTTCTTGCTTACCTTCGTCTTCCAGCAACTTGCTCTCACTTAACAGATTGAACAGTTCATCTGCCATATCCAACATCTTGTCATAAGCGTCAGCTTCAGCTTTAGAGGTAAAAGTCATCTTTTCTTCTCCGTTGCGTTCCACCACGTACTTGACGATTACAGCCATGGTTAATCCTCTAATATGGTCTCAATTTATACTGTCTTTTTATACAGATGTGAGCTGGGCTTGTCCAGCTAAGCCGTCAATTCTGAGATCTGATTGCTGAAATATCCCACTGTTTGCAAAAAGACATAAAGTTTTTCAATAGTGGGCTTTGATACTTCTCTTTGTGTACGAGCAACCAAAAGCGTCGTCTCATGTCCAATGAAACGGAGATCTGAGCCACTCTTCCATCGTTAAGTGCCGCCTGAGCGGATAATTTGGACAAGCAAGCCAAACCCAAACCAGCGCTGACACTGTTAATGATGGCTTCGGTCGTGTTGAGTTCAAATACCTCGTGCCAGATTTCAATGCGTGGTGCAACGGCGCGTAAGAAAAACTCACGAGTTCCAGAGCCGGGTTCGCGCAAAATCCAATGACTGGCTTCGAGCTCTGCTAATGCGACTTGAGGGCGCTGAGTTAACGGATGGTTAGCGTGAACGATAATGCACATCTCGTCTTCACTAAACGGGATACTCTCAAGTTCGCTATGCAGCGTTTTACCTTCTATTAATCCTATATCGAGCTGGTAGTCGACCAGCTTTTGGCAGATTTGTGCACTGTTTGAAATAAACAGCTGCTGAGTATTGTGAGGTTGCGAGGGGCGAAACTGACTGAGAAGAAAAGGTGCAACCTGATTGCCAATGGTATCGCTGGCGCCAATACGTAATAGTCCGGTTAAATCATGTCCCTCTTGAAAGAGTAAATCAATGTCGCCAGCGCGGTTGAGCAGTTCATCGGCTAAAGGCAGTAGCTTCTTACCTTCTTGGTTCAATATCAATCGATTGTTAATACGATCAAAGAGAGCGTGACCAAGCTGCTTTTCAAGTTCGGCAAGAGACATGCTTACCGCCGCTTTGGATAGAAAAAGAGCGTCGGCGGCGGTTGTCAGTGTTTGATGTTGAGTTACGGTCACAAACACACGCAGCTGCTTTAAGGAAATTGAATTTGCCATGTTTAAGTTAACTTAACCCTTGTTTGATTTTATTCAATATATATAAACCACGGCGGGAGGTAAAATACCCCCATTAGAAATTGAGGGCATGTCATGGTTACCACGTTAAAACGCTTGCATCGTAACATTCAAAGTGCGCCAACGCCGATGGCTGGTTTGGCTCTCGGGATTGCGAGCTTAGGGTGGAGCTGGGAGAACGTATTCGACAGCGGTAATGTTGTCCAGTGGGCAGGGGCGGCTGTCGCCAGCATCCTCATTGCGATATTGACTTACAAATTCATCTTTCATCACCATTGTCTGCGCGCCGATTTGGCGCACCCCGTTGTCGGCAGCGTTGTACCGACATATGCCATGGCGATCATGGTGATTTCAAACAGCATCGGTCAGTTTTCACCAATGTGGGGTGACGCCATGTGGCTGTTGGCCGTCATGTTGCACATGTTATTTCTGATCAGTTTTATTTACCATCGCAGTCGAGAATTTGAATTGCACCACATGATACCGAGCTGGTTTATACCACCTATTGGCATCGTGGTCGCCGATGTATCTTATTCCGGCAATGTTGCTTTAGAGCCGCTTGCGACTGGCGCTCTTGTTTTCGGCATTGGCATGTATGCCGTGATGTTGCCCACGATGATCTATCGTTTGGTTTTTGCTCATGAGATCCCTGATGCCGCTAAACCAACATTAGCGATATTGGCGGCGCCAGCCAGTTTGTCTTTGGCAGGGTATCTGAGTGTCAGTACCACGCCATCAGCAGTATTAGTGGCGCTGTTATTTGGTATCGCGGTACTAATGACTCTAGTGATTTACATCTCATTCATTAAGCTACTGCAGTTACCCTTTAGTCCTGGATATGCGGCGTTTACCTTCCCTATGGTTATCGGAGCAACGGCGCTTTATAAACTCGAAGCGTGGATGGTGTCGGTTGGGGCCTCAAATAGCGCGGTAAAACAGATCCATTGGCTGGCCAATATTGAACTGATTATCGCGACTATCGTGGTGAGCTACGTGGCATTGCGTTATTTTTGGGCCTATCTACCTATGAAGCAAAAAGCACTATAAATCACTGATAGAGACTGTTCAGAATGTGTTAATCTTTAACGAGGACAATCAGTTAAAGGCAGCACCCTTTTGTTTACTATTTATCACTCCAATCAAATTGATGTTTTGAAATCGTTGTTAGTGGCGCTCATCAAGCGAGAGCCACTTGCAAATCCATTTGAACAAGAGCAGATACTAGTGCAAAGCCCTGGCATGTCACAGTGGTTAAAAATGGCGTTAGCGCAAGAGTTGGGGGTCGCGGCTAATCTTAATTTTCCACTCCCCGCCACTTTTATTTGGGACATGTTTACGCAAGTGCTCGATGATGTACCAGCACGGAGCGCGTTCAACAAAGAAGCCATGACATGGAAAGTCATGCAGCTACTGCCCCAACATCTACAAGATCCTGATTTTGCACCACTTGCAAGCTACTTAGCCGAAGATGACGATGGCTCCAAGTGTTATCAATTGGCGGAAAAAATTGCCGATATTTACGACGGATATTTAGTGTACCGACCTGAGTGGATAGCAAGTTGGGAGTCGGGCATTGATATTGCTGAGCTAAGTGATGAACAACCGTGGCAACCAAAATTGTGGCAAGCTCTTTATGATCATACTGTCAATCTAGACCAATCCCCGTATCATAGGGCCAACCTTTACGAACACTTTATTGACTCGCTCAACCATCGCCGAGACGCGGGGCTGACATTGCCTAAGCGTTTGTTTGTCTTTGGTATATCCTCGCTTCCTCCCCGGTATCTCGATGCCTTAAAGGCATTAGGACAACACATCGATGTTCACCTAATGTTCACCAATCCCTGCCGTTATTATTGGGGAGATGTACGTGACAAAAAATATTTGGCTAAGTTGGCAGCTCGGCATCGGAACCATTTAGAGTGGCAAGGCAGCCCTGATGGTTTGAAATTCCGTGAAGAGGACCAAAACGTTGCTCAGCTAAAAGGCAGCATTGAAGATAATTTAGAGGATGAGATGCACATCAGTGACGTTGGCAATAGTTTGTTAGCGTCGATGGGTAAACTCGGCCGAGATAACCTTTATTTGCTGTCACAACTCGAATCTCACGAAATTGAAGCTTTTGTTGATATTGACAAAATCAGCTTGCTACAACATATCCAATCGGACATTTTTAATCTAGAAGAACATCAAAACGACGACCAGATATTATGCTCAAATCATAAGCCACAAATTCACAAAAACGATCGTTCTTTGACGATTCACCGCTGTCATAGTGCCATGAGAGAGGTTGAAGTACTGCACGATAATTTGTTGGCGATGTTTGATAGCGATCCTGAGCTTAAGCCAAGAGACATTATTGTGATGGTCGCCGACATTAATAGCTATAGTCCGGCGATTCAAGCGGTTTTTGGTAATGCTCCAGGCCAACGCTATATTCCTTTCTCTATCTCAGATCGCACTGCCGATAAAGAGAGCCCACTTCTTAATGCCTTTAATCAATTGTTGGCGTTACCGGAAATGCGTTGCACGTCAAGCGAGCTGTTAGAGCTGTTAGAAGTACCAGCAATATCAGCACGGTTTGACCTCAACGAACATGACTATCGAGTGATCAAACAATGGGTCGAAGAGTCGCAGATCCGTTGGGGGTTAGATGAATCCACCGCGGGTGAGTTTGACTTGCCGAAACTAAACCAGAATTCCTGGAAGTTTGGTATACAAAGAATGTTAGCGGGTTATGCGATGAATGAGCAGGCAGGATTATTGTCTGTTGATAATGAGTACATTGCACCGTATCAACAAGTACAAGGGATGCAGGCAGAAATTGCCGGTAAGCTAGCCCAGTTTATCGATACCGTGGATTATTTTCGTTGTCAGTTGTCGAATTCCCAATCGGCGAACCATTGGCGCGCAATCATCCATGAGCTGGTGGAGCAACTGTTTTTGGTTGATAGTGAAGGTGAAATGGTGGTTAGGGCCATTCGTGACACCGTTGCAAATCTGAATGACCAATTGAACGATGCCCGTTATGAGCAGGCGTTATCTCCGAAAATTGTCCGACAGTATTTTTTAGATAAGTTATCTGGAGCTCGCGTGAGCCAAAGGTTTCTCGCGGGGCAGGTCAACTTTTGTACGTTAATGCCAATGCGTTCGATTCCTTTTAAAACGGTTTGTTTGCTTGGCATGAACGATGGCGTCTATCCGCGCAGTATGCCCCCGGAAACATTCGATTTAATGAATAATCGTACTAAACCAGGTGACCGCTCACGTCGTGATGATGATCGCTATCTCTTTTTAGAGGCTCTGTTGTCAGCGCAGAACTACCTGTATATCAGCTATGTTGGACGATCGATTTGGGATAATACAGAGCGAGTACCCTCGGTACTGGTCTCCGAATTAACCGAGTACTGTGAACAAAATTATTGTCTGACGGGGGACCAAGCCCTATCGGTGGATGAATCTGGGGAAAAGCTGATTGAGCAAATCAGCCAAGAGTATTCTATGGTGCCTTTTAGCCCTGCTCATTATGGTATAGGTGATGACGGCTATCGCAGCTACGCCAAAGAATGGTTACCGAGCGCAAGTCAGAGTCGTTCGTCAGCCGACAAACACACAAGCCGCCACGCATTTCAGCTAGCACCAATCGTGCTGAGTGATCATCATCGGCTGGAATTGGACTTGACGGAGCTGCAACGCTTTTGGCGGCTGCCTGTTCAGTATCTTTTCAATCGAAGGCTGAAGGTGTCATTCGAGCAAAATCAGTATCTGATTGATGACGATGAACCATTTGCGCTAAATGGGCTGGAAAGTTACCAATTAAGGGATACTTTGTTAGCCGATTTAGTCACTGTGGGTACACAAGAGCAAACGGGTTACTTGCAGCATTTTGTCGAGAATCAAAAGGCGCAAGGCTACTTGCCGGTTGGGCATTTTGGTGAGTTGGAATATGCCGCGAACCTAGCTCAAACTAAGGAGCTAGCAGAGGTGATTAGTCACTTAACTGGGCAGTCTGTTGACGATATAGAGATCAACATCCAGTTAACCGCCGAGCAAAGAGGTGTCACTTTACAAGGCTGGCTCACCAACGTTTATCAATCTGGTTTGGTCCGTTTTCGAAGTGGTCGCTTGCGAGCCAATGATTACTTAAGTGCATGGATAGATCATTTATCTGCAAGCATCGCATTAGCCAATCAGCGTGTCATTGTTACTCATATGATTGGGTATGATAAAAAAGATGGCATTGTCCATCGTATTTATCCCGCATTGTCGACTGAGCAAGCACAGAGCTATTTGCAGGAATTGATCGATCTCTTCGTCACTGGTCAAGACGAGGCGCTGGCCTATTTTCCAGAAACGGCAATGGCCGGAGTGGAAGCCAACTTCAGTCGGGGAGTGTGGACACCAAATGATGAAAAAATGCTGACTAAAATGGAAGTTCGTTTTTGTGGGGGCTTTATGGCAACGGGTGAAGGAAGCAATGTGTATATTGCTCGAGTTTGGCCTAAATGGAGTGAAGAACTTGCACAAGCAGCGAAGCATTTGGCCTGTCGTGTGCTTGAAGCTCCACGAACCTTTAGTCAAAGTCCCGAAGAGTTTTATCAGCCAAATTCAGCGAGTGATTGAGAAAGGGAGTGGCCGCCAGGAAATTATTATATGTAGGGATTTTACTGTACGGCCACAGGGTCAGAGGGACCACAAATTCTATGCGCGGATAGTAAAGAACCAATGACTTTGAGTCCGTGAAATAGATCCCATTCCATAGCGAAGAATTAAATAAATATCCAATAATGTTCTGTTTTAGATCTTGGTTCACAACGATAGAGTTTTTTCTTTATGTCAAAGAGTTACATTAATCCCCCCGTTTCATTGAACGCGCTCTCTTTCCCTCTTCACGGGGCAAGGTTGATTGAAGCATCGGCAGGTACGGGGAAAACATTTACCATTGCGGGTTTGTATTTAAGATTATTGTTAGGTCATGGCGATGAGGGCTCTCGTCACCATCAACCTTTGACAGTGGATCAAATTCTGGTGGTGACGTTTACAGAAGCAGCAACGGCTGAGTTGCGTGATCGTATTCGTGCACGTATTCACCAAGCCCGCATTGCGTTTGCCAGAGGGAGCAGTGATGATCCCATCATAGCGCCTTTGCTCGAGCAAATTATCGATCGCCGTTTTGCTGTCAATACCTTGCTTCAAGCAGAGCGCCAAATGGATGAAGCCGCGGTTTACACCATTCATGGTTTTTGTCAAAGAACCCTTACTCAAAACGCGTTTGAATCGGGATCTCGATTTAACAACGAGTTCATCACCGATGAGACTCGTTTAAAGGCTCAAGTGGTCGCAGATTTCTGGCGTAGTCATTTTTACCCACTGTCCATGGAATTGACCAGTGAGGTTCGTAAGCTATGGTCCACACCGTCAGCCCTACTAGCCGATATAGGTCGTTATTTAACGGGGCCAGAGGTTGACCTACAAGGGACTGGTCAAGCGCAAGACTTGCATCAGCTTCACCAAGATAACTTAAAGGCTATTCAAGACATTAAGCGTACCTGGCTCGAAGCAACGAAAGATATTCTGGGCTGCATTAGCGATTCGGGGGTAAATAAACGCAGCTACACCAAAAAGTCACTGCCTACATGGATTGACAATGTTACTCGTTGGGCTGAGCAGGAGACTCTTGATTATTATTACCCAGATGTGATTGAAAGGTTTTCTCAGGCCGTTTTGATAGACAAAACACCGAAAGGAGAGCCACCTGTTCACTCGGTATTTTCTGCAATCGAAAAGTTTCTCGCCGAGCCACCAGAGCTAAAAACACCGCTATTGGCGATCGCCATAGGGCACTGCCGTCAGGCACTTTCACAAGCAAAACAAAGAAAGCAGTGGTTGTCATTTGATGATCTACTAACGCAACTTTCGGCGTCGTTGTCGTTGGACAATGGTGATTTATTGGCTGAGAAGATACGCAGTCAGTATCCAGTTGCGATGATTGATGAATTTCAAGACACCGACCCACTTCAATATCAGATATTCAGCGATGTTTACCTCAAGCACCCTGAGTGCGGCTGGTTTATGATTGGCGATCCTAAGCAGGCCATCTACGGCTTCCGAGGCGCAGATATCTTTACCTATATCAGAGCAAGAAATCAGGTCACGGATCACTATACTCTGGCCACTAACTGGCGTTCGAGTGAGTCAATGGTCAATTGCGTCAATCAACTCTTTTCACAGGCCTCATCTCCTTTTATTTATGACCAAGATATTCCTTTTGTGCCCGTGTCCGCAAGCCCTGTCGCCTCTAACCGACACTGGACATTAGAAGATAATCCGCAACCAGCCCTTCAGTTTTGGTTACAAGATGCGGATAAACCTGTGTCGAAGGGCGACTATCAGGACACGATGGCAATAGCCACTGCGCAACATATCATGCAAGTGCTGAGCAAAGCTCAACAGGGACAAGCACGACTTATCAATGACCAGAAAACCAGCCCTATTAAGGCAGGAGATATTGCTGTTTTGGTGCGTACGGGAGCGGAAGGTCAGTTGATCAAACAGGCACTGGCCGACAAAGGTATTGCCAGCGTGTATCTCTCTAATCGTGATAGTGTTTTTTCTAGTACCGTCGCCATGGATATGCTGCGACTGCTGCAAGGTGTGTGGTATCAGGAAGACGAACGACTACTTAAAGCCGTATTGGCCTCAGAGCTATTTTCTCTGTCAGCGGACATACTCGATAGCCTTAACAATGATGAAAACCTATGGGAGCAGATCGTGGCGGAATTTACCGGCTACCGTCTATTGTGGCAAAGCCGCGGCGTGTTGCCCATGTTACGCTCAGTACTTTTCACGCGTGATATCGCGAGTCGTTTATTGTCGCAATCGGGTGGAGAGCGATTACTCACCGATTTTCTGCATTTAGGCGAATTGTTGCAAGCTCAAAGGCAGGATCTAGAAAGCGAAAGTGCGTTAATGCGCTGGTTTGGTCAGGCTATTGAGGATGCCGAACAGGGCATCAGTGCGGCCGAAGAGCATATCCAGCGCCTTGAGTCAGAGAAGAATTTGGTGCAAATTATCACCATCCACAAGTCTAAAGGGTTGGAGTATGATCTGGTTTACCTACCATTTGTATTGAGTTATCGAGAAGCCAGCGAAGCCAAGTATTACGATGAAATGTTGCAGAAGTCGACCCTGGATCTTCGTCAGTCACGCGAGGCATTGGCACAAGCCGATAAAGAGCGCCTTGCTGAGGATTTGCGCTTAATCTATGTGGCGATTACACGTGCCGTGTACGGCTGCTTTGTCGGTGTAGCACCAATACGCAACGGCCGTTCGAGCAAAGAGCCCACCGGGGTTCATAGAAGTGCCATGGGGTACCTGCTTCAAAATGCTCTCGAGGGAGGAGTGGCAGAGCTGCAATCAGCGTTAACTAAGCTGCAAGGCTATCATCAGGCGATCGAGATTTGCCAACCTCCAGTGGGCGACTCAGAGCAATATATTGACAATCAGAGCAGTACTGAAGAGTTAACAGCACAATCGCTTAGTTGTGACATTGATAGTGATTGGAGAATTACCAGTTACTCAGGCATTGTTAAACAAGGTCATCACCATCACGACAATGAAGTGCTCATTGAAGCTTCAGGGTTGGACATTGATTCGATAGATGAGCAGTCCGATGATGAAGTGGTTGAGCCTGAGGTGAATATTTATCACTTTCCTAAAGGCGCACAACCCGGGACTTTCTTACACACGATTTTTGAGGAGGTTGAGTTTACCCTGTCTTCCTATTCAGAAGCCAACCAGTCCATAATCGCACACCTGCTTGAAAAGGAACAATACCCAGATCACTGGTTGCCCGTAATTCAGGATATGGTTGATCGTGTTTTAGACAAGCCGCTGGATGGCCAGTCGATGACCTTGAGAAGTAAAGGTAAAGATCAGCGCTTAGTCGAGATGGAATTTTTACTGCCAATTGAGGTGCTCGATGCCATCTCATTAAATAGCGTCATTCAAAAGTTTGATGAGCTGTCAGTAAGGGCATCTTCTCTAGGTTTTAAAACCGTGCGTGGCATGTTGAAAGGTTTCATTGACCTGGTCTTTGAACACGAGGGGAAATATTATGTTCTTGATTGGAAATCCAATCACTTAGGGGATGATCCCAGTCACTATCAACAATTTCAACTAGAGCAGGCAATGATTGATCATCGTTACGATCTGCAATATCAAATTTACGCCTTGGCGCTGCATCGTTTCTTAAAATCACGGGTTGCGAATTATAGCTACAAACAACATTTCGGTGGCGTGTACTATCTTTTCCTCCGCGGTATTGATGGTGTGGGTGATACGGGGATTTTCCACGCAAAGCCTAAGAAAGAGCTGCTGAACGAGTTGGATAATTTGATTTCGGGGAAAAAAATTCAGACAGCAGCAGCAAATGAACAGTTAGGAATGGACTTTTAATGTTAAACCAATCACCAGATTATCCATCTATTCTCGCGCTACTTTTTGAGAAAAAGGCTATTCGTCCGCTCGACTGGCAGTTTGCAAAATTTATTGGCGCAATTGAGCGCCATTGCACTGATGAGGTGATGTTTCTTGCCGCTTTGCTCAGTCAGCAGCTAGGGCAGGGGCATATCTGTTTGCCGTTGATATTTTCATCGCAACTAACAGCGAGCGCGCAGCTTAATGTTTATGGCGAATTGGCCCAATTGATTGATGAGCGCGTCGCGAAGACTGATTGGCAGAGCGTCGTTCAGCTTTCAAGCACCATTGCTATTGATGATGTGGGGGATGGGGCTTCACCGTTAGTTTGGCAGTCAGGACGACTCTACTTGCAACGCTATTTTGATTACGAGCAGCGTATTGGTCAGCGTTTGTATAACTTGGCGATGCCGATCACTATGTCGCCATCACAAGTTGAAAAAATGGCAAGCTTACTGGATCGACTCTTTTCCCGAGAGTACGGCTACTTGTTTGAACGTTTAGCGCAAGAAAGTGCCTTGGGCTCGACACAAGTAAAGCGTCAGCAAGTGGTGTGTGACTATCTCGATATTACGACCCCGAATGTTATCAACTGGGAACGTGTTGAAGACGTGATTGCTCAGGCCAAGACATCACAACACCTTGAGAAGCTTTCTGAGATCATCCCCCTTACCGCTTGCCTTAACTGGCAAAAAGTTGCGGCAGCGGTTGCCTTAACAAGGCGTTTTGCCGTGATCTCTGGAGGGCCGGGTACAGGAAAAACCACCACGGTGACAAAATTGCTTGCGGCTCTGGTAGAGCAAGGTAACGAACAGCAGCAGAGCCTGTCGATTAAGTTGGTGGCACCAACCGGAAAAGCCGCTGCACGATTAACAGAATCGATAGGTAAAGCGTTAAATCAGTTGGCCATTGATCCAGAAGTCAAAGCGCAGATCCCAACGGAGTCGAGTACACTGCACCGCTTGCTGGGAGCAATCCCGAATCAGGCCGAATACCGTCATAACAGCAAAAACCCGCTTCACTTAGATGTGTTAGTGCTCGATGAAGCGTCTATGGTGGACTTGTCCATGATGTACAAATTGCTGCAAGCTCTTCCGAAACATGCAAGGCTGATCCTGCTAGGGGATAAAGATCAGTTGGCGTCGGTTGAAGCCGGAGCAGTACTGGCGGATATCTGTGCATTTACCGAGCACGGCTACAGTAGTGAGCAAAATGATGCGATCAGGCGTCTGACTCAGTTTGATTGCTCGTTGGAGTCCAGACTAGGTGGTTCGGCAATCGGTGACAGCTTATGTGTGTTGCAAAAAAGCTATCGATTTGACGCCCGATCAGGAATAGGCCAACTGGCGAAGAGCGTGAACAATGGCGATGTGCCAGGCTTTCGCCGAGTTTGGGAGCAGGGATTTAACGATATTGAGTGGCAACCGCTTAGTGCCGATGCGTATCAAAAGTTGATCGCTAGGATGGCGTCGGTATATCGTCCCTATATCAGTGCGATTGCCGAAGAACCTGAGATTAACTTGCGTGGGGAGCCACTGCTTAATTGGCAGCATCAACACGCTCTGGCCGCTCTTAACCTTTTTGCGAAGAACCGATTGTTGTGCGCAGTACGCGAGGGAGATTTTGGAGTCGTAGGCGTGAATCAACGTATTGAAGGGCGTTTAAAGCAACGTGGCATTATCGTTAACAAGGACGATACATGGTATCAGGGACGCCCAATTATGGTGACAAAAAACGATCACGGACTTGGGCTTTTTAATGGGGATATTGGTCTTTGTATGTGGGATCACTCGAGTGAGGTACCTAGGCTTAAAGTTTTTTTTGAGTTACCTGACGGTTCAATCAAATCGGTACTGCCAAGTCGCGTGCCTGAACACGAGACGGCTTATGCCATGACCATTCATAAATCGCAGGGAAGTGAATTTGAACACACCTTCTTGTTGTTGCCCGCGGACTACTCGCCAATTTTAACCAAAGAGTTGATATATACCGGGATAACTAGGGCCAAGCATCAGTTGTCGCTTATTGCGGATGCGAGCGTATTGGCTAAGGGGATCCGTCAGGTGACGGTAAGGCACAGTGGCTTAATAGATAAGTTGGCAGGAAAAGGGTAGAACGACACCGTCCTTGGTGAGCTTGGCAGATGGTGGTTAGTCAAAAGCCTCGGTAAAAGTGATGGTATTGATTTGGTACTGTTCTTGATAAAGGAGTATCAGTGAGCGGATTGGTTCACTTGCAGGAAACACGCAGTGAACGTTCAGTCCGCGGAGAAAATGGTTTTCTGCCATATCCCAGAAACTCTGGGTGGAATTACAAATGATGGTGCGCATAGACATTGCTCTTAATTACTTAACACGTGGTGTTTGTAGCAATCCGTGCACGCTCAGTTCACCAAAAATCGCATGAATACTGAGAGTCCTGTCGCAAATACTGCTTGCGTTTGTTGGAATTTTAACCAAGTTGACCCGCGAATGAAAGGAGCAAATGCAAATAATTTCATTCAATCATTTGCATTTGCATTTGCAGCGTCTAATAGACTTTTAGCGACAAAATCTTTGATTTCCTTTGATAATTATAGAGATCTTGCTTTGCCATAGGTAAGGATTCAACCCCAATTTCATGGAAGCCTTGCTCTCGGAACCAGTGCAGACTGTGAGTCGTAAGTACAAAGATTTGTTCGATCTTTTTCGCTTTTGATTGATGCTTCATGTGGTTGAGCAGCACTGCGCCGCGATTGCCATCTCGGTAGTCCCGGTGAATCGCCACGCAGGCCATTTCTGCCATTTGTTCATCAGGGTAGGGGTAGAGTGCCGCGCAACCGATGACCAAACCATCTTTCTCGATCAATGTGAATTGATGGATTTCTTGTTCAAGTTGCTCTCGTGAACGTCGAACCAAAATTCCTTGTTCTTCCAAAGGTCGAATAAGATCAAATATGCCGCCGATATCGTCTATGTTAGCTTGTCTGACTTGTTCTGCACTTGCCATAACCATTTGAGTTCCAATGCCATCAAACGAGAACAGTTCTTGAATTAGTGCACCATCAAGCTTGTAACTAATTAGATGACAGCGGGGCACACCTGCACGACAAGCCATTTTGGCTCCGTGTAGAAAGCGCAAAATGCCATTATCTGGGCTGTTGTCCTTGTCTTGTTGCTTTTCCAATCGAGCAGAGATATCGTCGGCTTCGCTTGGGAACAACTCGGCAATGGCGTTGCCCTCTCGATCAAGCACCCCTTGCTCAGAACAAAACCCAATTAGCTTCTCGGCTTTTAGTTTGATGGCAACTTGAGTCGCGACATCTTCTGATAGTAAGTTGAACGATTCGCCAGTCACAGAGCCAGCAACGGGCCCGAGGAGCACAATCGAGCCTTGCTCTAATACTCGGTTAATACCTTGGGTATCAATGCGCCTGACTTTACCACTATGACAATAGTCCACCCCATCATCGACACCGAGTGGTTGGGCAATGACAAAGTTGCCGCTCACAACGTTAAGTTGTGTGCCAGCCATAGGCGTATTGTTTAGGCTCATCGACAACTTAGCTGTAATGGCAAGTTGCAGCTGCCCCGTTGCTTGCATGACATAGTTTAAGCATTGCTCGTCGGTTACACGAGTCTGTTTGTGGTAAGGCGCATGGTAGTTATTGCTTTGCAGTATTTGGTTTATTTGTGGCCTGGCACCATGCACGAGAACCAGTTTTACACCCAAACTATGCAATAAAGCGATATCGCTGATGATGTTAGCAAAGTTTTTATCCGCGACGGCCTCACCGCTCAACGTGATGACCATTGTCTTACCACGATGGGCATTAACGTAAGGGGTAGATTGTCGAAACCCTTCGACCAGTGCGGTGCTGCGTATTTTCACTCAGATAACTCCTTTATATTTATGCTTAAATAATGACTTTTTATTCAGATAAGTGCAAGTGTAAATTTTTGGAAGCAAGCGCAAATAAATACGAGACTAGATTCCTAATTATTTCAGATAAACGTAAAGTGATAGGTTCTTAAGAAAGGTGTCTAAGGTGTGGTATGGGATCAAATACCGATGGTATTGCTAACGAAGTGATTGTAGAAGACGCGCTTCGCCCGAATAAATGGTTAGAGCGCTCATTATTACTACTGGCTTTAATCGGAACCGTTGCGGTTGCCAGCTTATACAGTGACCTTTACCAGCGATTTAAAGAATACAACAATCCGAAGTCGATGGTATTCGGTACGTGGACAGAGCAAGGCGCTGCTCCCTTTAGCACTGATGCCTTTACTTTGAGCCCATTAGGCGTGTTAGTGAACAGCCGCATTGTCGCAACCGATTTTGCCTGGGATGGCAATGAGCTGAGTTATCAGCAAGGCGGAGTCGAGCATCGCTATCAGATCATCAATGAGACAAAGACTGAAATGCGCAAGGTTTCACCAACCTATTACAGCCCTTTGTTTGTATTGTCAGGAAAACACAAAAAAAACCTACGTTAATTACGCTAATCATTGAGATTTCCTTTGGAGTTTGCCATTCTGAATGCATCAACTCTGAGGGATAACAACTTGATAAAACGACTTTTACCGTTAGCATCTGTACTCATTATTTTTGGATGTGCTCAACCTACCGAGCGAGCACAGCAATATAAGGATGGCGAATTAACCGCCCTTCTCAATCAAACCACGCAGATTGAGTCAAACCAGCCTCGCAATTTTACTACTTTTGCACGTCAAGCTGAGCAAGTGACCAACAATTCACCCTCTATGGCTGAGACTTATACGCCTCTTTATGAGCAGCTTAAAGTATGGGCTGAGCAAAGTGGTGACCCTAAACAGTTAGCACAATACGGCGTTCAGTCAGCCCAAATGGGCGGAGGTGACAATAAGGGGAATGTCCTGTTTACGGGTTATTTTTCGCCGGTGATGGAGCTAAGACATCAACCTGACGCAACGTTCAAATATCCTGTTTATGGGTTACCTGAGTGCGATGAAGAGTGTCCGACACGAGCGGAAATTTACGCAGGAGCCCTCAACGGCCAAGGTTTAGAGCTCGGTTATGCAGAAAACCTCATTGATCCTTTTATCATGGAAATTCAAGGTAGTGGCTTTGTGCATTTTGAAGATGATGACACGTTAGAGTATTTCGCTTATGCCGGGAAAAATAACAAAGCCTATGTCAGCATTGGCCGTGTTTTGATAGAGCAGGGGCAGATCCCTAAAGAGAAAATGTCGTTAAAGGCGATTAAAGACTGGGTTGAAACACAAGATGATGCAACCGTTCAAGCGCTTTTAGAAGAAAACACGTCTTTTGTTTTTTTCCAGCCACGCTCAGCGGCTCCGGTAACAGGAACTGCTGGGATCCCGTTATTACCAATGGCCTCGGTAGCGGGTGATCGCACTGCATTTCCAATGGGTACCCCAATTTTAGCTGAAGTCCCTTTGCTAAACGCCGATGGTAGTTGGAGTGGTGCACACGAATTGCGTTTGCTGATTGTTCTCGATACTGGTGGTGCGGTAAAAGGTAATCACTTCGATTTGTATCATGGAATGGGCGACTATGCCGGAACACAAGCTGGGCATTACCGTCACTTTGGTCGAGTCTGGAAGCTCGGGCTAGAAAACTCACCCACGCAAACCCCTTGGGCGATGCCACCCGAAGAGACAGAAGATGCGCCAACAGAAACACCTGAAGCGCCAACAGAAACACCAACGCAAACAGAGTAACAGGCGGTGTAGAAGTTGATTTTTTAATAAAGAGTGCGTATAAATCGCACTCTTTATTTTTTTACGCTTGCTGGGTATTCGTAATGCGCGAACTTAATGATTCTGCTTCTGACAGCTACAACCAACGTTTTGGTGGCACCCGTCGACTTTACGGGAACTCCGAAGTGGAGATATTACGTGCCGCTCATGTGTGTGTTATTGGTATTGGTGGTGTGGGCTCTTGGGCAGTAGAGGCTTTAGCAAGAACCGGTATTGGTGAGTTGACATTGATCGACATGGACGATGTTTGTGTCACCAACATCAATCGTCAAATTCATGCGATGTCGGGAACTATTGGTCAAAGCAAAATCGAGATGATGGAGCAACGAGTTAAACTTATTAATCCAGAGTGTAAAGTTAACTTGATTGACGATTTTATCAGTGCAGAAAACCTATCCGAATACATTTCGAAAGACTTTGATTATGTGTTGGACGCGATTGATAGTATGAAGCCAAAGGCTGCGCTTCTAGCTTATTGCAAAAGCAATAAAATCAAAGTGATTACTACAGGTGGGGCTGGTGGGCAGGTTGATCCTACTCAAATAAAAGTGGCTGACCTGACTAAGACCATACAAGATCCGCTGGCCAAAAAGCTAAAAGATACTCTGCGTCGTCACCATAATTTCACAAAGAACCCCGCTCGAAAATTTGGCATTGATTGTGTCTTTTCGACAGAGCAGCTTAAGTACCCGCAAGCTGACGGCAGTGTTTGTGGCGTGAAGTCGACAGCTGAAGGCCCAAAGCGCATGGATTGTGCCACAGGCTTTGGCGCAGCAACGGTCGTGACGGCAACTTTTGGTTTTGTTGCTGTGTCGCGCATTGTTGAAAAACTCATCCAAAAATACGCAAGCAAGTAGAGGCTATCATGTCTGGTATTATCAACAACCCATTTGGTAGCGAGATCACAGCGCAAGATATCGTCGCCGCCATGACGGGCCTTAAAGGCTGGGAGGACCGCTATCGCCAAGTGATTCAGTGGGGCAAAAAGCTTCCTGTACTTGATGATAAGCTAAAACAAGACCAACTACTTGTTGCTGGCTGTGAAAGTTCGGTTTGGTTAGCTTTGCAACAGGTTGAAGGTCGTTGGCATATTCAGGCTGACTCGGACGCCAGAATTGTACGCGGCTTAATTGCAATTGTGTTGGCCGCCTTTAACGGAAAAACGTCTGCTCAGATTAAAGAGTTTGATTTAGAGAGTTATTTTGAACAGCTGAACCTGATCCAGCACTTAAGCCCTTCACGGGGTAACGGATTAAAAGCGATTGTTGAAGTGATTTTAAGTCAGGCCAATCAGCAATAGTCTTCGAAAAGAAAATAGGATTCGATCGCGGGTTATGGCAAACCGAATCCTGCCTCATTAGATCCCTGTTATCCCTACCCAGAACAAAATCATAGTATATCGACCGCTTTGCTAACGGCTTTTATGAATGCTTCGACGTCTTCTTTGGTGTTATAGATCGCAAAGGATGCACGCACAGTGCCCTTAAGACCTAACGCATCCATCAAAGGGTGTGCACAGTGATGTCCGGCCCTCACGGCGATGTTTTGCTGATCGAGTAAGGTGGCAATATCTTGATGGTGAACACCATCCATTACAAAGGTAATGACACTGGCGCCGGGTTGAAAGCCAATAATGCGAATATCGTCTAGCTCACTCAGCCCTTGATAAGCGTATTGCTGCAGTGCAGACACATGCTTTTCTAACATGTCGTGATCGTACTGTGATAACCAGTCGATAGCACAAGCGAGTGCCAACACCCCAGCCACATTGGGAGTGCCTGCTTCGAACTTCCCTGGAAGCGCGCTAAAAGTCGTTCCTTCAAAAGACACTTTTTCAACCATCTTGCCGCCACCATGCCAAGGGGGCATGACCTCTAGGAGGTGCAACTTGCCATACAGCACACCAATACCTGCAGGGGCGTACAGCTTATGGCCAGAGAAAACATAAAAGTCCGCATCCAATGACTGTACATCGGTAGGTTGATGAACGATACCTTGTGCACCATCAACCACGACAATCGCTTCACTGCATGCTCGAGTTAAGGTGATAATCTGCTCTAAAGGTAAAGCGGTCCCTGTGACGTTAGTCACCTGTGCGACGGCCACAATTTTGGTGTTGCGACCGATAAGGGACTTAAAGGCTTCGATGTCAATCTGGCAGTCTTTGGTGATAGGAACTTTAACGACTTTCGCGCCAGTCTGCTCTGCAACGATCTGCCAAGGAACAATATTGGCGTGATGCTCCATTTCGGAGACGAGTATTTCATCACCGGCCTTTAGTGAGCTGCGAGCGTAGGTTTGCGCAATCAGGTTGAGCGCTTCGGTGGCTCCACGTGTCCAGATGATTTCGTTAGGGGACGAGGCGTTGATAAAACGCGCGACAATGCGCCTTGCCTTTTCAAATCTATCTGTGGCCAGTGCTGTTAGCGAGTGACTGCCTCGGTGAACATTGGCGTTTTGATTTTGATAGTATTCACTCACACAATCGATTACCGCTTGAGGCTTTTGTGTTGTGGCAGCGCTATCAAGGTAAATTACATCACCTTTAATCGCGGGGAACTGCGCTCTAATATTGTGTAAATCAGTCATTGGCTTTTCCCATCTTGTGATAGTGGAGGGTCGGGTTTGTTACCATAGGCTCGGCTACTTGCCATGCTTTTTCTTTGCCGCACAAAGCGATAATGATCTCTATTGCAAACTCAAGTGCGGTACCCGGGCCCTGACTGGTAATTAGGTGATGATTTATGTCTACCGTGACTCGTTTTGGGCGCCAATTGTCTGTTGGGATATGAGACTGAAAACTTGGATGGCAGGTCATTAGAGCATTGGGATATAGGTTATGGTGCTGCAAAACAATAGCTGGTGCAGCGCAGATCGCCGCGAGCCATTTGCCTTCATACTTGTGTTGCAAAAGCATCTCGACCAATAAAGTACTGTCACGCAATGTTTCTGCACCAGTAACGCCACCAGGCAGAGCGATGGCATCAAACTCGTCATCAGCCACATCAACCAGCTTGCATTGTGCTGTTAAAATAACCCCTCGCGAAGCCGTTACCGCAAGACTTCCGTCAAAATCAGCACTGGCTACGGTGACATCAAAGCCGGCCCTTACAAAGGTGTCTATCAGGGTCACGGCTTCGATTTCTTCGGTACCTGACGCTATTGGTATCAAAACACGTTTACTCATGGTTACTCCAACTGCTTTCTATGTCTTTTATCGCGCAATAGAGGCGCTGGTTATTGGGAACTTCGATATGATGGTGCTTGGCGATTTTGAGCACATAGCCGGTAATAAACTCAATTTCAGACTTTCTCTGGTGTTCAATGTCTTGCTGCATTGAGGAAAAATTTGCCGCTGTGGCTTTGAGGACAGTCTGAACGGTCTCGGTAAGTGCAGCTAATGGCAGATCAATGCGTTCAGCTTGCATCACTTGATGCACCTCACTAATGATGGCGCTCAGTTCAGTTTCAAAATGAGGTGTGCCCAAATCACCATTTCGACAACGATGTAGAGCGGTAAGCGGGTTAATTGCGCAGTTGATGGCCAGCTTCTGCCAGAGTGCGCTTTGGATGCTGTTGGTCCAGCCACATTCAGCGAAGGCATGGTGCATGACATCAGAAACAAACTGGCATCGTTCGCCTTGCTGATTCCAGGCGCCAATTAAGGTTTGACCTCTGCCCGTGTGCTCAATATGGTGACGATCGCGCTTCAAAGCACCGTGTGTGGATGTCCCTAGCAAGATGGGATGTCCCTGTAATTGCTCGGCGACCAGATCGACACACCCCATGCCATTATGAAGAAAAAGAATTATGGTGTCGTTTGCTAGCGCGTCGAGTAGTGGCGTGATCGCCGTTTCCACTTGCCAAGCCTTGAGGGTGATAATAAGCAGTTCACATTGTTCGAGATGCGATAAGCTACGGTTGACTAAGCTAATTGCGCTCTGATTATCGAGTGAAAACTCATGATATTGGTCGTGGCGTGATCCCCACACCGAGACAGAATGGCCCGCTTGATCAAGATGATAGGCGTATAAAGATCCAATAGCACCGGGGCCCAGAATGACGATATTCACAATAATACTCAGTGACAGGGAAACGAACGTGAAGAATAGCAAATTATTGCCAAGGAATAAAAAAAGGCGCCATTAGGCGCCTTTTCTACAATCCAAAAAATTGGATTAGAAGTTGTACTGTACGCGGTAGATAAGCGCGTCGCCGTAGTGCTGTTTACGACCAGATTCGCCATATACACCAAGCTTATTGTTGAAGTAACGGTATTGGATACCAGTCGCTAGGTGCTTTGTTGGGTGCCAGAATAAGATTGCAGCGCCCTGGACGCTATTTTTGCCACCCTGATTTTGAGCGTAAGCGTCGTTGCGATCAAATTCGATTTCGTTCCAGTTTACGAAAGAGAAGTCTTGACCACCTAAGTTAAACGCGTAACGCGCAGTCCAACCAGCCATGTAGCCGTTGTTGCCGTTAACATTTTGGTTTGGTGAGAAAGAATCCCAAGAAGTGATGTCATGAACACCAACCCATGGCTTGAAGAACCAGTTGTCACCTTGCAACGCAGTGTAACCTAGACCAAGAACGCGGTTAGTTTCGCTTTGGTTTGGGTTGTCGTGGTGGTAAACCTGGCCGTATAAGCTCACACCAGAATCACCAAGATAAACGTGCGCTGTACCTTTCATTGAGTTCTTCTGCTCTGAAGAGCTCTTTTCAACACTTTCACGGTCGTAGAAACCGTAGATCTCACCCCAAGTGAAACCCGCACCGCCTTCAAGACCAAGAACAGCTTGGTTACGGTTGCGACCATCTTTGCCATTTTCAATTGCATTAGGACCGTGATCCCAGCTTTGGTGGTCTAGATATACACCGCCGAAGCCGTATAGATATTCTGCTGATGCTGGAACTGCTGCTACTGCTGCAACAACGCCAAGAGCTAAAAGTGATTTGCGCATAATAGATGACTCTTTAAGTTGTGATGTGTTTGGTCGCAAATCCCTGCGAAACCGTCCAATGGCGAGCATGATATAGATTAATATCGCAATGTAAATGTGCAACAATGCAAACGGTTGCTAAAATGTGTGTTGGTGATCACATTTCATGGAACTCGTCGGGAACTTTCTTGGTTTGTACACAAATCGTTCAAGCACGTATTTCACGTCGTTAACAAATGAGCTTTTTCATTAACCTCTGTCTATGAGTCGTTCACTAGGTTTGAGGTGATCATTTTTTAACATTACCCGTAAAAGCTAGCATGGGTTATTGAGAGAGGTTGCTAGATGAGTATCGTTAATTTGTTTCCTTTGCGTTCGACCATTCTCCCCGAAGGGAGAATGCATTTGCGAATATTTGAACCTCGGTACATAAAAATGGTGTCTAATTGTTTGCAAAACTCTTCAGGTTTTGGGGTCTGTTTAATTGATGACAGCAAAGCACCAGCACCAAGAAATGTATCCCGATACGGAACATTTGTCTCCATCGTTGATTTCGACAGTGACTCCGATAATGCTTTGGTGATCACAGTGTCAGGCGTAAAAAAATTTGCTATCGATTCCGTTGAGGCTAGCGAAGACGGGCTGAGAAATGCGAGTGTTCAATGGATTGATAATTGGCAACATACAGGCTTGCAAGAGCCCAACGTCTATCTATCGGAGTACTTACAGGAAGTCTATTCTCAATTTCCTATGATAGGGGATTTGTACCGCGACCGATTTTTTGATGATGCGACTTGGGTGTGTCAACGTTGGCTCGAAATTCTGCCAGTCGATTGTGATCAGTTCGAGCAACTCGTGTCGCCAGCAGATTGCTCTAAGGCACTTCGGTATTTGGATGAGGCGTTTAAATCGGGAAGTTTAAGACTTACAGAACGTCATAATTAGGCACTTTCAGGATTGTTTATGATCCGTATTAGCTATACTCACGTAGCAAGATATTGAAGCAAAGAGAGCAACGAGAGATCTGTACGTTGCAAATACGAATTGGGAGCTGTTATGACAAGTACTTCAGTAGACAGTAGGACCAAGCAACAGTGGCAAGCTTTAATGGAGCGCGTCAAACAGCGAGACAGAAAAGCGTTCGAGGAGATATTTGTTTACTACTCTCCTCGCTTGAAGCAGTTCACTTTCAAGCACATGGGAAACGAGCAGGTCGCGTTAGAGCTTGTACAAGAAGCCATGTCTGTCGTCTGGCAGAAAGCCCATTTATTTAATGGCGAGAAGAGCTCACTCTCCACTTGGATATACACGGTGGCGAGGAATCTCTGTTTTGATTTGATGCGCAAGCAAAAAGGAAAGGAGTTGCACGTACATTCTGAAGACATTTGGCCGGGAGACTTTTGCCCGCCAGACTTTGTAGAACATTATTCACCAGAGTTAGACAGGTTGAAACTGCAAGTTGTGAAATTTTTAGATACGTTACCTGAACCGCAAAAGCAAGTTGTTCAAGCTGTTTATCTAGATGATATGCCGCAGATGCAAGTCGCTGAGATGCTCAATGTTCCTCTGGGAACGGTAAAGTCTCGTTTACGTTTAGCCGTAGAGAAACTACGACATACCATGGGGGAAGAGCTATGAGAAACTGTCATCCTAATATTGAAACTTTGAATGCCTACGCCATCGGCGAAGTCGATTCTGCTCATGGTCTTGCCGTTTCAACCCACTTAGAGAACTGTTCGCGTTGTCAAAGCCTAGTGGCTGCAAAGGAGAGTGCGCAGGCCCTTGAGCTAGAACACATAGAGGTACCAATGAGTGCACCAATGGACGCTTCATTAAGTGGCATGCTTGACTCAATTTTGGCTCTCGACGCTGATATCCGAATGCCAAATTTGAAGAAGCCAGTATCGATCAGTGTCGATGGTAAAGATTTCACTCTTCCGGCTTCCTTAAGTAAAGTGGTTGAACTGATGGGTGATTGGAAAAGCTACGGCGGTAAGGTGTACACCTCTTCGATTCAACTTGATGAGCAATCAAGAATGAGTCTTCTCTATATCTCAAAGGGTGTGCAAGTGCCTCAGCACACACACAAAGGAAAAGAGTCTACCCTTGTTCTTCACGGCTGTTTTAGTGATGAAAATGGGACCTATGAGAAAGGGGATTTTATAGAGACAGATGATACTGTCCGACATGCACCGCAAACGGCCGCGCATCAAGACTGCTTGTGTTTATCCATCTTGACCGAACCACTGGTCTTTACCAAAGGGGTGGCAAGAGTCTTCAATATGTTTGGTAAGGGCATGTACCCGTAAACGATGTGGTAAGAAAAAAGGAGAGGGCGACCTCTCCTTTTTAGTTTTTTAGTTTTTTAGTGTGTAAGGATAAAATTCGAAAATATGAGCTATCAACTGGACGCAGTATCGCTTAATTCCGCTTTGTTTGCTTCGTGCTCTTCATGGTCACGTTTACGAGCTTTGTCAAGTAGTTCTGCAAAGTAGTGCCTTAGAGAATACAGCATCAGCAGACTTGGAATGACCATCAGAGAGGTTATTACAAAGAATAAAGACCAATCGTTTAGATAATCCACCAGTTCACCACTGAAGGAAGCGAGTGTTGTTCGGCCAAAGTTACCGAGCGAGGCTAATAATGCATATTGAGTTGCTGAGAAGGCTTGTCCAGTCAGGACCGTCAAAAAGGAAACAAAAGCCACAGTTGAAAACGCAGTCGTGAAGTTATCAACAATGATCGTCGCTAAAAAAAGTGTTTCACTAGGCCCAGCTTTGGCTATCCAGGCAAACATCAGGTTACTTGCACTCATAGCAATACCGCCAATCATCAACCCCCTGACAATACCAAACTTAACGTTGAACATACTGCCCAATAAGGTAAAGGCGATAGTTGCTCCCCAACCAATAAGCTTAGAGTAGTGACCAATTTGCTCATTACTAAAGCCGATTTCCTTATAAAATGGAATAGACATTCGTCCTAGGAATGCTTCACCGATCTTAAAGAGGAAAACAAACAGCAGAAGCGTAATTGCTACTTGTACACCGTTTCGTTTAAAGAAATCTAAGAAAGGCTCTACCACAGTAACGGTAAACCAACTAATAATAGGATTGCCGACCACTTTCTCGTGTCGTGCTTCTGCTTGGCTTTGCAGTTTTTCCCGAAGGGTTTTTGGCTCACCAACCAGCAAGGTGAATAGCATCAAGATAGCGGTGATGGCCGCCATACCATAGTACACACCATTCCAACCAATCACATCCGCGTTGACAAAGGCGAGGTAGCCTGGCAGTGAGTAACCTGTCCACCATCCAATGACAGCCATTGCCGAGGCCTGAGGCAGCTTGTTAGACGCAGATTTTGGAAACGTATCGATACGAAATGCGTCAATGGCGATATCTTGCGTCGCCGATGCGATGGCAATACCTAGAGCTACCATCGAAGTAAACATAAGATCGTTTGCAGGGTTGACACCAGCGATAAAGAGTGTGCAAATCAGGATTAAAGTCTGGCAGAGGAAGACCCAACTTCTTCGCTGCCCTAGTGCTGAATGAAGGATCGGCAGTTTGACGCGATCGACCAAGGGAGCCCATAGAAAGTTAATGGCATAAACGGCAAATATTGAACCGAAATATCCGATTGCAGCTCGAGTTAAGCCGGCGTCCTTAAGCCAACCAGACATGTTTGAACCGATAAGCACCCAAGGGAAGCCACTAGAGCAACCGAGCATAAATACCCAGAGTAAGCGCTTATCCCAATAGCTTTTTATAGTCTCTTGCCAAGTCATTTGCTGTTCCACATGACGCTCCTTGTTATTGGCATGCCAACGAAAATTAATATAGAGCCTGAACGGCCCTCTGAATTAGTCTATCTTTTTGATATTAGTTATAATAATGCTTTCTTGAGGTACGTCTCTCATGCCGCCAACACTTCGAGTCGGTTTTTGCCCCATCGCTTGCACAACCTCAAAGCCGTCAATCACTTTACCAAAGACCGCATAGCCGGGATTGCTGTAGCTATAGTTTAGAAAATCATTATCGACAAGGTTAATAAAAAACTGTCTGGTTGCCGAATTAGGATCCTGAGTTCTGGCCATGGCAATAGTTGCGGTATCGTTTGTCAAACCGTTTGAGGCTTCATTCTGGATTGGTCCGTAAGCTCTCAGACGGTTAAAATCTGCATCAAAGCCACCACCTTGTGCCATGAAACCCGGAATAACACGATGGAACTGACTGTTCACATAGCTGCCGTCGTCCACATAGCGTAAAAAGTTCTCTACCGTAGTCGGTGCCTGTTCTTGGTTTAACTCAAGGGTGAAGTTGCCGAGGCTAGTTTCAACTAATACCTTAGGACCGGCCAGTACCGAGGCTGAAAACAGGGCCAGAGCCAGGCATATTTTTTTCAACATTAGAATCTCTCCTTCATATAATCTTGTAGCTCTTGATCGTTCGCTATTTCCTTGAGAACCAGACTAACCGTATCGTTGAGCACTGTCGCGATATCTTCGTCGGATGCACTCATTACACCAGAACGTTTAGCGGTTCCGTTATAGGTTTTGACCAGTTTTCCTTTGGCATTTTCAGCCGTTAGCTCAATGGTAACGTTGCCGTCGATATCGTTTTCCATAACGCTATGACGAACAGAGACTAGAGCCTCTTGTAACTCAAGCTTTAGAGAGTTTGAGCTGTTTACCGTCACATGATAACCCTGTGATGAAAACTGTTGAGTAAGAAGGTTTTCTAAAGAAACGCGAACATTTTGTTTTGAATGAACAGGAGTAATATTTGAGCGCCCGTTGTCGAGCAGAGCGACGTACTGAGCGGTTCGGACGTCTTTACTCGATAGGGTGAATGATTTCCCCTCAACAATCTTCGCAGCGCTCATGGTGGCTTGTGGCGCGAAGTCTATCTGTTCTTGCTTAGGGCTTGCACAGGCTGCTAAAAGCGCAACGGATACAGCCAACACCAACTTTTTCATTACTAGATTCCTTTTTTCTACATAGATACCAATGGGGTATCTCAATCGACATCCAAGAGTGGTTCGATATATCTTAAAATGTCATCAATGAACGATTGTGTGTCAAAGTCTTAGTGATAGCTAGCGAGCTGGTACTAACATTGACTTAAACTTTACTTAGTTGCTTGTAAAATAACAAATTTGGCATTTGAAGCCACCCGCTTCACTTGATTCTTGCCAAATAGCTTAGCCAGCTTTTTATCGTAGCCGAGGTGACGGTTGCCGATAACTAATAACTCTCCGCCAGTACTAAGAACTTGCTTTGCGTCACAGAACATCTGCCATGCGATATGGTCGGTGACCGCTTGTTGTTGGTGAAAAGGCGGATTACATAGAACCAAATCTGCACTATTTTTTTCAAACCCGTCTAAGCAATTATTGGCGATATATTGCACATTAACGCCTGAATCTACATTGTTCGAGAGGTTAATTTTTGCAGATTGAACCGCCATCAAACTTTCATCCACACAAATGAGTTGTGCGTTAGGGTTTAGCCTGGCCGTTTTTACTGACAAGACACCATTACCGCACCCCAGGTCGATAATCGTACCGTAGCGATCGTTTTGTGGAATATGCTCAAGCATAAAGCGAGCACCGAGATCCAAACTTTCCCCCGAATATACGTTAGGTAAGTTGGTGAGAGAGATATCTTCGTGTTCCACTGTCCAACAAGTATTGGCCGATACATCAAGCTGTGGTTGGCTGTTTGCGAAACTAAAGACTAAGCGGTGTTTTTTCCACGCCAGAGAGGTGCGTGTATCACCTAGGTATTTATCAAACAGTTTAAGGGTCGAGCTGTGTATCTCTTTCGCTTTATTCACGGCTATTACAGGGCAACTTTCGCTAATAGAGCGCCTAAGCTGGCTCAATAGCCAGGTAAGATAGCGGTTGTTTTTTGGTAACTGCATCAGTACCAAATCAATATCATTAGGTAGTGCAGACATCGCATCCATGAATTGAACTGCGGGACATTGGTTTCGCTCCAAGTTCTGCAGAGCACCTCGTCGAGATATGAATGAATCACTCATCACAGTCACATTGTGATGCTCTGAAAACCAACAGGCAAGAGCACCAAACTGATCATTAATGATCAAGATATTTTGCTTTGGCGCAAGGTCAAGTTCTTCTGCATGACGAATAAGGTACTCGTCACCAGCATCCCAAGCTTGTAGCTGCTCAGCAGCGTGCTCTGGGAAGCGGTGAAGTGTTAGCGTTCTTTCGAATAAATTAAGTTCTGTTTTCATAGCTTGGATACGTGTTGGAGTTACGGGTATTGTCGCAGAAGCAATTTCCTTGTTGCAACACTTATTAAAGATGCCTTATTTAATCATGTAGAGAAGTCGTTGGTGTTGGCTTTAGGTTAGTTAATGTCGTCAACCTTGCCATAGCACTGTGCGAAATTAGGCAGGAGACTTGTAGAGACTATGAGCCTATTTGGTTAATGAAAGGATATAGCTACTGCAAGTTTCTGAAGCATGAGTATAATGAACAAATAATAGATTCAGTTAAACTGAAGACAATAATAGAAAGTATCTCAGATCGTATTTAAAGGAAGCCCAGATGATTCAACAGCTTATCGAGCAAAAGCTCCACCAGGCCTTTCATCCCCTCTACTTAGACGTGCGCAATGAAAGCTATATGCACAACGTTCCGCCTGGCTCAGAGAGCCATTTTAAAGTGGTAGTCGTGAGTGAACTATTTGAAGGTGAACGACTCATCTCTAGGCACCGAAAGGTGAATGGTGTGTTGGCTGATGAGTTATCTAATTCCATTCACGCGTTAGCCATTCATACTTACACTCCGGAAGAATGGAGCAAGGAAAATGAATTTGCTCCAGCCTCTCCGAAATGTGCGGGTGGCGGAAACTGACACACGTTGGTGTGACCAGCGTGGTATACAGAGTTCCCCAAAGAAAATAACATACGGCCAAATTGACATGTGCCACAGTTATTGTTGAAGGTTTGCTTATTTCAATTGTACCTCAAAAGAGGTATTTTAATTAACACGGTGACAACAAATTACGTCATATGAATGTTAGTATTTTTCTTGTGACGAAATATGAACAGCACAATGACCTAAATTGTATAAGGTTAATGGACTATGTGCGATGCCTCAAAGTTATGAATATTCGCCAGCCGTTACCTAGCAAAACATTCGATAAAATGGGCTGAATACCGCTATTGGTCATGGCATCCTCTTTGAAAAAGATGCTAAACTAGCACCCCAATAAGATCTCGCAGCGATTCTATGACGAGATTGTAAATGTGATGTTGCGCTCTGCTTGTTTAAAACGCAGAGTTAGACACTTCAATGTCGTGTCTAAATATTACTCAAATTAAAAGAATCTTTTTCCCGATAAAAGTAGTGCAAGTGCGTATGATTACAATAAAGAAGGGCTTGGATCTTCCTATTGCAGGAGCTCCCTCCCAGGTGATTAATGATGGTAAGTCCATCACTAAAGTCGCCTTGCTTGGCGAAGAGTATGTGGGTATGCGTCCAACGATGCATGTTCGCGTAGGTGATGAAGTAAAGAAAGCTCAGGTTCTGTTTGAAGACAAAAAGAATTCCGGTGTGAAGTTTACTTCTCCAGCAAGCGGTAAGGTTATCGAAGTTAATCGTGGGGCAAAGCGTGTCCTTCAGTCCGTCGTGATTGAAGTGTCAGGTGAAGACCAGGTTACATTCGATAGCTTCGATGCCAATCAACTAGCGGGTCTTGATCGCGATGCGATTAAAACTCAGTTGGTCGATTCTGGTATGTGGACCGCGTTGCGAACTCGTCCGTTCAGCAAGGTTCCCGCAATTGATTCTGAAACTCAGGCTATTTTCGTGACCGCGATGGATACTAATCCACTAGCGGCTGAGCCAGAATTAATTATCAATGAGCAATCAGAAGCTTTTGTTGCTGGTTTGGATGTACTTTCCAAACTGACCAGTGGCAAAGTGTATGTGTGTAAAAAGGGCACAAGCTTACCGCGTTCCACGCAATCTAATGTAGAAGAGCATGCCTTTAATGGCCCTCACCCAGCGGGTCTTGCAGGCACTCACATGCATTATCTCTATCCTGTTAATAACGAGCATGTCGCTTGGAGCATTAACTATCAAGATGTTATCGCTTTCGGTCACCTTTTCTTAACGGGTGAACTTTTCACAGATCGAGTGGTAGCTCTTGCAGGCCCAGTGGTAAATAACCCACGTCTTATCCGTACTCAAATTGGTGCTAGCCTTGATGAGTTAACGGACAATGAGTTAATGCCTGGCGAAGTGCGTATTGTTTCTGGCTCAGTTCTTTCAGGTACTGCAGTTTCTGGTCCAACGGCGTATTTAGGTCGTTACCACCAACAAATTTCTGTGCTTCGTGAAGGTCGCGATAAAGAATTGTTTGGTTGGGCCGTCCCAGGTAAAAATAAATTCTCTATTACCCGCTCTTTCCTTGGTCACGTTTTCAAAGGTCAGTTGTTCAATATGACAACAACGACTAACGGTAGTGATCGCGCGATGGTGCCAATTGGCAATTATGAAAAAGTGATGCCAATGGATATGGAACCAACCTTACTTCTTCGTGATCTATGTGCTGGCGACAGCGATAGTGCTCAGCGCTTGGGTGTGCTTGAGTTAGATGAAGAAGATATGGCGTTGTGTACCTTTGTTTGTCCTGGTAAATACGAATATGGTCAGCTCCTACGTGAGTGCCTAGACAAGATTGAGAAGGAAGGGTAATTCATGCTTAAGAAATTCCTTGAGGATATCGAGCATCACTTTGAGCCAGGTGGCAAACACGAGAAGTGGTTTGCTCTGTATGAAGCAGCGGCGACGTTGTTCTACACACCAGGCCTAGTAACGAAGCGTAGCTCGCATGTCCGTGATAGCGTTGACTTGAAACGTATCATGATCATGGTTTGGTTTGCGGTGTTCCCAGCAGTGTTCTGGGGTATGTATAACGCAGGTAACCAGGCTGTTATGGCGCTAAACCACCTTTATTCTGGCGTAGAGCTTGCGGCAGCAATTGATGGTAACTGGCACTATTGGATAATTGAAGCCATTGGTGGAACATTAGGCACTGATGCTGGCTGGGGAAGTAAAATGCTTCTCGGGGCCACATATTTCTTACCAATCTACGCGACGGTCTTTATCGTTGGTGGTTTTTGGGAAGTCCTGTTCTGTATGGTGCGTAAACACGAAGTTAACGAAGGTTTCTTCGTAACGTCAATCTTGTTTGCTTTGATTGTTCCGCCAACACTTCCTCTTTGGCAAGCAGCACTCGGTATTACCTTTGGTGTTGTTGTTGCAAAAGAAATCTTTGGTGGCACTGGTCGTAACTTCCTTAACCCAGCTTTGGCGGGTCGTGCATTCCTATTCTTCGCTTACCCTGCACAAATTTCAGGTGACGTGGTATGGATAGCCGCTGATGGTTTCTCTGGTGCTACAGCTCTGAGCCAATGGGCACAAGGCGGGGAAGGTGCACTGCTTAACAATATCACTGGCCAAACGATCACTTGGATGGACGCGTTCATCGGTAACATCCCAGGTTCAATCGGTGAAGTGTCGACGCTTGCACTGATGATTGGTGCTGCAATGATTGTGTACATGGGCATCGCGTCATGGCGCATTATTGCAGGTGTAATGATCGGTATGATTGCCGTTGCAACTCTGTTTAATGTCATCGGTTCTGACACTAACGCTATGTTTGCAATGCCTTGGCACTGGCACTTAGTGTTGGGTGGCTTCGCCTTTGGTATGTTCTTTATGGCCACTGATCCTGTTTCAGCGTCCTTCACTAATAACGGTAAGTGGGCTTACGGTATTTTGATTGGTGCGATGTGTGTCATGATTCGAGTGGTGAACCCGGCTTATCCAGAAGGCATGATGTTAGCAATTTTATTTGCAAACTTGTTCGCACCTCTATTCGACCACTTTGTGATTGAAAAGAACATCAAACGGAGAGAAGCACGCTATGGCAAGTAATAACGATAGCATTAAAAAGACTCTGTTTGTTGTTATCACGTTGAGCTTAGTGTGCTCAATCGTTGTATCGCTAGCAGCAGTTGGTCTGCGTGATAAGCAGCAAGCTAATGCAGTTCTAGATAAACAAAGCAAAATTGTTGATGTTGCTGGTATTCAGGCTGAGGGTACTGTCCCTGAGCTGTTTGCTCAGTACATCGAACCTCGTTTGGTTGATTTTGATACGGGTGAGTTTGTTGACGGTGATGCGGCAACTTACGACCAACGTAAAGCGTCAAAAGTACCATCAGAATCTATCCGTCTAAAGGCAGAACAAGATAAAGCGAAAATCATTCGTCGTGCCAATGTGGGTACTATCTACCTTGTTAAGCAGGACGGTAAGGTAACGAGCTTAATCCTACCTGTTCATGGAAATGGTCTATGGTCAATGATGTACGCTTTCGTAGCGGTACAAACTGACGGTAATACAGTGAATGGTATTACCTACTACGAACAAGGTGAAACTCCAGGACTGGGTGGTGAAGTTGAAAACCCGACTTGGCGTGCACAGTTTGTTGGTAAGAAGCTGTTTGATGAGAACCATAAGCCAGCCATTAAAGTGGTGAAAGGTGGAGCTCCTGCAGGTTCTGAACATGGCGTAGATGGCCTTTCTGGTGCCACGCTAACAAGTAACGGCGTTCAAAACACATTTGACTTTTGGTTAGGTGATATGGGCTTTGGTCCTTTCCTAGCGAAGGTTCGTGACGGAGGTCTGAACTAATGTCTGATGCTAAAGAAATGAAAAAGAGCCTGTTTGCACCGGTGTTGGATAACAACCCGATTGCACTTCAAGTTCTCGGTGTGTGTTCTGCACTTGCCGTAACGACGAAACTGGAAACAGCATTTGTAATGACACTGGCGGTAATTTTCGTTACTGCATTGTCGAACTTGTTCGTTTCGCTTATTCGTAACCATATGCCAAACAGTGTACGTATCATCGTACAAATGGCGATCATCGCCTCTTTGGTAATCGTTGTTGACCAAATCTTGAAAGCGTATCTTTACGATATCTCTAAGCAACTTTCAGTATTTGTAAGTTTGATCATTACCAACTGTATCGTAATGGGTCGAGCGGAAGCGTTTGCAATGAAATCAGCCCCACTGCCGTCATTCATTGATGGTATTGGTAATGGTCTTGGCTATGGTTTTGTACTGATGACAGTTGCATTTTTCCGTGAACTACTAGGTTCTGGCAAACTGTTTGGTGTTGAAGTACTTCCACTGGTATCTAACGGTGGCTGGTATCAACCAAATGGTCTGATGCTTCTAGCACCATCAGCATTCTTCTTAATTGGTTTTATGATTTGGGCTATCCGTATCCTTAAACCTGAACAAGTAGAAGCGAAGGAGTAAGGTCGAAATGGAACATTATATTAGTCTACTTGTTAAATCGATCTTCATCGAAAATATGGCGTTATCATTCTTCTTGGGAATGTGTACTTTCTTAGCCGTGTCTAAGAAAGTGAAAACGTCTTTTGGTCTTGGTGTTGCGGTTGTGGTGGTATTGACCATTGCCGTGCCAGTGAACAACCTTGTTTATACCCACGTATTGAAAGAAAATGCTTTAGTTGCTGGTGTTGACTTAAGCTTTTTGAACTTCATTACGTTTATTGGTGTAATCGCAGCGCTGGTTCAAATTCTAGAGATGATCCTCGATCGCTTCTTCCCACCGTTGTACAACGCTCTGGGTATTTTCCTACCATTGATCACAGTTAACTGTGCGATTTTTGGTGGAGTATCGTTCATGGTTCAACGTGATTATAACTTTGCGGAATCGGTCGTATACGGCTTTGGTTCTGGTGTGGGTTGGATGCTGGCTATCGTTGCGCTCGCGGGTATCCGTGAGAAAATGAAGTACTCTGATGTACCTCCGGGTCTACGTGGTTTAGGCATCACGTTTATCACTGTTGGTCTGATGGCTCTAGGCTTCATGTCGTTCTCTGGTGTTCAACTGTAGGTCGGGTAAGCGACACAAATTTTAAGGAATAGTCAATGCAAGTTATTATCCTTGGTGTAGTGATGTTTACCCTGATCGTATTGGCTTTGGTTCTAGTAATTTTATTTGCTAAATCGAAGTTAGTACCAACAGGCGACATCACAATCTCTGTAAATGGCGATGCTGATAAAGCAATCGTAACTCAGCCAGGCGGAAAGCTGCTGAACGCACTAGCTGGTGCTGGTGTATTCGTATCTTCAGCTTGTGGCGGTGGTGGCTCATGTGGTCAGTGCCGAGTTAAAGTGAAATCTGGCGGTGGTGATATTCTACCGACCGAGCTTGACCATATTACTAAAGGTGAAGCTCGCGAAGGTGAGCGTCTAGCATGTCAAGTTAACATGAAGGCGGACATGGACATCGAACTTCCTGAAGAGATATTCGGTGTTAAGAAGTGGGAGTGTTCGGTTATCTCAAACGATAACAAAGCAACATTCATCAAAGAGCTTAAACTTCAAATCCCTGATGGCGAATCAGTACCTTTCCGTGCTGGTGGTTACATCCAGATTGAAGCGCCAGCTCACCATGTTAAATACTCAGACTTCGATGTACCTGATGAATATCGTGAAGATTGGGATAAGTTTAACTTGTTCCGCTATGAGTCAGTAGTCAATGAAGAGTGCATTCGTGCTTACTCTATGGCTAACTACCCAGAAGAAGAAGGTATTATTATGTTAAACGTGCGTATTGCTACGCCACCGCCTAATAATCCTGATGTACCACCTGGTATCATGTCTTCATTCATTTGGTCGCTAAAAGAAGGCGATAAGTGTACTATCTCTGGCCCATTTGGTGAGTTCTTTGCGAAGGACACTGACAACGAAATGGTCTTCATCGGTGGTGGTGCCGGTATGGCGCCGATGCGCTCGCACATTTTCGACCAGCTTAAGCGTTTGAATTCTAAGCGTAAGATGTCATTCTGGTACGGTGCTCGTTCACGTCGTGAAATGTTCTACGTTGAAGATTTCGATGGCCTACAAGCTGAAAACGATAACTTCAAGTGGCATGTCGCACTGTCTGACCCTATGCCGGAAGATAACTGGGATGGTTACACTGGCTTCATTCACAACGTCATCTATGAGAATTATCTCAAAGATCACGAGGCACCTGAAGATTGTGAATACTACATGTGTGGACCACCTATGATGAATGCCGCAGTCATTGGCATGTTGAAAGACTTAGGTGTAGAGGATGAAAACATCCTACTCGATGATTTTGGTGGTTAATCTCCACTAAGTTGTTGAAAATACGGCTGGCTCTTTGGAGTCAGCCTTTTCAATTTTATGAGAGTAGTAACCTTTGAAACCAATCAAAGGCTAGTATTTTTATTAAAATAATAACGAGAAGTGTTGTTCTATTGAGGGTTTTTAGATGAGTAAAGGTTCGTTTTATCTGACTCACGGGGTAAAGTTTTTATTCGCGACTATCATTGCGGTGTTCTTGGTGTCGGCATGCAGCGACAAGCGTGAGCAAATTCACTTAAGTGGGCCGACCATGGGAACGCTGTATAACGTAAAATACATAGTGACAGACCAAGCGCCAAAGCCAGAATTAGTGCAAGCGAAACTGAACGAACTGTTAGAACAAGTGAATGATCAAATGTCGACTTATCGTCAAGATTCAGAGTTAAGCCGTTTTAATCGTTACTACGGCACAGAACCTTTCCCTGTTTCAAAAGAAACCGCGATTGTTGTGAAAGAGGCCATTCGGTTAAACAGTCTGACTTTGGGCGCTCTTGATGTGACCGTTGGCCCATTGGTCAACCTTTGGGGGTTTGGTCCAGAAGCGAGACCAGAAACGATTCCAACAGAAGAGCAGCTAGCAGAACGAAGAGCACAAACGGGGATCGAGCATCTGTCGGTTACCGAAACTAGCTTGAGAAAGGACTTACGCAGTTTGTATGTAGATCTTTCAACTATCGCGAAAGGTTGGGGAGTCGATGTGTTGGCGGACTATTTAGAGTCTGTTGGTATTGTCGATTACATGGTTGAAGTGGGAGGCGAAATGCGTCTTAATGGGCTCAATCGTGAAGGAGTTAGATGGCGTATTGCTATTGAAAAACCGACTGTCGATGAGCGCAATATTCAAGAAATCATTGAGCCTGGAGATATGGCTATTGCGACGTCTGGCGACTACCGAAACTACTTTGAGAAAGACGGCATCCGATACTCTCATATTATTGACCCATCAAGTGGTAAGCCAATAAACAATAGAGTGGTCTCAGTGACTGTTATCGACCCATCATCTATGACTGCTGATGGCCTAGCTACGGGGTTGATGGTACTCGGTGATGAAGAGGGAATGGCGATCGCTAATGAGCACAATATTCCTGCATTCATGATTGTGAAAACAGAAGATGGCTTTAAAGAGCTGGCTTCTGAATCCTTTAAACCTTTTTTAAACAATTAATTGGCGGGTATATGTCGACGTTTTTAATTACTTTTGGTGTTTTTCTTGCCGTTATTGTGGCGATGTCGGTGGGCTACATTTTTCAAAAGAAAGTAGTGAAGGGCAGTTGTGGTGGTTTGGGGGCAGTCGGTATCGACAAAGTATGTAACTGTCCAGAGCCATGTGATGCTCGTAAAAAGCGTGAAGCGCGTGAGCAGATGAGAGCCGAAAAATTGGCTGCTTGGGAAAAAGACCGCATCGCGTAAATACACAAGCCTTCGATTATAAGCCAGAGCCTCAAGCTCTGGTTTTTTTGTTTAAGCTTTCGCAAGAACAGACAACGTATTGAATAAAGATATTGGGCGATAAAACGATGAGAACCTCATCAATCTAGTCAGCAGTCATAAAGTTGGTTAAACTAAACCTGTATAAATAATCAGTGTAGAAGGCAATGTCTAACCGAGTCAGCAAATTTGTTCATGTCGATATGGACTGCTTTTACGCAGCTGTTGAGATGCGCGACAACCCACATTATCGCGGCAAACCGCTCGCGGTTGGAGGCAGTGAACGACAACGCGGTGTGATTAGCACCTGTAATTACGAGGCGAGAAAGTTTGGTGTTCGCTCTGCAATGCCAACGGCTCAGGCTCTCAAGCTTTGTCCGCAACTATTGTTGGTCCCCGGTCGCATGCAAGTTTATAAAGAGACTTCAGTAAAAATTCGAGAGATTTTCTCACGTTATACCAAACTGATTGAACCGTTGTCTTTAGATGAAGCTTATTTGGATGTAACCGATTCTCCTTGTTGTCAGAACTCGGCGACACTCATTGCGCAAAGTATACGTAATGATATTTGGAATGAACTCGAATTAACGGCATCAGCGGGCGTAGCGCCACTTAAGTTTTTAGCTAAGATTGCCTCAGACCTAAATAAACCCAATGGCCAGTATGTTATCCCACCGAATAAAGTACAAGAGACAATCGACAGTTTGGATCTAGGTAAAATTCCGGGTGTGGGCAAGGTCAGTCTAGAGAAGCTCAACAGGGCTGGATACTATACTTGTTTAGATATACGGCAAAGTGATTATCGTGAACTCATTGTTCGTTTTGGGCGTTTAGGTGCCTCGCTTTGGAACAAAAGCCATGGAGAGGATAAACGTCAGGTTGTTGTCGAGAGAGAGCGAAAATCGGTTGGAGTTGAAAGGACGTTCAACCGAAATATCTCCAGTTTTGAACAATGCTGGGACGTGATTGAGACTCGTTTGTACCCCGAACTGGCCAGACGACTTACCCATTCGACACCTAAACGAAATATCATAAAGCAGGGTATCAAAGTAAAGTTTGCTGACTTTAAGCAAACCACAATAGAACATGTACATAACCAACTTGAGTTAGGCTACTTTAAAGAGCTTCTCGTAGAAGTGTTGCAGAGGCAACAAGGCCGTGAAATTCGACTTCTTGGAGTGCATGTTATGTTAGAACCAAAAGAACAAGCACGACAGATTAGTATGTTCGAGGAGTAAAATGAATAAGAAGGTTTTAATCACATCAGCGATCGAACGACTAAACGATAATATTCTCGCGTTGCAGTCAGAGTTAGAAAAAGCCGTTGATGCAGCCACTAATGAAGAAACCATTCCCGATGGTAAATACGACACTTTGGCTCTAGAAGCATCTTACCTAGTGCATGGTCAAACTGTTCGTCTGGGCGAAATGCGTTCCGATGTCACAACATTAGAGTCTTTGCCTCTTAGAATGTTTTCTAACGATGAGGCTGTTGCGTTGTCTGCGATTGTAGAAGTTATTGATGAGCACGACAATCATAAGACGTATTTTCTGGTGCCGTGTGCTGGAGGGCTGACCGTGATGAACGATGAAACCCTTATCACACTTGTCACACCATATTCTCCAATGGGAAAGGCACTATTGACCAGACACTGTGATGAAGATTTTTCGTTAGAAATTGGCGGTAAGGTTTGTCAATACGATATCGTTTCAATAAGCTGAGCTTAATGAGTAGACGCTGACTCTATAGATGTTGAGGAATTGTAGTTATGAATAAAGTCAAAATCCGATTATCGGTAGTTCTGGGTTTGGTGATGTCTTCGGGTTCGGCATACGCCTTAGAGCGCTGCAAGGTTGATATTAAAAACGAAGTGCATCTAGATGGAAAACAAGTCGAAGTCGTTGCTTCGGACACATCAAAGCTTCGAATTGATGAAGAAAGCAATTTATATATTAATGGTGAGCGCGTTAACCTCAATGAACTACAGCAAGATGCATTAAATAGTTATCGAGAGAATATGAACACCTATGTGCCACAAGCTAGAGAGTTAGCGCAAAACGGACTTTCAATGAGCAATGATCTTCTCGATGATGTTGCTAAGAGCTTTGATAATTCGCAAGCCTTCCAAAATGTTAAAGACGCCCTTGCAGAGTTCTTTGCTGATGTGGAGTCTCGCTATTATCAAAATGGTGAGTTTGTTTTAAAATCCGAAGCGTTTAGCTCATTTCTGGATCATTGGCAGGAAGATTTTGACAAAGCCAGAGAAGTGTTTAACAGCGAGTTCTTTAGCAGCGCTTTTACGGCAATGTCCGATAAGATGAAAGCCGACGGTGGTCTAAATTTGAGCGAACTTTCTCAAGAGATGGATAAACTTAAATCGCGGCTGGCCGAAACGATGGCGAACCAGAAAGATACGTTAAAAAAACAGGCAAGCGATTATTGTGAGTCACTTAATGATGTTGCTGAGCAAGAGCAAGATTTGCAGCAAAAAATCCCAGAGTTAAAAGACTACCAAGTGTTCACTATTTAAATCAAACCGCCGTAAGGCGGTTTTTTGTACATGCAGCTACAGTGAGAGAGCAGCATTGGGGGATTCATCTGTACGGTAAAATGTACGTTGTAGCGAAAGTCGCTGATGTTGAGAGTTCGGGTAATACTTGTTTTCAATATGGCTTTCCTTTACTGTACCAGCAAACTAGTACGTGGTAGTGATTTAAGTGAATAATTCGGACACAAACTCAACGCAACGTGAGCATTTTGGCTCGCGTATCGGCTTTATTTTGGCAGCGGCAGGCGCCGCAGTTGGCTTAGGTAATATTTGGGGATTCCCGACCCAGGCAGCAAGCAATGGCGGCGGTGCTTTTCTCATTGTGTATTTAGCGATGATATTGGTTGTCGCTTTTCCGATGCTAGTCGTAGAAATGGCCATTGGTCGTCATGGACAAGCGAACCCAGTTGATAGCATGCGTGCCATTACATCGAATCCATTCACCAAAAAGCTGGCAGGGAGCGTAGGCTGGATAGGTTTAACCGTGCCGTGTGCCGTACTCGCATTTTATTCAATTGTCGGTGGCTGGCTCATTTGTTTTTTATTGGCAGCACTTTGTGAAATCATTGGCCTTTTCGATGCCGCGCTATGGTTTAAAGGCTTTAGTGTTGAGCGTAATGTCTTTGGTACCGTCGCGTTTTATCTGCTGACCATCTTGATTGTACAGGGCGGGGTAAAGCAGGGGATCGAAAAGTGGTCAACACGGTTGATGCCTTCGCTGTTCGTTCTATTTGGTTTGTTGTTTGTGTACATAATGATGCAACAAGGAGCCCTACAAGGCCTGAAACACTATCTCATTCCTGATTTCGAGAAAGTGTGGGATCGCAAACTGATTCTCGCGGCAATGGGGCAGGGCTTTTTTTCTTTAACGATCGGTGGTTGCTCAATGTTGATCTACGGTTCGTATCTTTCCAAAAAAGAAAATTTGCCACAGATGGCAATGAAGGTGACTTTGGTTGATACTGCGGTTGCGTTCATTGCGGGGCTTGTTGTGATGCCAGCGATGTTTGTGGCTATGCAAAAAGGCGTGCAAATCTATGCTGAAGACGGAACGCTATTGAGCTCCGATACACTTGTCTTTACCGTGTTACCGTTAATGTTTGAGTCGCTGGGCTTTGTTGGACTGGTGTTTTCTGTAGTGTTCTTTTTATTGTTAACCATTGCAGCGCTCACATCGTCGATTTCTATGCTCGAATGTCCAGTTGCGTTAGTTGATGAACGCATACAGGTCGGGCGTAAGAAAACCAGTTGGGCATTGGGTGCATTGATTGCTTTGTTTAGTGTCTATATCGTGTATAACTTCGCAGAATTATTTGGTTTGGTGGCGATGGTTGCCACTCAGTACTTGCAACCTATGGCGGCATTGCTGTTCTGCCTGTTTGGCGGCTGGGTATGGAGTCGAGCGGGTAAAATTAAAGAGCTTGAGCAAGGGTGCCCGGACTTTCAAATGGGTTGGTTTGGCAAGCTATGGCCATGGTATGTGAAATTTGTTTGCCCTATATTGGTCATCACCGTTATCTGGGCATCATTTGGCTAGTGCAATAAATGTTCTGAGATAAAGCCGGCGCGGTGTGAAATGACGCCGGCTTTTTGTTTATCGAAATTGCCCGATTTCAGGCAGAAACTCAAACTGTGCGCTGGCAAGTTTAGTGAGTAAGGCTTGTTTATCGATGTCATAAAAACGAGCCAATTTTTCTAAGTCACCGTTAAATTCGTCTCGTAATTTCATGTTTACGATACTCATTAGCATAACAGCATCCATTGAAGCGAAATTTGCAAGATTCATCGTATGGGTTTACTTATCTTCAAAGTCGGAAATAAGGAGGTTTGCTGCGGCAAAAGCGGCTTTCTCTCGTGTTTCTTTTGAAAGCGATTCATCTGCGGCAACCTCATTTAGCGCTTTAACTGCGCAGCCAATGGCTTGAGGGATGTAGCCTTGATCTCCACTACCAATTTGAGCGTAAATTTCACGAACTAAGTCGCAGCATCCATAAATTTGCATAGATAGGTTCTCTACTAAATGATAACTTCTCTCAATATACACAGCCTAAGATAGAAACTCAAAAGGTGAGCTTGATTTCACACATAAAAGCCGACATTAACGTCGGCTTTTATGAATCACTTTTTGCTATTGGCTTCTATGCTTTTTCTGGGATGGCTTTTAGTAATGCAACCATTTGGTTCCAGAAAAGCTCAACCGTATCAATTTTCACTTTCTCATCTGGAGAGTGAGGGAATTTGATCGTTGGACCAAAGGACACCATATCCATGTTTGGATAAGGTTCTTTGAACAAGCCGCATTCTAGTCCTGCGTGAATCACCATGATGTTAGGTTTGTTGCCATAAATCTCTTCATACATATCTCGGAAGATAGCCATGATTTCTGATTCTGGGTCGGGCTTCCAACCAGGGTAAGCACCAGAGCACTCGATGTGAGCACCAGCAAGTTCAGCTACAGAGGCGAGCATCCCTTCAACTTGAGAACGACCAGAGTCAATCAGTGAACGAATTAGGCAAAGTACTTCAACTTTATCGGATTCAGTGGTGATAACGCCAACGTTGAGAGATGTTTCAACAACGCCTTCAATATCGTCACTCATGCGAATGACGCCATTTGGGCATGCGTTAAGTGCAGCGACGAAACGAGATTGCGATTGTGACGCGAATACGTCTGCCAATTCTGCCGCTTCGTTAAACGTTACGATATCCGTCTCTATAGCACCAAGCTCTGTCTTGAGAAGGTCAGTATAGTAACTGTACAAAGCGTCGAGCTGTGCAACGTTCGCTTCAGGAATAGCAACTGTGACAAAACCTTCACGAGGGATCGCATTGCGTAAACTACCGCCACGGAATTCGATCAGGCGAGCATCCAATTCTTTAGCGTGGCCTGCTAAGAAGCGACCAAGCAGCTTGTTGGCATTGCCACGTCCAGTATGGATATCACAGCCAGAGTGACCACCTTTAAGACCTTTCAGTGTTAGTTGACGAGCAACATAACCCGCTGGCGCCGCTTCACGAGTGATATCGAATGTGATGGCAGCATCAATTCCGCCAGCGCAGCCCATATAAACTTCGCCTTCTTGCTCAGAGTCGGTATTGAGAAGAATGTCGCCTTCTAACCAACCCGCTTCTAGGCCAAACGCACCCGTCATGCCAGCTTCTTCGTCGATGGTTAATAGCACTTCAAGTGGACCGTGCTCAATGTCGTCAGCCGCGAGCACCGCAAGGCAAGTCGCCATACCGATACCGTTGTCCGCACCCAGCGTTGTTCCTTTTGCTGTTACCCATTCGCCATCAACATAAGGTTGGATAGCATCTTTAGTAAAGTCGTGGTCAGTATCTTCATTTTTCTGAGGAACCATATCAATATGGGCTTGCAGTACTACACCTTTACGATTTTCCATGCCCGTTGTTGCTGGCTTAGTAATGAACACATTACCAGTAGCATCGCGCTTGACTGACAAAGATTGTTCTTTAGCCCAGCGAATGATCGATTGAGCCAAGGCTTCCTCATGTTTTGATGGATGAGGGATCGAGCAGATTTTGTCAAAAAACTGCCATACTGGCGACGGGGATAGTTTACTGATTTCAGAGTGGAATTCAGACACAGATGACTCCTTATTGCAGGTTAGGCCAGTTATTTGTAATGCGATTCGACTTTACTGTGAAGTGAATAACTAACAGCTGACCTCTATTGAATTGGGGCAAGCATACCATTTGTGTTTATGTTGGAGTAGTGTCGAGGCGCGTTCAGCGCGACGTCAAGGTGGTTTTCTGTCAGCGGTGATGGACGCATTCAGTAAGAAGGTTACCTATCGGTGGTGATATTTGTACCTTAATTACATGATTCGCATTTAATCGCTATTTATTATACTTATTGTGAACTCGATCACTTTATTCTTGTAATTTATTTTCTTTATGGTACTCTGATTACCAGTTGAGTAATTCAACCATTTGTTCAAGGATTGAACCCGATTTATCGCCTCCAGGGAACCGAGAATCAACATTTAACTTCATTGATTTTTTAAGGTGATAACCATGAACGGTTTAACAACAGCGATGTTTTGGTCTAACAACAATGTATACACTTCAGACTTCGCATACATTGCGTATTACGGAAGGTCGTAATACGGAGTAAAGATTTACCCCTATATTTTGGAATTTTTTTATAGTCATAGTTATTTTGACTCGATTATTCTACCGCCACTCTCATTGAGTGGCGTTTTTTTATCTACACCTATAGCCTTTTATCTTCCGTTTACTACACTAATAGTCAACTCGCTTGTTAGGGTACTGATAAAGTAACAAATTCTTACACCTCTGGTTTCATATAAAGCTAAAATATTCGCTCTAGAGTGCAAATTCTAGGTGGAATTTGCGTTTTGATAACTTTATAATCCGCAGCAATCGTTTACGCAACCGTTTACTTTTTATACTTTAGGAATCGAATATGCTCGAAAGGCTATTTAAACTCAGCGAACATGGTACTAATGTGCGCACCGAGATCATTGCAGGTATGACTACATTCCTGACGATGGCATATATTATCTTTGTAAACCCTGCCATTTTATCTGATGCAGGTATGGATAGAGGCGCAGTATTTGTTGCAACATGTTTAGCAGCCGCTATCGGCTGTTTTATCATGGGCTTCATTGCAAACTACCCAATTGCCCAAGCACCAGGTATGGGGCTTAACGCATTCTTCACTTATGCCGTTGTTCTTGGTATGGGCTACACATGGCAAGTAGCACTGGCCGCGGTATTTGTCTCCGGTGTTTTGTTTATTTTGCTAAGCATCTTTAAAATCCGTGAGTGGATCATTAATTCGATTCCAATGTCGCTTCGCACTGGTATTTCTGCCGGTATTGGTCTCTTTTTGGCGTTCATCGCCCTAAAGAATGCCGGCATTGTTGTCGATAACCCGGCAACACTGGTATCTCTTGGTGCTATCACCTCGTTACAAGCAGTGTTGGCGTCAATCGGCTTTTTCCTGACGATCGCATTGGTTCACCGTGGTATGAAAGGAGCGGTGATGATCGCGATCTTGGCGGTGACTGCTCTTGGTTTAGCATTTGGAGACGTACAATGGGGTGGCATCATATCGGCACCGCCAAGTATTGCTCCTACTTTTATGCAGCTTGATTTCTCCGCAGTGTTTGAAGTCGGTATGATTTCAGTTGTTTTTGCATTCCTCTTTGTCGACCTATTCGATACTGCAGGCACGTTAGTTGGTGTTGCACAAAAAGCAGACCTAATTGGCAAAGATGGAAAAATTCCACGTTTAAACAAGGCGCTACTAGCTGACTCAACAGCAACTTCTGTAGGTGCTCTACTTGGTACATCAAACACGACCTCTTATATCGAAAGCGTATCAGGTGTTGCTGCGGGTGGCCGTACGGGTTTAACTGCAGTTGTCGTTGGCATTTTGTTCTTACTTGCTTTATTCTTCTCGCCTTTGGCTGGCATGATCCCAGCTTATGCGACAGCAGGAGCGCTATTTTACGTAGCAATCTTGATGCTTTCAGGTCTAGTTAGCATTGACTGGCGTGACCTAACAGAAGCAGCGCCTGTTGTAGTGACTTGTTTGCTAATGCCTTTGACATTTTCTATTGCAGAAGGTATCGCACTTGGTTTCATCGCATATGCTGCTATCAAGTTGTTTAGCGGAAGAGGTCGTGAAGTGTCGATGAGTGTATGGGTGATGGCGGCTATCTTTATCATCAAATATATTCTAGCAGCATAATCGACTCGACAATTTTACCCAAATTTAGGTTTTAACTATGGCTAATAAATTCATCATCACTTGGGACAATATGCACGCATATTGCCGTCAACTTGCAGAAATGCAAATGCCTGCGGAACAATGGAAAGGCATCATCGGCGTTAGCCGTGGTGGTTTGGTTCCTGCTGCCATCCTAGCGCGTGAACTGGGCATTCGTTTTGTCGATACGGTATGTATTTCTAGCTATGACCACGATCATCAGCGTGATATGACAGTACTGAAAGCTCCTGAGCATGATGGAGAAGGTTTTTTGATTGTTGACGATTTAGTCGATAGTGGTGATACAGCCCGTAAAATCCGCGAAATGTACCCAAAAGCTAAGTTCGTAACGGTCTGCGCAAAACCTGCAGGTGTTGACCTTGTTGATGAGTACGTTGTCGATATCGCACAAGACACATGGATTGAACAACCATGGGATATGGTTCTGCAATACGTTGAACCTGTCAATCGCAAGCAAAAGTAATCACATTTTGTGAAGTAGTGAGAAATGACCCTGTATTGGGTCATTTTTTTTATTACTATAAAGGGAATGAAACACAACAGTACGAAGTGCATTATGTCGGAAGATACGAGCAAGAACATCTCAGAAACACTGTTTAAAAAGCATACTCAAGCTAAGGAAACATCTGGTTTGACCCACTATATGCCGAGCAGTCAGCAGATGTTAGACGAAAAGCAACGAGAGCAACCTACGTTTTGGTATCGAAACTTACTCCGATTGCAATGGGTTTGGCAGGGAGTCGATCCGATTGAGCAAGAAGCGGTATTGGCAAAAATTGCCAGCTCGGCTCATTCAAGAACTTCAGACGATTGGCTTGATACGGTAATGGGCTACCATGGTGGTAACTGGAATTATGAGTGGACCAAACTGGGCATGCAGCATCAAAAAGTGGCCAATGGTTTACAAGGCAATGATTCGGCGGAAGAGCTATTTAGAGCTGCGCTTTGTTTCAGTATCGCAGGCTATCCGCATTTGAAAAATGACAACTTAGCTCTTCAAGCTCAAGTCTTAGCAAACTCGGCTTATACTGAAGCGGCAAAGCGTACTAAGTTCACTATTAAGAAAATCGAAGTTCCTTATAAAAATCGAAGAATCATTGCCAACCTGCACCTTGCGAGTACAGACAAACCTCAACCAGTGGTTATTGTCAGTGCCGGCCTAGACAGCTTACAAACAGATATGTGGCGATTGTTTCGTGATTACCTCGCTCCTCAAGGGATAGCGATGCTGACCGTCGACATGCCCTCTATCGGCCACAGTTCACATTGGCCATTAACGGAAGATACATCCTGTTTGCATCAAGCTGTATTGAATGAATTGAGAGAAGTACCTTGGGTTGATCATTTTAGTGTTGGGTTATTGGGCTTTCGTTTCGGCGGCAATGCTATGGTTCGTCTTAGCTTTTTGGAGCCAGAGAAAGTCAAAGCCTGTGTTTCATTGGGGGCGCCTATCCACGATTGTTTAGCGACGCCATCCAAAGTTAAGCAGATGCCAAAAATGTATTTGGATATGTTGGGCTCAAGGCTCGGAAAGGAGGTGGTGGATATCAATAGTCTTTCTGGACAGTTAATGGCCTGGTCACTCAAGGTTCAGGGCTTTCTCACCTCTAGGCGAACAAAAGTACCCATTTTAGCGATGGGGCTAGAAGGCGACATGATCTCACCTTATTCAGACAATAAGCTGGTCGCCATGTTTAGTCAGTATGGTAAAGCGAAGCAAATTCCTGCGAAAGGCATAGCAAAAGGCTACGAAGAGTCTTTGAGTCTGTCCATTAAATGGTTAAAAGATGAATTAAAAGGGTGACATTTATGTGAAATTAGTGAAATATTAAATGGTTGCGGTGTCAATTATCAGTTTTTGGTATTTAAAATAACAATTCCACAACCGTTGCAATGTATTCGCTAATTTCATTTCTGAAACGGAGTTCATCTATGTCCGATAAGTCGAGTAACCCTACACATTACCGCTTAATTACAGCACTAAAAGCAGTTGGTCCTTACCTTAGAGAGCCTCTTTCTAACGAAAAAAACTACCACTTTGACTGCCTCTCTGTCTGCGTTGACGATAAACAGTCACCTGAAGATCGCGAGTTCTGGGGGTGGTGGCTTGATCTTTCATTTAATGGTAAAAGCTTTGAAGCTCGTTATCATCTCGGCCTATACAATCAGGTTGGCGAGTGGGTTAATGAAAATGTACCCGCGAGCGCGATTCAAGAGATTAATCGAACTCAAGAAGCATTTCACAATAAATTAGTGAATATGCTTGATGAAAAATTTTCATTGTCAGTGAGTATTCATGAAGAGTCCGTAGAATTCGTTTAACGCTTACAAACCATCAATTCAGGCTCTATCATATTGGTAGAGTCTGAGTGAGTAATTTCCTGCCTCGTCACTTTTTTCTTGTACAAATCATATTTGATTGTTAAAACATCATTCCTTAGTCGATCAATTCATCTCAATAATAGAATAAATGACAGCTGATAATAACCTTTGCCAAGACTCCACGGTTAAGCAAACCGTCGTCGTTAAATTAGGAACAAGTGTTCTTACAGGGGGTTCACTAGCGCTTAATAAAGCGCATATGGTTGAGCTCGTTAGACAATGTGCTGAGCTTAAAAAGCTTGGCCACTCTGTAGTGATGGTCTCTTCAGGCGCGATTGCTGCAGGGCGTGAGCATTTAGATTACCCCGCACTCCCTAATTCAATGGCAAGTAAACAGCTACTCGCGGCGGTGGGACAAAGTCAGCTCATCCAAGTATGGGAGTCATTATTTTCTATCTATGGCCTAAAAATAGGCCAGATGCTACTAACTCGAGCCGACCTAGAGGACCGAGAACGCTTCCTGAACGCTCGAGATACGATAAACGCTTTGGTGGCCAATGATATTATTCCTGTAGTCAATGAAAATGATGCCGTTGCAACCAATGAAATAAAAGTTGGCGATAACGACAACTTGTCCGCATTAGTCGGGATTTTATGTGGTGCGGACAAACTATTGCTCTTGACCGATCAACGAGGGTTATTTACGGCTGACCCGCGTAAAGATCCTAATGCAGAACTCATTAAAGAAGTCACGACCATCGACGAGACCTTAAAGAAAATCGCGGGCGGAAGTGGCACCACCTTGGGCACCGGCGGGATGGCAACGAAATTACAAGCCGCCGATATTGCTCGCCATGCAGGTATCGAAGTTATCATTGCCGCCGGTAGTGCAGACAATGTCATTACTGATTCGGTGTCGGAAACCCCTCACGGGACCCGTTTTTTACCGCTGACCGAGGCCTTAGAAAACCGAAAACGATGGATTTTAGCCGGGCCAGCAGCAGCAGGAGATGTGATCATCGATGATGGAGCGGTAGCTGCCGTTATCGGCAAGGGAAGCAGCCTATTAGCAAAAGGCGTGATGAAAGTAACAGGTCAGTTTGCTCGCGGTGACGTCGTGCGCGTGACAACAGAAAAAGGGCTTTTGGTTGCTAAAGGAATTAGCGGCTATTCAAATGGCGATTTATCTAAAATCACGGGTAAACATAGCAAGGATATTGGTAGTATCTTAGGTTATGACTACGGCTCTGAAGTGATACATAGAGATGATCTCGTCGTTATTCAAGAATAAGATTTTAAGGATTTGAACATGGATTTAACTTTGATGGGGCAGGCGGCAAAACAAGCCAGTTACACACTCGCGACGGCCTCAACCGCACAGAAAAACCAGGCATTGAAGATCATCGCAGATGAACTAGAGGCGAACGCTGAGACTATTCTAGCGGCAAACGCTAAGGATATAGAGCTTGGTCGTAGCGCAGGGCTCGGCGAGGCGCTTCTCGATCGTTTGATGCTTAACCAAGACCGATTGAAAGGTATTGCTGACGATGTGCGTAACGTCATTAACCTAAATGATCCCGTTGGCAGCGAGCTAGACAGTAAAGTTCTTGAAAATGGAATGTCCTTATCGCGTCGCCGAGTACCTTTAGGTGTTGTCGGTGTGATTTACGAAGCCAGACCGAATGTGACTATCGATATCGCTGCCCTTTGTCTGAAGACAGGCAACGCAAGTATTTTGCGTGGCGGCAAAGAAACGTTCTTTTCCAATATGGAGTTAGTCAAAGTCATTCAGTCGGCACTTGCTAAGGCTGATTTGCCAGCATCGTCCGTTCAATATATTGAGAAACCCGATCGTGAATTGGTTTCTCAATTACTCAAGTTGGATGATTATGTCGACATGATCATTCCAAGGGGTGGTGCAGGCCTACACAAAATGTGTAAGGAAAACAGCACGATTCCAGTAATTATTGGTGGATTTGGCATTAGTCACATTTTTGTTGATGAGACCGCTGATATCGAGCGTTCAATAGACGTGGTCGAAAACTCGAAAGTACAACGTCCATCAGCGTGTAATTCATTGGACACTTTGTTGGTACATGAAAATATAGCGGCTGAGTTTATTGCTAATTTTGCCAAGCGCGTTGCGGAAAAAGTCAATTTGGTTGCGGAGCCAAAAGCGCTCGCATTACTTGAAGGTGTTGAGGGGGTTCGCGCAGCACAAGATGGTGACTTTGATACGGAATGGCTCAGCTTTACTCTAGGGGTTAAAGTTGTCGCTGACATTGATGAAGCTATTGAGCATATGCGTATCCACAACGCTAGCCACTCAGATGCGATTATGACAAACAGTCTGGTCAACGCTGAACGTTTTATTAACTCCGTTGGTTCAGCGGCGGTGTACGTGAATGCTTCTACTCGCTTCACAGACGGTGCGCAATTTGGTTTAGGGGCCGAGGTTGCTGTATCTACTCAAAAGCTTCATGCTCGCGGTCCTATGGGCCTAGAGGAGCTGACTAGCTACAAGTGGGTAGGTAAAGCGGATTATTTGCCACGACCATAACCATTGAAAAGTCGATGAATAAAAAAAGCTCCTTGAAAGGAGCTTTTTTTATATCTGATATGGATATTTCACTTAACGGTGAACTTTAGCTAGGAAACGATCCAGTTGATTGGCAAATTCTCGGCGCTCAGTCTGAGACAATGGCGGTGGACCGCCAGTTTGAATGCCGCTCGAGCGCATAGTATCCATAAAGTCACGAATGTTGAGTCGTGCTTTAATCGTGTCTTTGTTAAACAGCTCGCCTCGCGGGCTCAGAGCCAAAGCTTGCTTGTCAACCACTTCGTCGGCTAAAGGGATATCGGAAGTGATGACCAGATCCCCAGCGCTAACGCGTTGAACTATCTCGTTATCAGCAATGTCAAAGCCACTTTGTACTTGAAGCATGCGAATATTTGCACGTTTTGGCAGCGGAATCGTGTGATTGGCGACAAAGGTGAACTGTAGCCCCGTTCGCTCAGCCGCGCGGCAAAGCGTTTCTCTGACGACTTTAGGGCACGCGTCAGCATCAACCCAAACGGTTGTCATAACTTAGATTCCAATAAAGAAAGGCGTTCTTTTAGCTGTTTAAGTTGCAGCTCCAAGTCGATAATACGTTGCTCCAAATTAGGTTGCTGCTCCGCGGCAACTTCAATTTTGGGTACATGATTACCACTTTTCCAAGACTTAATGGCAGCGATAATAGCTGGCATCGGAACTTTGGTTGTGAGTCTTGCTTTTACTAACGCCACACTCGGTTCTTTACCGTCGCTTTGTAAGCTTGCCAGTGCAGCTTGGATTTCATCAGAGACATCTTTAGTTAGCATCGATTTCCCTCTCATTATTCGTCAATGGAGGTGATAGTACTACTGATAACGTGTCTTTGCTATCTAGGCCCGTAATAGAAGAGTATTAAATGCAGAACTTCATTGTGCGAGATCTCTCACAGCGGATGTGAGAAATAGCGTTTCTGTATCTGATTAAATCTGTCACGATAATCTTAACATGTTGTTTTTAATGGTCTTGTTTGTTTATTGAACGCATTATCCTTCATTTTTTTCTCTAGAATGGATTGAAGAAAATCGGAAAAAGCGTAAATTTATAGGTGTCGGAAGGATGCTGACATGGAACAGGAAAACTAGGGATAGTCATCTTCAGGAAGAAGATTTGATTGCTTAGGATTAGCAGTCAGCAAGGAAGTCAGGACCACGCAGGATGCGTCAGTAATCAGGAAGATTACTAGAAGGAATTGATGGACAAACTCTAGGATGAGTTACAGGACAACATCAGGATGATGTAAAGGACACCGCTCAAGGAACAAGTGATGTGAGCTGACGAGGAATGTTAGCGTCATTGGATGAAATGGACACCGCTAGGACGGCGATGAATGGATAAGCTGATGGATTCAGCACTATTACGGATGATGCATGGAGCACATTTAGTAGCCGGACTGCTGCGAGTAAGACTATAGCCCCAATACGCAAGTATTGGGGCTTTTCTTTTTTCCTCATTCTTAATATTCCAGTATCAGTCACCTACAGGCCAACGCGACATCAAGGATTGAAAAACAGAGAATGACCATCGCGACACGCAGAACCATTTTGGTGCCTTATACCGACCACCTCGAGTCGGATTTTCTCATGCTTAACGTGTGTGCCAAAAATCGAAAATATATGAACGGCCCTCATACGCTTTCATCAGCAAGGGCTTTGTTTAAACGCGTTCTTAACGACACCTTAATACATGCCATGGCGGTTCTTGATATTCGCAGTAGAGAGTATCTAGGCCACGTATTTGTTTCCAAAGAAGAGAAGACTAAGTCTGGTGAATTAGGGTACATTTTTGACAAGCTGTATTGGAATCGTGGTATTGCCAGTGAAGTACTGAAAGCTTTTGTTGAGAGCGTAAAATCGGAAATGGGCCTTGATACGTTAACGGCGAATGTCGATAAAGGACACACGCCATCAATTCGTCTTGTAGAGAAACTAGGATTTGAGCACCAAGGGATTGAACGAGATGAATTTGGGGCTTACCACAAGTATCGTCTTACATACGATAAGGTGGTATATGAAAATTCAGAACATAAAAGCTTTTCATTACCAACTTACCTTGATAACAGTCATCTCCCAGAGCTGAAAACTCAAAATCATAAATAGTATGCCAACCCCATCGCCCGTTGGCATCACGCAAGTTGTGTCGTTTGAGTGAGACGCTAATGAGCTGCAAATCCAACTCTTTGCAGCGCCGCGACACTGCACTCTTTGCGATTTCAGATTGCCTTCTTTGTTGCCAAAAAAGAAAACAGAAAAAGCATAACCCCAAAATCATCCATAAATTTGTAATCACGCAGCGTTATCCTATCTAATGTTTGACGGTATTAGTCGTTGCTTGTTGTAGAGCCATCAGTGCTGATGCAAGCTCCTGTGAAGGGTTTGAGTGCAATAAAGGCAATAACACCAATCGCAAGCTCGGCAGCATAACGAGATCGGCAAAGATCTGATTAAACAGTGCTTGGTTACCCGTTTGAGCAAGGCGCAAAAGAAATTTTTCTGCGATAGTCGGGTTCGCCAGTGGTGCCCAAGCACGACCAGCAATGCCGATGAGTACCTCTTGATGGCTCAATCTAGGGCTGGCCAGAATTTCGGAAACAACGCTTTCAAGCTCATTCGCTGGTGCACCAGAAAGCGCACGCGTGATAGCCGACAGAAAAAACAGATCCGGATCGTCGCTCTTGCATTCCAATAATGCTAGTTCGCGTAACGAAAATGCCAGCTTTTCATTGAGCGAAATATGTTCAAGCGCACCGAGCAACGCATATAAGGGCTCTCTCGCGACTTTGTTTAGTGAGCTGCGTATCATACGGTTGTTATCATCAACAGACAGTCGAGCACAGATATCTGTGATCCCTTGTAAACCGACAGTTTTCCACTGGTCCCAGCCTAGATTGCCAAGGAAGTATTCACGCGCGTGTTGATAATACTGACTGGTTGGCAAGTTCATTTCAAAACGAATAACACTATGGAAGAGCGCCATTTTGTCTTCTTTTGGTTTGAAGGTGAACGGGTTATTTGACAGTTTCTTCTGTTGTTCATCGGTCATTGCTTGATTTAGCCTAGTTCCCATGGCTTCAATCACAAATTTTAAGAACTGGCCCACGTCAGCTTGATTGAGAAGCCCGCGTTCATCAAGATTGAATTTTAAGAACCAAATCCAAGGTTGGTTACTCTCATTCCAATAGGCAACGGCAAACTGTGCTTGACGTTGAATCGGGAAAGGATAGGGCTGGCTAGCATTTTCAACGCGCTCAAAGGTAGCATTATCAATTAACTGCACACGACGTGAGAGGTCGTAAATCTGGTAATTACAGTCACTTTGGGTGAGCAGTTGAGTGAGAGTATGAATGGTATCCATTGTTGAGATTCCTAGAGCGGTTTGGGTATAAAGCAATAAATGGTATTCTAACGCGAATTTTCAAGGTCATGTTGGCTAATTTTAACCACCTGATTCAAACTCTCTAACGTAATTAGAGAAGAGATAGACAATGAAACCGTTATTGAATGAGCTGGAATTGGCGCTTAAACAGTGTCAACTTTGGCAAAAAAGTGCCCCTTCTGAAGAGGCGCTGGCAAGTGAGCAACCTTTCGCGATAGATACACTTACACCCCATGAGTGGCTGCAGTGGGTCTTCATCGACCGAATGGTCGTGTTACTCAATGCAGGACAAGGGTTACCTAAGGGGTTTGAAATCACACCTTACTTTGAAGAGTGCTGGAAGCATTCTCCTCAATATGCTCCGATTTTATTAACCCTAAGAAAAATTGATGAGGTCGCCCGTGGTTGATGTTGCGCAAAGTACACTAGAAAACCAGGCTACCCCAGCTGTCGAGCTGGAGGTCCTCTATCGAGACGAATATTTTATCGCGGTCAATAAGCCCGCAGGTATGCTGGTTCACCGTTCTTGGTTAGACAAAGCCGAAACTCGCTTTGTGATGCAGACGCTACGCGACCAAATCGGTCAACATGTGTTTCCCTTACATCGCTTAGATAGACCGACTTCGGGTGTGTTACTGTTCGCATTATCAAGCGAGGTAGCGTCGAAAGCGATGCCTTTGTTTGCTAGCCAAGAAATGCAAAAAACCTATCACGCAGTAGTTCGTGGCTGGATTGAACAAGGGGATACATTAGATTACCCACTGAAAGTGGAGTTAGATAAGATCGCCGATAAATTTGCGAGCCAAGAAAAAGACGCTCAGCCGGCAGTCACAATCTACGAGCCACTAGCGGAAGTAGAGTTGCCATTGTCTACTGGTCGTTTTCCGACTAGTCGTTATTGTTTGGTTGAAATGAAGCCCAAAACCGGGCGCAAGCATCAGCTTAGAAGACACATGCACCACTTGAGTCATCCCATCATTGGAGACACTACACATGGTGATGGTCGCCATAATCGTCTTTTTAGAGAGCACTATGACGCTCATCGATTACTACTTCATGCCTCAGAGTTAAGTTTCATTCACCCATATACAAAGGATAGCGTTACCATCAAAGCCAGCTTTGATGCAATCTGGCATCATTTGATAGAGCAATTTGAATGGCAACAGTGTGAAGCCATCCAGGAATACGTTAAATAACAACCATCTTGATTTCTTAACGGAATATTTTTCGTTAGACTACAATCCAGTCAAAAAACACAATTTCAGGAGGTGTTATGCATTGTCCTTTTTGTTCTGAAAATGACACGAAAGTAATTGATTCTCGTCTGGTCGCAGATGGGCATCAGGTTCGCCGTCGCCGTCAATGCTTAGCATGCAGTGAACGCTTTACGACATTTGAAACCGCCGAACTGGTGATGCCAAAGGTTATAAAATCTAACGGCAATCGTGAGCCATTTAATAAAGAGAAAATGGTGGGTGGGATACAACGTGCGTTAGAAAAACGTCCGGTCAGTGCCGATGCCATCGAACTGGCGATCAGTCATATTGAATCGCAATTAAGAGCCACAGGTGAGCGAGAAGTTCCTAGCGATATGATTGGTAACCTTGTTATGGCGCAATTGAAAGATCTTGATAAAGTGGCCTACATTCGTTTCGCTTCTGTTTATCGAAGCTTTGAAGATATCAAAGAGTTTGGTGAAGAGATCGCCAAGCTAGCAGATTAAAGGTAATAGATTAACCATGACGGGCTTCACTGCCACCGACCGTTCGATGATGAATCGAGCAATTCAATTGGCTAAAAATGGACGTTTTACCACTTCACCTAACCCTAATGTGGGATGTGTTATTGCCGTTGAAGGTGAGATCGTAGGTGAAGGTTTTCACTTTAAGGCTGGTGAGGGGCATGCCGAAGTTCATGCTCTAGCGATGGCTAATGATAAAGCTGTCGGTGCAACGGCTTACGTTACGTTAGAACCTTGTTCTCATTACGGCCGCACACCTCCCTGTGCGCAGGGGCTCATTAATGCCAAAGTAGGCAGAGTGATCTGTGCAATGAGTGACCCAAACCCTCAAGTGGCAGGGCGAGGCTTTGATATGCTGCGTGCTGCTGGAATTGAAGTTCAAGTGGGTTTAATGGAACAACAAGCCAGAGCTCTAAACCCTGGTTTTCTTAAAAAGATGGAAACAGGATTACCGTTTGTTCAACTTAAAATGGCATCAAGCCTTGATGGTCAAACGGCTTTGGCTAATGGTCAAAGCCAGTGGATCACAGGGTCGAACGCTCGCGCAGATGTACAAGCATTTCGAGCTCAAAGTTGTGCGGTTTTGTCGACCAGTCAAACGGTGATAGAAGACAATGCTTCACTTAATGTTCGTTACAGCGAATTGCCTAGTTGGGTGCAGGAACACATCAGCGAGTCGCAACTTCGCCAACCTCAGCGTGTTATTTTAGACCGTCAAAATAGACTAAGCCCAGAGCTTAAGCTGTATCAATGTGAGGGGCAGGTTGTCCGAGTTTCTTCCCACGATGCGGATGTATTGGCTCCTGAAGTAGCAGGCCAGGGCATATGCCTAACATCCACATTGCGCAAGCTTGCTGAGAAGCAAAACATTAATCATGTATGGGTAGAGGCAGGAGCCACGTTAGCCGCAAGCTTTTTTAAAGATAAGCTGGTGGATGAACTCGTCCTGTATTTGGCACCCAAGCTGATGGGCGCAGATGGCCGAGGTTTGATTTCAGCGCTTGGTCTGTCAAACATGGAAGATGTGATAGACTTATTGGTCAAAGATGTGCGTATGGTTGGCAAAGACATCCGAATTATTGCAACTCCAGTTTATAAGTAGAAAATATGTTTACAGGAATTATCGAAGCAGTCGGAACGCTGCGAACTATCACCCCAAAAGGCGAAGACATCAGTGTGACTATTGATGCCGGCAAGCTTGATATGACCGATGTTAAGCTGGGTGACAGTATTGCCACTAATGGAGTTTGTTTAACCGTGACAGCTCTTGGTGAACAAAGTTATCAAGCCGATCTATCAGTGGAGACGCTTAAGAAAACCGGTTTTGTCGACTACAGTGCTGGCGATAAGGTAAATTTAGAGAAAGCAATGCTTCCGACCACGCGCTTCGGTGGCCACATTGTGTCAGGTCACGTTGACGCCGTTGGTGAAGTTGTGGAGCGAAATCAGGTTGGCCGTTCAATCGAGTTTTGGATTCAGCTCCCCGAGCAATTGAGCAAATACGTTGCCGAAAAAGGGTCTATTACTGTTGATGGTATTAGCTTGACGGTTAATGATTTGAGAAAAAATGGCTTTAAATTGACCATAGTGCCGCATACGACATCGGAAACCACCATCGATGCATTCCAGGTTGGTCGTAAAGTAAACCTGGAAGTTGACGTTTTAGCTCGTTATATGGAAAGGCTGTTGCACGCGCAGTCACCGAGTGAACCAGAATCTCGGATTTCAATGGAATTCTTACAACAAAATGGATTTGCTTAATACGTTAAGCCTATCGAATTAAAACAGATAAAGAACAGGAACGTGAAATGCCAATTAGCACCCCACAGGAAATTGTTGAAGACATTCGCCTAGGAAAAATGGTCATTCTTATGGATGACGAAGATCGTGAAAATGAAGGCGATCTGATCATGGCAGCAGAGCATATTACCCCTGAAGCGATCAATTTTATGGCCACACACGGTCGTGGTCTTATTTGCCTGACCATGACGAAGTCTCGTTGTGAAAACCTTGGTTTACCACCAATGGTGCAAGACAACAATGCTCAGTTCACGACTAATTTTACCGTTTCGATTGAAGCCGCCGAAGGTGTGACGACGGGCATTTCTGCTGCTGACCGAGCACAGACCGTACTGGCAGCGGTTGCTAAAGACGCCAAAGCAGCTGACTTGGTTCAGCCTGGGCACATTTTCCCACTAACAGCTCAAGAGGGAGGCGTGCTCACTCGCGCTGGACATACCGAAGCCGGCTGTGACTTGGCGCGTCTCGCTGGTTTAGAGCCAGCGTCAGTGATTGTAGAGATCCTCAATGACGACGGTTCTATGGCTCGCCGCCCAGATCTAGAAGTGTTTGCTCAAAAGCACGGTGTAAAACTGGGCACCATTGCCGATCTTATCGAGTATCGCAATAATACCGAAACAACCATTGAACGAGTGGCCGAGTGTCATTTACCAACCGAGTTTGGCGAATTTAACTTGGTGACCTATCGTGACACGATCGACAATCAAATTCATTACGCACTGTGTAAAGACAGCGATGACTCACAAGCACCTTTGGTGCGTGTTCACCTACAAAACACGTTTACTGACATCTTGCACTCTAACCGCAATGTTGATCGTAGCTGGAGCTTGGACAAAGCCATGAAGCGCATTGGCACAGAAGGTGGTGTTCTGGTTCTGCTTGGCAATGAAGAAACCACAGAATCGATTATCCACACAATCAAAGTATTTGAGCAGCAAGATAAAGGCCAAGCGCCAACTATGGCGAAGAAGCAGGGCACATCACGACGCGTTGGTGTGGGCTCGCAAATCCTCGCGGACCTAGGTGTTCATGATATGCGTCTCTTATCTTCTGCAGATAAAAAGTACCATGCTCTGGGTGGCTTTGGACTTAATGTTGTTGAATACGTGAGCAAGTAAGTCTCAGAAGGGGCTTGATTTTATTCCAGTTGCTTAAGATATCGCTTGTGGGCAGATAATGCCGAGCAAGCGATTAAGTGCTATTAGCTGGGCTTGGCTATAGATATTAATAATTGAGTTATGCTAGAATCCGTCGATTCTCGCGTGATGAACATAGTTTATAAGGAAAGTATATGAAGGTTATCGAGGGTGGCTTCCCTGCTCCAAATGCAAAGATCGCTATCGTAATTGCTCGTTTTAACAGCTTTATTAACGAAAGTTTGCTGTCTGGTGCTATCGATACTTTGAAACGTCACGGTCAGGTGAGTGAAGACAACATTACTGTTGTTCGTTGCCCTGGCGCAGTTGAGTTACCACTTGTGGCTCAACGTGTTGCGAAAACAGGTAAATTCGACGCGATCGTATCTTTAGGTACCGTAATTCGTGGCGGAACACCACATTTTGACTATGTTTGTAGTGAGTGTAATAAAGGTCTTGCACAAGTGTCTCTGGAATATAGCCTTCCAGTTGCGTTTGGTGTTTTGACTGTTGATACCATCGATCAAGCTATCGAGCGCGCCGGAACCAAGGCTGGTAATAAAGGTGCAGAGGCTGCACTGAGTGCGCTCGAAATGATCAACGTTCTTTCTGAAATCGATTCCTAATGGGGGCCAGTGTGAAACCAGCCGCACGTCGTAATGCACGTCAGTTTGCTTTGCAAGCAATTTATTCATGGCAAATTACCAAAGAAAATGTTGCCACAATTGAAGAACAATTCTTGTCTGGCGGTAAGTATGATGAAGAAGAGCATCATGCGGCAGAGCCAGCACTGACGGCTCCGGAAACTGACGTTGGATATTTCCGTGATCTCCTAACGGGTGTTGCGTTGAGTCACACAGAATTAGACAGTAAGTTGCGCCCATTTGTATCACGTCCAATGCAAGATTTGGATATGATGGAATTGGCTCTTTTACGCCTAGCAATGTACGAAATGACTCGTCGTGAAGACGTACCTTACAAAGTTGTTATCAACGAAGCTATTGAGCTTGCGAAAGTATTCGCGGCTGAAGATAGCCACAAGTTCGTTAATGGTGTACTTGACAAGGCTGCGCCGCACGTACGTAAAAAGTAATTCGTTACAGTTAATTACACCAAAAAAGGTCAGCAATTTGCTGGCCTTTTTTATATACTCAATCCACCAAAGTTGCTCTGTATTAAAGCCTGATATGCCCGGTGAATTTAACTTAATCGAAACCTACTTTTCCAATCAGCAAGCCAATCGAGATGATGTCGTGTTGGGTCAAGGAGACGACTGCGCATTAGTGAGTCCTCCAGCCGACTGCTACATCGCCATCAGTACAGATACACTCGTCTGTGGTACGCACTTTCTTGCTAGCGCTTGCCCTGCCGATATCGCTCATAAGGCCCTAGCTTCGAACTTGAGTGACCTTGCAGCAATGGGAGCGACACCCGCATGGGTCTCTATGGGTATCTCTATGCCAGAGGTCAATGAGCCTTGGTTAGCTTCTTTTTGTGGCGCATTTTTTGAACTAGCCAACCAGCATGACATCCAACTGATTGGCGGCGACACAACCAAAGGACCCTTGACGATAACACTAACAGTTCAGGGCTTTGTACCTATAGGACAGGCATTAACTCGAGGTCAAGCTCGGGACGGGGATGGTATCTATGTTACAGGAACACTCGGTGATGCGAAGGCAGGACTTGATATTATTCTCAAAACGCGATTGTCGATGCAGGCAGATATCAATCAAACGTTAGAAAAGCGTCATTATCGCTCAACACCGCAGATTTTCGCAGGTACACAGCTTAGAGGCATCGCATCAGCGGCGATTGATATCTCTGATGGTCTCATTGCTGATTTGGGGCATATTTTATCTCGTTCACAGCGTGGGGCAATCATCGACACCGAGCAGCTACCCATATCGAATGAGCTTCTTCATTTCGCTCAAAGTGACATATTGGCACGGCAATATGCACTGACAAGTGGAGAAGAATATCAATTATGCTTTACCGTACCACAGCAACATCAACAGAAACTGGAACAGCAGTTGGCCGGGATCCCATATTCACGGATAGGTCAGATCACCAATTCAGGGCACATCGTTTTGCATGAACAGGGGTGTGAGGTGGATTGGGAGTTGGCTGGCTATGATCACTTTAAGGACCATTAAATGACAAATCCAATTAGCTTACTTTCAATGAAAAACCCGTGGCACTTATTAGCGACAGGTTTCGGTAGTGGTTTATCGCCAATCATTCCGGGCACCATGGGAACCTTAGCATCAATTCCACTGTATTTGTTGCTTGTTCAATTGCCGTTGCCCGCGTATTTAATTTTAGTTGCGGTAAGTTGTATTGTCGGTATTAAGATCTGCCAAGTGGCTTCCGATGATATGGGTGTACACGATCATGGTGGCATCGTATGGGATGAATTTGCAGGTTTTTGGATCACTATGAGCATCGTGCCGTTGTTCAACTTGCCCCCAACAGAGTGGAAGTGGTTACTGACAGGATTCGTACTATTTCGCTTTTTTGATATGGTGAAACCGTGGCCTATTGGTTGGTTAGACAAACGTGTTCACGGTGGGCTAGGGATCATGCTAGATGATATCGTTGCAGGTGCGATGGCTGGTATCGTTTTGTTTGCTGTTGGTAAACTTGCTGGTTGGATGTAGCTATTAATACAATTCAGAACAATAAAAAAGGCTAAGTATCTACTTAGCCTTTTTTATTGTTCTGAATCGATCGGTTAATCAAGCTGCCTTGAGACAATTTTACAACAGCGAGTTTCTTCGTCTAATAAGAATGAGAGCGCATGGGTGTGGTAGTGATTACCACTCCTCCAAATCATTTCGCCAAACATTTGGCAAAGCTCGATATCGGAAATTGAACCACGCATCTCACGGTAGGCAAAAGCGGATATCACTTTTTGTTGGATGCTTTCTGGGCATGATTCGACACGCCAACGACTCACATGAATATCGGGCAAAACACTCTCCTTGTGGTTACCAAGCAATCAATGAGTTACTAAACTACCATCAAATTTGAGATGTTCAAGTTGATCTTGGTCACGTTTATACCTGCATTGTGTTACATTAATGTTAACTCGTTGTTTGTTAGGGGAAGATTCTGGTAATTGCATTAAAATGATTTTTGCCAACAATACCGAGAAGTACGTGAACAACGTTTTCGTCTTCTTTGTGTAGGGGTGAAATTTATATCGTTTTAAACGGGTCTTTTGCCAGATGAATAGTTTCTGTTATTGCTAAAGTCACCGCAAACAGACTTACTATCTAGATGATCACTAAAGGATAGTATGTTTGAACTATTCTTTTACAATATGAGAACTTAATGGATATTTGGCCAAGCAAGAAGCCAAACAATTTTTTGGATGAATGGATGAATGGATGAATGGATGACATGATGAAGAAACTAGCTAGTTTTTGGGCAATCGCCGCCGCTCTTTTGAGCTTTAATGCGCTGGCATCAAATTGGTCGCAGATAGAGGAGCAAGCAAAAGGACAGACAGTCTACTTCCATGCATGGGGAGGCAGTCAAGAAATCAATCGCTATATCCAATGGGCGGGAGGTGAGCTCAATAGACAATATGGCGTAACGCTTAAACACGTAAAAGTTACTGATATCTCAGAAACAACGACGCGATTGATTGCTGAGAAAGCGGCAGGGAAAAACAGTGGTGGCAGTGTTGATATGGTCTGGATTAATGGCGAGAACTTTAAATCGATGAAGGGAAACCAATTGTTGTTTGGCCCGTTTGTCACTCAATTACCCAACTGGCGTCTAGTTGATAAGTCTTTACCTGTTACAGAGGATTTTTCAGAGCCAACCGATGGTCTTGAAGCTCCATGGGGTGTGGGTCAATTAGTTTTTATATATGACGAGCAACAGTTAAATAATCCTCCAGCAACATTTACAGAGCTGCTCAGTTACGCTAAAGCTTTCCCCAATAGGCTAAGCTATCCAAAGCCACCAGAGTTTCATGGCACGAGCTTTCTGAAAGCATTACTGATTGATTTAACGCAGAACGATCCTGCGTTGGCAAAGGATGTGAGTGAGGCTGACTTTGCTGGCGTGACTCAAGCTTTGTGGCAATACCTTGATCAGTTCCACAAAGTGGCTTGGCGTGGTGGTAAGCAGTTTCCCGCAGGTACATCCGAAACTATTCAATTACTTGATGACGGGCAGATAGATCTTGCTATTACTTTTAACCCTAACGCAGTATTTTCGGCTCAATCGGTTGGCAACCTGGCAGAGTCGACGAAAGCTTATGCGCTAGACAGTGGTGCTTTATCCAATATCCATTTTCTTGCGATTCCTTGGAATGCTAAAGCAAGTGCCGGTGCACAGGTAGCGATTAACTTTTTATTGAGCCCTGAGGCCCAATCTCGAAAAGGGGATACCCAAGTATGGGGTGACCCATCAATATTGAGCAGTCAATATCTAACAGGCAGTGCAAAAAATACCATCCAATTTAAATCGGTTTCTGAGCCTCACCCAAGTTGGCAAGGTGCTTTAGAAGCAGAATGGCAAAAACGCTACGGCCAATAAGTCAGTGATTATGCTCAGAGCCCTATATTTAGTTGTTATAGCGCTATGCTCACTCCCACTGATACCGGGGATAGTGGGAGTGTTCGCCTCAGCTTTTAGTTATATTCCACCCATCGGACTTGAAAACGTGTCTACTGATGCGTTCACTCAAGCTCTGCACTGGCCGGGAGTTGAACATTCTATTGGTTTGACAGTTAGCACGTCCCTGCTGAGCAGTTACTTAGCGTGCTTGATCACCTTCATCATACTGCAAAGTACTTGGCGCAGTGCGTTTTGGCGAAAAGTTGAATGGCTATTGTCCCCTTTGTTAGCCATGCCTCATGTCGCTTTTGCTATTGGTTTTGCGTTTTTATTCGCACCAACAGGAATGGGAGCAAGGGTGCTTTTTCACTGGTTTGGTTATCAGGCTGATCCTCAGGCTGTTGGAGATATGGCGTGGTTCGTTAAAGACCCGTACTCTTTGGGGTTAACGTTGATGTTGGCTCTAAAGGAAATCCCTTTTCTACTAATAATGAGTATTCCGGTGCTTCAGCATTTAAACGTTAGCGAGAGCGAAAAGGTGAGTGCATCGTTAGGTTATAATCGCTGGCAAACCTGGTGGAAGTGCCTTTTTCCGCAATGGTTAAACAAAATGCGCTTCCCTATGTTGGCGGTAGTGGCTTATAGCGTCTCTGTGGTGGATGTAGCTCTGATTATCGGCCCAACCAACCCACCAACTTTCGCAGTACTAGTATGGCAGTGGTTTAATGAGCCTGACCTATCATTATTACCACGGGCAGCGGCGGGTGCCTTGATTTTGTTTGTCATCGCCAGTTTGCTGATAGGAGTGGTACGAGGCGTTGAATATCTTTTACTGGTGCGTTACCGAACTTGGCTTTCAAGTGGCAGGGTGGGGTATGTATTGCCAGGTAAGGGGCTATTCATTTCTCTATCTATACTCACCATGGTCATGGTCCCACTAACGTTAATTTGGAGTGTCGCACAACGTTGGCGATTTCCCGACTTGTTACCCAGTCAGTACAGTTTGCGCTTTTGGCAATATGAGTGGCAAGGCATTAGCAGCGCTATAGGTAATAGCATGTTGTTGGGTATTGTTAGTGCCACGGTTGCGTTGTTCTTAGCCATCATAGCTCATGAATATCGCTTGAGAACTAAGTGGCAGATCCCGGGCTATGTGATAGCGATTCCTATGCTGGTGCCTCAGCTATCGATTTTATTCGGTCTTCAAATAGCCACGTTATACCTTAAGGCTGATGCTTATTTTATCTGGGTTATCTGGGCGCATGTTTTCTTTGCGTTTCCATTTGTGTATTTGTCATTAGATGGCCCTTGGCGGGCGTTTAATTCTCGCCTAATGATCGTTGCTTCTAGTTTGGGGAAAACACCTTTTCAAGCATGGATAAAGGTAAAATTACCCTTGTTGTTCCCAGCGGTCGTGTTTGCCTGGGCAATTGGTGTTAGTGTCAGTCTTGCACAATATCTGCCGACCTTAATGTTAGGAGCGGGAAGAATTGCCACGGTGACTACAGAAGCCGTAGCATTATCGAGCGGTTTTGACCGACGGGTCACGGCAATATATGCGATCTGGCAAGCCCTGTTACCACTGCTATTCTTTTTTATTGCGGTATTACTAAGTCGTTTACACAGTAGTTATCGCCGTTTCTCTATTAGGGTTGTATTTTCAAATGACACTGCGTCTCAAAAACATCGCCATCCATAAAACGGATGGCTCGACACTGCTTTCGAATTTCTCACTTAAAGTTGAAAATGGGGAAATCATGACCTTGATGGGGCCGAGTGGCTGCGGGAAGTCGACACTGCTTGATGTCATTGCCGGTCACCTAGCATCTGACTTTCAATACAGTGGAACGATAGAGATTAACGGCAAAGCAATTGATTCGCTCCCCGCCCATCAAAGGGGAGTTGGGATACTATTTCAAGATGACTTATTGTTTCCACATCTCAATGTTTGGGAGAATCTAGCGTTTGCACTTCCAGAAAGCGTATCAGGAGATGACAGAAAGCAGCAGGCTCTCACCGCTCTTTCAAATGTATCATTGTCTGAACTTGCTAATGCGTATCCAGAGCAGATATCCGGTGGGCAAAGGGCGAGAATTAGCTTAATTCGTATGCTACTAGCGAAGCCCAAAGTTGCATTGCTTGATGAGCCATTTAGTAAACTAGATACAGAGCTTAGGGTTCAATTTCGTCAATGGGTTGTAGAACAATTATTGCGAGAGAATATCCCAACGTTACTGGTGACGCACGATAAAGACGATGTGCCGGCAGGAAGCCCAGTATTCAACTGGCCAAAAGAGGGAGCAGTACATGCTAGATAGTATCAGCATCAAAGTTATTCGCTGGCCCCTCAATCAGCTGGCCAAAGTGGCCCACCGCTGGAGCTTCACTGCGAATCAAGTGACGGTATTTGGTTTTATCGTTGGTTGTTTTGCGTTGCCAGCTATCGCCTTTGAATACTACCTTATGGGTTTATTGTTGATTGTCATCAATCGTATTTGTGATGGACTCGATGGTGCTTTAGCTCGCATACAAGGGATCACCGACGCGGGTGGGTTTCTTGATATCAGTTTGGACTTTGTGTTTTATTCCCTGATTCCGTTTAGTTTTGTTGTCGCCAATCCTGAAAGCAATGCGATTGCCGGTGCGTTTTTGATTTTTTCTTTTATTGGTACAGGAACCAGTTTTTTAGCTTTTGCCATTATGGCCGGTAAGAGAGGGATCGAAAATCCCATATATAAACACAAGTCGCTGTATTACATGAGTGGTTTGACGGAAGGCACTGAAACGATTGCTTGCTTCGTCGCTTTTTGTTTGTTTCCTGAGTCTTTTGCTATGATCGCTTATGTATTTGCTGCTGCTTGTTGGTTCACCACCGCAACGCGGATTTACTACGGCTTTACTACCTTGCGAGCGCAGTCAAATGCTTAATGAAAAGGAAGTCGTTGCTGACTTCCTTTTATCTTAGTGGGGTATTCAAGCAAAGCAAACGTAGGCTAAAGTGCCGATAGATACGATTTGTATGATTTTAGTCGCACTGTCGCGCCACCAATAATGTCCATAAAACCAAGCATTGGGTGTGGCTTTTTCGCAGAGACCCAGCCAGAGCCTGTGGCACCGATGGGTATGTTGTAACCCTCAGGTTCATCGAACTCAATAATAATGGTGCGGCCATGAGAGCCCATGTTATTACCAACATGTCGGCGAACATGTTGCGAGCCATTTAACACCGATACCTGTGCTTCACCGGTACCCGTTGTCAAGCTGTGGACTCTTCCTCTGAAAATCTCTCCCGGATACGCATCAACGTAGAACTCTGCAAACTGGCCAACCTCGATACCAGAGTATGTTTGATCAGCAATGCGCATTTCGACGAACTTTTTATTGGTGTCGTATAGGTGCATGTTACCAATACGAGTACCGTTGACAATATTGGTAATAGACAGTTGCCCATCAAAAGGCGCTCTAATTTCACGACGTTCATTCTGCCATTTTGCAGTGGCAATCTGGGCGTCGATGTTTAAGATCTGAGCATTAACAGAAGCAATCTGAGCCTGAGTTGATTCGATGCTGGTGCGCAGGTCATCACGCTGTGAGTCCTGCGCAAAATCGTCAAGTTTCTCAAGACGAACAAGATGCTTTCTATCGTTGTCAATTTTATAGGTTAGAGCCAGAATTTCCGCTTGTGAGGCTTTCTTCTGGGCCGCTAAGCTTTCTAGTTGAGATTCGGTATCTTCAGTGCGTAAGGTGTAGATCAAATCACCTTTGTTCACTTTTTGGTTGTGTGATACGTAAACGTGTTCGACCTCTTGACCTACCAGCGGGCTAAGCACGGCGTGCGGTGCTTTCACGGTGGTACTATCTGTTAAATCGGCAGGTGACCAGAAACGGTGGGCAGTAAAAAGCGCTAATGCCAACGCAATACCAATACCAATGATGATGACCGCATTGCGTAAGGTCCAACGCACAACGCCTGTTTTTACCAATATCCAGCAAATGAGCACATAGGGCAGCATGATCTCTTTCATGGTTTACGCCTCACTTTTTTCTATGGGTTCACGGCCGTTGCGAATGATGTTGGACAAGCCAGCGGATAGAACATCCCATCGTGCAAATGCGATAATGATGGCAAGAACCCACCACGTTTTGTCGATAAATAGCCCACAAAGTGATAAAGCAAAAACGATTTGCGTATGTGCACTCGACATAGCGGCGGCGCGGTGAACAGCAACTTCGTGTAAGCACCAGAAAAGGTAAACAACATAGACGAGTATGGCGACGGTAACGAAGAAGACAAAGCCCATAAACACTTCAGAATCGAGTAGCTTCACTATGGTTGGGTAACCATTACTGAAATAGCTTTCTGGTAAGTCTTTACCGTGGATGGCACCCAGTTTAGAGAGAGCGACAGAGGCCCCCACCAAAATGGCCATGCCGACAATGAGCTTAAAAATGTAGAGTAAGGTGGTTTTGGCTATCCGTATGATTTTGTTTCCGCCAGCGTCCTTGGGCAGAGTTTCATGGTTATTGTGTGTCATAGCTGGAACTGCCTTTATTGATAATTCTGCACACACAATACAATTTGTAGGAATTTTTATGGAATAACCCATATTCCTTTGCGTGAAAGTGAAAGTGATCCTCGCTGAGTTTCTGGTAACACTGGCACGACCATAGGAATTAACGTTAGTTGATGCTTACGTAAAACGGTATACTGCCTTTTTTTTGTAACCTGCTGTTAATCATGTTTGAAAATTTACGTTTAGTGACGTTTGTATTGTTCGTCACAATTAATACTGCTGTTACCGCACTTGTTGTGTCTTTACTTGCCCTGATTAAGATCTTACTGCCCTTTTCATTTGTAAAAAAAGCGCTAACACAGTTAGCGAATAAGCAGTTTTGGTTGTGGGCGACATGCAACTTTAAAATGCTGAATTTTAACAATCGTATCAACTGGACGATCGAGACCGACGACTCTTTGTCAAAAGAGCAATGGTATTTGATGATGTCTAATCACGTAAGTTGGTCGGATATCGTTATTTTGTCTTGTGTACTGAAAGACGAAATTCCTGCGACTAAGTTCTTCCTCAAGCATGATTTATTGTATGTTCCTTTTGTGGGTCTCGCTTGTTGGGGCCTAGATATGCCTTTTATGAAGCGCCACTCTCGCGAGTACCTGCTACGTCACCCTGAACGACGTAATGATGACTTTGATGCGATTCACAAAGCTTGTGATAAGTTCAGGCTAGCACCCACCACGCTGGTTAATTTTGTGGAAGGGACACGAGCAAGCCAAGATAAATTGGCAACGGCAAAAACGCCTTATAGGCACTTGTTGAAACCCAAGACTGGCGGCTTAGCGTTTGCTCTAAATGCAATGGGCGATATGTTGGATGGCATTGTAGACGTAACATTGGCCTATCCCGAAAACCAAGAATCACCATTCATTGATATGTTAAAAGGTAAACTAACCCGCGTTGTTGTACGTGTTAAGGTTTACCCAATGGATGAAAACGTTTCCGGTGATTATTTCAAAGACAAGCAGTTCAAACGTCATTTTCATAAGTGGCTAAATAACGTATGGCAAGAGAAAGACGACTACCTTACCAGTATTGAAAACAATCAAAAACGTTAGTTAACTATCCTAAATAGCGTAATTATAAAGAGGGGATGACAATAGCAGTCATCCCCTTTTTTGATCCATATTGGCGATATAGATGTTGCTTTGACTCACAGTTTGTGTGGTTAATATTCACACTGTCTACCTATGTGATGGGGATCAAGCAAAAGCCGAAATTTGCTACCTATTCTTATGATATTCGATATGAATAGGCATCAGGAGATCGCTATGAAACATTCATTTATCGCCGTCAGCACAATCCTTGCGCTGACCACCTTACCTGTTGGATTCGCTCAAGCTAAGGGCAAAGTCTTGGAAAGCAGTAAAGCTGCAACGGAAGTTACCATAGACGGTCAAACTGAAGCCGTTTGGGAGGAAGCAAAGGCGTTAACGGTGAAAGTCAATAAACTCCCCTATAAACCGAATAACGGTTACGAAGGTATTAAGAAAACCAGCGTTGAATTGAAATCTCTGTATGACGATGAATACATCTATTTTCTCGTGACTTATGCCGACCCGACCAAAAGTATCGACCGCTTCCCTTGGATAAAACAAAAAGATGGAACATGGAAGCAACTCATGAATAAAGACTCGACCGGTCATGATAATACCTACTATGAAGATAAGTTCGCAATGTATTGGGATATCAATGCAACGGGTTTTGCCGAAAAAGGTTGTAATGCGGCATGTCACAGAGCTAAAGATGGTATGAATGCGGGCCAAAAAGACAAAAACCCTGCACGTAAATACACCAAGGTAGAAGGTGAATTTATTGATATGTGGCACTGGAAAGGGGTGAGAACTGCCGTCCACAATCAATTAGATGATCAATACGTTGACAGTAATACCAACCCGAAAGAGAACAAGGGCTGGGGGCGTAAAGGAGACAGCAAAACCGGTGGTGGTTACGTGAATAACATTAAAGATGGTCAACCAGCCTATGTTGCCGCCAATCTTACTGACGAAACCTTGTTAATACTGGATTCAGAGAAGCAGCCGTTTACTGCTGATTACGACAAAACCGATCGTATTCCAGGCCTTACAGGCAAACCTTTTACCGGTTCTCGCGGTGACATTGAAGTTGGCGCTGTATGGGAAGACGGTGTTTGGACTCTGGAAATGAAACGTAAGCTAGTAACCACCGGTGAAAATGCTGAGACGCAAGATGTACAGTTTAAAGACTTAAGCAAAGCTTATCCGTTTGGCGTTGCTGTGTTTGATAACTCTCAAATCAATCACATCTTCCACCGTGGTGTGCTCAACCTAGAATTTAAATAGGTAACAATGATAGGGCTGGCTAAAACCAGCCCTTTATTCATGGTGGGACATGTTAAATCTTAGGAAGCTTCGCTTATGAGAAGTAATCGGTACTTGGGAATATTCGTTGGACTTTGGTTGGGAGTACTGAGCCTGTCAGTGCCAGCGTATCTGTACGCTACAACGATACTGGAATACCCTCTAGCGAGCTTTGACTCTCAGCTTTCAACGGAAAATAACTTGTCAGTCATCGAAAAAGAGAACCGACGATGCATTCGCTGTCATCAAAAAAAACGCTTGCTAAAAGGCATCGAGGCGATCACTTCAGTTGGAGTACACGCCAGCGCAAAGTTCTATGACAATTGTTCAGCATGCCACAGCAATAAGGGGCATCACCCAAAAGATGACGCTTTTCCAAATGTAATCCCTTTTGACAACCATGCGAATCTATCCGCTTTTGAGCAGAATGAACGTTGTATTGCGTGCCATTCACCCGCCAGTCTAAGAGACAGCGAGTGGACGCATGATGTTCACGTCAACAAAATGGTGTGTTCAACGTGCCATAGTCTTCATCAAGATGTAGACCCCTTTAGGGGCATTAGCAAAGCTTTTCGTATAGGTTTATGTGCTACATGCCACGAGAAAATTCAGCGTGATATGCATACCAACGGTCAGTGGTAAGGAGGAAGGGATGACAATAATAAAATATCTGGTAACACTGACTCTCGCTATGACATGCTTAGCAGTCTTGGCTGATGATCTGCCAAATCCAAAGCAGGACAACCTAGCCAACTTCCATTTACTTGATGAAACATGCGCAGGGCAATGTCACGAAGATGAATCACCTTCCGATGATTTAGAGTTTGAGTATAGTAGCTGTGTAGAATGTCATGACAGTCTGGCAAATCTGGAAGGGCCTCAGCACAATATTAAGCACCAAGAAAGTGAATCAATGGAGTGTGTCGAGTGCCATATCCCCCACGAAGAGGTTGCTGCTAAAGATATTTGTACAGACTGTCACGATGAAGACGATGAAGAACTCAGTGAGTTCTACTCTCTGCGTCTAGAGCGCTACCTGCATTTGCCCTGGCATCATAGATAGCTTTCGACTTCGCTTATGTCGCTTGAATTCTTGATAAGCATCTCTAGTTCAAAAGGAATTTTCTGGAATAGATTGCAGCATAAAGTGATTCGGCATTATCATTCCAAACTTGTTGTTGCCTCACAGTCATATTGAGGTATGTTCGGTATCAAAGGTAAGCGAATGATTGAAAGAAAAGAAACAAAACAGCGAATGAGCCGTGCGGTAATCCATAATGGTACCGTTTATTTTTGTGGGCAAGTAGCGAAAGATTCAACCAAGGACATCACTCATCAAACAACGACCATGCTTGAGAAGGTTGACGAGTTATTAGAAAGTGTCGGCTCTAGCCGTGAAAAGCTACTTTCAGCAACCATTTACGTAAAGACCATGGATGACTTTAAAGCCATGAATGAGGTTTGGGACAACTGGGTTCCAGAAGGTCACGCGCCTGCCAGAGCCTGCGTAGAGGCCAGTATGGCTCGAGAAGAGTTGTTGGTGGAAATCTCTGTCGTTGCCGCAGTTTGATTATATTGCCGAATAACAAAGCCCTAACGTTGTGAAC
>NZ_JAJNNZ010000011.1 GCF_022836845.1 Vibrio gelatinilyticus
TGAAACAGTAGAAGATGTATTTGCTACGCAAATCCTTCCTGAGCGTTTTGTGAAAGCAAAAGCTGAGATTGAAAAGAAAATGGCTAAGCCAGCAGCTAAAAAAGCCACTAAGCGCGCCGTAGCTAAAACACCTAGCTACTCAAAATAATCAGGAAACTAAGCCATACGCTTAGGCTCTGATACGCATATTTTGTGAATAAAAAGCTCCCTCTGGGAGCTTTTTTTTGGTTATAAAAATACAGCGCCACAAATGGCGTTACTTTCCTTTCTAAAAAACTCACCTTGTAGCACAACAAAACCCAGCTTGGTGCAAGCGCACCATTATTGAGCATCTTATAACTACCTTTTACATGAGAATACCTCTAACCCCTCTCTTTTGGGGTTCTTAAACTTGGTCAGCTTATTGCATAGTCGTCTTAACCCTAAGCATCTGAAAGGATTCTGTGCGACATGAAACAACCACCACTAATAGAGCTCTGGAATGTGAGTAAGGCTTTCCCTGGCGTCATTGCAAACGACAAAGTAGATCTGACGCTTCACGAAGGGGAAATCCTCGCCTTATTAGGCGAAAATGGTGCAGGTAAGTCGACTCTCGTTAAAATGATCTATGGCGTCAACCAACCAGACAGTGGAGCCATTCTTTGGAAAAACCGAGAGATCACCATTGCGTCCCCCAGCCAAGCCAGACACATGGGTATTGGCATGGTGTTTCAGCACTTTTCAGTCTTTGAAACCTTAACGGTACAAGAGAATATCGAGCTGGCTCTCGATAAAGAGTTTCGCACCAAGATCGGCGATCTGCGCAAGCACATCCTAGATATCAGCAAAAAGTATGATCTTCATGTACACCCCGAACGATACGTGCACAGCCTTAGCATTGGCGAACGTCAACGAGTCGAGATCGTTCGCTGCCTCATCCAGAACGTTAAGCTGTTGATATTAGACGAACCCACTTCAGTATTAACACCTATAGAAGTCAAAGGGTTATTTGGAGTCTTAAGAAGTCTAGTTAAAGAAGGTTGTAGCATTTTGTTTATCAGCCACAAGCTTAAAGAAGTGACGGAGTTGTGTGACCGAGCACTGATCCTTCGAGGTGGAAAAGTAAGCGGTGAATGCATTCCAGCCAATGAAACCGCCGAATCCATCGCCCGAATGATGGTTGGCAGTACAGCAGAGCTTTCTGAATCTTATCCAAAAAAATCATCACAAAGCGTCACGCTTCAAACTCATCAACTGACTCTGCCCTCTTCTCATCCCTTTGGTTGTGGGTTAACCAATATCACTTTTGAGCTTAATGCCGGTGAAATTCTCGGCGTCGCTGGGGTGGCCGGTAATGGGCAAGAGGACCTTTTAGCCGCTCTCAGTGGTGAAGACACCAGAGCAAAAAGTGGCAGTATTATGTTCGATGGTCATGACATTGGTCACCTTGACGCGGGCGAACGACGCCGACGAGGCATGGCTTACGTACCGGCTGAAAGGCTCGGACAGGGTGCAGTTCCTGAAATGACGTTAGTGGATAATACCCTGTTAACACACTCAGATACGCTAGCCAAAAGAGGCATTATCGACCATCGCAAGCTTGAGTCCCTAGCCGATGACATCATATCCAATAACAACGTCAAGTGCCGTGACCGTAACGCTCAGGCCAAAAGTCTATCCGGTGGCAACCTGCAGAAATTCATTATAGGTCGAGAGGTTCAAAAGGCTTCTCGGGTATTGATTTGCGCCCATCCAACCTGGGGGGTTGATATTGGTGCCGCCAGTGCTATTCATCGACAAATCATAGCACTGCGAGATGCTGGCGCAGCGGTTATCGTAATTTCTGAAGATATCGATGAACTGTTTGTCATCTGTGACAAGTTGGCAGTGCTGTACGAAGGACAATTGTCTGCGACGGTTAACACCGAACAAACCACCATCGAAGAAATAGGAAAATGGATCGCGGGCAGTTTCATTCAAAACAAGGAATGCGTCGATGCTTAATATAGAACCAAGAATCGAAAACTCTAAAGCGATGGCGTGGATATCTCCATTTATCGCTATTTTTCTGACGATGTTGGCGTCTAGCATCATTTTCACGCTACTTGATGTGAGCCCTGTGAAAGCATTTGATGTCTTTATTATCCAACCAGTCAGCGATACCTACAACATTGGCGAATTATTGGTTAAAGCTACCCCCTTATTGCTGTGCGCGACGGGACTCGCTATCTGCTATCGGGCCAATATTTGGAATATTGGCGCTGAAGGGCAATTACTTATCGGCGCGATTGCCACCAGCTATGTGGCGATACAAGCCACTGACACTAGCGGCAATGGCCTGTTCTTTGTTGCATTGTTGGCTGGCATTGGCGCAGGAATGGCTTGGGCGGCCATTCCGACATTGCTTAACAGAGCCTTCCACACCAACATCATATTAACCACTATCATGCTCAATTATATCGGCCTTTACACCTTATTGTGGGCAGTGCATGGGCCACTTGCTGACCCTCAGGGCTTTGGCTTTCCTGAATCTGTGATGTTCCCTGATAGTGTCTTATTACCGCTGCTTTTGGATCAAGGACGAGCATCCGTCAGCGTCATTGTCGCTGTTGCCATCGCCCTGCTATGTGGTTTCGTTTTATTCAAAACACTGCCTGGCTTTAAAGTCCGTGTTTATGGTGAAGACCAACATGCCGCTCGCTATGCTGGGTTTAGCGCTAACAAAATCATTTGGGCCGTGATGTTATTTTCTGGTGCACTTGCTGGTTTTGCCGGAGCAGCCGAAGTCACAGGGCCTATAGGCCAACTTATTCCCTCTGTTTCTCCTGGCTACGGTTACGCTGCCATCATCGTCGCCTACCTTGGACGACTCAATCCCTTTGGGATCATTTTGTCTTCCTTTTTTATGGGCGCTCTTTATATGGGGTGTGATCTAGCCCAAATCGAACTTGGGTTACCCACAGCCATCACTGGCCTTTTCCAAGGTTCACTATTGTTTTTCTTATTGGCATGCGACTTCTTGATCTTTTATCGCATCAGGTTGGTGTCTCCTAAGGCTATTTGGTCAAAAAAATCCCCCCCTTCAAAACCTTCAACAACGACGAACTCTGAAGGCACAACCGTTCATCCAGAATCGCAAAACCAAGGAGTGGTGTAATGGATATTATGCTGATTCAACAAATTCTCATTGCCACGTTAAAAACAGGCACCCCGCTCTTACTCATCGCACTTGGAGAGCTGATTAGCGAAAAATCAGGCGTTCTCAATTTGGGGCAAGAAGGGATGATGCTAATGGGCGCGATGGCTGGCTTTGCTGGCGCATACTACACTGGCAATCTATTTTTTGGCGTTAGTCTGGCCATCCTATCGGGCATGATGATGGCCTTCATTTTTGGCTCTCTGTCCTTGATGTTAAATACCAACCAAGTAGCAACGGGCCTTGCCCTTACCATATTTGGTACCGGGCTCAGTGCTTTTCTTGGCACCAGTTTGGTAGGAACCACTATCGACGGTTTCAAAGAACTTCCAATCCCAGTTCTGAGTGATATTCCACTGCTTGGCCCATTGCTCTTTAATCAGGATATCTTTATTTATTTAAGTTTTGCTCTCGTGGGTGTGTGTTGGTGGGTGGTGAATAAAACGACTCTTGGCTTGACCTTGCGCGCTGTGGGGGAAAACCCACACTCAGCGAATGCCCTTGGAATCAACGTATTAAAAGTACGATTACTGGCCACTCTGTTTGGCGGTGCGATGGCAGGACTAGCAGGATCGTATATGTCCCTTGTGTATACCCCAATGTGGATGGAAAACATGACCGCGGGGCGTGGTTGGATTGCCCTAGCGTTAGTCGTATTTGCCTCGTGGCGAATTGGTTATCTGATCTTAGGAGCCTACCTTTTCGGTTTCACTTCAATACTGCATCTATTGATGCAAGGGTTTGGATTTGACATATCACCGAACTTACTGGCCATGACTCCCTACGTTGCAACAATTATTGTCATGGTATTGATCAGCTCAAATGCTCTGAAACAAAAATTGGCTACCCCAGCAAGTTTGGGCAAGCCATTTGACCCGAAATTACATTAGAAAGCGTTATGAAAATGCCCCTCGCACAAAAGTTGTCGACGGGCAATCCAGAATCGAAAACATGGTCACGACAAAATGCACAAATTTGGTGCGAACATTATCAATAGGCTCACCATAATCAATCAGGTAAGCATTTTGAGTGGCGAGATGGTTCGAAAAACCGGCGGCCTCAGCACCTCACAGTACTGACGGCATAAGCTTTACACGACAAACACACAATCATTAACAAAAAGACAACAACTTGGTCAATTTCTTGCAGTAGCTGGCTGTACGTTTAAAAAGTCAAAATGGATAAATGGAGAATTTCATGAAACTGAACAAATGGATGATGACTGCGGCATTGACGGCCGCCGCCACTTTTTCCGCTTCAACACTCGCAGAAGACCCACTAAAAGTCGGGTTTGTTTACGTGGGTCCAGTAGGCGATCATGGGTGGAGCTATGAGCACGACCAAGGTCGTCAAGAAATGCAACAGTACTTTGGAGACAAGGTCAAAACAACCTATGTTGAAAATGTTTCTGAAGGCGCTGATGCTGAGCGTATCATCACGCAACTGGCTAAATCTGGGCACGAAGTTATATTTACGACCTCATTTGGTTTTATGAATCCAACCATTAAAGCGGCGAAACGCTTCCCGAACGTCACCTTTGAACATGCAACCGGATATAAGCAAGCCAAGAACGTCTCAACCTATGGTTTGAGAACCTACGAAGGACGCTATGTGTCTGGTGTTGCTGCGGGTATGGCAACGAAAACCAATACCATCGGCTACATTGCCTCATTCCCCATCCCTGAAGTGATCCGCGACATCAACTCGGTCTATCTCGGTGCAAAAAGCGTTAATCCTGATATCAAAATCAAAATTGTTTGGGTGAATACCTGGTACGACCCAGGCAAAGAGTCAGATGCCGCGAATGCACTGATCGATCAAGGCGCCGATATCATAGTTCAACACACCGACAGCCCTGCGCCATTAATTGCCGCCGAAAAACGTGGTGTGATGGGCATTGGGCAAGCCTCTGATATGAGCCACTTTGCGCCCAAAGCGCACATGTTCTCGGTGCGTGATGTTTGGGCTCCGCACTATATCGAAACGGTCAAAGAGGTCATGAACGACAGCTGGAAACCCACTGATTTCTGGGGTGGCTTCCAAGAAGATATCTTGCAAATCGTATCCATCAATCCAGATCTGCCAAAAGACATCCAAGCGGCGATTAAAACCACTCACGCAAAGATTAAAGCAGGTGCATTCCACCCCTTCACCGGACCAATGGTTGATAATACTGGCAAAGAAGTCATCGCGGCAGGATACACCCTTAACGACAAAGAGCTGGCTGCTGTTAACTGGTACGTAGAAGGCATCGACGCCACGATTCCTAAATAAAAAATCACTTCTCGTAGCTTTACATACATATAGCCCAATATTTATTGGGCTTACTTAGGACAACTCTATGAATGCAGCCTTACCTATTATTGATATCTCACCGTTGTCAGGCAACAACCCAGAACACCAGCAAGACGTGATCAACGCAATTGATCATGCTTGTCGTGACAAAGGCTTCTTCTACGTCACAGGTCATGGCATACCCGAAGAACAATTCGCCAAGGTCCAGGCTATCGCAAGTACTTTTTTTGCCTTGGAAGAACAAGAAAAGCAGCGCATCAATATTCAACAATCTGCTAACCATCGAGGTTGGGGACAAGTCAATGCTGAGAAACTCGACCCTGAGGGGCCGCAAGACTATAAAGAAACTTTTGATATGGCATTGGATCTGAGCCCTTACCATCCCCAGGTTACACGCTTTCCCGAGCTGTACGGACCAAACCAATACCCAAACCTTACTGGGTTTATACAGATCATGCAGCAACATTACGAGCTGACACTGCAAGTTGGCCTAAAGATACTCAGCGCTATGGCATTAGCATTAAAACAACCTGAGGATTTTTTCACGCAGTATTTTACCTGCCCTATCAGTGTGCTTCGCCTCATTCATTACCCACCCCAACAACTGCAAAGTAACGGAGCTGGTGCCCATACTGATTACGGATGCATCACATTATTGCATCAGGACAATACTGGAGGGCTGCAAGTTCAAGACATTAATGGCACATGGCTAGACGCGCCACCAGTGGCTAACAGTTTTGTTGTCAACATTGGTGATCTGATGCAGCGTTGGACCAACGATCACTACAAGTCGACACCACATCGAGTCATCAGTCCGACAGCAAATACCACTCGTTTTTCGATGCCGTTTTTTGTCGAACCGGATTTTGATACCCCTGTTACCACGTTGGACTCGTGTTTGTCACCCGGCGAAGCGTCCCGCTATCCCACCATCACGGCAGGAGACTGGATATTGTCGAGGTTCTCGGAGACTTATGAGTATCGACATGGCTCAGAAGACAAACACCACGAACAAACGCCAGCAACGTAACGCTACCGAGTGCCGACGGCTCATGCTCACGCTCACAAGGCAACAATAATCCGCATTTGCTGTAATTTTCTTGCTGCAAATGCGATTAACCTTGATAGACAAATTCAGATGAAGTTCACAAACTTGAGTGAATGTTTAAATTGAAGCTAATGGACTCACCAAGAAAAATACATCTGCGTAACAAAAATAATGTAAAACCCACTATTTATTCTAATCATTTTAATTGGTTACACTGACTTCCGTAATGGGCCATTGCAAGCATAAGCCCCGAGAATCAATAGCGAGGTGTTATTTGCTTTTTCAATTTGAACTCGCCACTTAGTTGTATATAGTGCGCGAAAAGCATAACCATAATAAACATAGTCACATAACGTCACTTAGGCTTTCACATGAACCAAACCACTTTCGACCTTCTTAAAAATACTACGCGTGGCAAGATAAAAAATATTGAACGGATCCCACCATGCAGCAAAGAGTCATTGCTTGACGCCATCGACAACGTGACAGAATTAAATGACATCATCATTATCAATCACGCAATCAAAAAGATCATCGCACATGAATACGCTATGGCGTCTGAATCCTACGATGAAGCGAGGGGCTAGTCACTAGCGACTAAATGTGACGAAAGGTGAAATTCAGTGAATACATCAAGGGGAACGGGTATTCACTGTGGCGAGTTCCCATCGCTAAGCCAGGCTCATTGACGGCGAGCTACCTTAACAATATAGAGAATAGTTCACAATTTTCGCCTTCGCCTGCGTCACGCCAACCTCAGAGCGGCGAAACTCTACGGATTCGATTTAGTAGAGCCGACCTACGTCGTGATGATTTTTCGCAACGCTCTAGGCTTGTCGCTACGCTCTGAGCTTGTGGAAAAAAACCTCTATCCCAGCAGTTGCTGCGCCATTTTATTGGACACGCCCGCAACCCAGCCTCCGTCAATGCGAATGTCGCTCCCCGTTATGTACTGACTGGCATCACTTGCTAGAAAGTGATACGTCCCCAACAAGTCAGACACCTTTGCAGGTTTGCCCGCACAAGTCAGCGCCCGACATAAGGTTGCCTCAGGGCCATCTTCAGGTTCCATACTGGTTAATACCGTACCTGGCGACACAGAATTGACGCGAATACCACGCTCGGCCCATTGCATCGCCACATTTTTAGTAAGCTGGATAACCGCCGCTTTACTCACACTGTAACTGGTGTAGTCTTCCACCGTGAGATGAGCGGCCAGCGAAGCGGTATTAATAACAGAAGCACCCGCCGACAGCATTGAAGAAGCCGCCTTTAAGCAGCGAGTAATCCCCAAGAGGTTGGTGTTGAGGTTATTTACGATCTCAGCTGTAGCCAGCTGATCAACTGGGGCTTCCTGACCCGATATTCCAGCATTGTTGATCAAGACATCGATAGGTTGTCCCGCTTTCGACAGGTCATTAAAGGCGCTTTCAACCGACTCGTCACAAGACACATCCAGCGTGACAAAACGTATAGGCATAGCTTGCAGCTGTGCGCTGTACGTTCGCGCTGCCGCAGTCACGATAGCCCCTTCACGAACAAAATGCTGCACCAGACCCAGCCCAATACCCTGGCTCGCCCCAATCACCATGATGTGTTTCCCTGCTAACTTGAACATATACTGACCCCTTCACGATAGATATCCCATAGTGAATAACATCCACTCGAAGTCCTATACCCCAAAAACGTAACACAGAAATAACTAAGAGAGACTGAAACTACCGATAGGATCTAAAGCGAAGGGATACCACCACCCATCATCAACAATAAGTAGCGCAATAAACAGAGGAATAGGCCTGGTTCCAATGGTGCTGTCACCTACCAGTGGATATCAAGATCTTGCTGATTCAACAATTCAATTTCATACCAATCGTCGATTAACTCTTTGGCAAAGTCAGACGAGATAGGCTTTTCGAGCGTGGCGTCTTTGTGATCTTTCAGCGCGATACTGTAGATGGTTGCGCCTTTATGTGTTTTTATTGCGTAGTATTCTTTTAGGCACTGATCTTTATCTTTATTCGGCCCCCACGCCATAACAGACTTTGAGCCATTAATATCGATGCAAACTGCTAACGAACAACATTCCATCATAATCACCTCTGCGTTGTGCACGTACCCCAAAGTGTAGGCCAACATTGAGGGCTGCTCTAGCAACTAGCAACTAGCAACCCTCATTGATTACTGATAATCCGAGTCATGCTCTGAGAACAGCACTAACCACCACGGCGACAAAGATCGAGCTAAAGCGATACAGCAGAGCAAAGAATGCGTCTTTGTCTCCAGGGGAAAGTGCTGACGTCATTGGTACGGTAAGCGCCGCCATAGCAGAGAATGCAATCGCTCCTTTGGCTGGCCCTTGTGTTTGCCAGTAACAAAACGGGCCCATAGCAATGGTAAACAGTAGCCAATACAGGAACGCACTTTCAAACCAAAGCCCAAGTACCATCTGCATACCAAGGCCGACCGCACACCCCATTGCAGTACCAATAATTCTCACTTTCGCCATTTTTAAAGCCCCAGCACAGCTCATAGGCGCTAAGATCACCAGCATAGATGCATGAGCGGCTGCCGAATCATAGAGATCCAGAACTTGAAATGTAACAAACGCCACCATTGCCACAATCCAAACTGTAAGTACATTTTCTGCCACGTAAGCTGGTGATGATACTTCTCCGCCACTCGCGTTGTGACTTTCCTCCTGAGCCGGAAAAACCCAATACGCAATGGCACAAATCACAATATTAAGCGCTGCGTAAACCCAAACCGTTATAGACATATCTTCTATATCGACAAAAGGATAGGTTGCCAAGTTAAGAACGAGAGAGCCAATCACAATGCCCATGTAGCCGATCAGAAATGTTTTCTTGTTCGTCATCGCAATGCATTTGGTCATAAATACCAGTGCGACCGCAAGCAGCAACATCATTGGGTAACTGCCCATAATATCCACTAACAGCATCGCCTGAATGGTTGTCCAGACCGACGAAACTAATATCAATAGCAATAAAGGGACATTAAAACTGTCTGTATTGCTAAGCACAAACATCGGCAAGATTATCCCCAAAAAGCCGTAATCTAATCCGAATACAACACTCAGAGCCAACCCCAGCGAACATGCAAACCATATGCGAAGTGTTTTCATGCCACGCCCTTAGTAAATAAAGTGGAACCAGCTCACAAGTTGAATACGTGTTCGCGCAATGAACTGCCAGAAACGGCTCTCACCTGAATACAGGGCAAGGGTTGCTCGCGAGCCAACAAACAGTGACGCAGGCAAAGACTCTTCATGCTCAAGGTTAATTCGCGTTCTTTGGGCATCTCGTACCCAACGATTGTTCACTTCAATCTGGGTCAGCGTTCCATTTGGGTTTTGATGGCCCGCAGCAACCCCCTTATCACGGCTGGCAACGTCATAGCGAAACACTTTTCCAGGGAAGAACCATAGAGCTAACAGAGTCAGGTAAGCACTTATATGAGCTGATTTATCAGCAGTTCTATCATGTTGAGCAAAGCTTGATCGCGATGGAAGAATCAAAACAAGAGTTTACTGGAACCGTGCGCATTGCGATTCCGTCTGCGCTTATGCTCTCGGACATATTCAAATCAATCGTGATCGAGTACTCCATTGAGTTTCCCAATGTCCGAATTGAAATCGAGAATCACCACGAAAGTATTGATCTTAAAAGGCAAGGATTTGATTTACAGGTTCTACCTGATGCGGTGGGCGTCACTGACGACAGCTACGTTCAGTTCAGTTTGCTCCATTACGGTTCAAACCTCGTCGCCTCGCCTGGCTACCTTGAGTCACACCCGCCGTGCGAGACTGTAAATGATCTCAGATCGCATCGAATTTTCACTAATCGATACAACGCTGATCTGTTGAGTGAAGACATCCCGGTTCGATTAAAAACCGATGATCTGAATTTGATGCATGAGCTAGCGCTCAAAGGACAAGGTATCGCCTTTTTGCCGCAGACTCACTCAAAAAAATCGCTCGATTCTGGTGAGCTGGTAAAAGTATTACCAAGTTATAAATTCCCACGACTCAGCCTTACGTTAATCTACCCTTCAGCAAAGGCGCTCTCTAAAAAGACCCGAGCCTTTATTGATTTGTTTAAAAACAAGCTCAACTAAACACGCTGCGTCTGGCTGAGGTTACTTTCACGTAACCTCTAGCCTATGGCCAAAGTTGGTTTCGAGTGGGTGCGGTAGAAATGACTGCGGTTATTGATGCTAGTCATGAAAAGTTAGGCGAATGGGTATACGCTTATATCGTAATATTAAAAGCGGAACTACAAGTCGACGAAGAGAGCCCTATTCGTTGCAGTAAAGGGCAACTCGCTGCTTACGAATACCCGTGCCGTATTATCATTCATGAATCCCTACCAATGACGGCGACACGTAAGATTCTGCAACGCGAGTTAACAGAAGAAATGACACCGGAGGTGTAATATGGAGCGTTACGATTACATTGTCGTTGGTGGAGGCTCGGCCGGATGTGTGCTGGCTTCACGCCTTACTGAAGATGAAACTATTTCAGTATGTCTGCTAGAGGCGGGTGGCAAAGATGACAGTTCCATTATCCACACTCCGGTAGGCATGGTCGCTATGGTGCCAACCAAGATCAACAACTGGGCATTTGAAACGGTGCCGCAGCCTGGTCTTAATGGCCGTAAAGGGTATCAACCTAGAGGGAAAACTTTAGGTGGTTCAAGCTCTATTAACGCGATGATGTATGCCCGAGGCCATAAGTACGATTATGATCTTTGGGCAAGCTTAGGTAACGAAGGATGGAGCTATGATGAGTGTTTGCCTTACTTCAAAAAGGCGGAACACAATGAAGAGTTGAAAGATGAGTTTCATGGTCAAGGTGGACCACTGAATGTAGCGAACCTGCGTTCTCCAAGTCCTATGGTTGAACGCTATCTTGATGCCTGTGAAGAGGTCGGCATTCCGCGTAATCCAGATGTGAATGGCGTCGAGCAATTCGGTGCCATGCGGACCCAAGTGACTCAATTAAATGGTGAGCGTTGCAGCGCAGCAAAAGCTTACCTTACCCCGAATCTTGATCGCCCTAACCTAACTGTTGTGACCAAAGCCACCACGCATAAAGTGCTGATGGAAGGTAAGCGCGCGGTGGGTGTGGAGTATGGCTCAAAAGGCAATGTGTTTCGCATCTCTTGCAAACACGAAGTAATATTATCTGCCGGTGCGTTTGGCTCACCGCAGATCCTGCAGCTTTCTGGTATTGGCGATAAAGCCGATCTAGAACAACACGGCATTGAGCAGGTACACCAGCTTTCAGGTGTTGGCAAGAACTTACAAGACCACATCGACCTAATACATAGCTTTAAAACCACAGCCAAGAATGAGACGTTTGGTATTTCACTGCAAATGCTCGACGATATCCGCAAGGCGTTACCGGAGTGGAAGAAGGAGCGCAAAGGCAAACTGAGTAGTAACATAGCTGAAGGGATTGGATTTTTCCGCTCTGAAGAAGGTGTCGATGTGCCCGACCTGGAGTTTGTCTTTTTGGTGGGTGTGGCTGACGATCATGCAAGAAAAATTCATACTAGTCATGGGTTTAGCTGCCATGTAACACTGCTAAGACCTAAGAGTCGCGGCAGCGTCACAATCAAAAGTAGCAATCCATATGAGGCTCCGGCGATTGATCCCAACTTTTTCAGTCACCCTGATGACATGCCTTTAATGATCAAAGGGTGGAAAAAGCAGTATCAGATGTTGCAAAGCTCAGCCTTTGATGATGTGCGTGGTGACAACTTCTACCCTGTTGACCCTAATGATGATAAGGCGATTGAGCAAGACATCCGAAACCGAGCCGATACTCAGTATCACCCGGTCAGTACTTGTAAAATGGGGCCAAAAGAGGATGAGCAAGCGGTAGTCGATAATCAAGGCCGAGTCTATGGTATCGAGCAGCTTCGAGTTATTGACGCTTCTATCATGCCAACTTTGGTTGGTGCAAATACCAATGCCCCAACCATCATGATGGCAGAGAAAATCGTTGAGCAAATCAAAAAAAGACACGCGGTCACTGTGAACAGTTTGTACCGTCAAGTCGGTTTACCTGTACATCAAGACGCGAATCTATCTGGAAGGGATTTTTCCTAGTTTACTGCCTAGGTCACTCTTTGAGCTATTGTGTAAACATTTATGGCTGCTATAAACTGGTCGGAGCACTGCTTAGCGGTAACCTTCAATTATCGAGAAAAAGGACTTTTCTATGAGTGATCTCTCTTCCCAGTTCGAAGCGGCAGCCGAAGCCGTAAAAACATTGAAGCAAAGGCCTGATGATGAAACGCTGTTGTCACTCTACGCCTACTACAAACAAGGCAGCACTGGCGATGTACAAGGCAGGCGGCCTGGTCTGTTCGACTTTAAAGGTGGTGCCAAGTATGCTGCGTGGGAGCGCTTGCGTGGCATGGAATCAGATAAGGCTAAACAGGCATATGTCGACCTGGTCGAGCGTTTGGCCAGCGCCTGATCAAGAAGATACAGTTCAGCGGATCGAGCCTCTAATTTGTTGAGCTACACATATTAAAGGGGTTAAAAACAAGTCTTTGTGAACGTTATGATTCACACAGCGTGAGAGCGGGTTTCCCCTTTTTCTTAACCACAAGGGACTTTTGATGTTTAGTAAAATCCAATATATCGCGGCTTTAGTCAGTGTTCCCTGGCAAAGTAGCGAAGGCAATGCCCACGATTTTAGTTTCGATACCATCACTGGTGATGCATTGTCCCTTGCCGATTACAAGGGCAAAGTCGTGCTGGTAGTCAATACTGCTTCAGAGTGCGGCTTTACCCCGCAGTACAAGCAATTACAGACTTTGTGGGAAACCTATCGTGACCAGGGGTTAGTCATCGTCGGGGTGCCGTGTAACGATTTTGGTGGTCAGGAAAAAGCCTCCAATGCCAGTATCAATAGCTTCTGTGAACTTAACTTCGGGGTGACGTTCCCACTAGCCGCAAAAACAAAGGTGAAAGGCAAAGGTCAGCACCCATTCTATACCTGGGCCGGGCAGAAGGTCGGTTTCGTGGGTAAGCCGCGCTGGAACTTTCACAAATTCCTGGTGAATAAAGACGGCAAACTGGTTGATTGGTTTTCGTCGACGACCAAACCCGATGCCCGGAAACTGGTGAGAGCAATTGAGCGTGAGCTAGCCAAATAACTCAACAACGCGCCGATCTTAATCATCGCCAGTGCAACACGATCGGCTATACCGGCCAGACTTCCTTTTGATGCCCTTTTCAAAGCCCTCGCGATAATGGGAAGGCCGTCTTCTTTGATGCTACAGTGAAGCCCGAATCTAGGGTTTGCTCTACTCTCAACACAGCCCTGCTGATGGCAGATGCGGCTGTTCGCAACTTATTGTCCAGCAACACTTTTTAATCAATCTGCTCCTTGAGTATTTCATCTGATCCAACATTGATTTGCACATATCATAGACTCGCGCAACTTATTTTTTTGCGATTGTGTGGCCTAGTTAACACTGGGTGGTCGTACCAGTTGCTATGCTTGAATGACGTAAAGAAATCATGTCGCCGCGCGCCATTGGCAGGGTTACATAAATGTTATGGAGGCTAGTCAAGGAATGAATATGAACTACTTTATCACCGGGGCCAGTGGATTTATTGGCTTAAACCTCTTACAACGGCTGACCAAACGGCCAGGAACCTTTTATTTGCTGGTTCGCAATGACGATAGCCAGATTAAGATCCTGGATGCGGCAAAACAGCTCGGTTTCCCAACGGATCACCTGGTGTTTGTCCAGGGCGATTTAACACAACCGAAGCTCGGGATCGCGACCCAGTGGATCGATCAACTCAGCAACTCAGTGACACACTTCTTCCATCTGGCCGCGGTTTATTCGTTTGAAGCCGACAGTGACACTATCGACAAAGTCAACATCGACGGTACTCGTCATGCACTTCAGTTGGCCGAAAAACTGGGTGCAGGCTGTTTTCACCATGTCAGTTCGATTGCTGTCGCTGGTCAGTATCGTGGCTGGTTCCATGAAGATATGTTCGAGCAAGCTCATCCCGAGGGGCACAGTTACCTGACCAGTAAACTGGCATCCGAAGCGCTGGTGCGCGAGCAGAGTGCATTACCATGGAAAATTTATCGGCCTGGGGTGGTGATCGGAGACTCAAAAACCGGTGCGGCCATGCGTATCGATGGTCCTTACTATTTCTTCAAGTTAATTCAGAAAATACGCGATTCCCTACCGCAGTGGATGCCTATGCTGGGGCTTGAAGGAGGCCGCCTGAATCTGGTGCCGGTGGATTTTGTCACCGATGCCATGGATCATATTTCCCATCAGCCGGACTTAAACGGCCAGTGTTTTCACCTGACTGATCCAGAGCCTTTCCGAGCCGGCGAGATAGTGAATATCTTCGCCCGCGCAGGACACGCGCCTCAGATGACGATGCGGATTGACCTGCGTCTGCTAGAGCTACTGCCCGAGGCTCTACGCAAGGAGCTAGGCAATCAGCCCCTTTTGAAGCGTCTGGGCCATTCCCTGTGTCAGGAGTTCGGGATCCCGCCAGCAGTGGCCGCGTTTTTTACCACACCAACGCTATTTGACAGCCGCAATACCCAAAGGGCCCTGGAAGGCACTAACATCAGCTGTCCAAGACTTGACGATTACGCCCCGGTAATTTGGGATTTCTGGGAGCGAAACCTGGATCCTGATCTGCACCAGGCGCGCAGTCTCAAAGCACGGCTGAAGGGTAAAACGGTGATGATCACGGGCGCATCATCAGGCATAGGTAAAGCCGTGGCCCTTAAGCTAGCCAAGGCAGGGGGACAGATGTTGCTGGTGGCGCGTAATGCCGAACGACTGCAGGAGACGGTTCGCGAAGTTGAAGAGCTAGGTGGCAATGCCGCGGCATATTATTGCGACATCGCAGACCTTGAAGCCGTTGATGTCATGATGCAATTGGTTGAACAGCAGTTCGGTAAAGTCGATGTGTTAATCAATAACGCCGGTCATTCGATCCGCCGCCCGGTGATCAACTCGCTAAACCGTTTCCACGATTATGAGCGCCTGATGCAGATAAACTATTTCGGCGCACTGAGGCTTATCAACGGTTGTCTGCCAGGTATGATCGCCAATAACGGTGGCCACATTATCAATATTTCGTCGATTTCAGTGCTGACCAATCCGCCACGCTTTGCTGCTTATGCTGCATCTAAAAGCGCGCTGGAAAGCTTCACCCGCTGTGCAGCTCCAGAGCTGATTGACTACAACGTGCGAATGACGACGATCCATATGCCTTTGGTTGATACGCCGATGCTGGAGCCGGTGGAAACCTATCGATCGGTCTCCACTCTCAGCCCTGAAGAAGCCGCAGAGATGGTTACCAAAGCTGTGATTGATCGGCCGAAGCGCGTCGCTACCCGGTTGGGTCTGTTCGGTGCCTTGGTGCACGGATTATTCCCGAAACTGGGTGAGCTTATTATGAACACTTATTTTCATATGTACCCAGACAAGCTGGATCAAAAGTACCGACCGGATCTGCCCGAAGCTGAGGCTGCCCATAAAAATCAGCAGCAGATACAGCGAGAGATCCAGGCACTGTCCAGTTATATCCGAGATATTCATCTGTAAGTTTGTGCTGGATTAAGCAGCAGGTTAATCGGTCAATAGAGAAAAGACGACCTAGGAGTGGGAATGAAATGAAACGAATCGAACTGATTCATGCCTACGCGGCATCTTTGGATGAGGTAATCCGGTTTTTTAGCGAAACCGACCTAATCGAAGAGAAATATGCAGAGCTCGGAGCACGTCATACCCAGGTCCTGGAGCTGGCAGAAACCGACGACGGGTTCAGGACCCGAACCGAACGCCAAATACCGGCTCAGGTGCCATCGGTACTCAAAGCTGTACTTGGCGATTCGAACCGGATTCGTCAGCAGGAGCAGTGGCACTGGTTGGACGACGACACCATCTCCTGTGACCTGGTGGTGGATATCGTCGGCGTGCCAGTGACGGTGCAAGGTGAAATGCGACTGATCGCCTTTGATGACAATCAGCGCTGTGAAAACCACGTCACCATCTTGGTATCAGCATCGCTGCCGCTTATTGGCGGCACACTGCGAGATTTTGTTGCCAGAGATATCAAGCGTCTGGCCGAAGCCGAGTTTGAACATATTCAGCAGCAGATAGCAGTCAGCACCGCGTAGTCAGGTATATAACCACGTAAATGTAACCGTTGCATGGAGGCCTAGTGAAAACCAAATCCAAGATCCTTGAGGCAAGCCGATGTCTGTTCAATCAGCACGGGGTCGAGCCCATTTCCAGCCTGCAGATCGCAACTGAGCTTGGGATCAGCCCTGGTAACCTTTATTACCACTTTCGCGGCAAGGACGAGATACTCGCTGTGTTGATCAGCGAATGCGACCAGCTGTTTGCCGACGATAGTCAGGCGTTTTCACAAGAGGTTGAGGGCCTGGAGGACTATTGGGCCTTTCTGCACCGTCTGATGGAGCACTTCTTACGTTACCAATTTATCTTCAGGAGCCTGGATCACCTGCATTGTGACTCTCCTGCCCTTGGCCGGCGTATTCGTGCCCTAGTCCGCCGACTGAAGGGACTGATTATGACCATGCTGGAGCAGCTGTCCAGTCTCGGTGTTTTGCAGGTTAATCAAGCCGAGCAGGCTATTCTGGCCGACAACCTGTTACTGGTTGGCCTGCACTGGGCGCATTACCAGGTTCTGCAGGATCCTGGCATCGACGAGCAAGCACTACTGCGCAAAGGCGTGATTCGCATGCTGACTCTGGTCTCTCCCTACGTGGCGCCAGAGCATGGGGCAGCACTGGTTCAGCATCAGCGCTGGGCTGAGCAACTCACAGGCTAGGCCAAACTTCTATCATCGAGAGCCGAATTCCCGCGGCTGAGCTACTGATACTAGAGTGCTGTTTTAGGCAGCGGGATCTTCGCCTTTTACCACATCGTGTTGCCACAGAAAATGGGCAATGCTGTCAATGGCTTCTCCGGCTTCCCGGATCTGACTAAACAACGGATAAACATGGGGCATACCTTGACCTACGATCAGCTCGATCGGGTGTTCGGCCTGTGTCAGTTTGTCAGCCAGACGAGTTGAGTCATCCAGCAGGACCTCCTCGGAGCCCACCAAGATAAGCGTGGGAGGAAGTTTCACGTAGTCGGCGTAAATCGGAGAAACCAGGGGATCCCGAGGCGGTGCACCGTTAAGATAAGTATTGCGCATCAGCAGTAGCGAGGGCAGATCGAAAAACGGATCGTCATTACGTTTTTCATAGGCGCTGTTTCCTGTCATCTCCATATCAGAGACCGGCGAGAGCAGTACTGCAGCGGCGGGTAGTGGCAATTTATTCTGCAGAACCTGCAGTAAGGTTCCGAGTACCAGATTGCCACCGGCTGAATCGCCCATCAGGATTATCTGACTGCTGTCGTAGCCTTCTTTTAGCAGTGCACGGTAGACCCTGTAGCAATCATCGTGGGCGGCGGGATACGTATGCTCCGGCGCCAGGCGGTAATCAACCATCAGGCCGCGGGCGGAGATCTTCCGACACACCCGAGCGATGAAGCTGCTGTGGGTATTGGGGCTGACAAAACAGAAGCCGCCGCCATGGAAATAGAGCAGCAGCAAGTTGTCGTTCGATGTGGGCATGTCGACCCATTCACAAGGAATACCAGCCCAACTGCACGGGGAGCGCTTGATGAGTTTGGGGGGGTTGATAAGCGCGCCATACTGATCGATGTTGGTGATCAGCTCTCGCATTTCATGTACATCGTTGCAGCGAGCCATACGTTGGCGCATTACGCGCTCAAGTACTTTGTTAAATGCCCGACTTTTCCAATGTGCCATGTTTACCTCCCTGAGCTGATTAGGGGAACCCGTGTAGTCTTTTAATCTCAACAATATAGCGAACAAAACGGACCTTTAGTTTTACTCCTTCGCTGGCTCAGTTTCTTTGTTTACCCTGCGGTGTTGCCGAGGAAGAGGAGATACCTTGAACTGTTTCAGTTCGGCAAGCAGCATCTCAGCCTCGTATGCCAGATTTCGTGAATGATCGTCGGCACTGGGGTTGAACAGTCCGCCATTTACCGCTGACATTGCGGTATCCATCACATCCTGGTCGAGGGACGCCAGTGCTTCTTCCAGATAATCGGGAATTTTCTCCGCATGGGGCAAGTTAGATGGACAGCTGACGAGTCCGAAATGCAGATGGTCATCGTAGCCGAACATTGTGATGTTAATAGTCTGGCCAGGGATCAGCAAAGACAGCGGATAGCATTCCTGAACTTCGGCACCGAAGAAATAGCGCCGCTGCGCTGGTCCCGGCACATTGGAGATGATCAGATTGGTGGCTGGGGGTAGCACGTGGTTGATATTCAGTTTACCGCCTAACAATGCCAGTCCGTTGACCAGAATCGAATAGTTGATATACCCCCCAGGTGAGACCTCCTGCGCCTGGTGCTTCACATCGTGAGTCGACTGCTGTATCGCAGCCAGGCGCCTGGTCGGCGTATCTAGGGCATGACCCAGTTCCACCAGCCCAACCGCGAACTTGTTACCACCTTTTTTGACCGCTCCCTCTTCCCGCAGATCAATCGGCATCAGCGCGACCAAAGGCTTCTCAAGACACAGACGGTGATCCTGCAGGTGACGGTTCAAAGCAATATCACACACACATAACATCACGTCGTTCAATGACGCGCCAGTGAGACGGCTAATCTGTCGAAACTGGCTGATAGGAAGGCGGCCCAGGCCAACTGCACGCGATTTGTGATGCTTCTGATTGAACGGGGTCTTGGGTGCGGTAAAGGGAACTTTTAGATCGGGGCGTTTGCCGCAAAACAGTTTCGATAACATACCAGTGCCCAAACTGACCAAGCCCAATGAGGCACTGAGTTGACGTTTCAGTTCACAGGCCGAGCCAAACAACTGAGTAATCAGCTGCTGGTTTTCTTCTTGCTGTCGCTTGCGTGAACTTCCCAGATCCTGCTGCCAAAATGGCGTGCCCGGCTCGGCGGGATCCTGAGACGTGCAGAAATCAAACAACTTGCCGACTTTCATGCCATCGGCAATAGCGTGGTGTACCTTAAAGCAGATCACCACCTGGTTGTTCTCTAGGCCACCAATCACCCACATTTCCCACAATGGGCGGAAGCGATCCAGTTGATTGCTGTGGATCCGTCCCACCAGATCCAGCAGTTGCTCACGGCTCCCCGGTTGAGGCAGCATCGATAAATGAACATGCTGGGTGATATCCACGCTCGGGACTTCCTGCCAGTTTGGCCATTCGGTCAATGACAGGTTCAAGCGCCAGTTAAACGGTTTCTTGACCTCGGAATAGGAGAGCAACTGGCTGTACAAGTTACATGCGAACTCCGCGCTCTCGGAGTCAGTAGGTGGCTGCAGATGGACTAATCCAGTGACATGCATTGGCGTGTCACCAGATTCAAACAACACAAACGCAAGATCGATAAGAGAGAGTTGATTCATAGACACCTGCCGCCCCAGTCTTGTAAACAAATGAAAAAGGGGTGGGGGCAACGCCCCACCTGTTTACCAGCAAGTTGCCGGCTATTTTTTCGCTTGCTGTTCCAACATTGCTTCCACGATGGTGGTCAGCTTCTCGATTTTGTCATCTAACCGATCAAGCTTGGTCCGGTCGATGCCGCTGACGCGATACATTACGTCGTTCAGCTGGTCTTCAAGATGATCGGCGGTTTTATCGCGCGTTAGATCGATCTTGTCTTTCGCAGCCTGTTCCACTTCCTTGCCACGCTCTACCAGTTCGTCAAACATGCGGTTGGTTTTATGGTTGATAGACTGGGCCTCTTCGACACTGCGGCTATACATGCCCAGTCCGGCCAGCCAGATGTTTCGTGTCATAGACTCACCGCATTCAACGATTTGAGTGGCGGTTTGGTCAACTGTGCTCAATTTGCTCATGATGTCCTCCCAATAAACGGGTGTGTCGGGTTATTCCGCTTTTTCGGCTGTTGCAGTTTTTGGCTTACTTACTGGTGCCTTAGTGGCTTTTACTTCGCTGGCCGGTGCATTAGTAGCTTTTGCCTTGCCAGCCGGAGCATTAGCGGCCTTGGCCTTGCTAGCCGGGGCTTTTCGCCTTGCTACACCTGAAGCTGCGCGCGGCTTGGCCTTGGTGGTTTTTACAGCCGGCTTGGCAGGTGGCGCTTTAGCGACAGTATCTGCAGCGCTAATCGCTGCTGGCGAGCTCTCTTTCTGATCCTGGCTCTGTTTGAGCAACAGTTCGACCTGTTCGGTCAATCTGTCTAGCTTGTCATCAACCTGGTTCAGTTTGTAGCTGTCGACGCCGGTAACTTTCTGCACCATTTGATGCAATCGTTCTTCCATTGCCACGGCAGCTTTGCTGCGGGTTGTATACACACGTTCTTTCTGCTGTTTTTCGATGGCACGCCCGCGCTCGAGCAGGTCTTCGAATACCGAGCGGCCGCGCCCAGAGATCTCGTTGACCTCCTCGGTACTTTTGGCATAGGCGCCGAGTCCGGCCAGCCAGATGTTGTACATCATTGTTTCGCGCATGCTCTCGACGCTTTTTTCATTGTCGGCTGCGCTGCGTGAGAAGATCCCCATCTTTCCCTCCTTAACATGAATAAGAGTGAATTCTCATTCCAGTCTCATCATAGGTAGAGAAGTTAGAGTCAGCTTTCTAATAGCTTGTCAGCGCACAAAAAAATCGAATAAATCTTGATGGGATTTGTGCTGGATCAATTTTTGATGGGGACTAGCAGAGCAGCTCGTCTAAGCGCAGGGAAATATGTTGTTCGATGGAGCATGCAAACAGACTAGCGGCAAAGCCGAGGCGGATATTCATGCTCAGTTTGCCAGAGGTTGGCAACACCCACCCACGGGCAGAATGGTGTCGAAAGTGCAGATGTTCATCGTCCCAGTGCCAACGCAGGCCAAATTCCTGCTCCAGTTCATTGGCGACTTGCTCGGCAACATTTCTGGCCTGGCTGTGTGATAATTCATGATCGCGCTCGATAAAAATCAACATAGGTAATCAGACCGCCTCTTACTTCTGAGTTTCGATAAATCACTTTCGTTGACTATTCATAGCGCAAAGCATTGTAAAGATCCAGCGTGTCGCTTTTCAGATAGGGAAAAACCTGAAGGATCCCTCAATGTTAAACACATCTTCTCAGAATGAAGAAAAGTAGTGTTCACTGAGAGTTACCTGCATGATAGCCAAGTTTTTTCTTAGGTTCGAATCAGGAAATTGGATACAGATTCATATCAGTTAGTACGCAACAGCGAAAAGATTGCTGTAGCATTTTAGAAAAGCTTGTTCCTGTCATTATTGAAATCATGATGGATTGTACAGACAAAGTTTGGGGCGAGGCTGTGTATCCTTTGATAAACAACAATTAGTTATCCAACCAACTCAAATACCAGATTTCCATATGAATTACTCATCTATGTTTAACGTTGTACCCGAGTGCCTACGTTGAACCGTCACCCCTATATAAATTCCTATGACAATACATAAGGTCGCCACCAGCCCGGCTAACGATAACGCAGGTAATGCGACCAGCAGCTGTGAATCATTCCCGCCCCCTGCCATCACGGCCCCTACTCCCATCAGCATACCGGCCATAAAATGCTTGAATAACCGCATTACGGATGCCAGCTCAAATTTGAATGATTTGGTGATAACAGCGGCGATAACCATTCCCAATACTAGCCCCACAAATAGATAAAAGCGCTCTACTCTTGGCCAGCTGTCGTCGTGCCCATTCCAAACAGATACACCTATCGATTTTAATAATCCACTGGGCGTCCAATGGGGTTCATAGATAAAGACCAACCCGGCCATTGCGCCAATACCGAGCATTGAAAGCCAAAGCGTGCGAGTACTTGCATCACTTTTAAACGCCACTATAAGTAAAATCACAGAGAGTGTTATTAACGTTCCCATATGAGCAACCGCAGATAGCTGATACTGCTTTCCGGCGCTGCCCACGAGCAATTCACTAAACAGCAACCATGACGCTAACCAACCTAGTATCGTAGCGGCCATCATGACTTGCCCTCTGGCAAAGCGACTGATGGTAGATACGCCACATCCACCGTTAAAAGCAGCGCCAAAGCCGAAGATAAGCCCACCTAGAGCAGACATCATAGTTGGAAATTGCGTTGCATAAGTAACGGGTTGCCCCAAGAAATGGGCTGCGCCTATGGCCAACCACATCAATGAACCGCTCAGCAAAATCGAGATTAAGAACACAGGCTTGCCGCTGATAGCCTCTTTAACGCCACGCACCATGCAAAGCCCTGTGGTCTGGGCCAAAAAGCCGATAATGGCGATAAATAAAAGAGAGAGAAGCAACATGAGAATGCCTAGAGGTGCATCAAAAACACGGTATCAGTAACTATAGTAAAGACCTTAGAAACCATGTTCGGTTCGAACAATTAAGCGAGAGATACGCCGGGGCCGTAACTCTTACAATAGAACCTGCATTACGTGCTATTTGTGGCCCAGTTTCTACCACTCGTTAATGAGCAATCGGCTTTTTACACCGCGAACTTGCAGCCCCATGGCCTCAAAAACTTCCTCAAAATCGAGGCATTGAGGTGGAATGTTTGGCAAAGACAATGACGCTTCGGTGAAGAAACGCTGTTTATGATGTTCTTGCTCGCCCCATGCGAGATCCCACCAGGAAATGATTCGTTGTTTAGAGCCCACTAATCTGCGTTTACTCGGCAGGCGGTCACTCTTGCTTGTATTCTCTTTCTCAGTGGTCGGAAGCAAATTCCACATGTCGTTGTTTGGCCAATAGGCGAAAGGTAAACAATGATCAACGTGAAACGATTGGTTCAATTTAGTATTGCTCCAAACACTCGAAATTCGGTGCTTGTTTTGTTGCAGCTCACTAACTCTTTTTCGTACTTCACGTGTGTCATGATCTTTCTCTAACCATACCAAGCAATCGTGGTAGGTTTGCAACGACGTATTATTTTTCTTATTTAATTCATAGCGCTGCATTTGCATCACCCACTGGTTTACCACCAACGGCTCAATCCAGGCGTTGTAGATCCTAAAACACTCCCAAAGGCTTTGTTTTAGTGTGAAGAAACCAAAGCTTTCAAAAAACTCCGTATTCAAATAAACCGTATCCTGCATCCGGCGTTTTTTAGAAGAAGCGACTGTAGAAAACTCGTGTTTCTTTTCGTGCGCAGAGCCTGTGTAAATGAACTTAATTGGCCCTTCTTTCATCGTCTTTATGGTCGACTGAATGGTCTTTTGAAGTGCTTCGGCATCCTCGCCGAAGAACATCGTGCCTACCGCAAGATCGTCTGATGACAAATGCTTAAGCTTGTTCCAACCATCATCAGTAACAAAGCCTAATCCTCTATTGGAATTACTATTCTGCTGAAGATTTCCATAATCAATAAGCCGCTTGTAAGCCTTGACCCAATACAAGGCCACCAGCCCTAATGGAATAACAACTTCACCATCACTTCGATCAGAGACACAGCCGGGATGGGCATCTGCAATTCGAATCAGCACACGTAGTAGTGCCAGTTTGTACGTAGCACTTTTGCTGTCATTAACAATGATATGGCGTACTTTGTTAAGATCGCCCGAGCCATCATCAGGTAATGAAAATACCACCGTCTGCCAGCTAACGTTTTTACGTTGCAACGAATCGTCTGAGCGTCGAACTTCTTTGGCTAATAACGCTGTATCTTGTGCAAACTGTTCGAGCTCTTCTACTGAGACAGGATAGCTCACCCGCCCATCATCAAACTCGCCATGTCGTAAGCTAATAACGAGCTTGCCACTCGGTGCAAGTAAGTTCGACAATTTACGAAATGCACGACTTCTTGCACTCGGCGCTATGTGCATCCAGACCGCGCTCAACAAAATGACATCGAACCTAATGCCAAGGCTTTGTATCTGATTTAGGCTCGGCAGTTCATCCTCAATCCAGGTGACCTCAGGGCCACTAAAGGCTTTACCGATGGCCGCTAATTCTTTACATGGCTCTAGCGCAAACACCTCTGCGCCCTGCTCTAACATCCATTTCGCATCTCGCCCAGAACCAGCACCCACATCTAACACGACATCGCCTTCCAAAGGCCAATGCGGTTTCCATGAACCGTGCACTTTATCGAAGTCCAACGCATTGTATTGCTCAGATAACGAGTGTGCATTTCTGCTGTAGAAAGAAGAGGTTGCTGTCATATCAGTGCCATTATTTTGCCTTATGCAAGATTAACGGGAAACTAGATGAAAAGCGAGTTTGCGGGTAGGTAGTTGAGATACAATAAATAAAAAACTCACCAAAATGGTTTGAGAAACCCGCTCGTGTAACTAGAGTTGGAAGTTTATCGGTTTTCACTTTCAAATCTAATCACGTCAACTTTATAAAGGTTAGCGAACAAAGTTGACAATCGGCTAACTGAAGTCAGGGGTTAGCAAAGATCGTACTGGCACATAGTTAGCCGTTATCTATCAGTCTATTGGTTTGTTTTCTCCTCCTTAGTTTGCACCTCACCATTATCTATGCAAACTAAGTGTTTCAGTATATCTCAACCTCAATACCTCAATACCTCAATACCTCAATACCTCAATACTTGTCCTAGTACAGATGTCAGTTGATAGATAAATCAATATAAGTCACCAAAAATGAGACTTACCATTAAGTTATTGTTTTGGTTATAAATAACCAACCTTTCTGTGAGATTAGTCCTATAAATCAACCTAACATAGTGTTATTTTTGAACAACTTTGCAACCAGTTATTCACCTAACACTTACTTAAAGGTTATCCCCGGTCAACATTCATGTCTTTTAGTTTCGAAATCTTTTTAAAAGCTCTGGTCACTACAAGCTTAATCTTGTTGGTTTTTATTGTGGACCCATTGGGCATTCGCAATTCCGCTGAAGATCACTACGAAGACCATATTCTGCGCCTGTGGTCACCGTTTTTCAGTCAACAAGTTTCCGATGATGTTGTTGTTATCTTAATTGATGATCAATACATAGAAGCAACCAATTCCTACCCCGTCAGTTACCGAAACCTAACGAGAATGCTTAAAACCATCTCTCGCTTTGAGCCCCAGTCCATCTTTTATGACATTCTTCAACATCACGAACATTCGGACCATCTTAATCGTTGGTTGCGCACACTAGACAGTCAAACATTCCCGGTGTTTATGGCAAGTAATACTCGCTATGACACACAAGAGCGTTTAGACGATCCCAACTCTCTCAGACATAAAATTGCCAATGTCGCCGAACTGGCCGCGGTTTCATGGAGTGCTGAAGGCCGTTATTACCCACTCTCTGTTTCTTGGAATGAGACGAAAATGCACACCGTTGCCGCCGCCATGTATAAAGATTGGTGTACACGAACCCAGCAATGCAATGAGTCCACAATAGGAAGCATGGATGACTCCGTGATAGTTCAGTGGACCAATAAGCATGCGGACAACCAAGAATCCTATTTCCCTTTAGGTTTTGAGTGTGGAGATAACACCAGTCAATGGCAACAACTCAAAGATCTCCTTATCGTTAGCCTAACTCAGGGCGTGCAATCTGAAGAAGACGTCGATGCCACACTGAGAAAACGCTGTCCTCCTTTCCTTACTATTGCAGCCTCTAAAATTAGTGCTCCTGGCGCAGCGGGTTCACCCGAACTTAAAGCTGCGATCCAGGGAAAAATGGTATTGGTCGGTTATCATGTCACAGGTGGGGCAGACTCAGTTGTTTCACCTGTCCACGGGATGCTACCGGGAGTCTACTTCCACGCGATGGCATTGGATAACCTTATCACCTTAGATGGAGAATATTGGCGCTCACCTGACGACGCAGGCCTTTTCAACTTGAGCATGGCCGATATAATCGAGATCGCTGTACAAACAATTGTGCTATTTCTTGTAATTTGGTTTCGATTCAACTTCTTAGAACAACAAGCAACAGAGCAATTCGATGAAAGACAAAAACTTTGGGGAGCATTCATTCCCATGCTTATTATCATCGCCGTTATTACTATTTCTATCGTTCTTTCCCACTTTGTTCTCAATGTCGGCGCACCGAATTGGTACGGGTTGATCCTTATTATCTTTATCGACCTTCCCATCTTCTTCTTCTTCATTTTTGAAGCTTTCAGACCAAAACTCCAATCGTATAAGGAAAGGGTCTGTCTATTCGCAACAACCACAAAAAATAAACTTAGAAAAAACCAATAAATCTAAATACATCAATAAATAAGGAACATTTATGACTCGATTATCAACGTTAGTTTTAGGCTTAGCTTTCGGTATAACCTCTTCTGTATGTTTGGCACAAGACCAGGTAAAGATTATTGATTTTTTGGTTGATAATGTTTGGGTTTGTGACGAAAACAACAATTGTTCTGACGTGTCCATTGACACGCTACCTGACCCTACAAAGGGTGGCCTAATTGTAGAAAACTATGACCGCAAAGAGCAGATGGTAATGGTAAAGATCAATGGTCAAGCAAAGTGGTTTGACCAAATTGAAGTACAGCTCAACAAAACAGCCGTTGCGAGTGTCGTATGTAGCACCCAGACTATCAGCGCTAAAAGTGATAGTGGCACTTACGCAACTCTCGGCTTAGGTGAGGGGTGCAACTAATGAGTAAATTACTTTGGCTCACTGTACCTCTACTTATTTCGGGTTGTGCCGTCGACAGCATTAATAACTTAGTAGGTAGTAAGTATGAATCGTTTGAAGGTAAATACATCGACCAGCACCTTCTTGAAACCAATGCACCTGAAACCAATTCACCTGAAACTAACACTTCGGCTAGCAAAGAATTTCAAAATATCGTGAATACACGGGCCGCTGCTGACAAAGACCTGATCGCTAACCCATACGTCGACAAATACCTCAAAGACATTTTGACGAAACTTCTAGAACAATGGGAACAACCACTTAACAAAGACATCAGCATCATGGTTTCGTCAGACCGCAGTTACTCAGCCCATGCAACCCCCAATACGATTGTGATTACTCAAGGCGTTTTAGCTGATGCAGAATCCGAAGATGAAGTCGCGTTCATCATCGCACACGAACTGTCACATATCTTACTCGAGCATAATGAAACCAATGAATACTTTGCGAAACAAAGCGCACTGGTCAGTAAAACTGCCAATATTGCGATGGGTGCAGCGCTAATCAACGATATGAAAACGGAAAAAAATGCTGGGGGCTATAAGATTTCGGCTCAAAACAAGAGCTCGAACAAGAGTATGATTCAAGATTCTTACAAGGCTGGTTTAATTATTAACCGACTTAGCCGCGACGTTATTAGCTCTTCGATGAGCCGCAGTGATGAAGACGAAGCCGATCTTCTAGGTATGGACCTGTTGGTTAAAGCAGGTTACAGCCCCAGAGCTTTTTCACCTGTGCTTGAACGTTTAGACAGTAGTCACCAATACACCACAGAACAACTAAAAGAGAAAAAGGCTGAGTTCCAAAGTTTCGTTACTTTAGCGAGTGACGCTGGAAAGCACCTACAAAGCGACAATAAATGGAGCAGTTTAGGCTATTTGGTCGCGAATGAAGCGGGTACACAACTGCTTCAAAGTTTCTCAGCGCGCCATGCTTCTCCTATGGATCGTAAAAAAGACATGTCGGCTTATATTAAACGCGAATATAGAGAAGAGCGCCGTCGAACCTTCTCTTCTGATGAGTTTGAAAAAGTCGTTAAATCAGGTAAAGGTAATCAGATACAGCAGAACTATTGGTATGCCTCAGAAGCCTTTAAAGCACTTGAGTTTGGTGATATCAAAACCGCAGAAAAACTGGCGAGAAAATCCGTATCTGGACCAACAAAAAACCACGCTTACCCAAGATTGGCATTCTATAGTGTACGTAAAATGCAGAACTTAGATTCCAAAGCATTGCAAAACTTAGCGTTGATTCAAAGCTGGGACTATGCCTCGATTCAGACTTTCACACTGGCAGCTCAATCATACAGAGAGCAAAACAAACCCCAAAACTCTTTGAAGCTTTTAGCGAAAGGGGAGCAAGTTATTGGTACTCAAGTTCCTTTCTTATCTGAATATATTGCCGCACACAAAGCACTTGGTAACGATAGTGAAGTCAGTGAGTTATTGGCGAAATGTAAAAGTTTAAGTGAGAGTAATATTGTTGCTCAATGCCACAGCAGCGCTGGTGTTCCATTGCCCCAAAGTAAATCAAGCAATGGGCTTATGGACTCATTCAACTCTTTAACTAGCATAGTTGAATTCTAATCCCTTCTCGACTCTCCAGTATGATTAGCATTCTGCTGGAGAGTATGAAAAGCAATATGAAAGAAGACTAACTAGCGTCTAGTGATGTGGTGGCTATTCACAATGTATTGAAATTGCGGACTCAGTAAAAAAGCGAATAGTCGAAGCAGAGTTAAATCACATTCGCGGGCATGGCATTGATTTTGATTGGCCACATCCACGTGCTATACGATTAGAGTTCTGGATGGAAAATCCATTCATGCGTGTAAGTCAAATCGTCATACTTTTAATCGTAGCCATACTTTATGTGCTCACAACTCCCATCGCTGGAACCTACTATCTTGTTTCACGATTCAAGGCTATACAAAGACTGAAAAAAGAAATCGCTAATCTTAATTACATCGACGTGGCTAAATGCCATAAGACTAAAAGCATCACTACGCTCTGGAAGCTATATGGTCTCGACGAAATGCGTTATGCCACCGAGCATAAACTCGATGTACTGGACCAATGGATCCAGGTTCTATACGCTGAATCAGTTGCGACGAACATTAACGTGCACGAAATATACGATAACATCTCGAACTCACAACATAACGCCAACCGAAGCTATTACCTTAACGACCCAAGCGCGGTGCACTTCCATTTTGTTCCGCCTTTTCAGTCACTACTAAGTAGACTAGAAAAGTCCTTACCGCTCATATTCGAGTGAGAGTTCAGCAAAAGAGCACAAACATTGATTGAATGGGAATTTACTTAAACCCAGTTTTTCTATACAGGATGACGGACTTTCTTTGTTTTTTCTCAAATGGATACAACGAAAAAGCCCCAGCATTTCTGCTGGGGCTTAGAATGTGGCGGGAGTGAGACCTCAGACCTAAACTTATAACCAATTGATTTATAATACTAACCTCAAGCGGAGCACAACTAAGCATTTCAATGCGCATACACCCCAACAACTCTTATCTATACTCTCATATCTCTTTGTATTAATAGTATAGCGGTTGCTAAAGCGACTGCCTATCCCGCCCAAGAATAGCTATTTTTCAGAACGGGGGGAGTTTGCTTGCCTCGATCTCATTTCATATGCAACACTGACAACGTTCCTCCGAAGCTTGAGGTGGGGACCTCGGGCACAATGTATGAGCCGCCGGTTTAGGCGGTTCATTTTTCGATTGTCCTGACATAACACCAAACGGGCTACATAACGAACACACCTAGATAACACGCACATTAATGTGTTTTCTTACTCGAAATAAATTTGGTTAGGATTAAAAAATGGAATTTTTAAGAACAACATTGTCGCTGGGTATGGCTTCTGTTTTAACTGCGTGCGCATCTGGCCCAAACATCGCTGACAAAGAAGAATCAAGTATCGCCCTTCAAATAACCACGTCCGCTGGCTCTCACAAAATTTTCCACGATTCATCGGTTCGCAAAGACCAAGTAGGAGACGTTGGGCTTACTGGATATGTGGGCTCTACTCTGCTTGGATGGCAACTAGGAAGTGCGATGACTGGGTTTGGATTAGCACTTCTCGCCGACAGTACACATGGTTGGGAGTATACGAACTTCATAACTTATTTAGATGCTAGTGAAGTTTCAGGTTTGGACAAGGCTCAGATCTGCGAAGTAGTAGCTAATAAAATGTCTAACAGTATTTCGACTAATAAAGATGTTCTACAAACCTACACGAATATCCAACTCAACGATTCGAATCGACTGATGCCAAGGGAAGCTCACTACAATGGTGGCTCATACATCTGTGCCGATGGGTACAAAGTAAGTGACTCAGATTCGATAAAGAATCGCATGTACTTCCGCAACGATAACTATGTAGTGGGCTCAGTCATCAACATTAGAACGGTCAAAAAGCCTGTTTCATCCGAGTTATTCAGCAAAGAACTACAAGCCAAACTACCGAGCGACGAAGTAGTCGTTGTTCGATTTAATTTCAATAGCAGTTTCATTTCTCATCTACTAACAGAGCACCAACCTAAGGAGGGTTACTTCAGCTCAGATGGCTTTATAATGAGCCCTAGAATTACACTTCCCCCTGCAACATTCGTCAGTCTTCCTAGAAAGCAGTATATTCGTAAAGGCGAATACTTACCTCTCGTCTCTATGGTTAGAGACAATGACAATGCATACCTTTTCATTAAACCAGAATCATATTCACAACAGTCAATTTCGCTCACGGACTACCATGAGCAAATATCCAGCACATATAGTGGAATAATAAACACAAAATAATCAAACACTTAACAAGGATACTAAGATGAATACGGCACTTATATTAAAGACTATAGTGATTAACTTTCTATTAATACCGTTTGGATATGCCGCGAACATGTTAGATTTAATAGACCCAAAGAATAAGAAGTTTGCAGATGGCTATCCTTACTATAGTGCGATAGCTAGACTGAACTTCAATGACACTGGTAATGGTACAAGCATATTCGCACTTCGAAGCAGGACCAACAAAACTGATGGCTATGATACGATATATGCTGCCTCGATTAATGTAGATCATGAAAACAAAAAGGAAGTTCGCATTTACTACCCTTCGCCAGACTGCAATCAGGAGGGGCGTTCCTATGCAACAACGACTAGCCTTTCAACAAACGGGCGTCTAATAGAATATCGTAAGCACTGTGATGGTAAGACATACTTTATTAAGCCTGAATCGAACGAAGGAAAAGACTTCTTAACCAACCAGTTTAAAGCCACAAATTTTGTTTCTATAGAGTTTAGCAATGAAATAGCATTACTCGATACTACGGGATTTACAAATGCGTGGAACAGAATTAACTAAGCTTTAATAGTCTTTGATTTTTTAAAACATTAGCAAAACCATGTGACGCACGCTCATGTTTAACAACAACTTACTGAGCAAGTGTCACTTGTATTTGTTCAAATCCCACTTCTCTACTCGCTCCTCAAAAAATACCACTTTACCGATTAGTGAGCGAAAAAACGCCCACTAATCGCTAAAACGCCAAACAAAGTACCTTATTCTCTCATCTGTAGCCGTCAGTGCAGTACCAACGAGACAGTTACCTCATGTTATGAGCATAATTGAAAAGGAACAGCATATGAAAACAGTACCGAATCAAAACCAAGAATCCACTAGCAACTCAGAATTCTCTTCAATAGATCAAGTAATAAAGGATAACGGGCTTAACACGGATTCAAATGTTGACTATATTATTATGGCGCTTGCTCGAATGAAAGCCTGGCCATCAGTGGTGAAGTACACGGGCATCACAAAATCTCGCTCTCGTTTCCTGTGCTGCTACCAAGATGCAGAACGACTAATTGACGATATGACCTATATACTCAGAAAAGTAAGGAGTCCCAAATATACTTTACCTTACAGGCTTAAAGAGTTGATTAAACATTATGAGAAGAAGGTTGTCTTGGCGAGAATGCAAAATGGACTTCTACACTTTATTGAACTCAACGATATGCCTTCACACAATACTACTCTTATTTACAACATACTAGGATACTACGATGATATCTTTATTACCGACAGTGCAATATGCGCCAATCTTTGCTGGTCTAATTTACAAAATGCCATTTTCATTGATCCCTCCACTCCAATTAAATTCGATGACATGCTAAAACTCCGTTTGCTTCTTGGGGACCAAAGAGTGTATATAGTAACAGGAAGAGAACGGCTTACTTCATTGAAAATAAATAACATTCAAGAAATAATTCACAATGAAGCTATACTGTATAATGGGGTAGGCTGTTACGAAGACATAATGAAGATCATTTCTGAGAAACAAACTTTCGTCTGATATCTTCCCATGGTTATTGCCTACCCCTGTAGGCAATAAGCCTATGAATTTTATTATTTCATTGAATCAAAATCATCCCAATTTGTAATTTCCAAGTCATCAATGGCTTCACTATCAACAGCATCGAACCACTCCGCCACTTCTGAAAAATCCTCGGAATCAACAAGATCAAATGTATCCTCAATCAAATCATCGTTGTCAAAACACGATTCATCGCACTCTAAGTAACTATCATCTATCGAATCGATACCACTATTCCCATACGCATCATAGCCATAATCTAGACTCATATCACTGTCTCTCCGTGTATAGTAATCATCCTCAGATAAGAGCGTACTTCCTTTGAGGTCTGAGTCACCAAAATGCAATTCATTAAAAGGCTCTATTTGATGCCCCCATGGATATAGCGGATGCGTAGGGTCATTCAGGTGGTCGTCGTTAATCTCGTCATCACCACTAAGCCAGTCGTTTTGTTCTTTACGTAACGCTTCTTTTTGTTGCAGGTAGCGGAAGACCTGCTCTCTTTTCGCCATCTTCAACGTTCTTGCTTTGCGTGTAATTTTTTCTACTCGTGCGCCATTTAAGACAGCTATCGCAATATCAATATCCAAACAAGGCTTAGTGTTACGCTCCGAGCTTAAAGCTATATGAGAAACTCGTGATGATGGCTGAGTGCTGCCGAAAAAAGATCGTTGAGGTTTCGATCTTATACCGACTAACGAAGGTTGATTTTTCTTTCGCAACTTGTCGTTCTCAACAAGCAGACCACTGTTATCTTGCGAATTTTTGTTACTAGTACTATGTTGAGTTATCACTTTCATCATCAGTACAGCAAACGCGATTCCCAGTATCACTCCTCCAATACCGAGACTACCAAACACAGGTAACCCAACCATGCTCAGGATAAAAACTAAATAAGTCTTCATATCGCCTCCATTGTTCCTATTTCGAATCTGATTAACAAAACTAGAACAACCAAATGCACTCAGATTTATATAGAAAGGATACCACAGTATTTTTCGCCTCCCCCCAAAAAGCAAATTGACCGCCCAAATGACAAAATTCGACGCACTAATCGGGGAAATGACCATTTTGGCACGCTATAGTTAGTACTGTGACACCATGATGGATTCACGCCCTTTGAGTGTGTATTCATCAAAACATGCTGGAGAGCTGACTGAAATTCTCCCATAGCCAAAATGCTATGCCCCGACTGAGTATGTAGTTACTCACTAATAGAAGATGACGGTTCACTAAATTGTCGTGAGTGCAGTTTTGTAACGTCCTACCCCAAAAGCGCTGTTACTGATGATGTCTCAGCCCAAATCCTAAGTTATGGCCTCCAGTTGTCCCCGTCTATTTTAGACGGTAGGAAAAAATAGACGGGGACCCGAGCCTGACTAAAGCCTCTGATATTCCATGTAAAACTGGAATCATCGCAACCATGAAAAAGCATGAAATTGATCTTCATGCCTTCAAAACTTCTCATTCAGACACTGCCGGAGCTAAGGGAAATTGCCCTAAGCATGTGAGTCGCAGTCACCAAGCAACCTGATATCACAGAGAAAGCTACCTCACTAGTTTTAATGCCTCGGAATGTATTGATTGTTCTCCTTTCACTTTTAGAGTGGCGCATTCACACACAAGCAATACCAACCCAATGGCAACAAAACATAACGGTGAACCAGCCCAACACAACAAGCGTCGAGAGCGCTCTTATCTTCTCAAACCTTTGCAAATGTCGCGCTCATTTTAAATGCGCATTAACACTTAACCATATGATTCTGCGTGCAAAGTAAATCTAAAAGGACAACCAAATGACGAAAGTAACCACTATAGGCAGACACGAACGAGCTAATCCAAACTCAAAAAACTTTGGGCTAGGGTCGCGGGACATAAAGCAGGCAGCAAAAAACGCGTTACAAGAGAAAGGCAATGCATCACAAGTAGGGTTTACCACTGCGAGTGTGCAATCTAATCGATTTTCCCAATTTGCAGACTATCTAAAGGATGAACACGGTATAAAGGATATGAGAGACATCGAAAAAGAACATGTCGCTCAATACGCAGATGAACTACAAACCAAGTTTGATTGTGGGGCTATTGGGGTAAAAACAGCTCATGACTATCTTTCAGCCGTAAACTCTGTGCTCAGTCAGGCTATTGGTAATAACACTCTACGTGTAACAGCATCTGAAGCAGGCATCCCTGATAGGAGCGGGATAACAACTGACAACAAAGCCATATCAAATGAGCGCCACGAGCAAGTCAAAACCGAGCTTTCCCCTCGCCTTTCTGCCATTGCTGAGATGCAACGGCAACTAGGTTTTCGTTTTGAAGAGGCCGCCAAAAGTAGCCCATCAGCAATGCTCCAAGAAGCGCACCAAAAACACGCAATTACGATCTCCGATGGAACGAAAGGTGGTCAGCCCCGTGTCCTGCCAATTTCGTCACAAAGTCAGATTGACGCTCTGAAAAGCGCCAGCGTCATACAAGGTCTGCATCATTCAATGATCCCCAGCCATCAGAGCTATATCCAATTTAGTAGAGAGGTTTACCGTGAACACGGAAAGATAGGTCATCAGTGCCATGGTGAACGACATACCTTTGCTCAGAACAGTTACTCCAACCATATGCTGAACCAAACCGGAACTAGAGACATCAAATGCCCAATTTCATCCGGCTATAGTCGCGGCGAAGCTCATCACCAATATATAGCAAACAAGGTCGGTTGTACGATTCAAGAAGCCAAGGCATTTGATGCTAACGCACGAATGAATGTTGCAGAAGAACTTGGCCATCACCGAACAGACATCACTAACGCATATCTAGGGTAATGTTATGACTAGAATGGAAATGGAATTGAAACAAGCACTTCATTTGTACCAAAGAACCGGCGGGAAAAAGAACCGTAAAAACCAAGCAGAGAAAATACTTAGTTTTTGTAGAGACATCCAACATCATGACCCAAAGCTGAAATCGATTGGTCAAATTGGTAGAAGGCATGTTTCTGGGTTTTGGCGTAGGAAAAAGCGTTTAGCGCCTAGCACAAAGCTCGCGTACTACTATGGGATTTGTTACCTATGGTGCAAGATTCTAAAGCGCAGTTCAACCCCACCGCATTATGACAATGGCTAAGAAAATTTAATTGACCGTCTCACAGGATGCTACATTTTGGGAAAAGTCGAGAAGTTAGATCTTTAGGATCTACAGAAGGGCATTAGAGAAAAAGAAAGCGGCTTATGGCCGCTTTAATAACTACTTAACGTAATCTAATCCTATACGTGACGCATACTCACCGGATACTTTTGAGTGATGCAGGGCATATTCATATCTCAATTGACCGACTACTTTGTAATCGCACACCTTGACTTGTGGCGGTGTTAGCGACAAGTTCAAATTATAACTTCTCAATTCAAAGCGATCATTCCAGAGCCCCTCATTTGCAAACGCTAAGCTTGTCAGGCTTGGGTTCGAATTTTTATACAACTTAGAAATCGTAGAAAAGATTTCCACGCTACCGTCAATCAGTATAAAAAGTATTTGCTTGTTATTAACAAACTCTCTGCAACGTTCAAATAAGATACTTTCTTCAAGTGTCCCTTCGTCACTATCCTGCCTCACAGCTGCTGAAATAGGATAGAGCCTCTGTACCACGGCTTCAATATTCGTTGCTTTGTCATTTCGCCCTGGAACGAGATCGCACGCAGGAGTGACGACAAGAAAATAATCCCCTGTAGCGTTATTTTTAAGAACATGACCTGTAGTTAGGTGTTTACCTTCCACAGGCAGTGAGTTGTTGAACGCATTTGAAGACTTAAAAATCTCAAAATTATTTATCAACACTGCTGCTGGCGCGTATCTGGCTTCTATTTCTTCTATAGGTTTTCCTTCACACATTAAGCTCTGCACAATACGTGTCAAATATTGGCTCAGGTCATCCTTATAATGCCAAGACATCTCTTCTAAGTGACTTTGAGCTGTATACCAGGCTTGTTGCTCTAGATCCTGTCCTCGAACATTAAGAAGCTCTCTTAACCACCCAGCTTGAGTATGTGTTTTACTCAGTACACTATTGGCCAATGTAAAACCATGCTCATCCAGCTTGTGTCTAAGTTTAGCTAACAATAATCTGTGGGGATGTGGTCTCCAATGCTTTAAAGCACTTAGCAATTTATCCGGTAGTTCTGACGTTGGTACTGCTTTTCCAACGACACAAACAAAAAGATTGCCAGCTTTTACCCACATGTAATCGTTGTCAGCCCACTGCAAATCGTAAAACTCTGTTGGACCAAAATGTTGCTTAAGCTTTATTCCTTTTTTCTGTAGTACATACCACTGCAGGAATTTGAGCTCCAAATTATCTAATTCATCTTCTTCACCGATAGGGCGAGTATCGTAAAGCGTTTTCAGCTCTTGCAACTCTCTAACATCATGTCCGATTTTTACTGGGTTGATCGCTGATGAATACAGATTGAGATAATCCATATCTGTGACACTATCTATTAGTGTATCGAGGATCCCTGCCTGCTCTGCATCCCATGCATCAATAGCCTCCTCAATTTTCGCCTTTTTTAGCACCTTATCAGGAACTTCTTGGAACAAACGTGGCTTCTGAAGGTAAAAAACAATATCTTTGAAAACCGCCCTGTAACCATCATCGCCACCTTGATCACCATAGCCTTTCGTGTGAACAACAACTAAGTTGAAGTGATCTTTATTTGCTAATGATGAAAGTACATTTAGAGCGGTTTCTCCTCGACCAAAGTCACCATTACCCTCCAAATGATAATCTAAAATCAGCAAATCACTGTGATGCAAATTGTCCACGTCTCCAGTCCCATTAAATTGACCGTCATGTACATCTAACATCCAGTTATTGTTGGTATCTTTACACATTCCAATAACTTCTTGAAGGCGCTGTTTATCTTCTGCCTTAGAACCATCAACTCCCGTAATTAGGTTAGATAACGTTGGGTATTCATCATCAACAACCATTACACTTCGAATAGGGTTTATGTAAGCTTCTTTAATCAAATCCATCATGCTCATCTCATAAGCCCTCCAATTTTGATACCGAAATTCGCTCCCGATAGACACTTTTCATCTGAATTTGTAATGTAACGAATCGAATGGCCGGATAAAGCTAGATTAGACTTGCAGAGATAAAGGCCGACACCACGCCCACCGCGTTGTTTCTTGGTGAAGAAAAGCGTAAATAAACTTTCTAAATCGACCAAATCTACACCTGGGCCGTTATCCGCTACAATGACTTCTCCATCTCTGTAATCCAACAAGATTTCTTTTGGATCTTCATCTTTGACATTTAACCAATAACGAGAGTTATTGATTAAATTGATAAACACCGGATACAATCTAGCAGGTGAATCATAAACACTAAAATTGTCAAAACTGTCCGTAGTACTGAGCGTAATGTTTCTCCGTTCTAGCGCATTACCATAAAAATTATTTACATAACTTACTATTTTCGCGCCAGTCACATCGGTTTTTGTGTGGTCACCAGAAAGCTTTAATGGGGACAAAAAGCGCCATTTATCACTTAAGCTCTCATGAGCAAAACTAACGGAGTCAACCAAATCATTTTGGGTGCTCGATAAATCTGTTTTGCGGAGATCCCTTAGTCCCCTAGCCATTGTAAGGTCAAGACCTTCAATCTCATGACCGATAATTTCAACGGTAATACCGAGCTGTGCTAAACCGTTCAGCCTTGTCGCTTCTTGCTGCCACTTATTTGATTCACGCAAACTTGCAATTGCTAAACCTTCGAGGTCAATTGCATTTCGAATGCTGCTTAAAGCAGAAATATATGGCTTCAGAGCTTGGGCGTTTGCAATTTCTTGTTTTTGGAATTCGAGATCTATCTTTTTCATTGCATCTGAAGGAGATATAACTCCAAGGTCGAGATCCTTCAATAACTCGCTTAGTGCTGCGTCATAAGCCTTATTGCAGCTATCAACCAATTGTTCAAACCGCTCCAACTCAGCTTTTAACAGTTCACGACCTTCTGCCGCCATTTTCTTCACTTTTGAGGTAATGTAGCCACGGTTGGTATTGAATTGTGAACGAGCAACATCGGTATCACTTTTTGTTGTATGTTTTTCGATTGCGGTGTCAGCCGACATCGTCAGCCGCTTCACTATCTCTTTTGCTTGTAACTCCAAAGAACGGTAATCATCATACTGATCTTTTACTGTTCCCAAGCTTGGAGGGATTGGGCTCAAAGAGTATTCCTTCAAATTCTCATTGTATCTATTAGAAAGGTTTTTGAGCTCTTTAGCTTGATGCAAGTTAGTGATGTCTTCACCATGAATCAAGTCTGCTTGTACCTCTTCTAACTCCATAAGGAACGCTGATAGGTTTGGCTGGTTTTCTTTTATTAATTTTTTAACTCGATTCCGCTCATTCTTGAGCAATTTCTTTCTATCAGCTTTGGCTTTTGCTTCTGCCCTTTCAGCTGCGATATCCGCTTGAGCTTCTTCCCTGATTTTAGACCTACGGCCAAAGAAACGTTCTGCTGTTTCTATAAGGATATTGATTACAATTTCTCGGAACAGCATTGCTGCTCGATTGTCCATCAAGCCTTCTCGCCCAGCTTTATCTTTTAGGTTAGGGTTACCTAACCTTGAAATACTAATACGCCCATACGTCTTTCGTGCAGACCAAAAATAATGACCAGCATTTCTAGTACGACGACTCTCTATTTCGAAAAAGTCACTATCATCACGGCCATATGGCATCACTCGCAAACCATCACGGTAAATTCTTAAACCGCCATGTAGTGTCGACTTTGATTCGATTTGTTCCCAGAGCTCTTCGGGCAAAGATGACTTTTTCTTCAAACCCTCATAGCCGCCAATCCGCACATCAAACGCGCCAAATCGAGAATCTACACGAGTTTTATATTGTCTTACGGGCTTTATGACAACTTCGTCGAACTCTTGGCCAAATACTTTAACAGTGCCTTTAAAGTATCCTTCTTCATCAACATGGCCGTCGACCAAGTGTTCCATTTTTTCTAAATCTTTAATATCAAATTCGCGCTCCTCACCAACGAGCACTCGCTGTAGTTGACCATTCCATGCCACTACAATACAAGAAAATGGATCGTCTTTATTTTTTTCATCTTCAGTAACAAAGGGGTCAGTAAAATTAGAAAGTGTTTCCAGTAATTTTAATTTTGCACGGCCAGTTGCATCGTTGACTTCACTTATTGAATCCATGACCAACTGATCTTCAAGTTCATCAGGTATACCAACCATGAACATAGCTGTACCTGTTTCAGAAATACCCTTTGCAACCTGCCAAGTGTTGACGACGCGCTCGGTGAAGACATTTAGCTGCGACTGATTAACAATCTGATCTAGAGTAGATTGAAAGCCATCTAAATTTTGATTCTGTTTAAGGTACTCTTTTTCCTCGAATCCTGAAAACATTTCCCAAGCCACTCTCAAACGAAGGGCTGCTTCAGACTTGTCTTCTTCGGAGGGAGTTACATTTCGCATTAAGCCTTCGTAAAGAGATGGAAGTTCTGAATGAAGTTCTTCTAAACTACCTACCTCTACAGCAGGAATAGCTATATCGTGGAGCATGACGTAGGGGTTTTCAAAAATACGCCAGTCGATAAGGCTTGCAACATATGGATAGTGCTCTTTCTTACTGACGAGCAACAACAAATGGCCTAGAGCTGCGGATGATAGGCGACCGATACCCTTTTGCCCTTGCTTCTGTCTATCGTACTTACGTTTGTTTTCAGATTCGCCGTCTTCAGACTCAATCTTAGATTCAGTACCTACAGTGAGCCACTTTTCCTCGAAATCAGCCAAACTCATCCCAAAGCCATTATCAACAATAGCGGCTACTGATTGTTCACCATCAAGTATGTGCAGAGCGACTTCATCTGCATCTGCATCATAGGCATTTTTCCAAAGTTCAGATATGGCAGTAGGACAGTCAGCGATCTGTTCTCGCCCTAGATGGTCTATCGTTCTTGCTCTCGTTTTGAAAGACGATGTGATTAGAGGCATAAAGTAATTCCAGTTACGTATAAGCTCGTTTTTTAACTTAGCTTACTGAAAATAAAAAAAAAGTGCCTAACATTGTAGGCACTTTCTTCAATTCAATCTACTGCATATATCACTAATAAGAATCTGACCGAGCAATGGCGGTACAGCATTTCCTATCTGGCGAGCTTGCTCGGTAGAACTTCCATAAAAGTTGAACCAATCAGGGAATGATTGTAAACGGGCAGCATGTCGTAATGTCATACCATGGTCTTTCCAAGGGTGGACAAAGCGCCCTTTAGAAGGATTGTTACAACCAGTGGTCATTGTGTTGCTCGGTGTATGTATAAATATCCGACCGTACACATCTTTGTGCCCCTTATAGCCATTTGAGTGACACTTTAACCTGTGTTTCTCACCTGCGTCTTCACGACTACCATTTAGTGGTGTATCCGCAAAACGCTCTTTCATCACGTCAGTTGGAACCATATGAACATTGCAAGGATCGTTCTTATTTAATGGCTCTCCATAAGGGAGTGATTCAAGAAGTGCAAATATTTCATCTTTGCTGCGTTTGTCTTTTCTATTGAAGAAATCTTCCCAATACACTTGGTAAAGATGCTCTGGAATCTTTTTAAATACAGAAGATGCAGCAATCCACTCTGGCCTTGCTCCTGAAGTTGGAGGGAAGTGAGTCCTTGACGGTGGAAATACAATATCGTCTGAATCAAGGTCTTGACGAATGCCAAAAATAAATACACGTTTACGGTTTTGAGGTATCCCGTAATCTTTTGCGTTGACGACATCGCAGAACTTGATTACATAACCAGCCTGTTCAGCTAATGCAATGAACTTATCTAAAAAAGGCTTATGGCGTTTCCACAAAAGTCCTGAAACGTTTTCAACTAGGAACGCCTTAGGCTTGAACTCATTTACAAACTCGAAGTACCTAAGAAGCAAAGCATTGCGAGGATCATTAACACCAGCGTTTTTGATGCGATGTGTTGAAAATCCTTGGCATGGTGGCCCACCAAGAATTAAATCTAAATCACTAGGGTCTAAGCCTAAACTATCTCTTAGTTCTTGCGGCTCAACATTATTTATATCACCGCAATCTTCGCCAGCACGGAGGTCAATGTTTAACTCTTTAGATTCAATAAAGTTTTTCTTATAAGTATTGGCAGCTGCTTTATCAAACTCGATAGCTGCAAGCACTTCCACCCCTGCATCGATTGCAGAAAGTGTAAAACCACCGGCGCCGGCAAATAAATCTATCGCTTTAACTGTCATTAATGTCACTCAAAAGAAACTTAGCTGGCACATTCTACCGACTTGCTAATAAATTACCATTCCTAGGAAACTAACAGGTGATAAAACAAACCAACATATTCAGAAAATCAAACAAGGAACATTGTTTGACATTTTAGCTCGACTCAAACTGTGTTTATATACAGTTTCTTTATTCTACTATGTCGATTAGAAACTTAAAAGGTGGTTCTAAAAACCTTTCCTCTGCGAATGCTGCCTAAATGGTAGCACCAGCAGGCGCGTTCGTAAGAACTTTGCAACCAAGAGTAAAGCTAGGGCTTTTGAGCTTTACATAGCGAAAAAAGTTGATGATATGCCCTGGATGGGTATTAAACTGGATAACCTAGGAATGAGTGAGCTTTTGGAAACTTGGTGGCCCCTCCATGGCCATACTTTAAAATCAGGCAAGCATGAAGTAGCACAGGGTCTGGTCTTGCTTTTTACCACTATTAGACTCACTCTCGAATAATGCAACCCAAAGTGAGCATGGTCTTTCCCTCTTTCATCGGATTAAATTTGGTAGGGAGGGCGCACGCCCCTTAAAAGCGTAGAGTATTTAATCTAACGAATTTAGAGGCAAAAACAAGCTTGCATCGTTTCAACAATGCCTCAAAGAGTGGAGAGGAACACCAATGGTTGTTGGACTAATTAAGTACGTTGTTATCAACTCACTGGGTTGCAGCCTGCACCGTGATACACAAAAACGTCCACCTCTTTAATCATATGAACGCTCATCCATGCGCCCTTGCAACCATTGAAAAATTTCCAGTTCAATCCACCCAACACTTCTTCCCCCTAATGAAACTGCTTTCGGAAACGCATGACCGTCGGCATAGCGATAGATAGAACTTTTTGACAGTCCTGTTAGATTGATAACCTCTTTAAGACGAAGCACTCGAATTCGTTTGTCCATAATGGGGCTCCTGCACGTGACGTTTGTATCTATAAGCCCCAATATGGCAAATACTAAAGGTATTTTTATCGATTAGTGGCAGCGATTTTCTCATTTCGAATGTTCATCGGTACCAGAGCACCCAAACGCTATACTGCCTTTAAAGAACGGTACCCAGTGATCGACACCGTTCCGTAGCTAGCCTCTTCAATTCTCTTGCTCCACCAATCCATCAGTGGACGCCTGCGCTCTAGATAAGTCGTGCGATTGTAGGCTTTGCGAATTGCGTTCTTGTCTGAGTGTGATAATGCAGCTTCTATTACGTCTGGGTTAAAACCTTGTTCATTGAGAGTTGTTGACGCCAACGAGCGCAAACCATGCGCGGTTGTCCTACCGTGAAAACCAATTCGACCTAATGCCTTATTGATTGATTCTGAGTCAGTATGCTTCTTGGGATCACGTATTGAAGGAAAGATAAACTCTCTGTGTCCACTGACCGGACGTATAGTTTCTAGAATAGCCATACATTGTGGCGATAATGGAATCACATGCTCACGTCTCGCCTTCATTCGATGAGCTGGAATTATCCATAGTTTCTGTTCTACATCGATCTCATCCCACGTTGCCGCCGCTGCTTCGATGGGGCGAGTCATCGTGTGTAGTTGCCACTCTATTAAGCACTTTGTGGTAATAGCCATATTGGCTCGTGCAATAGCTTGAACAAGTTCAGACAGTTCCTCAGGCTTCAGGGCTTTCATGTGCGTTACTTTAGCCTTTTTGAACACTTCCCTTATACCACTCAAAGGGTTCGAGTGGATTAGTCCCGCATTGACCGCATAAGTCATTACTTCATTCATAAGTTGTGCGGTACGCTTAACAGTCTCGAGTAAACCCTTATCTTCCAATGGCTTTAAAGCTGCGATTGCCATTGGAGCTGTGATCTTGGTTATGGGAATGGAACCTAATAGCGGGAAGGCATAGAGTTCAAGCTTCCGCCAGTTGCCTTCAAGCGTTTTGGGCGTGATTCGGTTTTGCTTCATGTCTATCCACAATTCGGCAACAGCCTTAAATGTATTCGCCTGCTCACTTGCTAACTTGGCTTTTTGCTCAATCTTAACCAACTGTGGGTCGATACCATCGGCGACAATGCGTCTTAGCTCTGTTGCTTTCTGCCTCGCCTCAGCAAGCGACAAATCCGGAAATGAGCCTAACCCAGTAAACGTGGGCTTGCCTGTCGAAGGCTTTACATAACGAAACTCCCACGATCTTGCTCCACTGCTTCTTACATGAAGGTACAAGTTACCTCCATCCCCTAGTCGATAGGCCTTCTCTCTGGGTTTCGCTGTCGATACTTCTCTTGCCGTTAGTTTTGCCATTGTTCTCTCCTTTCTATCGGAAATTAACCACACAGTACGCAGATTTTTGACCTATTCGGCTCCCTCAAAATTAAAGTATGCAAAACAGGTGAATCTATGTTTTTCAAAGAGATAAAAATGGAATAAGAAACTTGGCAATCCTGCTCCCCCGTAAACTGTATGCTGCATTTTTGACGCAAATGTATGCCGATTTCTTTCAAATCTTAGAAGCATACACTTAGGCATACAACAGTACTTGGGATTGTAGAGGACGGATGGAACGTTGTGAGACTTGGGATTCGATATAAAACAATGAGTTATAAAACGAAAAAAGCCCCTAGACGCGTCTAGGGGCTCGAATGTGGCGGTGAGTGAGAGATTCGAACTCTCGATACGTTGCCGTATACACACTTTCCAGGCGTGCTCCTTCAGCCACTCGGACAACTCACCGTATTGTTTGTTAACGCTGTTGGCTAACGAGGCGCTAATTTAATGATTATCGGCCAGATGGTCAAGCCTAAACTCAGAAAAAAGCGCTCTTTTTTAACTGTTTGCCTACTTTGTGACTAATTCGATCAAAATCAAATCAAACCAGTTCGCGTTCTGTGCTTGTTAGGCGTTTTGGCAATAGCCCGGTACTTTAAACCACTTGCGGCAATAGTCGAGAAAATAGCCGTAAAGTACCCCCATACCACAAGAAACGATGGCGTTGCTCGAAACCGCAGTGATGATCTGGTCAGTAGATGCGCCTACTGTAAATAGAATCGCTGCGTATACTGGCGATTGGAACGCCACGTACGCCATCAGATCGGCAATGGATTTCATGAAACCAGAATCAGACACTTTGGCGCCCTGGCGCAATGCCCAATCGCGAAATACGCCGTATGGCCAGGCAATAGCAATATTGACAGGAATAGACAGTAACCTTGACGCTAGCGATTGTTCTAATGTCATTCCAGACACCAAAATTTCAATCAACATGCCAGTGATGAAACAGAACACAACCATTGCAAACGTGTCTGCCGCGGCATTACGCAGGCAAAAAGGACCTTTAGGCTTCAACGTCAAATTCCTCTAGGAGATAAAACCAAATAAAAAGACAGGCGCAATACAGAAAACTATATATGTAACGACTAACCAGTTGAGCGCGCTATTAAACCACTAAGTTTATAGTTTTACATACCAAATTTAAAAGACCAAGGTAAATAAACCACCATTTTGAAAGGAAAAACCAGTTAATTACACTAAGTTCTGTCTGGTCGATGTTTTTCCACCCTAAACCATCAGTTTCAGCGAGTTACAATTGCCTAACTGTAAGTTAATTACTCAATCTGGCTTAGGTTTCTGTTGATTTAGTGTCTATCAGTGACAAATGTGAAGAATTAATGGCAAAAAGGCCAAACTTGAGTGTTTGGCCTTTGTCTGTGTTATGCAATCTTCTTATGGCTGGGCTATGAGTGAACCCTTGCTGCAGCAAACTGGAACAGTTTTTCGGAGTACTGGTGCAATGCATCGTTTAGAATGCGATCGTCTATGGGTTTGGCCAGGATAAAGTCAGCCCCTGCACCTAACATTTTTTTTCGGGTCTCTTTAAAGACATCAGCGGTACAACCAAAGATTAAGGTGTGTTGCTTTTCGTTGGCGAGCTTGCGGATCTCTGTGATGGTCTCTACCCCGTCCATTACTGGCATGTGGTTGTCCATCAATATTAGGTCGTAAGTTTGCTCGTCTAATGCTTTGAGTGCGAGTTCACCGTTCTCAACACTGTGCGTCGCAAACCCTTTCTTTTTCATAAAGGCATTAATAATAATGGTGTTGGTTTTATTGTCTTCCACAATAAGAACCCGCAGCCCCTGGTAATTCCCCTCGCGCTCGATGGCCGCTTCTGTCTTTTGTGGTTCGCATTGGCTGAGCTCGGCGGTGACTTCGAATGTGGAACCTAACCCCGGAGCACTGTGCACGTGTATGTCGCCATGCATCGCTTTGGCTATCTGTTTTACAATTGCAAGCCCTAACCCTGTGCCGCCGTAACGACGTGTAGTGCCCGATTCTGCCTGCTCGAAAGGTTTGAATATCCTTTTCTGAGCTTCGCTTGATATGCCAATTCCTGTGTCGGATACGCTCATTCTCAGTGTGTTTTTGCCATCGATCTCGCATTCACTAATATGAACTTGCACCGAGCCTTGCCCTGTAAACTTAACGGCGTTGTTGATTAGGTTAAACAGCACCTGACGCAATCGTGCTTTATCGCCTATGTACCAACGATCTTTTGGTACTGTTGATGTCACCTCAAAGGTTAAGCCTTTCTCTACGCACAAGGTGTGATAAATACTGTGGATACTGCCAATTATCGAGCTTAATGAAAACGGAACACGCTCTAGCTCTAATCGCCCTTGTTCGATCTTGGAGTAATCCAGAATCTCATTGAGGAGCGCCATCATATGATCGCCCGAATCGTACAAGGTTTTAAGATGTTTTCTTTGTTCTAGTGTTAGCTCAGTTTTTAATAACAGCTGCGCGGTGCCCAGTACACCGTTCATTGGCGTGCGGATCTCATGAGACAACGTAGCCAAAAAGGCCGTTTTGGCGTTGGTAGACGCTTGCGCTTTAACGCGTTCACGCTCCAGGTACATGGTTTTACGGTTGAAATTATCGATGAGTGAGCGAATTTCATCAAGGCTTCGATAGTCCATATCTATGGTGCCACCAAGTCGCGATTCTTGCGCTTTACGAGCGATTTGTGTCACGGGGTTTATCAGGTAGCGGTTGATGAGGTAGTAACCCACCATCACGCACAATAACAAAATAGGGACAATGGCAATTTCGATGCCTGTGACGATCTCGAACACTTGATCCGCTACGCCTTTGCGTGCGTTCACCGCTTTGATGCTCCAGTCAAAGTCACCAAACGCCAGCTCACTAACATAAATGTCACGACTCAACCTATAGTTGTGCTCGGTAATGACCGTGCGCGAGCCGTCTAAAATAATGATGCCGAGTCCATGATCTTGAGCCCGAGAATTGACATAATTCACTAAGTCAGACAACGATAAGTCTACTGTAACTACACCGGCAAATTGACCTTTAAGGTAATACGGTGATGATGCGGTGATCATTTGAACATGGGTGTAAGGGTCGATGTAAACTTCAGACCACATAACCGTATCGGGCGCGGTGTGTTTTACGGAGGTGTACCACGGCTCGATATCGTAACCGGGTGATTGTGGATTGTTCCACAGGTCGATTTTATCTACTTCGCCAGATTGGCTGCGGTTATAGAATAGGCTTGCCAGACGAACATCAGGATCAACAGAGTACGGCTCTGGCCAAATGCCCCCACTAACTACGATACTGCCTTGTGGCGAGAATAAGCGGCGCAACATGGTATCGGCAATGTCAATATTGGTGTTGCCTTCCGCCATGGCAACTAAACTACCCAATGTGCTGCTTGCGCTATCAAGGGGCGATTTGATCTCTGCGGCCAATAGCTCGCTTTTTATATCTAAGTTGGTTTCTAGGGTTGTTCGAATTGGTGACTGCACCACGAAATACGTGATGCTTGCCAATACGGCTACAAAAAACGTTAGATAAACGGAGAGCGCGATTATGCTTTTCTTTTTTAGTGAAGACCGAATATACATTTCCCTGTATGCATCCCTTTTCTACTTTTGTCATCGACAATTGGTTGCTACTATAACGCTTTACTTCTCGCCTTTACGGTAAATCATTTTGACGTTAAAAGACATACTTGCCCAGCCAGAACTGGACGGAAAACTCCTAAATCAAGCTCAAACACAAGGGTTTATTGCTTCAATGGCATCTGCGCCAAATCTACTCCCGCCAGAAGAGTGGCTTGCGTTTTTATGGGGGGGAGAAGAAACCGCACCTTTTACTAACGCAGATCACTTCGAGCAGTACATCGATATGATTATAGCAATGTGGAACGAGTATCGCCCCGCTTTGCTTGATGGTACCTGGGCGTGGCCACAAGAATGCCAATTGGATGAAGAAGACATCGTAAACGAAGCAACGCGCTTTTTCTGTGAAGGCTTTTTGCAAGGCTGGCAACTTAGCCGCGACGATTGGGAAACCCTAATGCCAGAAGACAGCGAAGACAACGCACTGCTTGGTGGCGTGCTACTTTCGCTAAGTATGCTCTACGATACCGAGACATCTATTGCGACTTTGCAGCAGCAGGGAATGGAAGGATTAGAGCAGTTTGAAGAAATCTTCAACGCCATGCCTGTCATGCTATGTGGTATTACTCAAAAAGGCGCGGTATTGGCAGAAAACCAGTAATCGGCTCAACATTAAATAAACGGCTCATTGAACAATGAGCCGTTTTTTTGTGTCTTGATTTAAGCATTAAAAAGAATCACCTTAACCGTCAACTAATAGATCAGCTTGGCCAATGGAACTTTTCGATGCGCTCATCTGCGATATAGAACAGTTTGTTCCCTGGGTGGATGATTTTATCTAGCTCGGGATTGAGCTCTATTCCCTGACCAACATCGACGGCGATAAGAGTCGATTGATACTCGCTCTTCATCCAGTGAAACAGGGTAGATGTGGTCGTTTGAGGCTGTTCTTCGGGATACATCACTGAGTATTGTGTCATGCCTCGCGTAGAGCTCAGCAGTTCTTGATGAAGCGCACTCGAGCCAGGATCAACCGCCGCCTTGGCAAGCATCTCTGCCCCGACGGCGGGTATGCATTCAGAATTAGGGCAATGCTGATGCAACAGGTCGCTAAGCGCTTCGTCTTTAAAGTACGCGAGTAAATGTGCATTAGGGTTGCGATTAGCACAATACAGGGCCGCAGAGAGCGTGATGTCGTCTTCAGGGTTATCAATCAAAATACAGCTGGCACTTTCAATATTGGCTTTTTCCATTTCGCGGCCATCAGTGTAGCTGGTCACTTTGACAAATTCGATCTCCCCGAGCAAAGGGTTTTCAATGTCCGAGCGGCTGCATAGTACAATCGGGCGTCTGCCGGTTTCTTCGTGCTGCAACATACGGATCAAGTGAATGGTTCGCTGGCCGTTCCAACCCAACAATAAGATGTGATTGTCCACTTTTACTCTCCTTCTGCCTAGCTGCCCTGCGCGCCAGTATTCCAGCCCTTGTGCCGCCACTCTTCCTAATAATGCGGCAAATAAGGTTAATCCACCGGGAATGATAAACAACACGGCCACCCACTTCCCTGCTGTTGAGCTAGGCGACATGTCGCCATATCCCACAGTCGACGCGGTGACCAATATGAAATAAATAAAATCAGAAAATGACCCTGCAATTGCCATCTCATTCGTAATGTACAGCAAACACCAACTCGTCCCCAAGTAAATGAGTAAGGCGAATACTAGGTTTTTGAGCTTTAAATCAAACAGATGCAATTGCAGCCACTTTCTAAGCTGATACCAAATGACCAATTTCTTTTACCCGTTTTGCTTTCATCTATTGCTTTTATAGCACGCATAAAAAAAACCAGCTAGTGAGCTGGTTTTTTCTATTGAGCAAAACACGATTAAGCGTTGCCTTTCACCTGGATTTGCAGCTGCTCTGCAAAATCAAGCATGCGATTTAATGGGATAAGGGATTTCACTCTTAACTCATCATCAACGAAGATTTCGTGCTCTTCACCGCCTTCACGCAGTGCTGCATCAATTGCTTTAAGACCGTTCATTGCCATCCACGGGCAGTGAGCACAGCTGCGGCACGTTGCACCAGCGCCTGCTGTTGGCGCTTCAATAAGTTCTTTTTCTGGCACCAGTTGTTGCATCTTAAAGAAAATGCCTTTGTCGGTTGCGACAATCAGCTGCTTGTTAGGAAGCTCTTTCGCTGATTTGATCAACTGGCTAGTAGAACCAACCGCGTCTGCCAATTCAACAACGCTTGCCGGAGACTCAGGGTGAACAAGGATTGCGGCATCTGGGTAGACAGATTTCATGTCTTTCAGTGCTTTGGCCGAGAACTCATCATGAACAATACACTCACCTTGCCACAGTAGCATTTCAGCACCTGTTTGCTTGGCAATGTAAGAGCCTAAGTGACGGTCTGGACCCCAGATGATTGGCTTGCCTTCGGAGTCAAGTGACTCAACGATTTCTAGCGCGATACTTGAGGTCACAACCCAATCGGCACGAGCCTTAACGGCAGCTGAAGTATTGGCGTATACAACCACTGTATGATCTGGGTGTGCATCACAAAACTCAGAGAACTTGTCGGCAGGACAACCCAAATCAAGTGAGCATTCAGCTTCAAGAGTTGGCATTAAAATGCGTTTCTCTGGAGTCAGGATTTTTGCAGATTCGCCCATAAAGCGCACACCCGCGATGATCAATGTTGACGCTGGGTGACGGTTACCGAATTTGGCCATTTCTAATGAATCACCAACAAAGCCACCGGTCTCTTCTGCAAGAGCCTGGATTTCTGGGTCGGTATAGTAATGGGCGATGAGTACAGCGTCTTTCTCAACAAGAAGCGCTTTAATATTTTGAATGTACTGTTGTTTCTCTTGATCCGTCAGTGGGATCGGTTTTGGTGGAAACGGGTAAACAGTATCGATTGTATCTAAGATGTGGCTCATAGCGGCTGCTCTATGCTACTTCCAATTAATCCGAGTATTGTACCCAGTTCTGAATAGAAAAACAAAAGCTATCCCTACCGGCGATAATAGCAAGCCCAACCACACATCAAACTATCGAATAATAACCCACCACAACAGACAAAAAGAGCGCAGTGAATGCGCTCTTTTTGTTTGTGAGTAAACTTAAGTTAATGACTTAGGTTACTTTAATCTGGATGTCGCGACTTTGGCCGATGAACTGGTTGGGTGCTCATCAACGACGCGTTGATAGTATTTCTTGGCGGTTTCCAAATCATTGCCGCGTTTGGCAATGTCTCCGAGCTTAACCAGAGCGTCGGCACGTTTGTTTGAGTCTTGGAACTCTAACACCGCTTTAAAACTCTGTTCAGCTTCTTTGTCCTGGCGTTGAGCAAAGTAAAGCTGGCCTAACCAATAGTGAGTGTTCGGAGCGAAACTTGAGTCTGGGTAATCTGTTTGAAACTGCTTGAAGGCCGCGATTGCGCCGGTGTAATCTTTCTTTTTCAAGATCAAATCAACGGAATTTTGGTAAGCGGTTTGCTCATCGGCGTTGGTACTAAATGTCCCCTTCGAAGGCTTTTTTTCTTGTGTTGCGGTGCTGGCGACCGCTGCAGTACCCATTTGACTGCGAAGCTTATCAAGATCAATGAACAGATCGCGCTGACGCTGAAGCATTTGCTCCATATTGTAGCTATTACGCTCTAATTGACCTCTTAGCTCACTGATTTCGAGTGCCATCTCGTCCATTTGCGTTTGCATTTGCAATTGAACGCGATTGCGATTTTGGAGTAGTCGTTCTAACCGTTCAACATCAGTTTCGTTACTTGCAGCGTGCGCCGAGGCGACAGAAACAACGGTCGATGTCGAAGTAGCTGACGCATTGAGATCGGTAACTGGTGCTTTAGCAGCGAGCACAGGGCTCGCTGCTACGGTTAGTAACGTAAGCACAAAAGTGCGCTGTAAGTTACCTTTCATAAGGTTCAAACCTCATTTAACCGTTAATTAGTATACTAAAACTGCACGACGGTTCTTCGCGTATGCATCTTCAGATTGGCCAAGTAGTAGTGGCTTCTCTTCACCGTAGCTTACGATAGAGATCTGGTCAGCTTGTACACCAAGAGCTTGGATGTATTTAGCAATAGCTTGTGCACGACGCTCACCTAGTGCGATGTTGTACTCAGGAGTACCGCGCTCATCAGCGTGACCTTCGATAGTCACTTTAAGAGACGCATCTTTGCTCAGGTACGCTGCGTGTGCTGCTAGCATATCTTCGTAGTCGCCCGCGATTGTAGAGTTGTCAAAAGCGAAGTAAATAGTTTGGTTTTCACGTAGCGCTTTTTCTTTCATTTCTTGCTCAGTAAGCTGTACAGTTTCTTCAACTGGCGTAGCTACTGTTGTGGTTTCTTCAACGACTGCTGCATTGTTGTTTGTTTCTGAAGCAGATGTTGAGGCTGCGTCTTCGCTAGAGCTACAAGCCGTCATTGCCAGTACAGGTAGTGCAATTAGCAGCCCTTTAAAAACTTTATTTAGTTGCATTGTTCTTTCCCTTAAATATTAAAGTAAGTTGCTATAAAAACGGTGACCATGCGGGTGCTCTTACACGCCCATTTGTTGCCGGTAATCTAGCTTTAAAACGTCCGTCAATAGAAACCATTGATAACACGTTAATTTTGTTATACATCGAGCTATAGATGACCATAGCTCCGTTCGGTGCAATGCTCGGCGATTCGTCTAACAACGTTTTTGTTAGAATCTGAACTGCTCCTGTTTCTAAATCTTGCTTTGCAAGGTTAAATCCAGAGTTAGAGCGATTGACCATGACTAGGAAGCGACCATCGGGGGTGATCTGCCCACCAAGGTTTTGGCTGCCTTGCCATGTTAGTCTACGAGTTTTACCATCAGACAAATTTACTCCATAAATCTGAGGGTTACCACCCCTATCAGAGGTAAAAATAAGCGATTTTCCATCTGGTTTCCAAAATGGTTCTGTATTATTTGACCTTCCCCTAGTAATTTGGCGTAGCTTGCGCGTTTCTAGATCTAATGTATAAACATGCAAACTTCCGGTCTTTGACAGTACCAATGCTAATGTCTTTCCGTCAGGAGAGAATCTTGGCGCACCATTGTGACGTGGGAATGACGTTATTTTTTCTCTTTTACCTGTGTAAATATTCATAATGAATATTTCAGCCTGACCGTTTTGGAAGCTCACGTAAGCTAACTTCTCACCATCGGGCGACCATGCAGGCGACATAAGTGGCTGCTTAGAACGCAATACCATACGTTCGTTGTAACCGTCGTAGTCGGCTACGCGCATTTGATAAGGGTATGAATCCTTATCATTTACAACGACATAGGCGATACGAGTCATGAAAGCACCACGCTCGCCTGTCAGTTCTTCATACACCAAATCGGAGATTCGGTGTGCGTATTCTCTCAAGCGAGGGCCTGGTACCGACGCTTGCTTCTTAAACAAAATGTGATCGTTTGAAAGGACCAGTTGGCCATCATCACTCAGCGCTTTTGACTTACCACCCGTTAGTTGTCCACGTACAACGTCGATCAATTGATATTGAATAACGTAGTTATTTTCAGCGTTTAAGGTGATCGTCCCTGTTAATAATGCGTCTACACCTATCGATGTCCAGGCGCCAAAGTTAACCTGTGACGCATCAAAAGGCGTTTGTGGCATGTCACTGGTGGAAACCGGGCTAAATTTTCCGCTGCGTTGCAAATCCGAGGAAATTACCGCCGAAACGTCATGAGGCAGTTTGCCTGGCCCCTCCCATTTAAATGGGACAATGGCTATCGGCCTTGCTGAATCAATGCCATCGGTAATAACGAGTTCGAGCGCGGCATTTGCTAGCTGTAGGCTGCTGCCTACGATGAATGCCATTCCTATCAGTAATCGCCTAATCACAAGCTTTTCCTTTTACTCTGGTACTACGGTTAAGTTGATGTTCTTCAGTTTTTCATTCACATCGCTTTCTTTCGACAGCGGGAATGTGCCTACTTGAGCTATTGCGCTTCGTGTCGCTGCACATAAGCGGCTATCGCCATCGAGCACTTTTACCTGACCAGCAATCGCTCCACTGCCAGCAGGTATGAGCCTTAAGTTAACTCGACAAGACTTTCCCCTAAAGCTGTCCTCTAGCAATAGTTTTTGTTGAATCAGCTGGGTATAAATGGCCCCCATACGCTGCACTTCTGAGCTCACATGCCTAGAGCGTGCCGTCGTGTTTTGCGCTGATTCAGTTTCTAATCCACTAAAAATATCACTGAGCGCCGCTTCTTGCTCTTTACGCTCTCGCTCTAGCTGCTGCAGTCTTTCTTGCTCTTTTCTCGCTTTCTCGGCAGCTTCTTTGGCGGCTTTCTCTTTTTCTATACGCTGCTTCTCGGCACGCTCTGCCGCCTCTTTTTCAAGTCTGGCCTTTTCTTGTGCGGCTTTAGCTGCTTTTTCTTCTGCTACGCGCTGCTGCTCTGCTTTTGCAATCGCCGCCTCTTTTTCAAGACGTTGCTGCTCGGCTACAAGGATCGCGGCTTCGGCTGCTAAGCGTTTCTGCTCGGCTTTTTTCACCGCTTGTTCTTTAGCTTTACGTTCAGCCTCAGCCTTGGCGGTTTTTTCTTTTTCAAGTTTTCTGCGTTTTTCCGCTTCGCGAGTCGCTTTCGCTTCGTTTGCTTGTTGCTGCTTTAACTTACGAATACGCTCTTCTTCCGCTTTGCGGTTGCGCTCAAGCTGTTCGCTTTCACGGCGCAGTTTATCGAGCCTATCTTGTTCTTTCTTAGCCGCCGTTTGACGCTGCTTTCGGATCTCGTTCGCTTGCTGCCTGACTTTCGCAGGATCGATAACCACAGCTTGCACCATGCCAGCTGGTTCCGGATCGCTCATGGTGAAATCCGTTCCCCAAAGCAACGCGACAATTAACAGGGCATGCAATGCCACCGAGATTACCATCGGCGTTGAGTAACTATTCGCTACATTCTTTTTATTTTTCATAGCAGTTCGGAAACTATTCCTTTATCTCCGTCAGCAATCCAACTTTAGGGATCCCTGCCTGGCTCAACTCGTCCAATAAAATAACAACTTCTGCATAAGGTGTTGCGGCATCGCCGCCCACGGCAACAGGAGAGTTGGGGTTGATGCTTAGCTCTGCTCTTACACGCACGATGATGTCTTCTAAAGACAGGCCTCTTTGTACATCTTCGTTGTTAACGCTTAACCCTAGATTTCCCTCTGCATCGACTTCAACAATAATGAAGCTTGCGTCTGTGTCACCCGCCAATTCAGAAGCCGGTTTCGCACTGGAAGTCTTAGGGAGTTCTACATCCACACCTTGAGTGACAAACGGTGAGGTCACCATAAAAATGATCAACAACACCAACATAACGTCGATATACGGAACAACGTTAATTTCGCAAGTCAGTTTACGCTTTTTGGGTTGGTAGCCAGCCATTACTGCTCCCTACCCGCCATAGCCTGCCTGTGCAGGATACTGTGGAATTCTTCTGAGAAGGTCGCGTAGTTATGCTCTAGCTTACTTACTTTGTTACTTAGGCGGTTGTAAGCCATAACTGCTGGGATTGCAGCAAACAGACCCATCGCCGTTGCAATCAGCGCTTCTGCAATGCCTGGCGCGACCATCGCCAATGTCGCCTGCTTGACTTCACCTAAGGCAATGAAGGCGTGCATAATGCCCCATACCGTACCAAATAGGCCAATGTACGGGCTGATAGAGCCCACTGTTGCCAAAAATGGCAGATTGGTTTCTAATTCGTCGACTTCTCTGGCGACCGCAACACGCATGGAGCGCCCTGTGCCTTCCATAATAAATGCTGGTGAGTCAGAGTTTGATTTACGTAGGCGTAAGAACTCGGTGAAACCCGAATAAAAAATCTCTTCCGCTCCCGCCAGCTCGTCTTTGCGCTTCTTGACGTCTTGATAAATTTGAGACAAGTCAGCACCAGACCAAAATCTATCTTCAAAGGCGTTTGAGTCTTTGGTGGCTTGCGATAGTACTTTGCTTCGTTTGATGATCATTGCCCATGAGACAACCGACATACCGAGCAAAATAAGCATAACGAGTTTAACTAATAGACTCGCTTGTAGAAAAAGGTCCAAAAAGGAAATATCAGCACTCACTGCTTTTGAGCTCCTGTACTATAAATGATGGTATTGGTTTAGGTTTCATCTTTGCATTGTCTATACAGGCGACCTTAACCAGCGCCTTAGAAAATACAACACCCTCAGCATTAACAATTTTTTGATCAAAAACGATTGAAGCACGTTTTAGCTCGGCCACAGTCGTTTGCACCGTAAGGTGATCATCTAACTTAGCACCTTGAAGAAAGTCGATGTCCATATGGCGTACCACGAACCCGACATGCTCTTGAAGCAAAACGCCTTGGTTTATCCCTAATGTACGGAGTAACTCAGTTCTCGCTCTTTCAAAAAACTTCAGGTAGTTGGAGTGATAAACAACACCACCAGCATCTGTGTCTTCGTAGTAAACCGTCACTGACAGTTCAAATGGTAATCCTTGATGAGGCAAAACGCAGCTGATCCTTTGTAAGTAATGGCAATTAATATAACGCAACTCATTGTGTTTGTTATAAGCGCTGACCATTTTTTTTGATTTAAGTGCGAAAATTGACAATTACATGATTAAATCGGCAGCAAATTACCTGGTCCTCACATAACAAATACCAGAAGGTGTAAGAAAAAACCGAGCACTAGGCTCGGTTTATTTAGAAATAGTAACGAATTGTAAAATAAATCAGTATCGACAAACAAAAATATGGACTAAACACGATTTGCCAAAGCCAAAACCTGGGCTTAAATCCTATTCCGTAGACCATACTTGCGCATACAGACCACACGAACAGAATGCCCAATAAAGGGGTAAATCCTGCTATCTGCTCTGCATAGGCTTCAGGGGACCACATGAATAGCCCCGTGTTAAGAAAGCCAAGTAGCATGGATAAGGCACGTAATGCCGCCTTATCCATATAGCGATGTAGACGCTCTACTTGATGAGTAAGGTTACTCACTGTCTTTGTCCATCATTTCACTGTGTTCTAGCCAAAGCGCATTGATAATGCCAAAAGCGCAGGCCAAAAGAACACCTAAAATCCAAGCAAAATACCACATAACGTTGCTCCTTAATAAAGTGAGTTCTTGTTCTCTTCGATGAATTTTTCATCCAAGCGACCAAACATTTTGTAATACGTCCACGATGTGTAGCCAAGAATCACTGGCACCATCACAAACGCGACTGCGGTCATTAGGTTGAGTGTCAGTTCGCTCGACGTCGCATCCCACATTGTTAGGCTATGCGATGGATTTAAGCTACTTGGCATAACAAATGGGAACATGGCGATACCTGCAGTGAAGATGATGCCACCATTAGCCAGGCTTGACGCAATAAAGGCAGTAGCCCCTTTTTCTAGCTTAGAGGCAACAACCGCAATTAACGGCATTGCAATACCTAGCGCTGGCGCAATCCAAAGCAATGGGTTGCGTTCAAAGTTTGCCATCCATGCACCGGCTTCACGAATCACTTCTTTATTCAGAGGATTAGATGCGGCATTACCATCGAGAGAACCAACAATCGCATAGCCATCAATTCCTTGGATCCAGAAACCTGCGCCAACAAACGCTGCAACAACCAGCAAGCCTGTCAGTTGTGCGACGCTTCTTGCTCTGTCGTGCACTTCTGCCGTGGTCTTCATCTGTAGCCATGTTGCACCTTGTAGCAAGATCATAAACAGACTAACCAAACCACACAGCAAGGCAAATGGGTTTAACAGCCCAAAAAAGGAACCATGATACGTTGGCATCATAAAATCACTTAATTGGAACGGAACACCCTGCAACAGGTTACCAAACGCTACACCAAAAATAATAGGCGGAACAAAGCCACTGATTGAGATGGCAATATCCCAAGTGCTTCTCCACTTCGGATCTTCTATCTTGGAGCGATAATCAAGACCAATTGGGCGCAACCAAAGCGCCGCTAGAGTAATGATCATTGCAAAATAAAAGCCAGAAAACGACGTCGCATACACCAAAGGCCAGGCCGCAAATAACGCACCACCAGCGGTGATTAACCAAACTTGGTTACCATCCCAGTGCGGTGCAATTGAGTTGATCATGACGCGACGCTGAGAATCACTTTTGCCGATGATAGGCACCAGTGCGCCTACCCCCATATCGAAACCATCGGTAATCGCAAACCCAGCGAGTAACACGCCGATGAGTACCCACCAGATAAATCGTAAGACTTCATATTCAAACATCTTTCTCTCCCTGCTTACGCTTCTACTTGACGATTGACTTTGCTTTCTGCCGTATCAACATTTTGTTCAAAGTGATAACGACCTGTCTTGAGGCTACTTGGCCCCTTACGTGCAAATTTAAGCATCAAGTACACTTCAGCAATCAAGAACACTGTATATAGGGCGATAATGGCAAACAATGAGGTCCATAGCTGACCTACTGTCAGTGCTGATGCTGCAACGTGAGTGGGTAGGATTTCACCAACCGCCCACGGCTGACGTCCGTACTCAGCAACAAACCAACCTGCCTCGATCGCAATCCAAGGGAGTGGGATACTGAAGAGCGTGGCTTTAAGAATCCATTTCTTCTGTTCAATTTTCTGGCGACACGTTTGAATAAACGCCGCACCAAAGACGAACAACATGATGAATCCACATGCAACCATGATACGGAATGACCAGAACAACGGCCAAACGGTTGGGATAGAATCATCCGCAGCGGCTTGTATTTGGTCTTCGGTGGCATCGACAACTTTGTCGGTGTAGCGCTTAAGCAATAAACCGTAACCAAGATCTTCTTTAACTTCATCAAACGCTGCGATGTTGTCTTCACTTCGCTCGCCCGCGCGCAATTTCTCAAGTAGTTCGTAAGCGTACATACCGTTGCGAATGCGATCGACGTGTTCTTCGCGAAGGTCACGAAGGCCCGTTACTGGTGTATCTAATGAGCGTGTGGCGATAATACCCATTACATAAGGGATCTTCACTGCATAATCAGTATGCATTTCGTCCTGGTTTGGCAGGCCGAATAAAGTAAACGCTGCTGGTGCAGGTTCTGTGTGCCATTCTGCTTCAATAGCCGCCAACTTCACTTTTTGAACGTCACCTAGCTCATAGCCCGACTCATCACCCAGTACAATGACCGATAAGATTGACGCCATACCGAACGAGGCTGCAATGGCGAACGAGCGTCTAGCAAAGGCAGTATCACGCCCTTTCAGTAGATAGTATGAGCTGATACCAAGAACGAACATCGCACCTGTGGTGTAACCTGATGCAACAGTATGAACAAATTTCACCTGCGCCACTGGGTTAAGGACCACTTCGGCAAAGCTGACCATTTCCATACGCATGGTTTCGAAATTGAATTCAGCACCCACTGGGTGTTGCATCCAACCATTGGCAATCAAAATCCAAAGCGCTGAGAAGTTTGAACCGAGTGCAACTAACCAAGTTACGGTTAAGTGCTGACGTTTTGAAAGGCGATCCCACCCAAAGAAGAAGAGACCTACAAATGTAGATTCTAAGAAAAAGGCAACAAGGGCTTCGATGGCCAGAGGGGCTCCGAAAATGTCTCCGACATAATGAGAATAGTACGACCAGTTTGTGCCAAATTGGAACTCCATGGTTAGGCCAGTAGCAACACCAAGAGCAAAGTTAATACCAAATAACTTACCCCAGAACTTAGTCATGTCCTTGTAGATTTGTTTATCGGTCATTACATATAAAGACTCCATAATGGCAAGAAGAAACGCCATACCCAAAGTCAGTGGAACAAACAAGAAGTGATACATTGCCGTCAGTGCAAATTGCAGCCGCGACAGATCAACAACGTCAATCATGGTAACTCCTTTACGTGTCAGCTAAGCGACACTGTCAACATTTACATAAAATAAGCATTTGTTTAATGGAGATTAAACTTGTTGAGCTTTGTGCCTATATTGTTGTGTAAATGTACCTTATTGGTTAGTTAATTGTTAAGCATGAGCTAATATAGCTGCGGCTAATATTACTGGCAAATTGATAACCTTTCAAAATTTTTATTTCTTCAGGATGCCTTGATTTGCATCAACAAATGTGGGATGTGAGCTGTGCAATAAAACATCACATTGATCCAAATCAAACGCTGACAAGTTATATTCTATGGGAGGAAGATCGCGATTAGAGATAACCCAAAAGAGGTAACCTATTAATTTTACGCATAATATACGCTAGCAACTACTCGCTTGAACTATCATCACATTTCAAATGAATCTTGCTGCGCATAATTCTTAATTTTTTTTTTAGATCTTGAAAATTTATTTGAATGAAAACTAAGTTTGCCATTATGCGTTGAAAATATAATCAAGTTTAGTTCAATAAAACAGCAAACAAAATTAATCAGATTGATAGCAAAAAAAAGATCGCGGAGAGGAGGGTGAAAAAACGTAGCGGCAATGACACAAAAAAGGCTCGCTGTTGCTAGCGAGCCCGGAAAATTAAGACTTATCTATTCCAAAATGAAGATAAGCTCGGTCTGAGGCTATCCGTCCTCTTGGCGTTCTTTGTAAATAGCCCTGTTGAATCAGATACGGTTCGATTACATCTTCTATGGTGTCTTTCTCTTCACCGATTGCTGCAGCTAGGTTGTCTAACCCCACTGGCCCTCCTGAGAATTTCTCCATAATCGCCAGAAGCAGTTTTCGGTCCATGTAGTCAAAGCCTTGGCTGTCGACATCGAGCATATTAAGAGCTTTATCCGCGACATCAGAGCAAATATGGCCGTTGCCTTTCACTTCGGCGTAATCTCTTACCCTACGTAATAAGCGGTTGGCAATACGTGGCGTACCGCGTGCGCGCCTGGCTATTTCTAACGCTCCTTCTGGCTCCATTGACAGGTTTAAACAACCCGCACTGCGTTGTACGATGTGCTGCAAATCGGCGATCTTGTAGTATTCCAATCGCTGGACAATTCCGAATCGATCGCGCAATGGCGATGTTAATGAACCCGCTCTAGTCGTTGCGCCGATCAGGGTAAAAGGTGGCAAGTCAATTTTAATTGAACGTGCCGCAGGGCCTTCGCCGATCATGATATCCAACTGATAGTCTTCCATAGCTGGATACAGCACTTCTTCTACCATCGGGCTTAAACGATGGATCTCATCAATAAATAAGACGTCGTTTTCTTCGAGGTTGGTTAGCAGCGCAGCCAAGTCCCCTGCCTTTTCTAATACAGGGCCTGATGTTGTTCGAATATTCACTTCCATCTCGTTAGAGACAATATTCGCAAGCGTGGTTTTACCCAATCCCGGAGGGCCAAAGATCAATAAGTGGTCTAAGGCTTCATTCCTCATTTGGGCCGCTTTGATAAAGATTTCCATCTGGTCACGAACATGGTCTTGACCTCGGTAGTCAGACAACTTCTTAGGGCGAATGGCCCTATCGATGACATCTTCATCTTTAAATACTGGGTTTTCGGGGGCGATTAAGCGATCGGCTTCTATCATACTAATTAGATCTCGATGGTCAGCTTAGACCATTCTCTGTTAAACCATTCTCTATCAAAACAATAACTTGTTATAGTCTAGCTTATTTAGACCATGGCTCGCAGTGATTCACGGATCAGTGCTTCACTAGACATCTCTGGTTTCGCAACTTGAGCAACAATTTTTGATGCTTGTTGAGGCTTATAGCCCAAAGCAAGAAGAGCGCTTACGGCTTCTTCTTCTGCGTTAGCGTCGTTAGCGGCCACGCCTGCGCTATCAATTGGAGCAGCATCAGTTGCCGGCGTAAAGAGATCTCCCGCGCCCCAACCTTTCAACCTGTCTTTCATTTCAACCACAAGTCGCTCTGCGGTTTTCTTACCGACGCCGGGCAATTTCACTAAGGTCGAAATGTCTTCGCGCTCTACGCATGCGACAAATTGACTGGCAGACATACCCGACAAGATACCGAGGCCGAGTTTCGGTCCGACACCGTTGGCTTTGATAACTTCGCGAAATAGAGCACGTTCGCGAACCGTATTGAACCCATAAAGTAGTTGGGCATCTTCACGAACAACAAAATGAGTATAGATAATGGCTTCTTCACCAACGTCTGGCAATTCGTAAAAACAGCTCATTGGCATTTGAACTTCATAACCGACTCCACCGACTTCAATTAATAATTCTGGTGGCTGCTTCTCAACGAGAGTTCCTCTTAAACGTCCAATCACACTTCTATCTCAGTTTGTTTTTGATGGACACTAGAATATAAAATAACTGGATAAGTATCCAGTAAGATTTATGGAAATTGGCCTTAACAGTACATATTAAGGCCAAAAGTCGGAGTGCTATGCGTTTACCGCAGCACGAAGCCTTTCAGACAGCGTCGCCCCTTGAGTGATTTGTTCATCAAGATTGTGGCTAATTTGCTGCACATCTTCGGAAATATGATTTGTGGAGACCACCGAACGTGCGACATCGGTACTGGCAAGGTTGAGCTCCGAGATAGCCTCGTTCTGTTGATTGAGAAGCTGAGTTAACTGATCGACATCCTGGGAGATGGTTTGCACTTTTTCAATCATATCGCTAAGTTGTGTCACCGTTTCTTTAATGGTGGCGTGGCCCGCATCGATCTGTTGTTGGCTATTGGAAATTAAGCCACGGATCTCACTGACCGAATCACTAGTTTTCGAGGATAACTCCCTGACCTGGTCAGCAACGACTGCAAACCCTCGGCCATGCTCTCCGGCTCTTGCAGCTTCAATGGCCGCATTAAGTGCTAACAAGTTGGTCTGCTCTGCCACGGCTGTAATAAGCTCAATGACGGCGACCACTTTCTTGTTACTTTCGTCAATATTGTTGATCGCTTCAGTTGAAGCTTGCAGCGCGCCATTGCTCATTTCAGCTTGCTGACGAACCGATTCACTTTTTTCAGTTACCTGATGCATGAAATCAACGGAATTATCGGTGACCTGAGAAAGCTGTCCGAGTTGTTGGCTCATTTCTTCGGCTGCACTCGCCTGAGAAGAGCTGTTCATCCCCAGCGAGCTCATCTGCTCGGTCAACGCTGCAGATTCACCTTTAACTTGCTGCATGACGCCATCAAGCTCGTTAGAGCTTTCATTGACTGATGCCAATAACTGATTAAGTTTAGTTTCACCTTCAATTGCTTGCTGCGCGACTTCTTCACTGTCTTGGCGGGCTTTTTCAGCGTGATGAATTGCCGATTCTTTTTGCTTAACAGTAAAACTTTGCGCAAAGCAGATCACCGCCAATGGCAGTAATGTGCCTGACCATATCTCAATATTTTGCTTGGCTTGGGTCAATTCGATTTGCGGGAACATGTAGCCAGACACGTGAGCGTAGGTCATCATGGCTGACATGGAAATAATGAAGACACTCCACGATAGCGCCGCCACCCTAGAGGCCGAAAGGAAGAAGGCCACAATGAGCAATGGTACCCAATAAGTTTGTGTCGATTCTACGACGCCGCCACTTTGATAGATAATGTTAGTCGCATGACCAACCATTCCAGCAAAGCCAAGGTGCATCGAAATCTTATAGTGACGTGTATATTTGAGTACCGCCAACGACATCAATTCGGCAATAACGAGCAAATAAGACGAAGTGATAAGGGTGGAATGACCGTTGGCCGACCATTTAAACGCACTGTAAACCCCGACACACAATGCCACGATCGCGAATACGGCTGTGGTTTCAGCGCCTCTCATTTCATGCGACGGCAATTTTGTTTCCGAATAGATAAATCGCTGCCAGTTTGGTCCCGTTCCCATTTACTTTTGCTCCATTTCGCAACACATCGGACCAATAATATTGAGTTAACAAATAATTAACAAGGCATGATATTGGCAAATTGATAATTTTGTGGGGTAAGTTCTATTATGCTCACCTAATTGTAATCACTTCCTATAAAAGTGATGCTGTCACTGATTTAGCTATAACGACCAAGCTTCAGTAGCGACCAGATTTAGCGGTAGCGACCACGTTTCGCGCTCGACGCCTTACCAGCTAACGCAACCAGAGTTTTATTAGTGTTGGCATGACAAATCGCAACGCCAAGAGCATCGGCTGCGTCCGCCTGGGGTTTTGCCGATAGCTTTAGCATACTGGTCACCATGTGCTGAACCTGTGCTTTGTCTGCACCACCTGTGCCAACAACGGCTTGTTTTATAAGACGAGCTGCATACTCATAAACGGGAAGATCATGATTGACGGCGGCGACGATTGCACTGCCTCTTGCCTGACCAAGCTTCAACGCTGAGTCCGCATTTTTCGACATAAAGACTTGCTCGATGGCGAACACATCTGGTTGAAATTGGGTAATGATTTCGCTAACACCCGCATAGATTTGCTTGAGCCGCCCAGGCAGAGCTTCTTCTGAAGTGCGAATACAACCACTTCCCAAATAATGCAAATGCCTACCTTGTTGACGAATAACGCCATATCCCGTAATTCGTGAGCCCGGGTCAATGCCTAGTATAATGGACATAATGCTTACAAACTCGCGGCAACGTCATCAGAAATATCACCGTTGTGATACACTTCTTGCACGTCATCGAGATCTTCTAGTGCATCGATCAGTCGCAGTAGCTTAGGCGCGGTCTCGGCGTCTAGATCGGCTTTGGTTGAAGGAACCAAAGTGACCTCTGCGTTGCTTGACTCAAAACTGGCGGCATCCAGTCCGTCTTTAACCTGACCAAATTCTGCAGGTGAGGTGTAAACATCTATCGAGCCATCTTCAGCGGTTTCGATATCATCGGCCCCTGCTTCCAATGCCACTTCCATCACCTGGTCTTCATCAAGGCCCGGAGCATAGGAAATCACCCCCCTCTTTTCAAACAAGTAATTCACACTCCCATCGGTGCCTAAGTTACCGCCTGCTTTGGAAAACGCATGTCGAACACCAGAAACCGTGCGGTTGCGATTGTCAGTCATGCACTCAACCATCACCGCAGTTCCACCAGGGCCATAGCCTTCGTAGATGACCGTTTCCATATTGTCATTGCCTTCGTCACCCGCACCACGGCTCACCGCTTTGTTAACGGTGTCACGCGTCATATTGTTAGACAGTGCTTTATCAATGGCTGCGCGCAATCTTGGGTTATTTTCTGGTTCAGCACCGCCTTCTTTGGCAGATACAACGATCTCTCGGATTAATTTGGTAAAGATCTTACCGCGCTTGGCATCTTGTGCTGCTTTTCTATGACGAATGTTTGCCCATTTACTATGACCGGCCATGACAAATCCTTTGAGTTCTATGAAGTTGGATTACTTTCTATGTTGGTATAACTATACAGAATTGAGAAACAAAAACTCCCGCGATTGCGGGAGTTTTAAGTATGTTGTGATCTTGGCTTTTAGTTTTGGTACTCGCTTTGGTTGGATTCCTGCCTGCGTAGGCGCACGGCCAGTGGAATGACACATCAACCTTTGGTGTGCCAAAAATAGTCGTCATCCCTGCGTAGGCAGGGATCTACTAAAAGCGTGCGACCTAACTATACTACTTAGCAGTTTCTTAAGCGTCTTTCTCTTTCGCTACTGTCACTGCAATTGCAAGCTCTTCTAGAGCGGCTGGGTTTGCAAGACTTGGAGCGTCAGTAAGTAGACACGCTGCCGCCGTTGTTTTCGGGAATGCAATCACGTCACGGATGTTCTCTGTTCCACAAAGAAGCATAACTAAACGGTCAAGTCCGAACGCCAGACCCGCATGCGGTGGAGTACCGTATTTTAGTGCATCCAGCAGGAAGCCAAACTTCTCTTGCTGCTCTTTCGCGTCGATACCTAAGATTTCAAATACCGCAGACTGCATTTCTGCGTTGTGAATACGAACAGAACCACCACCCACTTCATAGCCATTAATCACCATATCGTAAGCATTTGAGTTTGCCGCCGCTGGGTTCACTTTTAGCTCTTCAGCCGTCATGCCAAGAGGTGAAGTAAACGGGTGATGCATTGCGTGTAGGTTACCTTCGTCGTCTTCTTCAAACATTGGGAAGTCAACAACCCACAATGGTGCCCACTTCGACGTGTCTGTTAATTCTAGGTCTTTACCTAGCTTCAGACGAAGTGCACCCATTGCTTCAGAAACAGTGTTTGCTTTGTCTGCGCCGAACAAGATGATGTCGCCAGACTCCGCGCCAGTGCGCTCAAGAATGCCGTTGATTACGTCTTCGTTTAGGAATTTCGCTACTGGAGATTGAATGCCTTCTACGCCCGCTGCGCGATCGTTGACTTTCATCCAAGCCAGTCCTTTCGCACCATAGATGCCAACGTATTCTGCATAGCCGTCGATTTGCTTACGAGTCAACTTCGCGCCACCCGGAACACGGATAACGGCAACACGACCTTTCTCGTCATTTGCTGGGCCAGAGAAGACTTTAAATTCTACGTCTTTTACAAGATCTGCTACGTCTACCAACTCTAGTGGATTACGTAGATCTGGCTTATCTGAACCGTAACGTGAAATCGCTTCTGCAAACGACATCACCGGGAACTCACCTAGATCTACATCTAGAAGCTCTTGCCACATATCGTGAACCAATTTCTCGGTAATGGCTCGCACTTGATCTGCCGACATGAAGGACGTTTCGATATCAATTTGAGTAAATTCAGGCTGACGGTCAGCACGTAAATCTTCATCACGGAAACATTTTACGATCTGGTAGTAACGATCAAAGCCAGACATCATAAGCAGCTGCTTAAACAACTGTGGCGATTGTGGCAATGCGTAGAACGAACCTTTGTGAACGCGGCTAGGGACTAGGTAATCACGCGCGCCTTCTGGTGTTGCTTTAGTCAGTACTGGTGTTTCGATGTCTAGGAACGCGTTGTCATCAAGGAAACGGCGAACGAAGCTTGATGCTTTGGCACGTAGCTTGATGCGATCGCTCATTTCTGGACGACGAAGATCGATATAACGATATTTTAGACGCTGCTCTTCTGTGTTGGTCTGGTTAAAGTCCAATGGAAGAACGTCGCTACGGTTAATGATTTCAAGGCCTTTCGCCAGGATCTCAACATCACCCGTTGCCATGTCTTTGTTTACTTGGCTATCAGGACGCGTGCGCACTTCACCGGTGAGTTTGATGCAGAATTCGTTGCGAAGTTGATTCGCGACTTCGAACACATCTGCCATATCAGGGTCGACGACTACTTGAACAATACCTTCGCGATCTCGCATATCAATAAAGATTAGGCCGCCTAAATCGCGGCGACGATTTACCCAACCGCACAGTTCTACAGTTTGTCCTGCGAGGGACTTGTTCAGGTGACCACAGTAATGGCTACGCATAGTGAATTTCCCAATTTCCAAATAAGTGATAATAACTTGCTTCCCGATTTGCTGATTATATTTTAATCGCTATCGCAAACCAAAAATTCAAAGGTTCATTTATACGCGGAAAATCGTCTAAAATCGACCATATTCGAGAGTTTTTATTATGATTAATCGCGCTTGAACCATTATAAACTCGCTAAGCGACCAAAATATCAACAAATGACAGAGATTAAGGCGGAAATGGAGAGACCCATGATCTATATCGGACTGACCATGTGGTCTCACAACGAATGGCAACAATCCTTTTATGGTAAAGGGACGACCAACAATGAGCGGCTTGAACGCTACGCCTCTGTCTTTAACACCGTTGAAGGTAACACCACCTTTTACGCTACGCCCAGCCCTACCACGATACGAAATTGGGCCAGCGCCACCAACGACGATTTTCGGTTTACCTTTAAGCTGCCAAAGTCCATCACCCACGACAAGCAACTGACTTTGGTCAAGCATGATTTATTGCAGTTTCTTAATGCCATGGAACCCGTTACTGATAAGGTCGGCCTATGGACCATTCAACTGCCGGCGTCTTTTGGACCAAGTGATCTCGGTAAGCTAAAGCAGTTTTGCCAGCTTTTTCCCGATCATTTCCCATTGGCGGTAGAAGTCAGGCACCCCCTGTTTTTCGCCAAAGGGCCACAAGAAAAAACGCTTAATCGCTGGCTTAGTGAGTCAAACATGGATCGGGTTATTATGGACAGTCGACCGCTGTTTGCCGCAAAACCCGAAAATGCAGTTATTCGCGACGCCCAACAAAAAAAACCTAAAGTGCCAGTACATGCGATTGCCACGCACCAATCACCTATGATTCGGTTTATTGGACAAACTGACGCTAATGCGAATCAGCATTATTTTCAGCCATGGATCAGGAAAATAAGCGATTGGGTCGAGCAAGGCAAACGACCTTATATCATGATTCATACCCCCGACAATGCTCGTGCGCCCGAACTTGCCGTCAGCCTGCATCAACAACTGTCGCAGTCACTTAAGCTAGAGTCACTTGCCCCCTTTCCGGCTCTGCGTCACTCTTCGCAAATTTCCTTGTTCTAAACTATGTTCTGTTAGCGCATACGATTAAGATGACAAGCTAAGGGAGATGGCATAAAATACGCGCCTTTTTTATCGGCCCGACAATACTTGCTGGCTTCTGCCTGTCTAGAGAACACACATATGGCGAATAAAGACACTATTTTTTCTGCTCCTATCGACAAGATCGGTGATTTCACGTTCGATGAACGTGTTGCGGAAGTTTTTCCAGACATGATCCAGCGCTCGGTACCGGGTTACAGCAACATCATTTCAGCAATTGGTATGTTAGCGGAGCGATTCGCTAAACCTCATAGCCACGTGTATGACTTAGGCTGCTCTTTGGGTGCAGCAACGCTGTCTATGCGACGTCATATTCAACAAGAAGGTTGTAAAATCATCGCTGTCGATAATTCAGCAGCAATGGTTGAGCGCTGCAAGCTGCACATCAACGCTTACCGCTCAGATACCCCTGTGGAAGTGGTAGAGGCGGATATTCGTCATATCGACATCGATAATGCATCGGTGGTCGTACTTAACTTTACTTTGCAGTTTTTGTCACCTGAAGACCGATTAGTATTGCTGCAAAAAATCCATGATGGGCTCCGCCCTGGGGGGATCCTTATCGTCTCAGAGAAATATGTGTTTGACGACGAGCAAGCCCATGAGCTTCTCATCGATCTACACCATGATTTTAAACGTGCTAACGGATACAGTGAGTTAGAAATCAGTCAAAAGCGCAGCGCTATCGAGAACGTGATGCGTCCCGACTCAATAGAGTCCCATCGTACCCGGTTCTCAGACGTCGGCTTTGCCACCAGCGAAGTCTGGTTCCAATGCTTTAACTTTGGTTCGATGTTCGCCATCAAATAGACGTTGCCATTTATTCCTACGCAGCACAGTGAGTGTTACCACCGCGGGTTTACCACGCTTGAGTTAACAGACAGTGTTTGTGTTCGCTAAAACTATAGAGATCACCATGTTCAATTTTGCTAATTTTTATCAATTCATCGCACAAGACACTCGATTGCAGCCGTGGCTCAATATTCTTCCACAGCAATTGACTGACTGGCAAAACGCTGAGCATGGAGACTTTGATCGCTGGTTGCGAGCGCTGGCTAAGATTTCGAATGCCTCCCCTGATCAGGTCGAGCTGAAAAGTGAAGTGGCGTTGAGTAACGACACACCTTTGGCAACGGGTGAATGCAAAAAACTCGAAAACCTTTTGCGCACTTTTCACCCATGGCGCAAAGGGCCTTATAACGTTCATGGCATTCATATTGACACGGAGTGGCGTTCAGATTGGAAATGGGATCGCGTACTACCGCACATTTCTCCGTTAAAGAATCGCTCTGTGTTGGATGTAGGCTGCGGGAATGGTTACCACATGTGGCGCATGTTGGGTGAAGGCGCGCGCATGTGTGTTGGTATCGACCCTTCTCACCTGTTTTTAGTTCAGTTTGAAGCCATTCGTAAGTTGATGGGTGACGATCAACGTGCTCACTTATTACCTTTGGGCATCGAGCAGCTTCCGGAACTGAATGCGTTCGATACCGTGTTTAGTATGGGCGTTCTTTATCATCGTCGTTCACCGCTTGATCATATTTTACAGTTAAAAAACCAATTGGTTTCTGGTGGCGAGTTAGTGCTAGAGACTCTAGTTATTGAAGGCGACGAAAATGCGGTTTTAGTGCCAATGGACCGATACGCTCAGATGCGCAATGTTTACTTCTTCCCATCGGCTAAGGCACTGAAAGTGTGGCTAGAGAAATCGGGCTTTGAAAACGTGCGTATTGTTGATGAAAATACCACTTCAGTCGGCGAACAGCGCACCACCGATTGGATGACACACAACTCTTTGCCAGATTATCTCGACCCTAACGACCCGTCTAGAACGGTAGAAGGCCACCCAGCTCCTCGCCGGGCAGTATTGGTTGCCACTAAGCCTTAACACCAAGGCAGTGTATACAAAATCGCCAGCACGTGAACGTTTGGGTGTACAAAGTTCACGTTGCTGACCGTATCTTTATAACTCTTACTTAGCTCTGACAATAGGGAGTTCACGACACCCTATCGATTGCGCTAGAATCCCTCTTCAGAAATCACCTCTGCAATTTAAGTCACTTAAGGTTAGACATGTACAAACGATTGGCACCTGTTGTCGCCATTGGCCTTCTCGCTGGTTGTTCTACAACCAATCACGAGCAGCTCCAACAAGCTACTATCGACGCGATTAATACCTCAGAAGCAAGGCTCGAAAATAGACTTACCAACCTTGACCTTCAACTTAGTAATCAAAGTGATTATATCGACAGCTTGGAATCAGAAGTTATCGCACTTACCCAGCAATTGGATTCTATACAGCTTTCTCAAAACAACGAACCTTTGTCTGATGACAAAGACACCGATGAAATTAAGACCACAAGTACGACGCCAAAACTCTTAACCCCTAGCAAACCTTCTTCTCTTGTCTTATTGGGGTCGGTTGAGATGGTCGAGCTCGATATCTTGCAAGCTTCGTACGATGCACGAGTGGACACTGGCGCGGCTACCTCGTCTCTTAATGCTATCGACATTCAAGAGTTTGAAAGAAACGGCAGTGACTGGGTTCGTTTTCACCTTGTCGATGACAAACATAAGGATCGTAAACAGCAATGGATAGAAGCACCGATCGTTCGATATGTGAAAATTCGCCAACAAAATAGTGAAAAGAGCGAGAGACGTGCCGTCATCGAATTGTGGATCCGGGTTGGAAAAATCCATGAAAAAGCGCAATTTACGTTGGCGGATCGTTCACAAATGAACCACCCTATATTATTAGGAAGAGAATTTATTAAAGATATTGCTTTAGTCGATGTAAGTCAGCAATATATACTTTCAACTAACAATTAGTTCTCTTTTCGCTAACACATTTACGGATAGCAAAAAATAATAAATAAGGTTGTGTATGACTTCTCGTATTCCATTTTACCTTTCTGTAGGTTTATTGATCGTAGTGGGTGCTGCTCTAAGCATAATGCGACACGACACCTATGGCGTTCCCTGGACTCCTGGTGAGACTCGCCAAGTCTGGGATATAGAAGCTCGTGTAGAGTTTAATGCTATAGGCCAACCCGCAAAGATCTCTTTGGCCGCTCCTCTTACTCAAGAAGGTTTCACACTCGTGGGAGAATCTGCATCTTCCCCTGGCTATGGTGTTTCCTATGTTGATACCGACTCAGGCCGCCGAGCTGAATGGTCTATTCGCCAAGCTGATGGACCACAGACTATCTACTACAAGACTCAGTTCTTAGTCGATGACCAAGCTGTGGTTGAATCCGTGCCACCAAGTGAAGATGCTATTGTTAGACCAACCTTTGATGGCCCAGAAGAAGCGGCGGCAACGGCCGTTCTTGAGCGCGCAAACAGTCGCTCTGCTGACAACATCACATTCACTCGTGAACTGATTAAAATCCTCAACGATGCTGATAGCCAAAACAGCGCCCTGCTACTGAATAACATGACGAAAACTGAAGCGGCTGCAAAACTGCTTTCGTTTGCTGAAATTCCGAACAAAGTCGTTGGTGTTATCGAACTTGAAGACGGTCGTCGCCGTCAGTCAATTCAACAAATGAATCAAGTTTGGGATGGCCAGAAGTGGACCATTTTCTCACCTGAATCGGTTGAAGGCAGTAAAAAGTCAAACCTGCTGGTATGGGATGAATCGAACATTTCTTTACTCGACGTAGTCGGCGGCAAAAACAGTAAAGTTCACTTCACTATGATTGCTCAAGATGCGACAACCCAAGAAGCGACCAATAGTAAAGTAGCGGCAGATGACCTGCTAAACTTCTCGATCCATAGTTTGCCACTAGAAGAGCAAGCCATGTTTAAGACCATCATGCTGATCCCAATCGGTGCATTGATAGTCGTTTTCCTTCGTATACTCATTGGTTTGAAAACCTCTGGTACGTTCATGCCTGTACTGATCGCGGTTGCTTTTGTACAAACTTCGCTTGTTACTGGTATTGTTGGTTTCTTACTGATTGTCGGAACCGGCTTGGTTATTCGTAGTTATCTTTCTAAATTGAACTTATTGCTGGTCGCCAGGATTTCGGCGGTCATCATTACCGTAATATTGATTATTTCGGTGTTCACGGTTGTTGCCTTTAAGATTGGCTTAACAGAAGGCCTCTCTATTACGTTCTTCCCAATGATTATTCTGTCTTGGACAATCGAGCGTATGTCTATCCTATGGGAAGAAGAAGGGGCAAAAGAGGTTGTTCTACAAGGTGGCGGTTCATTGCTAACTGCGGTTCTGGTATACCTTGGTATGACGAACCCATATATTCAGCACCTGACATTCAACTTTATTGGTCTTCAGTTTATTATTTTGGCCTGTATCTTATTGCTCGGTACTTATACTGGATACCGCTTAACCGAACTTCGTCGCTTCAAACCACTAACGGAGGACTAATCCTATGTTAAATAGAATTACCTCTCCGTTTAAGTTACGTGACCGCGGTATTATGGGTATGAACAAGCGCAACCACAGCTACATTGGGCGCTATAACGATCGTTCAAAGTACCCGTTGGTTGATGACAAGCTCAAAACCAAGATCATTGCAAAAAAGGCCGGGGCAACAACCCCTGCCCTGATTGGGGTCATTCGTAGCCAAGTTGAAGTGAAGACCATTCATAACATGGTCAAAGATTGGCCTGGCTTCGTGATTAAACCGGCTCAAGGCAGTGGTGGTAAGGGTATCCTTGTTGTTACCTCCCATAAAGATGGGGTTTATACCAAGCCGTCTGGCTCTACCATCAATAAAGAAGACGTCGAACGCCATATCAGTAATGCGTTGGCTGGGCTGTTTTCTCTGGGTGGCAAGAACGACGTTGCGGTGGTCGAAAACCTAATTAAGTTTGACGATTGCTTTGAAGGCTTTAGTTACGAAGGTGTTCCTGATGTTCGTATTATCGTCTTTCAGGGCTACCCTGTGATGGCGATGATGCGTCTTTCAACGTCTGCGTCTGATGGTAAGGCCAACTTGCACCAGGGTGCGGTAGGTGTTGGCATTGACATCGCGACCGGTAAGGCGGTGCGAGCGGTGCAATTTGACCAACCAGTGACCCACCACCCAGACACTGGCAAGGAACTGGCGCTACTAGCGGTTCCTCACTGGAAGCGTCTACTCACTTTGGCATCAAGCGCTTATGAGATGACCAGTCTGGGTTACATGGGTACAGACATGGTGTTGGACAAAGAAGAAGGCCCAATGGTACTAGAGCTAAATGCTCGACCGGGTTTAGCTATTCAAATTGCTAATGGCTGCGGTATTTTGCCGCGATTGCAGCACATTGAGTCGCTCGGTACCCCGGATCCCTTCAGCTACCCTTCCCCTGAAGAACGCGTTGAATATGCGGCTAAAATGTTTGGTCATGGTGAAATCCAGGATACATAACGTCATTGCTCACCGAGCATCGACCTAGTCTCTAAAAAGCGATTGTTGCCTGCAACAGTCGCTTTTTTTTAGTTAAGTCAGTCTGCACAATCGAAAACAAAAAAACCATGGAGCGGCTGGCTCCATGGCTTTTATGGATGGTCGAGTGGCTGTTTATATCAGCTCATTGACTCAGCCTAGTGCATCTTCCACTAAGCCTTGACGACTTGTTTTACTTGAAAGGTTTTCGCCAAATCCACGAAGTCCAACGACATGAACGTGCTCGTGATCTTTAAAGACCTTTCTCACCAACTTATAAGTGGTCCCTTTTTCTGGGCTGATGTTTTCTGGCGCGGCAATCAGCAATTGCATACCTTGACGATCACACAGCTCAAACAGTGTCGCAATAGACTTACTGTCCAGTCGGGCTGCTTCATCGAGGAACAGTAAGCGGCAGGGCATGATGTCTTTGCTGCGTAATCTGCGCGACTCTTCTTCCCAGCTTTGAACAACCATCAGCAGAATGGACTGCCCCGTACCGATAGCCTCACCCGTAGACAGAGCACCAGATTCGGCTTGTAACCAACCATCAGAACCTCGGTTGACTTCAACACTCAATTCCAGATAGTTACGATAGTCTAAGAGCTCTTCACCAAGAACCTGTGGGGAACGTTGTCCCATATCGATATGTGGATTAACACGCTGGAATAACTTCGCTATCGCTTCTGAGAAAGTGTAACGTGATGACTCGAATAGATCTCTATGCTGCTGCGTAAGTGCCACTAGCAGTTGCTCATGACTCTCACGGATCTTGACATTCAACCGCACTCCTTTCACCTGACCAAAGTGAATATTCGATAACCCCTGATTAAGCATACGAATTCGGTTTTGTTCCCGTTGAATCGTTTTGTTGATAATGCTCGCCACTGACTCTGAACTAATGGCAAGACGGCTTTCACGCTGAGTAAGCTCTTCGGTTAATCGAGCAAGCTCTACTTCCATCTCTTCAATGGCTTCGACAGGATCATCGGTGCGAATAATATCCTGACGAATGCGCTCACGTAGGTGTTGATATACCGCGATGTAGAACAGAACCTTGCGTTCTGGCTTAGAGTTGTCTTCAGACAGTCTTAGCGCATCTCGCAAGTCGTCGTTATCTGCAACCGCTAAACGCAGCGCGCCCAACGATTTATCCGACATTGAACGCAGCTCAGCGGCAGACAGGTAAGCAAGCTCTCGACGGTGTAAACGGCGCTCAACATCATTGGCCTTGGCAAGGCGAAGTACATTACACCAACCGGCTTTGGCGATGACGGCAATGCTGCGGAGCTCAAGATATTCTTTCGACACTTTCTTGAGTCGTTTAGCCAGCGACTTCATCTCCAGTTCCGTAGAGGTGAGTGTTTTCTCGTATTCTGATCGGCGGGTTCTTGATGTCTGCAGAGCCTGATTCAATTGATCTTTTCTTTGCTCAGCACGCTCTAGTGTGCTGTCATCTGGCACAATACCGTATTCTTGCAATTCCGCTTTGAACTCTTGAACCGTTTCAAGTTTCGCTTGATGGGAGCTCTTCAAAGAAGCCAGAACCTGATTGTACTGGTTCACTTGCTCGCGAGACTGATTTAACGACTCTCTAAAACGAGCCCGGGCACTTTCTGCCTGCACCAACTTCGCTTTTAACTGTTCGCTCAATTCACTGCTTCGATTCAATAAGTCCATTGAATCCTGGTAGGCGAAATAAGGGCGACGTTCAACTAAGTCTGCCACTGCAAAAATGGTTTTTTTCAACGCTTGCAATGACTGATCGGCACGCTGGTAGTCTTGCTCAAGGGCATCAAACTGTTGTGGGTCCACCTCGAGCGCATTAACGATGGGTGCTAGCTTATTAAGAACTTCACTGCGCTGAGATAAAAAGCGCTTCGCTTCATTTAGAGATTCGATATTAAGCTGGACTTCTTCGTGACGCATTTCGAGAGTGTCATCAAATACATTCGACGTTAACAGTGCCAGTTTATCAAGCAGGATAATCGCTTGCTTACACGAGGTAAGTTGGCCGCTTTGCTGCTGCTCTTTCTGGTGCAGTTCATTGGACAAGCGCGTGCTCTTATTGAGCACCTCTCTCTGGGTAAGTAAAGCCTGCTCTGGATCGGCTTCAAATGCGTGTTGCAAGTGCTTGGCAACAAAATCGTTGAACGCTTGAAAAACGCGTTGCAGTTTCTGTGCGTCGAACGACGCCTTAGCATGCAGTTCAACCGTTACATCTCTTTCTTCACGCAGCTTTTCTAAACGCTGTTCACGCGCAGCACGGCCAAAGAGCGGGATTTCGGGTAAACGTGAATAACGCAATTGACGGTCATTTAATTGCACACAGACTGCGCCTTCGAGCTCATCCGCGTCAAATGTACTGTCGTCAAAGGCATCAATGTCACCTTCAATGATGTAGAGATCTTCAGGGCAGTCGTCGAGCTCGACCAATTTCTCTTTAATGCCATCAAGGTTTGAAACGACAATAGCGTGACGAGCTGGCCCGTACATAGCGCTGAAGTACGGCGCATCGCTAAGCGTAATATCATCGTAAATCTCCGATAATAAGACGCCACCAAGGGTATCTGCTAAGCCTTTTAGTCGCGGGTCATTTGAGCCCCCCGGCGAGGCCAACAGTTCAATTTCACTTTCAAGCGAATGTCGCCGCTGAGCAAGAGTATCTCTTTGAGACGAGGTTTCACGCTCTTTCTCTAGTACTTTTTGCATGGCACTGATCACAGCGCCGCGCTCTGTAAGCTCATAACCCGACTGTTCTCTTAGAGCGACTAATGCATCGTTAGCGCTGATCCATGTTGGAGCGTAGTGTTCGAGTTTTTCAATTTTGCCGCGCAGCTCTTGCTCCTTTTGACGAGCATCACGCTGCTGCTCTTTTACAAGCTCTAGGTCGCTTTGTAGCTCATCGGATAGTGCACGTTGACGTTCTGATTCAAGTTCAACATCTGACTCATCGTGGATATTGACCTGAGCCAGCTCAGCGTAATTCTGAATCAGCTGTTTACCTTGATTTTTCTTCGTTAGCTGCTTCTCGATGTCCTTGCTTTGAGCGTGCAACTGAGTGCCGTTTTTGGCTTCTTGGGTGTAGCGTTCCGCTTTTCTTAATAACGCTTTTGCATGGACAGACGCCTCTTGACGCGGGATCTGTGCATCAACCTGTTTAAGCAGTTCAAAGGCATTATCGAACTGTTCAGCAACGGCTGATGACATGTCAAGGCGATGCTTAAGCTCTAGCAATACATTGGTGTCATGTGTTTCTGTCTGCTTCAATCTTGCCAAATGCTGCGGTGAATTATCAGCATTAATATCGCCATCACCGAGCAGCTCACGCGCTTTTTCTAACGCTTGAACGGCCTGTTGGTATTGCAATGCTCGAGTTTGCTGTACATCAAGCGCTTGTTGGTAGTCGGCCAACTGCGTTTTCAAGCTATCGACTTCTTCCTCGGCAAAACGGCTTTGCTCTTCGATGGTAAGCTTAGTTTCTTGTGCCTCTTCCACCACCATCATTTGCTCTTCGAGTCGTTCGCTCAACTCCTCGAGATCATCTTGATAGCGCGAGATTTTCTCTTGCTGACGCAATGCGTTTTGCACGAGTTGCAAATGGTCTTGTGCAGCCTGATGATCTTGCTCTAGCCCTGACTCCTGGTCATTGAGCATGTCGAGTTGTTGCTGAACATTATTAAGCAATTCGTTTTGAGCAATAAGCGTCTGCCTAGAACCAAACAATTCGTTTCTCAACGTCAAGGTTTGCTCTAGTCTGTTGCGTCGATCGTTTGCATGGCGCATGTAATCAGCGGCAACGTAATTGGTCGACTCGGTGATCAAATGCTTAAACAGATCGCGGTCGGTTTGAGTCGTTTTGATAGCCTCAAGAGTCATGCGGTTTTCACGCAGCGCCGATTCCATATCTTGGAAGGCTTTCTTTACCCCACCGTTTTGCGGCAACAAGTAATCACGAAGTGAGCGCGTAATCGCGCTTGAAATACCACCATACAGTGACGCTTCGATTAATCGGTAAAACTTCGAGCGATCGCTGTTATTACGCAGTTTCTTTGGTAAAACGCCAAATTCAAACATTTGCGCATGGTAATCAACAATAGAATTAAACGCTTTAAATTGAACCCCTTCGATCGCCAAAGCGGCTTCTTTCACTTCATTGATAGGACGTACTCTGGCTTGATTGTCAGAAACATTCTCGATCAAGATATCCGTAGGTTTGATATGGCTTGGTAAGCCCTGGATAACAAAGGGTTTGATGTCCACTTTCTTATCACGACCAGCGACTTGCTGCAGTTTGACCGCAAACAACAATCTTTGGTTGCGTGAGTTCACCACGTCTAAGGCTGAGTAACAGGTTCCCGGTTGCAATTTTCCATACAAGCCTTTGTCGCGAGACGCTTGGGAACTGCCTGCTTCAGTTGTATTTCTAAAGTGAAGAAGACCCTGATCAGGAATCAGTGCGGTGATAAAAGACGCCATCGTGGTCGACTTACCTGCGCCATTACCGCCTGATAAGGTGGTGACTAACGTATCAATATCAAAGGTCCGGGCAAAAAAACCGTTCCAGTTCACCATTGTCAGTGATTGATATTTACCTCTTTCAATCATACGTCAGCCTCTTGTGTTGCTTGTTCTTTCTTGTCTTCATTATTAACTATTTGACTCGGAATTAAGCTACCTTGTGTCGGAGCCTGGGCATGCACCACAGCCTCGCCATCACGAATAAGGCGCAATTGTGCTTCTTTCATGTCGTCGCCAACTCTAACATCCGCGCCAAAGCGAAATACCGCTTCACTGATACGGAATTTTCCACTGTCACCAATTGAGATGGTCATTCCCAAACGCTTAAGGCGGCGCAACGAAGTGCGCACTTTGTCGAAAAGTTTCTCTTTGTCCAGATCCGAGCCAGTTGCTCGATTGGTGACCAGCCTCATCAACTTTTTATCATCGGTTAGTGACAACAACTCGTCATAGAGTTCTTGGTGAGTAAAAATCCCTTCGTGTGCTAATCGCTCTGGGCTTAGATACAAGAAACACAGCACTTTTCCCACCAGCATATCGAGCTCTGACAATACACTTCGACCTATTAAGCTGGTCGAACGTGGTCTTAAGTAAAAGAAGCCTTCTGGAGCTTTTACCAGTTCAGTGTTATAGCGCTGATAAAAGTGCGCCAGTTCGGTTTCGAAGTCACACAACAAAGCATGGTTGTCCATGTCTTCGCTCGAAATGTGTCTCCCCGCGCGCAATACACTATCAAGCGCTGGGAAGAGTGGGTTTGAAATCGCTTTGGCCAGTTTTTCTGGCATATATTCATTAATATTTGTCGATGACATTTGCTTGTACCTTTGCGCCAAAATCGTTGATGGCTTGCCAGTCGGGTTGGATGGCAGAGTAGTCGGACTGGGAATACCCCATACGTACCGCTTGATCAACAACGATTCTCGCTAAATCAAAATGATGAGTGCGTGGGTGGGCGGCGAGGTATTCTTTCAAAACCACACCAAGATCAATCGCGCCCCCGTGCATTTTATGCTTGGCTAGCATGGCCGAGATTCTCTCTGCTAGCTCATCATTTACCTGTTCAAATTCTTCGTATTCAACATCAAGAGGGGCCTCGCCTGTCACTTCATCATTACGAAGTAACATGGCTTCATCTCTCATGTCAGTGAGCTTGTCTGCATCAGCATAAGTAAGGAACCAAGGCATCTCGAAGTAGTCAGTTACCGATTGACGAAGTCGCTGACTAAACGCGCGATTCTGGTCCATATCGATGGCGGTTCGAATAAATTTATGTACGTGGCGATCGTAACCAATCCATAGGTCTATTGCTTGTTGACCCCAACTGATTATTCGATCCAACTTCATTTGCAGTGCAAACAGCGCTTCTCCGATGAACTCTAAGTCATCGTCGCCGTAAACAATTTCCTGGATATCGAGCAATTGAGATTGCAGTTCATCACTTGCTGCTTGCAATGTATCTTGCAGCTCTCTTAGATTTGACGACGTTTCTGACAGTAAGCTTTCACAGTTACTGATCGCTTCACGCCAATCTTTGTTGAGTAGCTCGGCAATTTCGGCTTTAACGGTTTGCTGTTGCTCATCCATGACACGTTGATTGAGATCGATTTGGTCAAAGATCTCTCCTACCGAATATTGCAATACCCCGAAAACATTCTTTCGCCAGTGCGCTATGGTTCCACCTTCTTGGGCTGCAATAATGGCCTTACCCATCTCATCTGCAACCATAGAAAGTTGAATCGAAAGTCTTAGTCTGGAAAATTCTCGGTGACGGACGTAATAGTCTGTGATTCCAACGGCTAAGGGAGTCAAACGATAGATGCTCGCCCCTTCCGTGACTTCGCTTGTAAAGCGTGTGAGTAACCTTTGGTTGACTAACTCATTAATAGCGTTGTTGGCTCGAAACGCGGAGGCTTCCCCGGTTTCTTCAAATTGTTGGGTGACAATTTTAAATGCATCATGCAATTCACCTTCACCCAGCTCTTCATCGAATCTTTCGTTACTTAATACCGCGATGGATATTAAAAAACCAAGACGTTCCGTGGAAAGATTCAATGAAAAATCATGCTGCTTGACCCACCCTATCAATTCATCAATCGGTTGATCAGCAGCATGCAGAGTCTTCTCACTCATGTTCTTTCCTGTTGTTATTTTTTCCTAGCCCATACATGAATGTATCGACCCAGAGACAAATACGGTTCTTGCCTGCACAGCGTTTGTTCAAGCTGCAAGACATCCTCTGCCGTATAGTCTCCCATATATTCCATGTTACCAATGTAGTCACTAAAAGAACGGATTCCAGATTTTCCACAGATTTCGAATCCGGCTTGCTCTATCCATTGATAAACATCTTCAGGCTTTAACCCTTTTTGGGGCTGAAGCTTAAATCTCTTTCGATGCGGCATTCCATCCAGTACGTGTGGAATATTGCCGCAGATGACGTTTTTTAAAACCAAACCATGATGGTTGTAGAACATAACAGAAACAATACCGCCTTGTTCAATTTGCTGTAAGACTTTTTCAAGAGCAAACTTAGGATCCGCTAACCACTCCATTACGGCGTGAAAAAGCGCCAGGTCAACAGACCCCTCTATGTGCTGTTCAATATTCTGTATTGGACTATGAATCAGCCGATAACGGTCGCTTAATCCATTTTTCTCGATGTCCGCTTTTGCAATCGCAAGCATCTCTGAAGAGAGGTCGCACAAGGCGACTTGGTGTCCACGCGAGGCTATACGCTGCGATAATTGGCCCAATCCCCCACCAGCATCTAATACTTTGAGTGTTTTTTTAGTATCATCCAACTGAGCTAAGATTTCGGTTATGTCTTGCCAAACAATAGTTTGACGGATCTCACCTTTTTCCGAGCCATAAATATTTTTTGCAAATTTGTGGGCAATATCGTCGAAATTTCGGTCTTCTGTCACAGTTTGTTGAGTTATCATAACGAATCGTATCGCTATTCTGTCATATAAGTGGCAGGAATAAAGGATCTTGTGCCCTTTACAGCGTCAAGTGGTGTTTTTTCGGACTATTTATCTATGTTTGAGCTGAAAAAAGTCGTGTCATCTTTACTTATGCCTTTACCTGCTATGCTCATTTTGGGCTTTTTGGGTTTAGCACTCATCATGTTTACAGCGAGGCGTCGCCTAGGCTGTATGGTTATTCTTACATCTCTTTGTGGGATATTTCTCGTTTCTTTCCAACCATTCTCTAGCCGGGTGTTAATGCCTTTGGAACGTCAATACACAGCGTTTCTTACCACAGCAGAATCTATTGATTACGTAATGGTACTTGGCAGTGGCCATGTGGTTGACGACGCCATTCCGCCTACATCTGAATTAAGCCGCAGTTCTTTGATGCGGCTGAATGAAGGGATACGCATTATGCGTATGTATCCTGGAACTAAGCTTATATTGTCTGGCTACTCTGGTGGTACTGAAGTAAGCCATGCTCGCATGATGGCAAAAGTTGCATTGGCTTTGGGGGTTCCGAAACCGGATATTGTTTTACTTGAAACCGCAAAAGACACTTGGGAAGAAGCTCGCCAAGCCGCCGCTTTTGTTAATACCAAGAAATTGGTATTGGTGACATCGGCAAGCCACATGGCAAGGGCTATGAGTGAATTTGAATCTGCTGGCCTTAATCCTATTCCAGCGCCTACCAACTATCTGGCTCAGAAAAACGTCGAGCAATTTTGGCAAAAATACGCTCCAAGAGCAGTGTACTTAGAGCAAACGGAGAAGTATTGGCACGAGCAGATGGGGTTGATTTGGAAAAGTCTGCGTGACTGGGTATCGGAAGAACAATTTGAGCCTGTTGATATCAACGTGTCTGATCTAACTGGTGGGGATGACAATGAGTTGGTATTACCCGAATAAAGCGACCCCAAGCACAAATTAGCTGATTGAACATCAAAAAAGGCCGATGATAACTCATGGGCCTTTCTTATATGGTTCTCAACAGTAAAGGCTAACGCCCTCGTAGTCATGCTAACTTCATTGAAAAATTGCGTCAGTGCGATTCTCAAAAATAGTGACATGGAAACACGTGAAACTAATCTCCTGCAAACATATAGCCTTCGCCATGAACCGTAATAAAAATCTGTGGGTTTTTGGGATCAAATTCCATTTTCGCTCTCATGCGGCGGATCAGAACGTCGATTGTTCTGTCATTTGGTGCATCCACCCGGTGACTGATCATATTCAATATTCGGTCACGGCTTAATACCTGATTAGGATAGCTGGACAATGCCACCAGCAGTTCGTATTCGGCTTTGGTGAGTTTCACCGGTTCGCCATGACGACTTAAAGAACGTCGTTGTTTGTCAAAGATCCAGTCGGAAAAGTGCACGGTATTGCCGTCAGGTTCAAAAGTATCTCGGCTTACCGCTTTGTTGGTTAAAGAAATCCGCCACAACAAGTTCTTTACGCGTACGAGCAACTCTCGAAGCTCAAAAGGTTTCGTAACGTAATCGTCAGCCCCCATTTCCAGCCCGACAATTTTGTCGATACTGTCGGTTCTGCCTGTCACAAGAATAATTCCGATATCTGAGTGGCTTCTGAGTTCTCTGGTCAACATCAGGCCATCTTCGTCCGGTAAGTTGATATCTAGCATAATCAGGTCGATGTTTTGTGATTGCAAAACCTCCCTCATTTGCACGCCATTTTCAGCTTCGCTAACCTGATACCCCTCTTTCTCAAAGTACCCTGCTAACTTGCTGCGTGTGACAACATCATCTTCGACGACTAAAACGTGATAGCTCATATTCACCACTTTTAAAAAAATCGGATTACCGAGTCATTCTATTCATAATTGTTCACAATTCTAGCTCACATTTGCAAGAACAATAGAAACTCGGAGCTTTATTGATTCAAAACAAACTCAATCGCATCACAAGAACAAACGCGCTTTAATTTAGCGATAACGTTGACACTGGTACCAAGCGTTTGCTTTCTGTTTATCTTTGATAACAAATCACTATTTTTCTTCATGAAAAGAGTTATTGCTGTTCATTTTTTTTCGCTAAACTTATGTCATTACGTTGTGGAGTAGAACAAAATGCAAGAACTCAAAGCATTCAATGAACAAAGAGCTGAAATATATTGGTGGTTGTCGAGCCTGTTTGCCAAAGAGCTGACCGAACAAGAACTCGATAAATATCACTCGGCCGAGATTAGGTCGTTCCTTACCGGTTTGGGACAAAACGAAATGCTTGCCAAGCCGATAGAGCAATTAATAACTTCATTGAATCAACTACAGGATAGAGAAGACGCACAATTAGAACTGTCTGCGGACTTCTGCGATCTTTTTTTAAAAACCGATAAACACGGTGCGCTGCCTTATGCCTCTATGTACATAGGTAAGTCCGGCTTACTTAATGACACCCCAGCGCAAGATATGGCAGACCTGTTAGCAAAGCACAATATTGCCGTTGATAAAAACCTCAACGAGCCTGCGGATCACATTGCAATCGAACTCGACTTTCTCGGAAATTTGATCATTCGTTCTAATGAATTGGAATCAGCTGTTCATATGGAAGAGGCTCTACGCTATCAAGCCAATTTCATAGAAAGTCAGCTGTTAACCTGGCTCCCCGAGTTTACCCAACGCTGTCAGAAACAAGATGAGTTTGGCTTCTACTCGGCCGTGTCATCGGTACTATTAGCGTTCTGCAATATTGATTTACAGTACTTAAAGGTCGAACAATAGTGCATTTTCCGGTTAGTTACCGTTCATGTATTTGCTAGAAATGCTGCACGAGCTGTATATTTGCTAGGTAGATCATTGCTTGCCATTCCTTCTAGTACTAGAATCAGGTCACATAGAGTGCTATATGACCCTCATCTACAATACCTACAAAGGTCAGCACCAATTAATAACCGCTTTTACCAGCGGTTTTTTTAATGAACCACTATCGACTATACCTAAGAAAGTATTTATGCATTTTCTTAGGTATAAACTAATTTTAATAATAAAGAAGAAAACAATCCGAGAATACGTTTTCTACAGGATCCAGTTATGGCAACAATTAAAGATGTCGCCCGTCTTGCCGGCGTATCAACGACTACCGTCTCTCACGTAATCAATAAAACACGATTCGTAGCAGAAGCTACACAAGAAAAAGTAATGGCGGCCGTTGACGAACTCAACTACGCCCCAAGTGCCGTCGCTCGAAGCTTGAAATGCAACTCAACTCGCACCATTGGAATGCTAGTAACACAATCAACTAACTTATTTTTCTCTGAGGTTATCGATGGTGTCGAAAGCTACTGTTATCGACAAGGTTATACGCTGATTCTGTGTAATACCGGGGGTATTTACGAGAAACAACGAGACTATATCCGCATGCTTGCTGAAAAGCGCGTCGACGGTATGTTAGTCATGTGTTCCGACCTAACTGAAGAACTGCTGCAAATGCTAGAAAAGCACTCCGACATTCCAAAAGTCATTATGGATTGGGGACCTGAAAGCTCACAAGCAGACAAAATCATTGATAATTCGGAAGAAGGCGGGTATTTAGCCACCAAGTACCTTATCAGCAAAGGTCATACCGATATTGCCTGCTTAAGTGGTCATTATGAAAAGGCCGTTTGTAAAGAGAGAATTATTGGTTATAAGCGAGCATTGGCCGAAGCAGGTCTAGAAATGAAAGAAGATCGCATTTTAGAAGGCAACTTTGAGTGCGATACTGCTGTTATCGCGGCAAACCGCATCGCAGCAATGGAAGACAGACCTACAGCTGTATTCTGTTTTAACGATACTATGGCACTTGGCTTGATGAGCCGACTTCAACAGTTGGGGGTTCGCGTACCTGAGGATGTTTCCGTTATCGGCTATGACAACATTGAACTGGCTGAGTATTTTTCGCCGCCGTTAACTACGATTCACCAACCAAAGCGCCGTGTTGGTAAAAACGCGTTTGAAATTCTTTTAGAACGAATCAAAGATAAGGGGCACGAAAAGCGAATTTTCGAAATGCACCCAGAAATTATCGAACGACATTCTGTCAAAGACATTACAAATCAATGACAAAAGCGCCCTTTCGGGCGTTTTTTTTGATCTCTTCCACAATTAATATTTATGAATTTGTTAGTAAATATTACCCCTTCATCACAAATCACAATCCTTTTTGTGAACCAATATCACAAAAATGAACCATAACCTTGCCGAAGTAATGTGCTTTCATTTTATCCTATTGGGGTCACGCACAGGGCAAACCATTCGAAAGGGTGGGACGCAAAGCCACCGGCCTAAACCAAATGAATTGGTAGGTAGCGGGGCTGCCGATGGCAAAGGTGACTTTTTTTGAAAGGATTCAAAAACCTGACATGAATTTGACACCTGTTTGCTAACCTCTCGGACCTGATTCTGGTGACTTAATCAACAACACCGAGATATAGAAAGCATGGACAATCCAATATTAAAAAATTCGATGCAATTATTTGGTCAACTAGGAAGAGTTAAATCACGCTCGATGTTTGGTGGATTTGGCATTTTTGTAGACGATACAATGTTTGCATTAGCAGTGAATGATAAGTTACATATCAGAGCTAACCGTCAGACCGCTTCAACTTTCAAGACTCTAGGTTACAAGCCTTACGTCTACAAGAAACGCGGATTCCCAGTAGTTACTAAGTACTTTGCACTTCCTGAAGATTGCTGGAACGATGAGGCGACAATTTTAACGTATGCCACATCAGCATTGGAAATCGCAAAACAAGAAAAGGAGAAACAGTCAGAGGCCAAACCAACTCGCCTCAAAGACCTGCCTAACTTACGACTTACTACAGAGAGAATGCTCAAAAAAGCAGGCATCGACTCTGTGGTTGATCTAGAAGAACATGGTTCGGTTGAAGCTTACAAAGCGATTCAAAGAACGCACACAAATAGTGTTGGCTTAGAACTGCTTTGGGCCTTAGAAGGAGCAATTAACGGCACTCATTGGTCCGTTATTCCTCAGACTAAGCGTGACGAGCTCGCAAGTAGGTTGTGCTAACTAACTGCGCTTCTATATAAAATCAGCCATTTGGCTGATTTTTTTTATTCCTACTCATTGAAATTTAATGTTTGTTCGCCCTGTCTACTAGACTAACAAGCAGACCCACTAGGAATCTAAGCATGAATAAGAAGCTCATATTCGGTATTATTCTCGTAGCCACTATCATTTTTTTGGCTATGAACTTTAGCCACTTACTCACCCTTGAAAATGCCAAAGCACAACAACAAGTCCTGACAAGTTATATCCAAGATAACTTTGTGACGGCTGCCATCAGCTACTTCTTCGTTTATGTTGCCATTACGGCTTTTTCTATCCCCGGAGCTGCAGTAGTCACTCTTTTAGGTGCTGCTCTGTTTGGATTCTGGAATAGCCTTCTACTTGTTTCTTTTGCCAGTAGCATTGGAGCGACACTTGCCTTTTTAAGCAGTCGATTCTTACTACGCGACTGGGTACAAAGTAAATTTGGTTCTAAATTACAAACCATTAACCGTGGTGTCGAGAAAGATGGCTCTTTTTATCTGTTTTCTTTGAGGTTGATTCCTGTCTTTCCTTTTTTCCTTATCAACTTACTCATGGGATTAACACCTATTAAAGCGTCGCGCTTTTACTTAGTGAGTCAGATCGGTATGCTGCCAGGAACTGCAGTTTATTTGAATGCGGGGACCCAACTTGCCACTATTGATAGCTTATCGGGCATAGTCTCTCCTGGTGTCCTACTGTCTTTTGCGTTATTAGGTTTATTCCCGCTGATTACGAAGTGGATTATGGGTCGACTTCAAAAAACACCTCAAATCCAGTAACGAGACGCAATGAAAATATACATAGGTTCAAACCCAGCCGAGACTCACATCGTTTGCCAGTTGCTTAATATGGAAAATATTCACTGTGAAGTACGTGGTGAGGGTCTATTTGGATTGCAAGGTGAAATCCCTTTTGACGATTCAACTCAACCTTATATTTGGCTTGATGAACCAAAGAAGAAGTCTCAGGCCCTAGAGGTTATATATCAGTTTAAGCTAGACCAGTTGAAATCGAACGACACTAAGACTTGGCTTTGTCAACAGTGTGGAGAAACCAATGATTGGCAATTTGCGGTGTGTTGGCATTGTGAGGCGATAGGTTCTGAGCAGTAGATGACTGACCGGCTCTGGACCAAAGAGCTAGCTTACAGCTAAATAGTGCTCTAGGACGTTATTTAGCTGTTTTCTTTTATAAAGTTAATCGAGTGTCGATTAAACTCTTCAGGCTTCTCTACGTTGCACACGTGGCCACAGTTTTCAATTTCTTTTAATTGACTAGAACGGTGCTCCGCCACCATCTCTTTAACAGGCTGAATAAACATATAGTCTTTATCTCCCATCAAATAGAGCGTTGGGATTGGAAGTTCTTTGTCTTTAAAATAGCGGTTTAGAGGGTTAACCTCTGAGGTCAGAATAAACCAGCGTTTGAACTCTTTTTGACACAGCTTTTTCGCTTCACGCACAAATAGATGGCGCGACTCTTTTTGACTTCGTTGTGGCATGACGATATACGCGAATAACCGGTATAGCCACATGTACGGAATGATGTGCTTACTAAAATTACCTAGGGTAACCAAAATCTGAGAGCGCGTATTAAGTCGCGTTACAGCGCCCCCTAGCACCATAGTTCTCACACGTTCAACAGCCAGTTCTGCAATATTACGCACAATGATCGTTCCCAGTGACATTCCTACAAAGTGTGCCGACTGGATTTTTAAATGATCAAGAACACGTAAGATGTCCATCGTCACCGATTTAAAGGTGTATTTGTTACTGATGATATCTTTAATCAGCTGGTTGGACTTACCGTGACCACGTAAATCAATAAAAAGCAGGTTAAAGTGCTCTTTATAGGCTCGTATTTGCTTGAACCAAATGGATGAACTGCCCCCCGCACCGTGCACAAAGACTACCCACTCTTTACTTGTAGGGTGTGGATAGGTTTTATGAAATAGTAACGCTTGACTCATATCGCTCATTTGTTCTCTGGTCGTAATTGCCCATACCCTACCATAATCGGCAGAATTTGCGATATTCTACCCAATAATTTTTCTTTGAAAATGATTGCCAAATGTTTATCGCTTCGTTCTAAAAGAAAAAAGCAGCTCTAAACGCTGCTTTTTTGTCCGTGTGTTAATTCTCGCCCAATGCGAGCTCGTACATCGAGATGTACTCTTTTGCCGACTCTTGCCAGCTAAAGTCCTTTCTCATCGCTCTGAGCTGCATCTGGCGCATTTCCGTAGGGTTTTGTAGATAGAACAACACCACTCTCTGTAACGCTATAAGCAAAGCATCATGACAAGGCTCAATAAAACCAAATCCTGTCGCTTGTGCCGGATTTTCATCGTAATCAACAACGGTATCTTTTAGTCCACCGACTTGTCGCACAATAGGCAACGTGCCATAGGCCATACTGTAGATCTGATTTAAACCACAAGCCTCAAACTCAGAGGGCATTAAGAAGAAATCAGCACCAGCTTCTACCAAGTGAGCAAAACGATTACTGTATGCCTCTACAAATGAAAGCTTATCACTGTATTGTTCGGCAATATCTTTTAGGTGAGCCGCGATTTCTGGCTCGCCGGTACCGATAATCACCACCTGTACATCATTGAGTAAGAACTTTTCCAGGATCGGTAAGATATAGTGAAAGCCCTTTTGGTGAGTCAGGCGACACACCATACCGACCATAGGAATATCTCTTTGTGGCAAGTTTAACTCTGTTTGCAACAGTGTTTTTGCCGCCAACTTTCCTTGCAACATGTCTTCCAGTTCATCGCTATAAGCCTTTGGCAGGAAGTCATCGTTGCGTGGGTTCCACTCTGAATAGTCGCAACCGTTGACGATGCCGTGCAGATCTTTAGCTCTGTGTACAAAGTCATCAACTAGGCCATGAGCCCCTAAAGGGGTCACCAGCTCTGCTGCATAATTGGGGCTTACTGCATTGATCTTATCAGCAAAAGCAATGCCTGCTCTCAATGTACTGACGTATCCTGGGTCCCACTGCAAAAATTCCATTCCAGATAAGTTTAATTCCGGAATGATTTCGAGTTGAGGGTAAGAGAAAATGCCTTTAAAAATTGCATTGTGAACCGTGAGTACTGACTTAATGCCGGCAAAGCGCTCATCGTGTTCGTAGCGAACTTTCAACAAAAATGGGATAAGTGCGGTATGCCAGTCATTGGCATGAACAACACTAGGTTTAATGCCGAGCTTAGGGAGTACATCCAAGCTTGCCGCCGCAAAAAAACCAAAACGTTCACCGTTGTCGCTGTAAGCTCGATTGTGCTCGGCGTATAACTCGGGACGGTCAAAATACTTATCGCATTCAATAACGAAAACATCGACACCATCCAGTGCCGTTTTTTTCACTTGATATGCAGTATGGGGCCAATGTTCCAATTCTGTCGATAGAACCAATTCATAGTGTTCTTTATCAGGCAGTGCCTGATAGCCAGGAATTGCTATCGCAACGTCTTTATCCAGCTCTTGCAACGCTTTTGGCAGAGCCTTGGCTACATCAGCCAAGCCTCCACTTTTTACCAATCCTTGCGCTTCAGAAACTGGAAACCAAACATCAAGGTTTCTCATTCTAGAATCCAACTTTCATCCCTTTCTTGATGACGACAACACCTTCTGGTGACACGTGAAATCTTTTCGCATCTAGCTCAAGATCCTCACCAATGACCATTCCAGGTGCAATTTCAACATCTTTGTCAATAATCGTGCGACTGATTGTACACCCTGCGCCAATTTTTACATCCCCCAAGATAACGCATTCACTGATTTTTGTTCCTGCTGCAATATTACTGCGATAACCCAGTACAGACTTATAGATGGAAGAGCCTTGTACATAGCTACCCCCTGAAATTAAGCTGTCTGTTACCTTAACATTGTGATGCTCAGCATCGACAAACGTGGCAGGTGGCAATGGCGGATAATAGGTGTGTAGAGGCCATGAGCGGTTATAAAGAGAAAACTGTGGTTCTTGCTCTAACAGATCCATGTGGGCAGCCCAATAAGAATCAATGGTACCCACATCACGCCAGTACGTTGTGTCTTTCTCACCAGGGATTTTGTTGGTCGAGAAATCGTAGACGTAGACTTCACCTTCAGGGAACATCTTAGGAATGATATCTTTGCCAAAATCGTGGCTAGATTCTTTGTTGTCAGCATCGATTTCTAACTCATGGCATAGGGACTTAGCGTCAAAGATATAGTTACCCATTGAAACTAAAGCCATATCTGGATGACCTGGGATAGATTTTGGGTTCTCTGGTTTTTCTTCAAAGCCGATCATCTTGCCATTTTCGTCGACTTCAATGACGCCAAATTCAGTTGCCTCTTTCAATGGCATACGCAGTGCAGAAACCGTCAGTTTTGCTTCCATACGCTTGTGGAAATCCAGCATTTGGCGAATATCCATTTTGTAAATATGGTCTGAGCCAAAAATACAGACCTGCTCAGGGTCAGATAATTCAATGAAGCGAATGTTTTGATAGATCGCATCAGCTGTGCCTTCATACCAACGTTTGCCATCACGCATCTGTGCTGGAACGGGATCAATGAATCGATCGGTAATTCCAGATAGGTTCCAACCCTTTTTCATATGTAGATAAAGTGATTGCGACTTAAACTGTGTTAACACGTAGATCCTCATTAGATCCGCATTAATAAAGTTGTTAAGCGCAAAATCAATGAGGCGATAACTTCCACCAAAAGGAACCGCAGGTTTGCTGCGCGGCTCCGTTAATGGTCTTAACCTTGAACCTTCGCCACCAGCAAGAATCATTCCTAATACACCAGCCATTTATTTCTCCGTTCTCGTTACAGCCTTGTTAGTCATCATCAAACGCGATACTTTTATTGAGTTCGGGGGATCGTTCGATGACGTATTTTTGTAAACTACAAATTTGGCGGGTTGCCCTACCAAGCCTTCGTTAAATCGTATATCAACAAATAAAATTAACCATTAAAGCTATCATTAGATCTTTTGCTTTGCATTTACCTAAATTATCGTTTCTCGTTGAGATTACAATGCATAATGCTGCATTCTATTAACTTGATTTGACTTTCACTACGAGCTTTGAGTTAGGTCACAGTATGGCGTACTGGAAAATTGGGCGGGTTACTTAGTCATTACAAAATTCATACACATTATCAACGTTAAATTTCGAGCCTAGTCCCCCGCAACGTCAAATACCACATGGCTTACAGGAGGACTCTACCGTTTTATCCGCAAAGCGGTGATTAAAACAATGGTGCAACTTATGCAAAAAAAAGAGCAGCGTTACAACGCTGCTCTTTCAACTACTATTTTTTAGGTTTCTTTCGTTTGTCTGTGATTTCCCATTTGCCGTCTACATAGAGTGCAGTCCAACCCGATGGCTTACCATCAACTTCTGAACGTACATAATTCTCTTTCGATTTACGGCTAAAGCGGACCACAGTCGGCTTACCATCAGGATCTGCTGTGGGAGCATCTGCAAGATAATGGAACTTAGGTGATATCCGCTCTTTATATCTCCGTAACTCCTCTACAAGAGGCGCTCGTGTTTCGCGAGATTTAGGAAAGTTACTCGCGGCCATAAACAGGCCAGAGGCTCCGTCTCTTAATACAAAGTACGCATCAGAGTTCTCGCAAGGCAGTTCAGGGAAATGAACGGGATCTTCTTTAGGTGGTGCAATTTCACCATTCTTAAGGATCTTACGGGTGTTTTTACACTCTTCGTTTGTACACCCCATGTACTTACCAAAACGGCCATTTTTCAATACCATCTCAGAGTTACATTTATCACACTCAACCGTTGGGCCGTCGTATCCTTTAACCTTGAACTCACCTTTCTCTACGACATAGCCATCACAATTTGGGTTATTACCACATACATGCAATTTACGTTTGTCGTCGATTAGGTAGGCATCCATTGCGGTTTCGCAAATAGGACAGCGTTTTTTCGCACGCAATGCGGCTGTTTCAACGTCCTCTTCAAGAACATTAATGATGCCTTCTTCGTCACCTAAGTTAATGGTGGTTTTGCAACGCTCTTTTGGTGGTAAAGCATAACCTGAACACCCTAAGAAAACACCTGTCGATGCTGTACGAATACCCATTTTACGAGAACAAGTTGGGCATTCAATATCCGTTTCAACGATATGATTTGGCTGCATGCCGCCAATCTCTTCATCAAGCTCGGCTTTTTCTAGATCAGCGGTAAAGTCCGCAAAGAACCCATTGAGTACGCCTTTCCAATTAGCTTCACCCTCTGCGATTTGGTCGAGCTTCTGCTCCATACGTGCCGTGAAGTCATAGTTCATTAAGTCTTCAAAGCTGCCGCTCAGACGATCAGAAACAATCTCACCCATTTTCTCTGCATAGAAACGGCGCTGTTCAACTTTAACGTAACCACGATCCTGAATAGTCGAAATGATCGAAGCGTAAGTCGATGGACGACCAATACCACGCTTTTCTAGTTCTTTCACTAGAGCAGCTTCAGTAAAACGCGCTGGCGGTTTAGTGAAGTGCTGTTTTGGTTCTAAAGCATCTAGAGACAACTTGTCGCCAATCTGAACCGATGGCAAGATCGCATCTTCGTTTTTACCAAGTGGACGCTGAACACGAGTCCAACCGTCAAATTTTAGAATACGACCTTTGGCTTTCAAAGTGTATTCTGATGCTTTGACACTGATGGTGGTCGAATCATATTTTGCCGGTGTCATTTGACACGCTACAAACTGATTCCAAATCAGCGAATAAAGTTTGTGTGCATCCGCTTCCATTCCTTTTAGATCATCAACTTTGACATTAACATCTGAAGGTCGAATCGCTTCGTGCGCTTCTTGCGCCCCTTCTTTACTGCCGTACCTAATAGGCTTAGCTGGTAGGTAAGCATCGCCAAATTCTTCGCCAATAAAGCCACGTAAGTTCTCTACAGCCTCGCTACTCAAGTTGGTAGAATCGGTACGCATATAGGTAATATAACCGCCTTCATACAGACGCTGTGCCAACATCATGGTCTTTTTAACGCCATAGCCAAGACGAGTACTTGCCGCTTGCTGTAATGTTGATGTGATGTAAGGTGCCGAAGGCTTGCTCTGTGTGGGTCTATCTTCGCGCTTACACACCTCAAAGGTGGCTTTCTCTAGAGTTGCAACTGCAGTCGATGCTTGAGATTCGTTGACCGGTTTAAAGGCCACACCATCTTTTTGAGCTACGAGCAGACGAAAATCGACATTGTCTTTGGTTTGGGTGTTAGCATGAATATCCCAGAACTCTTCTGGGATGAAAGCGTTAATTTCACGCTCTCGTTCAACGAGCAGCTTAACGGCAACAGACTGAACACGCCCAGCAGATAGGCCCCTCGCAACTTTCTTCCAAAGCAAAGGAGAAACCATAAAGCCAACCACGCGATCGAGGAAACGACGAGCTTGCTGCGCGTTGACTCCATCCATACTCAGCTCACCTGGCGATTGGAACGCCTGCTGAATGGCATTTTTTGTGATTTCGTTGAAAACTACACGTTTGTATCGCTCTTCATCACCACCGATGATCTCGCGAAGGTGCCAAGCGATAGCCTCTCCCTCACGGTCCAAATCGGTTGCGAGATAGACGTGATCTGCATCTTTGGCGAGTTTTTGTAGCTCGGCAACAACTTTTTCTTTGCCCGGCAGAATTTGATAGTTCGCAGCCCAGTCATGATAAGGGTCAATACCCATTTTCTTGATCAGCGCTTTACGATCTTTATCTTTCTTAATTCGTGCTTTTTCTTCTGCACTTAAGCCTTTTGTCGAAACCGCAGCTGCTTTTTTGCCTGTACTTTGACCAGCAGTAGGCAGGTCACGTACGTGTCCTACACTCGATTTTACAATAAAATCTTTACCGAGGTACTTGTTGATAGTCTTGGCTTTAGCTGGCGACTCCACTATTACTAGTGACTTACCCATATTGACTCTAACGTCCTATATCATGTTGCGACGTTTTAATCGCACGATGTTCGAATGTAATTCTTCTTTTTACTATTGAGCGATAAACAAAGAAGATCAACCTGTTTTTTGGTTTACTACGGTTAATTGGTCGACAATTCACCGCTATTATGGATCACGATGCCTTGGAATTTCGGCAATACTAAACGGCAAAATACCTATTTAGCCAGCGAATATCGATAAACTATGCATCTCGTCACAATTTACAATCCGCGAAATTGCGGCTTGCTGTACGCATCAAAATTTATTGAAATAAATGCTATGAATAATAGACTATCGACACATTTTTACTTTAGGTGTTTAAGATGTCGAATAAAAAGCCTATCTCACAATTCGATTTGTTATTGATTGCTAACCAAATAATTCAAGACCACGACGACTATTTAGACGGCATGCGCGCGACTTCTGTTGTCGAGAAAGACATGGTGTTGATCTTCAAAGGTGAGTATTTCCTCACTGATGAAGGGCTACCATCAGAAAAAACCCCTGCGGCGTTTAATATGTTTAAATATCTCGCACACCATTTATCCCCAGAATTTACGCTTTCCAAGTAAATAAAAAGTGCCCCTTGTTTGGGGCACTTCCTTATTCAGAACAACTCAATCCTGCCAGCTTTTCGAAATAATCTGGAAACGTTTTAGACGTACATTTCGGATCATTGATGGTCACAGGTGTATTACTTAGAGCCACTAATGAAAAACACATCGCCATACGATGATCATCATAGGTATCAATGGCTGCATGCGTCAGTTTTTTCGGTGGATTAACAATTAAGTAGTCCTCCCCTTCTTCAACCTCAGCACCCACTTTCCTTAACTCTGTCGCCATCGCCGATAATCGATCGGTTTCTTTCACGCGCCAGTTATACACATTTCGGATGGCCGTTGTGCCTTCAGCAAAAAGAGCGGTGGTTGCAATTGTCATTGCGGCGTCCGGGATATGGTTATAATCCATATCAATCCCTTTCAATGAACCCTTTCTACAGGCAACAAAATCTTCACCCCATTCGATATGAGCACCCATTTTCTCTAATGCGTGAGCAAATTGAACATCGCCTTGAATACTGTTTTTCCCGATACCTGTGACCTTAACTTCTCCACCTTTTATCGCCGCTGCCGCCAAGAAGTAAGATGCAGACGAAGCGTCACCTTCGACAAGGAATTGCCCGGGCGAAAGGTACTTTTGACCACCGCGAACAACGAAAGTCTGATACTGGTTGTTTTCGACTTCAACACCAAACTGCTTCATTATATGCAATGTAATATCGATGTATGGCTTAGATACCAGTTCACCAACAATATCAATTCGCGTATCGGCTTTCGCTAACGGAGCTGACATTAAAAACGCAGTTAGAAATTGACTTGATATTGAACCATCGATAGAAACACTCCCGCCTTGAAGTCCACTTCCTTGGATCTTAAGTGGTGGATAATGTTCGTTTTCTAAATACTCAATATTTGCCCCAGCTTCTTTTAACGCATCGACAAGGTGACCAATAGGTCTTTCTTTCATGCGAGGCTCGCCAGTAAGCACATACTCGCCCTGACCTAGACATAACGCTGCCGCTAACGGGCGCATCGCTGTTCCGGCGTTACCCAGAAACAACTCGGTTAGTCCACGCCCCTCAAATGCTCTGCCAAGACCAACCACTTTACATTGAGTTCTATCTTCTGAAAGTTGGTATTCAACACCCAATTGACTGAGTGCGTTAAGCATGTGACGAATATCATCACTGTCGAGTAAGTTAGTAAGGTGAGTGGTACCTTCTGCCAATGCTGCGAGTAGCAAGGCTCGATTAGATACGCTTTTTGAACCCGGTAAATTAACAGTACCAGATACCTCTTTGATGGGCTGTAGAGTTAGGCTTTCCATTCAGTTTTTTCATTCCTTCATTCGTGATCATTTCATCCATTAAGGATCACGATGCAAAATTCTTCGTACTTGCAGACTACCCAAATTGATTCGCAAAAACCAGAGTTAATCCAAGCCATTTTTCGTGATGCAATGAGCTCCGACCTCAAGAATTTGTTATAAAACAGTTACCACCCAAAACGTAAAGTCCAAAAATCACGTTATACTTTTGTATTGAAATAGAACATGATGGGCTACGTAATAGCCTTGATTTAGGCATCGTTTGTAACACTTTTGGGTCAGTTTTATTAATGGCGATTTATTTATACGAACTCTCATCTTCTGATTATTGGTTTCCTTACCCTGAAGACGCAATGGATGACCCGAATGGGCTATTGGCGTTTGGGGGAGATTTACATCCAGAACGAATTTTCGCGGCCTATCAGCAAGGCATTTTCCCCTGGTTTGGCCCACAAGAACCCATTCTATGGTGGAGTCCTGCTCCTAGAGCTGTCTTTGACCCTGTCAGTTATCGCCCTTCTAGAAGCGTTAGAAAGTTCCAGCGAAAGGCTCAGTATACTGTCACTCTTAATCGAGCGACTAGTTCCGTCATCGCCAATTGCGCAAGCACTCGGAGCACTGAAGAGACCTGGCTTAACGAGGATATGATCAAGGCCTATATTCGGCTTTCCGAGCAAGGGATCTGCCATTCGGTAGAGGTATGGCGTGGTTCTGAGTTGGTCGGTGGTCTATACGGGTTATGTATCGGTCAAATGTTTTGCGGTGAGTCTATGTTTTCAACTCAGGACAACGCATCGAAAATTGCCCTTTGGTACTTTTGTCATCACTTTGCGCTTCATGGTGGTAAACTCATCGACTGTCAGGTCATGAATGATCACCTTTTGTCGCTTGGGGCTTTTGAGCTTGATCGAGAAACCTATCTCACTCAGCTGGAGAAACTTCGAGCGCAACCGCTACTAAAAGACTGCTTCACAATGCAAACTTTACGAGAACCAAATATAAGTAGGGATCCTTAGTGAATATGGCTCAGGAACAAATAAGGATTGGACTCAGTCGCAATCAACCTTGTAGTTACTTGCCCAACAAGCAAGAGCGCGTTGCGGTAGTGCTCGAAAAACACTGTCACGAGTCCGATCATTATGAAATGCTATTGGCCAACGGTTTTCGCCGCAGTGGCGACACGATTTACAAGCCACAATGCGATTTTTGTCAGGCCTGCCAGGCTTTACGCGTCTCCATAAAAGATTACCAGCCCACAAAAAGTCAGAAGCGTCTTTTAAATAAGGCGAAAAACCTGCGCTGGGAAATCAAAGATACACTTGATAATAATTGGTACGAATTGTACCAACGCTACATAGAGGAGCGCCATAGCAAGGGCAGTATGTATCCTCCTAATCAACAGCAATTTTATGATTTTTCTCAGTGTACATGGCTGAACATCAAATACTTACACATCTATGAGCACGATATTTTGATCTCTGTCGCTATAACCGATAACCTGCAACATAGTGCCAGCGCATTTTATACTTTCTACGACCCCCAACACCCTCTATCGCTAGGCACGCTGTCGGTGTTGAAGCAATTAGAATATTGTAAAATGGCAGGCAAACAGTGGCTCTACCTTGGTTACCAAATCGACGAATGTTCAGCGATGAACTATAAAACCAACTTTCATCGTCATCAAAAGCTAGTAAATCAGCGGTGGCGAGGGTAGAATACCCGGCAGCTTTACTTATTGATATTTTAACGGCACAATGCCTGCCGTTAGAAGCGCCACATTTCGAAAGAGGATTAAATGGCTAAAGAAGACGTAATTGAGATGCAAGGTACAGTCCTTGATACTCTACCAAACACAATGTTCCGCGTTGAACTAGAAAACGGTCACGTAGTTACAGCACACATTTCTGGTAAGATGCGTAAAAACTACATCCGAATCCTAACAGGTGACAAAGTAACTGTAGAGATGACTCCTTACGACCTATCTAAAGGTCGCATCGTCTTCCGTGCTCGTTAATCCTTTAGGTTGCACAGAATACAAAAAACGGAGCGTCAAGCTCCGTTTTTTGTATCTTTAAAATGGTTATTTCACCTTCTCAGGAAAAGGTAGGCCTGGTCGACCTACCCTAAGTTCAATATTAATGATGAATTTCAGCTTCTTCCTTAGTGCCGAGATAAGTAAACTCCAGCTCATCTTGAACCAAAGACACTCTTACCGTCCCTCCGTCAACCAGCGCGCCAAATAGCAACTCATTCGCCAACGGCTTTTTGAGCTTGTCTTGAATTACGCGCCCCATTGGTCTTGCACCCATCGTCTTGTCGTAGCCACGTTCAGCGAGCCAGTGACGTACGTCCTGGTCCACTTCAAGTGATACGCCCCGAGCGTCTAATTGCGCCTGAAGCTCGACAATGAACTTATCAACAACTTGGTGAATAACTTCGCTGTCTAGGCTGTTAAACCAAATGATATTATCTAAACGGTTTCTAAATTCAGGTGTAAAGACTTTCTTAATTTCAGACATCGCATCAGGGCTATGATCCTGCTGGATTAAGCCAATGGATTTCTTCTCGGTTTCAGCGACACCCGCATTGGTGGTCATAACCAAAATCACATTTCTAAAGTCCGCTTTACGGCCATTGTTATCGGTCAAAGTTCCGTTATCCATAACCTGTAACAGCAGGTTAAAAATATCAGGGTGTGCTTTTTCAATTTCATCAAGCAGTACAACAGAGTGTGGGTGTTTAATTACTGCATCGGTAAGTAATCCACCCTGGTCATAGCCTACATAACCCGGAGGCGCGCCAATCAAGCGACTCACGGAATGGCGTTCACCATATTCAGACATATCAAAGCGCAATAGCTCAATGCCAAGCAGCTTAGAAAGCTGGACCGTGACTTCCGTTTTACCTACACCTGTTGGGCCGGCAAATAAGAACGACCCTACCGGTTTGTTGTCGGCACCAAGACCAGCACGAGTCATTTTGATGGCTTCACTGAGGACGTCAATGGCTGGGTCTTGACCAAACACCAACATTTTCATTTTCTCATCAAGATTTTGAAGAATGTCTTTGTCTGAGGAAGACACTGATTTTTCCGGAATACGAGCGATTTTAGCAACCATGGCTTCAATGTCTGCTACGCCCACGGTTTTCTTACGTCGACTCGCTGGCACTAAACGACTGCGAGCACCGGCTTCGTCAATGACATCAATCGCTTTGTCGGGTAGATGACGCTCATTAATGTACTTAGCCGATAGCTCTACCGCTGCTCTAAGAGCCTTGTTTGTGTAGCGAACCTCGTGGTGAGCTTCATATTTAGGTTTAAGTCCAATCAAAATTTTAGTCGTATCATCTAGTGATGGTTCGACTACGTCGATTTTTTGGAAACGTCTGGAAAGAGCACGCTCTTTTTCAAAAATATTGCTGTATTCATGATACGTTGTAGAGCCAATGCAGCGTAACTTACCGCTACTGAGCAATGGCTTGATCAAGTTGGCAGCATCAACCTGCCCTCCAGAAGCCGCACCAGCGCCTATGATGGTGTGTATTTCATCAATGAATAAGATAGCATCGTCTTCTTTCTCGAGCTGCTTGAGAATCGCCTTAAAACGCTTCTCAAAGTCGCCTCGATATTTGGTACCAGCCAGTAACGAACCGATATCGAGAGAGTAGATAATACTATTTTGGATGACCTCTGGAACTTGCCCCTCGACAATTCTCCAGGCAAGACCTTCAGCGATCGCGGTTTTACCCACGCCGGCTTCACCGACGAGTAAAGGGTTATTCTTACGACGGCGACACAATACCTGGATAGTTCGCTCCAACTCTTTATCCCGACCGATCAACGGATCGATGTTGCCTTCTCTAGCCACCTGATTCAGGTTTGTCGCAAAACTTTCTAAACGGTCCTCGCCACTCACTTCCTCGACATTCTCTGAGCCTCCAATCGAACCGCTCGAAGGTTCATCATTGCTACTGCTAGAGGTTTTGGTAATGCCATGTGAAATAAAATTAACAATGTCCAGTCGACTTATATCATTTTTCTTTAGTAGGTACGCTGCATGCGACTCTTGTTCACTAAAAATGGCGACTAAAACATTAGCGCCCGTGACTTCATTTCGGCCGGAGGATTGAACATGGAAAACAGCACGTTGCAAAACGCGTTGAAAACTCAGCGTAGGTTGAGTCTCGCGAGTTTCATCGTTGTCTGGGATGAGTGGGGTTGTTTGATCGATAAAAGTATCAAGCTCTTGACGCAGGCCGTCTAGACTAGCGCTGCAAGCTTGTAGAGCTTCTTTAGCCGAGTCATTGTCTAACAACGCTAAGAGGAGATGCTCTACCGTCATGAATTCATGCCTTTTGTCACGGGCACGAGCAAATGCACCGTTAAGGCTCGACTCTAATTCTTTATTTAGCATAAGTACCTCCTAAGGAACGACGTATGTCGTACATGCGAAAATCAGGCTTTCTCCATGGTACACAATAATGGGTGTTCATTTTCCCTTGAATACATGGTCACTTGCGCTACTTTCGTTTCAGCTACTTCAGAGGTGAAAGTGCCACAGATAGCTTTTCCTTCATAGTGCACTTTCAGCATAACCTGGGTAGCCTTATCTTCATCCAACGAAAAAAAGCGTTCCAAGATTTCTATTACAAAGTCCATAGGTGTGTAATCATCGTTATTTAACAAGACGTTATACAACCTTGGTGGCTCAATTTTGGTTTTTTCTTTCTCCAGTAAATCTGAGTCTGGAGTCACCCATTCAAAATTCTTACTCATGGCTAATTTTTGTTGAGAGTTTTCGCATTTCGTTTATGACGTTACCTAGAGATGAGTGATTGATGACAACTCGGTTGTACACCCTCACTCTAGACTCGAAAAACATCTCTATTTAGAGACTAATGCACCAATTGTATCGCTGCAAATAAAACAATGCTATTAGTGTGTGTCACATATGAGTCAAGAAAGAATAAAAACCAGCGTGCCTCATCTAGAATATCGAAATCAGCCAGTAATTGAAGCGATTTCTTTGATGAAATGTTAAATAAAAACCTTGCATGTTTCTAATTTGTATTGATTTATACGAGATTACTATTGACTAAGCTCAATCATTAGCTAAAGTGGTTAATTAGTGACTAAAATTTAACTAATTTTGAATCTGTATTCTGAGTGTTGAAGGAACACAAGACTCAAAAAAGGAAAAGAATTCGAAACGTTTAGTCGCGTGAAGAACAGTTTGGTTTGTGTCTTCAGATACATAAGTAACAAAAATGCATGAGGGATGTATAGCATGGCTACAGGTACAGTAAAATGGTTTAACAATGCCAAAGGATTTGGGTTTATCTGTCCGGAAGGTGAAGATGGCGATATCTTTGCTCACTATTCGACAATTAAGATGGATGGTTACCGTACACTGAAAGCGGGTCAGCAAGTCGATTACGAAGTGGAAGAAGGCCCTAAGGGCTATCACGCAAGCTCCGTCACTCCTATAGAGGGAGCCCTTGCAAAGTAATCAATATAGTAAGAACACAACGTCACACCAACTAATTTGAAAGACACAAACCTAAAAAAACCCACCATAAGGTGGGTTTTTTCATTGTGGGACAATCAAATTAACCAATAATCGAGTTCAGTGCAGAGCTTGGTCTCATCAATGCTGACGCTTTGCTCTCGTCAAACTGGTAATAGCCACCCAATTCGCCTGCTGGACCCTGAGCTGCATTCAACTCAGAGACAATCACACTTTCATTTACCGCTAGTTGCTCGGCGATAGGTGCAAATTGAGAAGCGAGTTGTGCATCTTCGGTTTGAACCGCCAGAGCCTGTGCCCAATACAGTGCTAGGTAATAGTGAGAACCACGGTTATCCAGTTCATTAACCTTACGTGAAGGTGACTTGTTGTTGTCAAGGAACTTACCTGTTGCTTCATCAAGCGCTTTCGCTAGAACGTTTGCTTTGTCATTACCTGATATTGTGGCTAAGTGCTCTAGTGAAGCCGCTAGTGCTAAAAATTCACCCAGCGAGTCCCAACGCAAGTGGTTTTCTTTTTGAACTTGCTGAACGTGCTTTGGTGCAGAGCCACCCGCGCCAGTTTCAAATAGACCACCACCGTTCATAAGTGGAACAATCGACAACATTTTAGCTGATGTACCAAGCTCTAAGATTGGGAACAAATCAGTAAGGTAGTCACGCAGTACGTTACCCGTTACCGAGATAGTGTCCAGACCCTGCTTGATACGTTCTAGAGAAACTAACGTCGCTTCTACAGGCGCAAGGATACGTAAATCTAGACCAGTGGTATCGTGAGTAGGCAGGTACGCATTGACCTTTTTGATAAGTTCTGCATCATGTGCGCGGTTCTCGTCTAACCAGAAGACCGTTGGGACACCTGTTGCACGAGCGCGCGTCACAGCAAGTTTAACCCAATCTTGAATTGGAGCGTCTTTAACTTGGCACATACGGAAGATGTCACCTTGCTCGACAGCTTGAACCAACAAGACTTCACCGTTTGCATCAATCACTTCTACAGATCCTGCTGCAGACATAATAAATGTCTTATCGTGTGAACCGTATTCTTCCGCTTTTTGCGCCATTAGACCTACGTTTGGTACGCTGCCCATCGTTGTTGGATCGAAGGCGCCATGCTCTTTACAGAAATCAATCACGGCTTGATAAATGCCAGCATAACTGCGATCTGGGATCATCGCTTTGGTGTCTTTTTGTTTGCCGTCTGGCCCCCACATCTGCCCTGAAGCGCGTAACATGGCCGGCATTGACGCATCAACAATGATATCGCTAGGCACGTGTAAGTTTGTGATACCACGATCAGAGTCGACCATAGCCAGCTCCGGCTGGTATTCATAAACTGCAGCGATGTCCGCTTCGATAGCCGACTTTTGCTCTGCTGGTAACGATGCAATTTTAGCGTAGACGTCACCAAGACCGTTATTCACGTCAACACCCAACTCTTCAAACAAAGTCGCGTACTTCTCGAAAACATCTTTGTAGTACACTTTCACTGCATAGCCAAAGATAACCGGGTCAGACACTTTCATCATTGTCGCTTTCATGTGAAGTGACAATAGAACGTCTTGCTGCTTAGCTTCTTGGATCTGCTTTTCAAAAAACTCAACCAAAGCGGCTTTATTCAATACCGACGTATCGATAATTTCTTTGTCTTGTAATGCTAGACCATCTTTAAGCGTGTTTTTTTCGCCACTGGCCGTGGTGAATACAATCTTGGCTGTGGTCTCTCCAGACACAGTGACTGATTTTTCACTACCAAAGAAATCATTATCCGACATGCTAGAAACATGTGACTTAGAGTCGCTCTTCCATGCACCCATCGAATGTGGATTTTTCTTTGCGTAGTTTTTAACCGATAAAGGAGCGCGGCGATCTGAGTTGCCTTCGCGAAGTACTGGGTTTACAGCACTACCTTTGATCTTATCGTAGGTCGCTTTAATGGCTTCTTGCTCGGCGTTGCTTGGCTCTTCTGGGTAATCAGGTAAAGCAAAGCCATTTTGTTGTAATTCTTGAATAGCAGCCTTCAGTTGAGGCACAGACGCCGAAATATTTGGCAATTTAATGATGTTTGCTTCAGGAGTCTTTGCAAGCTCTCCTAATTCAGCAAGAGCATCCCCAATTCGCTGCTCTTCTTTTAGGTAGTCAGGGAAGTTCGCAATAATACGGCCCGCTAGCGAGATGTCTCTAGTCTCAACATTGATTCCAGACGAAGCAGTGAAAGATTGGATGATAGGTAACAACGAATACGTTGCTAGAGCTGGAGCTTCGTCAGTAATCGTATAAATAATTGTCGGCTTTTCTGTAGGCATGAAATTTCCCTATAGTTCTAATTAGGTGCACACGCACCTCTTCTGAATTGACGCCCGGCGTTAATACACCATGGCGTAAACATGTAACTGCACTGCTACGGTAGTCACAGGCTATGCTTCCAAGTAAAATCCCTTACATTGCTATAATCTTTACTTGGAACGAGCATTAAACACGCAATCACACTAAATCCTAAGCACTTATAATTAAACAAATTTGGTCGATTAGTCTATTATCTTGTGCATTATTATGAGTTTTGAGCGCGCATATGATAGCTCAAAATTAAAGTAGACAAAACTAACACCTACAGTTTGTTTACATTTTTGCAAGGTAGTTAACATGACACTTAAAACGGCAAATCATCGTCCAAGCCAAGAAAATCGCCCGGTCAAGAAAAAATTCAAACAAAATTCATCCCATTCTGCGGTTAAAAAACGCCCAAAGCCGAGTCAAAAAGATCAAAAGAAACCTCGTATCAGTCCGAGCGAACGCAAGATTATTTTGTTTAATAAGCCATTCGATACCTTAAGTCAGTTCACTGATGGTGAGGGACGAAAAACGCTTGCGGACTTTATTCCGGTAAAAGATGTCTATGCTGCAGGACGCCTTGATCGTGACAGTGAGGGGCTGATGGTACTGACTAACGACGGCATTTTACAAGCTCGCTTGACGCAACCTAAATCTAAATCGGAGAAAACGTACTGGGTTCAGGTTGAAGGAGATCCGAGTGAAGACGACCTCCAAAAATTACGCAGTGGTATCACCCTAAAAGACGGACCAACTCTACCAGCAAAAGTGGAACGTATTGATGAGCCCAAAGTTTGGGAGAGAAATCCCCCAGTCCGCTTTCGAGCCAATATACCCACTACCTGGTTAGCCATTACCATTATCGAAGGGCGCAATCGTCAGGTCAGGCGTATGACGGCAAATATTGGGTATCCTACACTGAGGTTGATTCGCTATTCGATGGCGGGCTTTACATTGCTAAACCTTGCCTCAGGCGAGTGGTGTGAAACCACTCTACCGGATCAAAGACTCAATCTTACTTGAAGAGCGAACGCACCTGCTCTAAGTCTTCTGGGGTGTCAACTCCAGCGGCAGGTGCTTGCTTTGCGACTGCGACATGGATTTTTTCACCGTACCAAAGCACACGTAATTGCTCTAAACACTCTATTTTTTCTAGAGCACTCGGCTGCCAGTTGATGTAGGTATTAATGAAGCCAGCTCGGTATGCGTAAATCCCGATGTGGCGCAGCAGAGGTTGCTGGATATTTTGAGCATCATTGGCAAAGGCATCTCTGTCCCAGGGGATCGTCGCTCGACTAAAGTACATCGCGTAACCTTTTTCGTCGGTTACCACTTTAACTGCATTGGGATTAAAGACCTCGTTTTGGTCTTTAATTTCAACCGCTAATGTCGCCATCGGTGCGTCACTTCCCATTAAATTATTAGCCACTTGCTCAATAATTACGGGTGGAATCATTGGCTCGTCACCTTGCACATTAACGATCGTGTGCTCGTCATCAATACCCATTTTACTGATGACTTCAGCAAGTCGCTCTGTGCCAGATTCATGATCCGCTGATGTCATACAGACTGTGCCACCAAAACTGAGGACGACTTGCTCTACTCGTTCATCATCGGTAGCCACAATCACTCTGTCGGCCCCTGATTTCAGAGACTGCTCATAAACATGCTGTATCATTGGTTTGCCGTTGATATCGGCTAACGGCTTACCCGGTAGTCGGCTCGACTGATAGCGCGCCGGAATGATGACTGTAAAAGACATTATCGCCCCTCATCCATTGCCATAGTTCTTGCTTCCGCTTCCAGAAGCACAGGAATGCCTTCTTTGATTGGGTAAGCTAATCGGTCTAGCTTGCAAATCAACTCTTGATTTTCTTTGTCAAAAGTGAGTTTTCCTTTACAGATTGGGCAAGCGACTATTTCAAGAAGACGATGATCCATAGTTGTTAATTACCTTTTTAATTTTTTCCATTATAGAGTGGCTATCTTGGTCATTAAATGTTGCCGTAACCGGTAGATACCACCAATTATCCTGAGCGAAAGAATGGCATTTAACTGCATCTTTCTCTGTCATGATGACATTTTCTGCTGCTTGTGAAAATTCATAAAGCTCTTGCTGTTCAAAAGCTTTATGATCGGCGAAACCTTTAGTCACTTTAAGATTAGCCCCAAGTTGAGTCAACGTATTGAAAAACCTTGGTGGGTGACCTATTCCAGCAAAGGCTGCAAGCCCACCTAGTGCCGTGACTTCGCGTTGTCTTCCCGTTTTTAAGTTGACCGCTAACGCTGGCTCAAGTTGAAAAGGCATTTCCAGTGCCTGCGCCTGCCCGCCATTAGTGACAATAAAGTCAACGCCTTTTAAACGGCTGATAGGCTCTCTCAATGGCCCTAGTGGCATCATCTGCTCATTACCAAAGCGCCTTACGCCATCCACGACTACAAACTCAACATCACGTTCTAGAGCATAATGCTGGAGCCCATCGTCGGTGATAATGATATCAACCCCATGTTGCTCCAGTAACTGAACAGCCTGACTGCGCACCGGATCGACCGCCACAGGTACTGCCGTTCGACTAAAAATTAACTTTGGCTCATCACCACAATGTTTTGTTAACGTCGTGTCATCCACTAATAGCGGGTAATGTTGAGCCTTACCACCATAGCCACGCGACACTACTCCAGGGCGATAACCACAAGCCTGGAGCTGCTCTATGAGCCAGATTACTATGGGCGTTTTACCGTTACCACCTGCGGTAATATTGCCAACCACAACCACAGGGACCGAAGCTTTATAGCGCGTTTTTTTCCCTGACAGATAGGCGTTTTTTCGTCGTTGGCTTACCCAGCTAAACACCTTACTTAGGGGCCAGAGAACAGGCCAAACTAACCACCTAACTGGGTGGTGTTTAAACCACAGCGCTTCTATCACGATGCCTCACCAAACTGAATGCGATGCAGTTGAGAATAGGCGCCTTCATGAGCAATCAACGTCGCATGATCGCCGCGTTCAATGATTTCACCTTCATCAACAACTAGGATTTCGTCTGCGTCTTCGATGGTCGATAGACGGTGCGCAATAACCAGAACCGTTTTGTCTTTTTGCAGCTCCTCTAATGCAGATTGAATCGCTCGCTCAGACTCGGTGTCCAGAGCCGATGTCGCCTCATCGAGAATCAATACAGGTGCATCACGCAGTAGTGCTCGTGCGATCGCGATTCTTTGACGTTGGCCACCAGACAAATTGGTGCCATTTTCTCCGATGACCGTATCAAGGCCTTGTTCCATTCCTTCAATAAATTCCATCGCATGTGCCAAAGTCGCTGCGCGCTCAATATCTTCACGAGAATACTGCTCCTCGCAGGCATACGCGATATTGTTAGCGATGGTGTCGTTAAACAAATGAACATTTTGAGAAACCAGCGCGAAATGTTGACGCAAGTTGGTCAGCTTGAAATCTTTAATGCTATGACCATCTAAAGAAATATCGCCACTATCGACATCGTAAAAACGAGTAAATAGATTGGCAATTGTACTTTTACCTGAACCCGAGCGACCTACTAGTGCAATGGTTTTTCCGGCGGGAAGCTCAAGGCTTACATTGCGCAGTGCTGGTTTTTCAGTACCTTGATAGGTAAACGTTACATTATCGACTTTAATGTCACCTTTGGCGCGCTCTAACGTAAGCTGACCGTTATCTTTTTCCGTTTCAAGATCCATCAATGCAAACAAGGTGTGGCTCGCTGCCATACCTCTTTGGAACTCAGACGTTACGCCAGTCAAGGCTTTTAGAGGCCTCATCAAACCAAACATTGCTGAGAAAATCACGGTGAATGTACCTGCCGTGAGTTCAGCACGAACCGAATCAAAGCTGGCTAAAAACAGCACAGAGATTAAAGCCAAAGAGGCAATCATTTGAATCACGGGGTTCGCAATCGCTGACGCACCAACCATCTTCATAGTTTGCTGACGCATCTGATTACTGACTCGCTCAAAACGTTCACTTTCGACTTTTTGTCCACCGTAGGTCAAAACTACCTTGTGGCCTTTAAGCATCTGCTCAGCAGATGTCGTCATGTCGCCCATCGATGTCTGCATGTTCTTTGAGATTTTACGAAAGCGTTTTGAAACAATACTGATCGCCCAAGCTACTAGCGGCGCAACGATGAGTAACACAAGCGAAAGTTGCCAACTGTTCCAAAACATCAACACCAGCAGACCAATAATGCTCGCACCTTCACGAACAATGCTCACCAATGAACGACTTGTTGCGGCAGCTACCTGTTCTGAATCGTAAGTGATACGAGACAACAAACCGCCTGTCGATTCCTTGTCGAAGAAACTCACTGGCATGTGCATAAAGTGACTAAAGATGCCGCGACGCATCTGCATCACAACATTCCCCGATACCCAACTCAAACAATAAGTCGAAACAAAGCCACTAAGACCACGAATAAACATCATCGCAAAAATGATGGCCGGGAGAATTTTTAAAAAATTTGACTCAACATCGCCGAAGCCTTCATCAAGAAGTGGCTTGAGTAGAGAAATCATATAAGTATCGGCTACAGCATTGATCACGAGTGCGACCACTGCAACGGATAAACCTGTTCTATAAAGACGGATATAAGTCCATAGACGTTTAAAGGTTTCAAACGTCGATTCATCTTGGTGTTGTGTCATAAATTGAGATACTTTTTTCTGGATATCATTTCATTCTACTGCGGATCGTAGCATCTTCCTATACCAAGAGGCATTCTCTCCCCCCCTAAGGTGTGAAATATATAAAGTTTTATCTGCAACGGTGAAGGTTATTTGACCAAACTGACCAGTATCCAACCAATTGGCTCCTAACTCTCGATATCGTTCAACCACTTTATCACTGGGCATATTCCAACGATTATTGTGCTTTAGTGAAGCAACCGCATATTGAGGTTGAACACTATCGAGTAAAAACTGACTCGACGAGGTTTGGCTCCCATGATGCGGGACAATCATCACATCCGAGCGAATCTCACCTGCCTCACGAGTTAGTAATATCTCACTCACGGTCTCAACATCACCAGGTAATAAAAATGACACCTGATTTTGCTTATCGAATACTCGTATCACACATGAATGTGGATTGTAGGCTCTATTGACGGTTTTGGGTGGCCAAAGGGCGTAAAATTCAATATGTTGCCATTGCCAGCGCTCCCCTTGTCGACAAGCTAATGACTGTTCTCGGTTCTCACTGCTCCTCACCCATTGAGGTCTCCATTGCCGCTGTAAGTCATCAAGCCCACCAGCATGGTCTTTGTCAAAATGGCTAATCACAATCCCTTCCAACTTTTCGACGCCGCGCTTGACTAAAAAAGGGCTGATAATTTGCGAAGCTACGCTAGCCTGTGCCCATTTATCGCCCGTGTCATAAATTATCGCCTCGTTCCCTTTGATAAGGACGATAGCTAGCCCATGTCCCACATCCAGGACTGAAAGTGACCAGGAGTTCGTTTGTTCTCTAAAGGTGAGCCAGGATGTCAATACCAGTGACAGCAAACACCATCGGGCATAGCCAGATAACATTGGTATTAGAATCGTGCCTACAGCAAGAACGACCAACAACAGCCATTCATGATGGGACACACTAAACCATCCCATTGGGCTCCAGGTCAGTGTGTAAAAGATCGGGGCGATCAGCCAGTCGGAAATTTGCCACGAGACGGTTGCCAAAAATGTCAACGGCGTTAACGACACGACAAAAGAAAAAAACAGCCAGGGAAGAACTACGATTGAAAACCACGGCACAAAAACCAGATTATAGACGATGGCACTAATGCTAATACCTAAGTACAACCAAGCGACAATCGGTGCAAATAGCAAAACCAGTAAAACCTGAGTCAATATTGCTGTTTGAATTAAGCTGCCCCTTTTGATGATTTTTGATGACAACAACAATATGGCCACCGCCGATAGAGACATCCAGAAACTCATGTTTAACCCTGAGAATGGCATCAGTGTAAGCAGTAATGCAGCTGTGAGGCAAAGCACAAACAGCGCGGAGAGCTGTGGCCTAATCATGTGGCTGAGCGACAAGAGTGTTAGCATGATGAGTGCTCGCACAGTGGGCAGGCTGAAGTGCGCAATCCAACCGTAGCCGTATGCCAGAAGAAGTCCGGAGACAATGGGCAGGTAAACACCAAATTGTCGACACTTGGAGTACGGCTTGATGATGCATGACATGCTACAACGCAAAACTCTTCCAACCAGCAGGCCAATGCCAAATACGATGCCAATATGCAGCCCAGAAATCGCCATCAAATGAATAAGCCCACTTTGTTGTAATAAAGACCACTGCTTCGAGCTCACGCCACTTCGCTCACCAAACAACAATGCCGAATAAAAGCCGGCATATCGACTGTTCTCTACATACTGCGAAATAAGATACTGCCATTGCGACCGCAGGTGACCTTTCGATGATGCTATATAAGAGGTCGATACTGAGAGCGTCCCGACTATCCCATTACTAAACATCACCTTTTCTTTGTCGTAGCCCACTTCGTTTCTTAACCCTATAATGGGCTTAATTTTAGCGGTCGCGGTAATCAATGCTCCTTGCTCTGTTCTTTGATTGACCCTAAGCTTAACTTTTGGTCGTTTTATTTGGCTTATAGCCTGTCCGTTAATGGATAAGACCGTTGCGTCAGCCTCATATCCATGAGTTATTTGTTTAAAATGGCTGTCAATTCTTGCTTTTATGGTAACATCGGTTCCAAATTGAAAGAGCGCATTTAATTGCTGTTTTATTACATTCCCCTGAATTAACGCTATGGACAAGGCGAGAAACACCGTCATCAACCAAGTTTTGCGCAGCGCAATAGAGATGACAAAGAGAACGGAAGTAGGAATGAGCCAGTAGTCACTGGGCATCGTCAGCCAATATGGTGCACTGAGAAGGATCAGTGTATATATAACGGGTGGCATTATGCCTTTTAAGAGAGTCATATTCCCCTATGCCAAGAAAGTTCATAAAACGTTTTATGCCTGACCATGAGGTCATAAAAAAACAAAAGGCACTGAAGGTTTTCGGCAATGTGTTATACAACCCCAACCTGTGGTGTCTTAATCGACGCTCTGCAGCAGGAGCTTTTGCAGTCGGGCTTTTTATGGCCTTCGTCCCATTGCCTAGTCAGATGATTATGGCCGCAGGGTTAGCGATATTATTTGGTGTCAACTTACCGTTATCCGTCGCCTTAGTGTGGATCAGCAACCCCATCACTATGCCGGTTATGTTTTATTTTGCTTATAAAGTGGGTGCATTTTGTCTCAATACACCACCACAACCCTTCCAATTTGAACTCTCTTGGCAGTACATCAGTGAACAGATGTCGACCATTGGACCTCCTTTTCTGCTCGGTTGTGCCTTGTGTGGGCTTATCGCTGCGGTATTGGGCTACTTTGGTATTAGAAGCTTATGGCGATATTCGGTAGTGCGCAGTTGGCAAAAAAGAGCCCTACGATAATAAAAATGCTTTGGCTGTACCAATCGCGTCATCGTTTCTTCAGGCTGTTAGCCATGCTTGTGAAATTGATATGTAAAACAAAAAGGACCCTGCGGGTCCTTTTTCGTTATTGGGCATAGCCTTGGCTGCCGTCATGCTATTTGGCACTTAAAACCGTCGCCGGGTTTAATTGGCTTGCCTTTGAAGCGGGATACCAAGTAGCCAACAGGCTAAGTACAATCGCCGTCCCTGACACCAACACCACATCACTCCATACCACCTGTGATGGCAAAAAGTCGACGAAGTAGATGTCACCAGACAAGAAGTTATGCCCTAAAAGCTGTTCTACCGTTGATATCAGTGTTGTTAGGTTTAACGCAAGCAATACTCCGAAAACACTGCCGATCACGCTACCAACGACACCAGAAAAGACACCTTGCCAGACAAAAATACGTCTAATTAGCGCATCGCGCGCCCCCATAGTCCGCAGAATTGCGATTTCAGATGCTCGATCTTTTACGGCCATCATCAAGGTCGAAACAATATTAAAACATGCCACCCCAATCACCAGAACCATCACCAAATACATAATGGTTCTGACTAGCTGAATATCACGATACAAAAAACCATACTTCTGTTTCCAACTTCTCAAGTAGACGTACTCTTTAAGCGTTGAGCCTACTTGCCGAACCACAAGTGGCGCATTAAACACGTCTTTTAACCTAACGGAGACACCGGTGACCTGCTCTCCTAGCCTTGCGTACTGCTGAGCATCTTCCAGTGGGACAATCGCCAAACTGTGGTCGATTTGTCCGTTGAGTTCCAGTAACCCTGTAACCTTCACCCGCACCCGGCGAGGAGCCTGTACTTTTGTTGTAGAGCTCGTGGTTGGGATCATCAAGGTAATAAAGTCACCGACCTTTGCATTAACTTGATCAGCCACGCCTTTGCCAAGAACCACCTGCTGCTCTTTGGGTTTAAAGGTTCTCCAGGCATCCCCTTTTACAAACTGAGTTAAATTAGATACCTGTTGCTCGAGTTTGGTATCAACCCCTCTTAGTTCAACGGCTTTTAATTCACTTCCTTTTTCAACCAATGCTGTCAGGCGGACATAGGGTGCTGCCGCGACCACCTCTTCATGTTGCAAAGCTCGCGCCATAAGCCCTTGCCAATCTTTGATCGGCTGCTGTACACCTTCAAATTCACCATGTGAAATAACCGAAAGAACACGGTTTTTTAGTTCTCGTTCAAAGCCGTTCATCGCCGACAAACCGACAATGATCACCGCAACGCCAACGGCAATGCCTACCATCGAGGATATTGAAATAAAGGAAACCATCTTGTTGCGTTGCTTTGCTTTACTAAAGCGTTTTCCAATCAAAAAAGAGAGAGAGTTCACTGCGTCACCTACGATGCGGTTGTCATTGCTGCGGGGGTATCGATCAATAACCCGTCTTGCATGTGCATTTTTCTGTCCATTTTTGACGCCAGTTCATTGTCATGGGTCACCACCAAAAAGGCCGTTCCATACTCTCGATTTAGGGTTCTCATTAGCTCATATATGGAAAGGGCGGTATTATGGTCTAAGTTACCCGTTGGCTCATCTGCAAGTACAAGGTCGGGCTTATTCACTAATGCTCTGGCAATCGCTACTCGTTGTCTCTCGCCGCCAGACAACTCTGCAGGGCGATGTCTCACGCGATGGGAAAGCCCAACTCTATCAAGCATAAGTTGAGCTTCTTGCTTGGCATTTGCAATCGTCTGTCCACCAATCAGCAATGGCATCGCAACATTCTCCAGAGCAGAGAAATCACTTAACAGATGATGAAATTGATAGACAAAGCCAAGGTGTTTATTGCGCAGTTTGGCTTGCTGGTTACTCGATAAAGTTAATAGATCCCTGCCAAGAAAGTTTACACTTCCTTTGCTGGCGTCATCAAGCGCACCTAAGATATGCAATAACGTTGACTTTCCCGATCCAGAGGTGCCAATAATTGACACCAACTCTCCTTTCTCAATTGCAAAGCCCACGCCTTTTAATACTTCAGTGTCGATACTGCCGTCATGAAAGGTTTTTCTGATATTTTGACACTCTAACAGCGTGTTATTCATAGCGTAACGCCTCTGCTGGTTTTACTGATGATGCTCTATAAGAAGGAAACAATGTTGCCAATAAGCTTAATGCTACAGCCAATACGACCACGACAACGATCTGGAGAACATCGATCACAATGGGTAATTCTCCACCAAAACTAAACAACGCAACACCCATCGCATCTAATAAACGATTGAGGTTACTCGCCAATAACACGCCGAGAGAACCGCCGACTAGAGCGCCAATGACACCGCTGCTTGCTCCTTGAACCATAAAAATGGCCAAAATCTGGCTGTCTTTCATTCCCTGTGTTTTTAAAATCGCGACTTCTGATTGTTTCTCCATTACGACCATAATCAAGGCAGAAATAATATTAAATGCTGCCACACCGATGATAAGACCGAGCATTAAGCCCATCATGTTCTTTTCCATTTTAACGGCTTGAAACAGCTCTCCTCGTTGCTCGCGCCAATCTGCCCATTGCCAACCGGAGGGCATAGTAGATTGTGATAAGGAAGAGACAATAAAAGGGTCTTCGAAAAACAGGCGCCACGCTGACGCTTGTTCAGGCGCATAACGCATCAAACGGCCAGCGTCGGCAATATGAGTGACTATGAGCTGGGCATCGACATCTGAGCCTGTGCTATACAAACCAGACACAGTGAACATTCGTTGGCTAGGAATTCGCCCTAAAGGCGTATACTGACTGGCACTGGTCACCATGATTCGGACTTTGTCGCCAATATTGACTTCTAACTGACGTGCCAAACTGTGACCCAAAATAACGTGATAGTTCCCTTTTTTTAGATTGGTGATAGTACCGCTCACTAATCGCTCACCAATAGGGTCTTGTGGGGAAGGCTCGACACCAAGTAGGAAAGTCGCAGCAATACCGTTTGGGCTTTGTATAACCGCTTCGCTTGTCACAACTGGTGTCGCTTTCTGGACAGTAGGCATGCTGTCAAACATAGACGGTATAGGCTGACTGGTCTCGATTCTCCCCGAATCCGTGGTCACCAAAGCTTGAGGTAACACCCCCAAAATTCGACCTTTTAATTGCGCTTCAAAGCCATTCATTACCGACAAAACCGTTACTAACGACATCACACCAATCGTGATACCGGCAGTCGACATATAAGAAACAAAGCGACTAAATCTATCGCCAGATCGACCTCTTAGGTATCTCAAACCGATAAATGCGGGTAAAGGGTGAAACATAGATTAAACTCATGAAATTTCGTTCTAATTACTGTAGCGAGAAATGCGCATCGGGTGTAGTGTTTATTTGTCATATTCCCTTTAATTTACTTAGATTGCGATTTTATCGGGAGATTTCTTGATAACTAAAAACGACATAGGGATAATCTCTGTCTCGCATTTAAGGATATGAATATGCTGAATAATGATTTCTTCACAGTAAATGCGGCACTCGCTGCCAATATTGAACCACTGCCGCCTGAAGCATCGGTGCCCGATTTGGCTCAATTTGGCGCAGAAATCCCCGCCCCTTTCATGGCCGCCAGTGAATTCAGCCAACTCGAACAGCTCAACGAAGCTGCAAAGCACGAACTGGCCAAATACGATTTGCAACAAGTTATTCGCTTACTCGAAACCCAAAACGCGAAATTTAATCTTTTGCTCAACTTTATGCTTTCACAGCAAGACGCCATCGAGCACCGTCACACGACGGTTTCGTTTGGTGCAGGTCAACTTAGCTATCTAAGTGATCGACCATTGCAACTTGGCCAGCTTGCTCGAGTTAAACTATTTTTAGATCAGCCAGCCGCGGGTATCTATTGTTATGGTGAAGTCGATCTGGTAGATGCTCAAGGAGATCAATTTCTGATGACCATCAAGTTCGTGCGCATTTTAGAAGAGCATCAAGATCTCCTCATCAAAGCTGCGCTCTATCAACAACAGAAACTTTTGCGCCAACGTTCCTTAGACAGAGACAACAAATAGAACTAATTATGACAGTAAAATCCGTACTTCCTCTTAATCTGCCAACCCGTGGCAGGGACAAGAAATACCTTGGCAACCTGATCGGTGGCACACTGGCATTGGCCATTGGTGAGCATACCGCAGCTCATGATAATCATACGCTGTTAGTTGTTTCTGACCCGCAAATGGCAATAAAACTGCAAAACGAAATCGAGCAGTTTTACCAAGGTGATGTCGCGTTGTTCCCTGATTGGGAAACCTTGCCTTACGATAATTTTTCGCCACACCAAGACATTATTTCAGACCGCATAGCGCGCTTGTATGCGCTCCCGCAACAAACTAGCGGTATCACGATTGTACCTGTGAGTACCTTGCTACAAAGACAAAGTCCCCGCGACTTTTTGATGCAGCATACTTTAATGGTGAAAACTGGCGATTTGTTCTCTCTTGATAAACTCCGATTGCAACTTGAGAATTCGGGCTATCGTCATGTTGATCAGGTTTTTGGGCCCGGCGAATACGCCAGCAGAGGCTCCATTCTCGATTTATTCCCAATGGGGAGCTCTGCGCCTTACCGAATCGACTTTTTCGATGACGAAATAGATACGATTCGTACCTTTGATCCCGAAAACCAACGATCGATTGAAGATATTAGTGAAATTCGCTTGTTACCTGCACACGAGTTTCCCACCACTAAAGACGCTATCGAAGAATTTCGTGTTCGCTGGCGTCAACAGTTTGATGCGCGACGCGAACCTGAATCAGTCTATATGCAAGTCACCAAGGGAATCTGGCCTGCCGGTATCGAATATTGGCAACCGCTGTTCTTTGATCATACTGAAACTCTGTTTGACTACATTGCAGAAGATTCTCAAATCATCACCGTGGGTGAAATCGAATCAGCCGTTGACACCTTTTTGACTGACGTTGACGCTCGCTATGAGCAGCGCAAAATTGACCCTTTACGCCCTCTACTAGAGCCCAGTGCCCTCTGGTTACAAAAAGACGAATTTTTTGCCCGCTTAAAAAACTACCCACAACTTCAATGTCAAGTCGAGCCAACGACAGGAAAGTCGGGGCGAGTAAACTCACCTGTCAACGCATTACCCGATCTTGCCGTTCAACATCAGCTAAAAGAGCCAATGGCGCAAATCCGTCAGTTTACTGAGCAATTCGCCGGTAAAGTGGTGTTTTCCGTTGAGTCTGAAGGGCGACGCGAGGCGCTGATTGAACTGTTACATCGCATTAAGCTCAGGCCAATTGAAAAAAACAACCTAAACGAAGCCCTTAAGGGAAGCGACAAGTTCAACCTTGTCATTGGTCAGTGTGAGCACGGCTTTATCTATCAAGACCAATTTGCTTTCATCTGCGAAAGCGACATGTTGGGCGATCGCGTTATTCAAAGGCGTAAGAAAGAAAAGCGTTCCATCAATAGTGAGACGGTGATTCGCAATCTCGCCGAACTCAAACCTGGTCAGCCTGTGGTTCATATCGATCATGGTATTGGCCGGTATGTTGGTTTGCAGACCCTCGAAGCTGGCGGGCTTACCACCGAATATGTCACTCTAGAATACCAAAACGAAGCGAAGCTTTATGTTCCTGTCGCATCCTTAAACCTTATTGGTCGCTATTCCGGTGGCGCAGACGATACGGCTCCACTTAATAAATTGGGTGGTGAAGCGTGGGCAAAAGCACGTAGAAAAGCCGCCGAGAAAGTTCGCGATGTGGCGGCAGAGTTACTGGATGTTTACGCCAAGCGTGAGCTGAAACCCGGCTTTAAATTTAAATTGGATCGCGACCAGTACGCAACATTCAAAGCCGGTTTTCCCTTTGAAGAAACTGACGATCAAGCACAAGCCATTAATGCTGTTATGTCAGACATGTGCCAGCCCAAAGCAATGGACAGATTGGTTTGTGGTGATGTGGGCTTTGGTAAAACAGAAGTGGCAATGCGCGCGGCCTTTGTCTCAACCGACAATGGTAAACAAGTTGCTGTATTGGTACCGACCACTTTATTGGCTCAGCAACATTTCGAAAACTTCAGAGATCGATTTGCTAATTTGCCGATTCGAGTTGAAGTGTTATCACGCTTTAAGTCAGCAAAAGAACAAAAAACGATTTTACAAGATATTGCCGATGGCAAGGTTGATATCGTGGTCGGCACTCATAAACTGCTGTCTGATCAGATCGCCTTTAAGGATCTGGGCTTACTGATCGTTGATGAGGAACATCGCTTTGGTGTTCGTCAAAAAGAGAAAGTAAAGGCCATGCGTGCCGATGTAGATATCTTAACGCTCACCGCGACCCCTATCCCCAGAACGTTGAACATGGCGATGAGTGGTATGCGTGATTTATCAATCATCGCGACTCCCCCTGCTCGCCGACTGGCCATCAAAACCTTCGTTCGTGAAAGTGATAACGGTGTGATTCGAGAGGCTGTTCTTAGGGAAATCATGCGTGGTGGCCAAGTCTACTTCTTACATAATCAGGTAGAAACCATTGATAAAGTCGCTGCTGATCTTGAAAAGCTCATTCCCGAAGCGCGAGTCACCACCGCTCACGGGCAAATGCGCGAGCGCGAGCTTGAGCGCATAATGAATGATTTTTATCATCAAAGGTTTAACTTGTTAGTGTGTACTACCATCATTGAAACTGGTATCGACGTGCCAACCGCCAATACCATATTAATGAACAGAGCAGACAACTTAGGCCTCGCCCAACTGCACCAATTACGTGGTCGTGTGGGCCGATCACATCACCAGGCCTATGCTTATTTACTTACTCCACACCCCAAAGCCATAACAAAAGACGCGGTCAAACGACTTGACGCTATTGCTTCACTAGAAGATTTGGGCGCTGGATTCACTCTTGCAACCCATGATCTGGAAATTCGTGGTGCTGGCGAGTTACTTGGTGATGAACAAAGTGGTCAAATCCAATCTGTTGGTTTTTCTCTCTACATGGAGATGCTCGAACAGGCTGTCGAGGCCCTTAAAGAAGGCAAAGAGCCATCACTCGATGATCTACTGCGAGAACAAACTGAAGTGGAATTGCGTATTCCTGCACTTTTGCCTGATGATTACATCCCGGATATTAATACTCGCCTGTCCATGTACAAACGCATTGCCAGCGTCTCAGACACCGATGAGCTCAATGAGCTCAAGGTCGAGCTTATCGACCGCTTTGGTTTGTTACCTGACGCCGCGAAACATCTATTGGCGGTCGCACAAATGAAGCTGCGTGGCAGAACGTTGAAAGTGAAGAAAGTCGAAGCGCACGACAAAGGCGGCTATTTGGAGTTCTATCCCGATGCAGACATCAACCCTGCATTCTTAGTCAAAATGCTCCAGGCGCAGCCAAGCAAATTTTCTATGGACGGCCCGACGAAATTTAAATTTGTTGAATCACTTACAGACCGTCGCAAGCGACTTAATTACGTGAATACGATGTTAGACGAGTTCGAAGCAAACCGACTGACCGGATAACAGCCACTGGTCTTGTTCCTAGCTAATTTCAAGGCCCCTATTGGGGCCTAACTTTTTTACAACCAACCAAGTGACCCATTGCAACAAAGAAATTGTAGCCGGTAACATTGCTTCGCATACTATCAAACCTGATCCAGCACACGACTGATTTAACACAAACTTGATTACACCTAGCCTTATGTTACTTTACAGTAAGTTATTCCACGCTAGTTCGCATATCGCCCTAAACTAAGTATAATGCTGGACTCAAAGCGCGACTGTGGTAATCAATGGAGAAACAATGAATAAACTGATCCCGCTGCTGCTCCTATGTGTCTCGATGCCAAGTTTGGCGCAAAGACAATTTGATATAGAAGTGATCATTTTTAAGCGTCTAGCCAATCCTGAATTGGTTAGCGAGTCCTGGCCCGATTCTGTCACCGACATTGAATTTAGTCGTAGCGGTTCGATGAACGACGCCAGCTATTTGACTTCTAAAGAAGTTACCGTGCTACCTCAATCAGAATTTCAGCTTACTGAACAAGAGCAGAAATTGGAAAAGCACGCCGGCTATGAAGTTCTTATGCATAAAGCTTGGCGCCAGGGAGATGAAGGACGAGCGGCTTCTCCTGTCTTCCACGTCAAAGCGGGTAAAGACTACTCAGAGACGTTTAACATTGATGGCAGTGAGAAAAAGGCTGGCAGCAATACTGTTACGCCACTAGAAGGTGTTCAAGAAACCACAATCGCTCCACCACTTAGAGAGCTTGAAGGTACCTTCCAGGTCTACGTACAACATTACCTGTACACCGAAGCTAAGTTGGACTTCAAAGCGCCAAGCACCAAAGAAGTCACTATTGAATCCGCAGCGCCTTCTGAGCCTACTGTTGAACAAACAGAAGCACCATTAGAAAGCGCAGCCATAGAACCAACTCTGGAACCCGTTACCGACGCAGCAAGTGATGATAGCGCTGTGATTGCCGGTAACATGGAAGCCATTGCAACACAGACGCAGGTTCAGTCCTTCTTGAAAAGCTATCGCTTTGACCAGAAAAGAAGAATGCGAAGCAGTGAAACTCACTACTTAGATCACCCACTAATGGGAATCATCATTCAGATAAGGCGTGTTGAAGAAACTGAAACCGTATCAGAATAATTCTCTCCCATAATGTAAAAGTCCCTGCCTAGTGCAGGGATTTACTTCTTGCCCTACCAGAAGATCGTCTAAGCTATCAAACATGAATACTGAGTTTTCTATCTATACTCAACGATTGAGTCTGCGACTACTAAAAGTCGAGCATGCCCAAGAGTTTTGTCATGCTGTTCGTCAGTCACACACATTGCATCAATGGATTGATTGGTGTAGCGACAGTTTTACCTTACCTGCTGCCCAGGATTTCATCAACGCAACTCGCCTTAATTGGATTCGTGCAGATGCCTTCGGTTTCGCTATTTTCGATAGAAAAAGCGAGAGTTTTGTTGGCATGATTGCTATCAACGAGTTTTATCAGACATTTAATATGGCCAGTCTTGGCTATTGGGTTATCGATCAATATCAAGGCAAAGGGTTCGCTCTCGAAGCGCTTGACGCCATTATTGAGTTTTGTTTTGCTACTCTGAAATTAACCAGACTTGAAATCGTTTGTGATGTAGAGAATCTGCCTAGCCAAAAACTGGCCTTACGCTGCGGCGCTGCGAGAGAATGCGTGGCTCAGAATCGATTTATATTCAACGGTAAACCTAAACAAGGCGTGGTCTTTGCCATTACTCCTACTTGAACGACTCAGCGACAGCAAAGCTGATCACTGGGTTTTCTCGCCCAACGTGCTATAAAAAAAGGAGCTCTTGTGAGCTCCTTTTTTGTTTAGTGTAATTTGAGGTTTGGTCTCAATACTCGGTTTATTCTTCCCACTAGCATCATAAGACCCGTTTTAATGACACCATGCAAAGCCATTTGGTGCATACGATATAAAGAGATATACACAACTCGAGCGATACGTCCTTCTACCATCATTGAACCTTTCGTCAGGTTCCCCATTAGGCTACCTACCGTTGAAAAACGGCTTAGTGATACCAAAGAACCGTGATCTTTGTATTGATAAGGCTTCAACTCTTTATCTGACAGCTTCGCGATGATATTGCTGTACGCTTTGCTCGCCATTTGATGCGCAGCTTGCGCTCTTGGTGGCACAAATGAACCGTTTTCCTGAGTACACTGCGCCAGGTCACCGATGACAAAAATATCATCATCACGCGTTGTCTGCAGCGTATCTTTGACAATCAGTTGGTTGATACGGTTGGTTTCAAGGCCAGCGATCTCCTTCATAAAGTCAGGCGCTTTGATTCCTGCCGCCCAAACCATGATTTGTGCTGGAATTGTCTCGCCATCTTTCGTCGTTAACCCGTCTTTATCTGCCTTTGTTACCATCGTCGTAGTTCGCACGTTTACACCGAGCTTTGTTAACTCTAGGTGCGCGGCTGACGAAATACGCGGTGGCAGTGCTGGTAAAATACGCTCGCCAGCTTCAACAAGATTAACGTTTAACTTGCTGGAGTCCAAGTCACCAAAACCATATGTGCGTAGCTCTTTTACTGCATTGTGCAGCTCAGCAGAAAGCTCAACCCCGGTGGCACCAGCACCTACAATTGCGATATCAACAGACCCTTGACCACTATTAGCATGCAGTTTAAGGAACTGGTTGTTCATCTCTGTACGGAAACGGTGAGCTTGTTCCGGGCTGTCTAGGAAAATACAGTTGTCTCTAACGCCTGGAGTATTAAAATCATTCGACGTAGAGCCAATCGCGAGCACGAGAATATCGTAGTCCAACTCACGGCTAGGCATAAGTAATTCACCCTGCTCATCAGTCAACTCGGTTAGCATAATACGTTTGTTCTCACGATCAATATCTTTGAGACTGCCCATCTGAAAGTCAAAATGATGGTTTTTGGCGTGGGCACGATAGCTTAGAGCATCAACGCCTTCATCAAGTGATCCTGTTGCTACTTCATGCAGCAGTGGTTTCCATAAATGACTCGCTTTGCGGTCCACCAGCGTTATTTTCGCACGGTTCTTACGCCCTAGTGTTCTTCCTAATTTGGTTGCAAGCTCTAAACCGCCTGCACCTCCACCGACTACAATAATGTTTGTCACAATGGCTGTCCTCTACAAATATAAAAACTGTGTAGCCCGAACGATTCCGGCTATTAAATTCTGTCAGTAAGTTGAGCACTACTGGCCAACACGAGCATGTTGCTCTTTGTAGGTACAGTTAAACGTTAAATAGTGTTACTTTTGGCAAGTGTTCTCACTCGCTCTCAATTTTTTTTGATAAATATCAATTTTTTTATAATTAGCTCATTATATAGAGCAAAACAATCACCGCAACTATTGAATGGAATTATTTTCATTGAACACGGTAATTGCTGGTTTTCGCGTCATTATCGCTTGTCCCCCCATACAAAAACAGCTCCCCTTTTGGGGAGCTGCTTATTTAATACTTTTTTGTTACTCATTTGCTACATAGTATTCACTTAAAGTACACAAGTGATATCAAGCTTCTTTGAATTGCTTCATTTTTTGCAAATGTTGAGAGATTTTCTGAAATTTGTGGGGTTGAGTCTCATCCCAAACGATTTCGTAGTAATCTTTTAGTTCATTCGCTGTGAGCTGATTATCGTGGATCTCATCTTCTCTAGAGAGGATAACCAAACAGCTCGACTTGTTCTTCTCGCGGAATTTTTCGACGCACTTAGTGGCGATATCTTCGTATTCTTCGGGTCGATCAATTCTACCTTGCATGGTTTTCTCTGGATGCAAGTTCGGATTAAACATCACCTGTTTAATACCACATAAAAAGCCAATGCGTTCCGACCAGTAGGCACCAAGCCCGACACCACAAATAATGGGCTGCTTGTCATCTGACTGCTCTATCACTTTGTGCACTTCTTTGAGCAAATGCTGCATATCGTGCTTTGGATGCAAAGTGCTGTAGTTAATAAAGCGCACATCTTCGTCAATAAATTGTAATTGAAGCACTTTTTCGTGATTGCCCGGGCTGTTTGAGTCGTAGCCGTGAAGATAAATAATCATAGTACCCCTCGTTAATTCCTTTATGGTACGTTTGTTTTAAATCTAACATGAAAGCCCGAATTTGAAAGCGCTTCTCATGCTTTTTATTAGCTGCTTGCCTATAAACAGTGATCAACGCGACATATTGTCGCATCGATTTGCTCAGCTATCGCTAAATACTCTGGTACTCTCCAAACTTGAAAGGCCAGTAGATACCATAATATTGCCATCAACCTTGAATGTTGTTGCCATTTTTTTACTCCATCAAGCCATTCTTGGGTGAACGTAATCCCACGTAGCTGGCAATATTCACGTACTCCTGTCTCGACATCGCCCTGGATATTGTCTAGAGTCAACGCTAGATCGAGCCGAGGATCAGCAATAGCCGCATACTCCCAGTCAATGATTGCGATACCATTCGTTGTGCGCAATAAATTGTATTGTCCCAAATCTAAATGACACAAGACAGCATCGCTAATTGTCTTTAACGAACACTCTCGAAATCGCTGATAGGTCAGTTGGTATTTGTCCCGTTCTGGCAAGTCGCGCAGGTTATGCCAATATGTATCAACTTTGGCCGTAAAATCGAACTTTTTTAGATTACTACCTGTTTTCTCAGGGCAAACTAGGCTGCGATGAATGTCAGACAATACTGACAAAACCTGATGTTGTGAAAGAGACTCATTGATTACATCGCCCTCAACCCAAGTGACCAGTAACCCCTTGTCATTAACAGCAATGAATTGATTGGTTTCTAGAGTGCCTGCGACAGACTGCAATACCTTAGCTTCATGCTGCCTACAGAGGTCAAAACTCTGGGTTGCTTTTCCAGAGGGTCTCCACAGCATTGGGGCTGATCCCTGAACCTCTATCCTCCAACAACGATTCGTCAGTCCACCAGATAGTGGTGCTGCACGAAAAGGCTGCTCATTGAGTAGAGATGGGAGCCATTTTAAGGTAGGGTCTAGCGCTGTTGCACTAGACCAATTCATTGACTGCAAAGAGGCTACCTTATAGGCCTAGAATGGAGCGTGACTCTTGTTTACGGATCTCTGTCTCGTCAGCCCATTCGATCAAGCCTGTCTCTAGATCCATTAAACGCATGGTCATTTTGTAATAGACGTCTTTGTCGCTGCCCGCTTCTTTTACGATACTGCTCATATTGCCGTAAAGCATATACTGGGCTCCAACCATTTTTCCAAACTGGATCGCGGTTGATTGGTTCACCAACTCATCGTTATTTTGGAAATTCAATTGGTCACGAACTGATTCGACGCGATCCATATCCACGAATCGAAACTTACCAGAGTTGAGCATTTTAGTACTGATCGTGTCGGTGATAGATTCTGTATCAATATGCTCGGTGGTTTTATTCTTAATACGTTCAACAAATACGATTGGACGGCTATCACGAGTAATCGCCGCCACAGAACCTGACATCAACATGCTGTCGACCATTTGCCCTGCGATGTTTTGCAAGTCCGTTGAGCCAAAATCAATCGTCGTTGTTTCAGTCGCTTGTGCGTCCCCATAACTCACTTTGTTCGAGCAGCCACCAAGAATGACAGCCAACCCCAATAAAGCAATAATACTCTTCTTCATTTTAATTCCTTAGTTTTGCTACTTTCCCCTCAGAGGAAATCAATCATTCGCCGCACGCATTTGAAGGCGGAAATCTTTACCGTTTGGATTTACCGATACTTCAGAGATAGAGATGGTTTCATCCCCTCTTAGTATCAACCTCTTCCAAGGTGCTTGTTTGGTATTCACCTCTAAACCTTGTTTGTCATACCAGTAGAAACGATATTGAAGCGTTTTATCCGTTGATGTGGTATTTGCCAACTTCACTATCGCTCGGGCATGCCCATTGGTATCGATGGTAGAGATATCTTCGATTGAGATCTCTTTCCCCATACGTTCATCACCAAACAACACAGTTTGAGTTTGGCCTTCGACTTTAATTCCCGAGGTTTTTGGTTGGGCACACCCCGTGATCACGAAAAGCACTCCTAAAGATAATAACCATTTTTTCATTACAGTCTTCCTAATTGTTTGTGCCAAATTGTGACACTGCCACCCTGCCGGGAAAGCCAAACCAATACCGTTTGTTTATCTCTGACTTCAAAAGTATAGTCTTGACCGTCAACAGTGAGTATATGCTGACCTACAGCCATAATACGACTACTACTGTTTACCAATCCTGGTAATGTCTGCCAACTGCGTGTATCAGGCTGCTCCGTAAGCGTATTCCAGATGTTAAACACCAAGTTTCCTACATCATCATCTTTTGCGGTGCTTTTACGTAACTGGTCTTTGGCGTACACCCTTAAGGCCTGCCTCAGTAATATTGACGGCATGTTTTCAGACAATTGCTGGCTGGCCATCAAGTTCACATCCGCGAGCAATTGACCATTTAGCTCAGTACCATCCAATACCAGAGGAGAAAACTTTTCACTCACCCCTGGTGGATAATAAGGCAGTGACAAGCTGTAAATGGCGTAATTGCCCTGGCTATCGTACACCGGCAACGATAAACGCCAGTCACGCATTGGCTGCACCACACCCTGCTCTTCCAAAATGATGACTCTACCTTGCTTGTCTTGTAGGCTGGCAAGCTCTCCGTACTCTTTGGTCAATGCTTCCAAGGCTTGGTTGCGACCAGAACGCCTGGCAACACGCATTACTGCATCTCGAACATCTTTATTGTCTGGTAATACTGCTAAGGCTCGGGTGTAGTCTATATAAGCTGCATTCAAATCGTTCGATGTTTCGTACAATAATCCCGATAGATATAGCAAATACCCGTTCTGTACGGCTTGCAGCTTTTCACCTGCGTCAGGGTATCGAGACAACACAGAACCAATATTGGGAGAGAGCCCTTGCTGCTTTAATTGACTCTCAGCAGACTTTAAGTCTTTGTCTCTCGCCTGCTTGGCTCTTTCTTGCACTCTATTCGCACGTCGAACTTCCACTAGTGCGCCATCAAGATCATTTTTATGTACGTAGTTTAAGCCTAAATATAGGTGTAAAAAACCGAGCTCATAATCGGGCGGCACGTATTCGGTAATATTATCGTTAATAGCCAGAGCGCCGACACTGGTCACCGTGTCCGATATCGAAATAAGTGCTTTATCTTGTTGAACCTTGACAGCCCTGTCGCTAACTTCAAATGCGGCTTTACTTTCTGGATATGACTGATTTAATAGCTCAACTCGACCTCTTTCAAAATTATCAAGTATCGAACCCGCTCGCTCTTCTTCTGCTGTAGGCAGTGCGGTAACGGCTTTTTGATACTGACCAGTCGATACAGCTTGACGCACCACGGTGTTTTGCAGTGTATAATGGCTAAATAAGTTTTGAGCAGATAACCCTGCACACGCAGTGAGGGTCATAGACAGCAATGCGACTGAGGCTTTGTGTATTTGTCTTTTGAGCATATAAGAGAGCTTAAAATCCTATAGTGTGGCGAGTCGTCGTGTCACTGCCGAGCCGATAGCTAGCAACCTTCGTTTTCAAGCGGGCCTGCTGCCCGCTCAACAACGCTATACCATGAGAAGTGGACCAAGCGGACTACCACCGACCAAATGCATGTGAACATGATAAACTTCTTGCCCGCCATGCGCATTGCAGTTAACAATTAAACGATAACCGTCTTCGGCAATACCTTCCTCTTTTGCGATTTTCTTCGCCACCGTAAACATGCGCCCCATCATGGCTTCGTCTTCGCTTTCAACATCATTGGTTGTCGGGATCAATTTATTTGGGATGATCAGAACATGCGTCGGCGTTCTTGGATTGATGTCTCTAAATGCCGTGACTAACTCATCTTGATACAGCACGTCCGCATCGATCTCTTTGCGAATAATCTTACTGAAAATGGTTTCTTCTGCCATAAGGCGCTCCGGGCGTAATTGATTGATTATAGTTTAGTATATCGCTAAACCGCTTGTTGATGCAGTATGCCTGATGGTGCAGACTAGTACAATTACTCTGCTAATCCTTCGCCTCTGGTCGGCTCTCGGTGGTCATTATTTATCCCAAGATGTTCAGTTTGCCAAGTTGCTCACACTTAATTGCTATTTTTGACGAGTGCGTCATAAAACGTACACCAACAACTCAATTATATTTCAGTTTTTGTTATTTCTAACGATAAAAGAAATAAGGCTCGTCGTTTTTTACATCGAGACAATAACACTTATGTTTACTAACTCTCATTGAGAAGAGTTTTTGAATTGCTGTGCTTTTAAGGGAGTAATGAGTTATGCAAGGTTCCGTCATTAGGCGAATGTACGCTGGTTTTACCGTTATCGTTGTACTGTTTGTCATTACAATAATGATCATGCTCAATGGCATGAACACAATCCACTCTTACTTCGGTTCGGTGTCTACCACTTCTTTGCCCCTCGTTTCGCTGTCGAATCAAACGAGTGTCAAACTACTGTCCGCTGACAAGTCATTTAAAGACTTCCTCACGACACAAAGTGAAGAGCGTATGAATACCATGCGCAATGAATTCGCCGTGTCGATGGATGAATTCGCCTCGACATTAGAGCAACTGGCTAGCGCCAGTGCCAATCACCCAGAACTTGAAGAACGCATCACACAACTTCGTGATGTTCAACTTCGCTATCAAGCAGAAGCGCAAGAAGCGATGGACAACTACCAGTCGATGTTCGACGCTCAAGCTCAAGTTCAGCAATCCTCTCGTCGCTTTCAAAAACTTCACACCGACCTTTCTGTTGGAATGAAAGAGTACATTGATGACCAATCGAGTATCTCGGTCAAAGTAATGGCAAAAAGCTATTTCATTAAACTAAAAGACGCGGAGATGATCACATCTGACGCCCTAGCGAGTTCCGAAAGCACTGCGGTACAAGAAGCGGTAGATAAAAACCGTAAAGCGGTCACCCACCTAAATTACGCTTACCGTGGCCTCGCTACCCAAATGCCAGAATTAAAAGCTGTGTTTGATAAGTCAGTGGCTCAATTTACCAAAGACGTGGGTAAAAGAGGTGGTGTGTTGGATCAGCACAATAGCTACCTACATGCTCGTACGGCATTGTACGATAACATTGCCAATCTGGCTGCCGAAGTTGACGGTGCAATGACGACACTGAACTCTTTTAATGAAACAGCGACCAATACGCTAAATCAGACTCTGGTTGAAGCGGGCGAAGTGTTTGACGAAGGGGTCATCAAGGCGATTGCCATTGGCGTCGCTGTAACCGCTCTTGCCATTGGTATTGGCTATCACATAGCTCAAAGCGTAAGACAGCCACTCAACAGTACGTTAAGAACCCTTGAGAGCCTAACTCAAGGTGATATGACGCAACGAATTGAAGTCAAATACAACAATGAATTCCGCCGCTTGGGCAATCACATCAATACGCTAGCTGATAGCTTGCACAATGTGTTGGTGAGACTTAACGACGCATCAGACAATCTGACCAATACTGCCTCAGACAATGAAAAGACGTCGAGCAGCGCTCAAGTACAACTGAGCGCCCAGCGTGAGCAAACCGCAAGCGTTGCAACGGCAATGACTGAAATGTCTCACTCCGTACAGGAAGTCGCTAATAGCGCTCAAAGTTCATTAGAGAAAGTTCACCAAGTGGAATCGGCTTCTGAATCGGGTCGTCAAATCATGAGCAGTAACATTACCACCATTAACCAACTGGAAGAACGCCTCACTGAATCAGTTGAAGCAGTATCTGAGCTTCAAAAAATGAGCAGCCAAATTGGCAGTATCCTTGATGTAATTCGAAATATCGCTGAGCAAACGAACTTACTTGCTCTGAATGCCGCAATAGAAGCGGCTCGCGCAGGTGAACAAGGTAGAGGCTTTGCCGTTGTTGCCGATGAAGTCCGTGTGCTAGCACAGAAAACCACGGAATCGACCAGTGAAATCGAAACGATGATCAGCAACCTACAAAGCAGCTCTAAGAGCGCAGGGCAAGTGATTGAAGGCTGTATGAAAGATATGGAGCGCTCTGTTGAGCAAGCGTCAAGTGCTAATGGTGCTATGGAAGAGATTCAAGCGCTGATTATTGAAATCAGTCAGATGAGTACGCACATTTCTCAAGCGGCGGTCGAGCAAAGTGAAACAACCTCTGATATTGCAAAGAATATTGAGGAGATTAACCACATTGCAGACTCAAGCTATCAGGCAATGTCTTCAATAGCGTCGACCAGCGAAAGTCTCACCAGTTTGGCCAACCAACAAGGCGAGCTAGTCCATAGATTCAAACTTTAAGTTTCTGTCTCTAGAGGGTTAGAAACCTGTCAAAAATCAACAAGGGTAAGATAATAGTATGTCTTACCCTTGTTTTTTAACGCTATCAGCATTATATCTTGCTATAGGCTTGCTACATTTCCTTTACTTGAGTTTATGTCAGAGACTCTCGATCCCATTTTAGAGTAAGCCACAAAGAAAGGAACATTTATGGCCGTTCATGTTGGCATTATTGATCAAGACCCCGTGCGCTTAATCACACCTCTACTCGATGATAGAACGGTAAGTAACCATATCGTATTTATTGGCGACAATTCCCAATTAGAGATGTATTCACGTTTGCATTCCGTATTATCAGAACGTGGTATCACCTCTGAATTTTTCGAAATTCCCGATGCCGTCAATACATCCGCAATCAAATTCGCCATCCAACAGTTAGCCAAATCGCTGAAAGCCCGTGGTGGTGAAGTAAAACTGAACGCGAGCTGTGGCTTAAGGCATCGTTTATTGTCCGTTTATGAAGTCTTTCGTACCTATCACTGGCCTATTTTTGTGGTCGAGCCTAACAGTGATAAACTCTGTTGGCTTTACCCTGAAGGCGCACAAGACACACAGGTACAAGATCACATTACTATCGGCGACTATTTAACTATCTTTGGTGCGCGAGGAGAATTTACAGAATACGATCTGCCACCACAACTCGACAAAAAGTTGTATGAGTTAGGCGAGAAATGGGCAAGCAATGCTCTGGAGCTCGGGCCCGGGCTGGCAACACTTAATTACCTTGCAACCACCTGCCGTAAAGAGCAGAAACTGGATGTAAAACTGTCCGAGAAACAGCAAGGATATCGCGAAGTTAATATGCTTATTAGCGACTTGGTTGAGTCAGAGATCGCCAGCTATGATGATGGGGTTCTTACTTTCATTAGTGAAGACGCACGCCGTTTTTCTAACGGAGAATGGCTTGAAAACTTAGTGCACAGTACCGTCAAACAGATCCAAGATGAGCTACCAACGATTCAAGACCACTCTCTTAACGTCCAAGTTTATCGTCAACTTGGCGATCGCGAAGTTCGCAATGAATTGGATGTCGCCTCAGTTGCCAATAACAAGCTACATATCATTGAATGTAAAACCAAAGGTATGAGAGATGACGGTGACGACACCTTATATAAGCTTGAATCGCTTAGAGACTTACTCGGTGGCCTGCAAGCCCGAGCAATGTTAGTCAGTTTCAGGCCACTTAGACATAACGATATTACACGTGCGGAGGATCTTGGTTTAGCACTCATTGGGCCTGACGAGCTTAAAGATTTACGCACCCACCTTCTGACTTGGTTTCAAGAAGCTGGTGGGACAGAGCTATAATCAGGGTTATTGGTATATAGACAAAAAAAGCTTGGTAATCACCAAGCTTTTTTACTTTTAAAAGGCCAATTACATAGACTTAGCAGCTTCAGCTCTGCTGAGCTTCTTTTGCTTGCTGCTTACAATAAGAATACAAATATAAGCTGCAGCAGTCAGTACTAGGATGGCAAATGGAAGCGCTGCCCAGCCGAAGCCATCAACGGCTACACCACTGACAACACTACCTAGGCCAAAACCTAATGAGATGAAGAACATCATTAAACCTTGTGTAAAACCACCGCCGACAAATGTAAGACGAGCAGCAATCGCTGGTGAAATCATGTCAGTGACCGTGATACCTTGCAGATAAACAAGAACCAATGCTAGAGGAACAATAAAACCAAGTGCCAGCCCCGCTTCAGCGATAAAATACAAACCGCCAACCACAGCAATAGAAACCACACAAGACAGTTTAAATAAGCTCAATGCGCCACGCTTAGCCACGTACTTCTCAGCAGCGACCAGAACAATCAAACCCAGTACAGATGCTACAGAAAGGTTTGCTGCTGACATAGATTGAGCGATATTGTACGCATTCTCCATCAGGTTAGGGTACTGCGCCTGAAATGCACCTTGACCTGCACACAATAGACCAACAGCGAGTAAGAACAAACCAAAGTTAGAGAAGACAACCTTTGCAAAGCCCACTTTTTCAGCGTCACCTTCTTCGTTTTGTGCCGCGATCGCGTCAGCATTATCGACAATACGTTGCGCCGCTTTTTTGTTGGTCATCATCGTGACAACAAGTAACACTGCAACAAGAGCCATCATTGCCATAAAGCGCATCTCATAGCTCCAGCCCATACCAGTCACTGTCGCTAGTGCAACACCAGAAATTAGCGAACCAAAAATCAACACTTGAGCCATACGACCAAGCTTCATCGCTTCGGTCTTTTCGTCATATCCGGCGAAGGTAATGAAAACAGGGTTAAGCATAAGTAGGATTGCAGAGCCTGTACCAAACAATACAGAGCCGATCGCCATCAGCATGAAGTTGCTGCCTGCTAGCAAAAATGACGCTCCTGCGAGTAAGTAAGCAATTAATCCTAGCCCTTGAGCTAAACGGTGAGCGTTAAATTTGTCCGCCAAAATACCGATAAGTGGTGCAAACAAACCCGCTAGACCAAACAACCCCATTGCAAGTCCAGCTTGAGTCGCGCTGCCTGTTCTAGCCAAGATAAACGACGGTACCATCATAGGAATAAATACGATCTGGACGATACCGTATGCAAAATGGGCAGAGAACCAGCCCTCTAGACCAAGCTTTTTCAACATGTGACAAACCTCTTATACAATTGCTCAATAGCGTAAGAGCAATAAAGTGATCAGGCCAACATAAAATCGGCCCATTATAAAAATGGGCCGATTATAACGCCCTCGTTACCTCATAAAAGTAACACAGGGATACACGTTTTTCTTAAACAGTATGTTACCCAAATATTTAGTAATACTCCGCCGCCCCACATTCAGCAGAAAGAGCAACTAGGTCTATATATCCTCTAAAGGTTCTTGGAAAAAAAAAAGCTTGGCAAATGCCAAGCTCGATTAGAGGGTTATGCTAATTACGCTGTCGCTTCTTTAGCCACTTGCTCTTTAGCAACCACTGTCTTTTGCTTTCTTGCCACAATCAAGATACAGATGTAAGAAACTACTGTAAGTCCAAGAATCGCTAATGGCAGTGCTGACCAACCGTAACCATCAACAGCAACACCACTTACAACGCTTCCTAGGCCAAAACCCAACGAGATAAAGAACATCATTAGACCTTGAGTATAGCCACCGCCAACGAGCGTTAGTCGAGCAGCGATTGCAGGAGAAATCATGTCAGTGATAGTAATACCTTGCAGGTAGACTAGAACCAACGCCAATGGCAGAACGTAAGGCAACACTAGGGCTGCTTCTGCAATAAAGTAAAGCACACCAATTACCGCAATAGAAATCAGAGCACACAACTTAAATAGGCTAATAGAGCCAAACTTAGCCACGTACTTTTCAGCCAAGACAAGAACAAGTAGGCCTAGTACCGCAGCGACTGACAATGTTGCTGCTGACAATGATTGTGCAACGCCATAGCCATTTTCTAGCAAGTTTGGATATTGCGCCTGAAACGCACCCTGACCCGCACATAGAATACCGACAGCAACAAGGAATAGACCAAAGTTTGAAAATAATACTTTGAATAAACTGACTTTAGGTGCATCTTCTTTATTTGCTTCAGCCATTGCGTCTGCATTATCGATGATGCGCTGAGCTGCTTTTTTGTTCGTCGCAATAGTAATCACAAACAGTACAGCAACCGCCACGATCATCGCGATGAAGCGTGCTTCGTAGCTCCAACCAGCGTCTGTTACTGCCGCCAAGCCGATACCTGAAAGTAGAGAACCAACGATAAGCACTTGAGACATACGGCCAAGCTTCATTGCTTCTGTTTTTGTATCGTGACCCGCAAACGTGATGAACACTGGGTTTAGCATCAGCATAATTGCCGAGCCCGCACCGAAGAGTACAGAACCAATCGCCATTGCGGTGAAGTTTTCTCCAGCAACAACAAAACTTGCACCTGCTAGCATATAAGCAATGAGACCCAAAGCCTGAGTCAAACGGTGCGCCTTAAATTTATCAGCCAGCAATCCGATAAGCGGAGCCAAAAGTCCAGCAATACCAAACAGTCCCATCGCAAGCCCCGCTTGAGTAGCACTACCCGTACGCGCAAGAATGAAAGAAGGTACCATCATTGGTATAAATACGATTTGAACAATGCCATAAGCAAAATGCGCTGAGAACCAGCCTTCTAAGCCAAGTTTTTTCAACATGTTACAGACCTCGTGGGTAAATCACTTTAAAAAGTGGAAAGACAAAAAATAAAATCGTAGCAAAAAGGATCCGTTTTCTACTTCATGAATAAGTTTGACCATCAATATTGATTCATTGGGTTAGTGAACGAGCGTAATGTACTCTTTATGTGTCGAGTCAGTAACCATGTAATTGATAGGCTTATTAATCGAGTTCATCATATCAGTCAAACTTAAATTAAATATATAGGGTCCAAACGTCAGTGTTAAGTTAATACTTCTCTCAGCGCCAACTATGTTATACACTAAATGTGAAATGAGAATACTTAACAATATATACTCTCCCGCTAATTTTTGAAGGTTGATCTGTACCAATGAATTTGACTAAGCTGCGTGTCTTTGCATTAACTGCTGACCATGGCTCTTTAACCAAGGTCGCCCACTTAATGGGCAAAACTCGAACATCATTGAGTATGGCCCTCTCTAGCTTGGAGGATGAGCTAGGCGTCGAGCTGTTTGAAAGAACCCGGAATCGACTGGTACTCAACGATGCAGGTGAAGCTTTACTGCCCGACTGTCGAAATATTCTCAACATGGCAGAAAGCTTATATTCAAAAGCAGAACAATTCAGACAAGGTGACAGCGATAAGATTCGAATCGCCTACGACGACACCTTGCCTTCTACTTTCTGGCGCAAACAATTGGTTGCTCTATCCGATGCGTTTCCACACGTATCTTTAACGGCAATTAAAGCTTCTAGCCCTGATATTCCTTCTTTAGTAAAAGACAACCACGTAGATCTCGCTTACGGATTGGTGTTCAGCTCTGGTGACGATCCTATGGTCAAAGTGCGTGCCCTTCACCGTATTCGAATGATGGCTGTGTGCTCTCCAAAACACCCTTTGGCTAAACTCAATAACGTTACGAGCACCGACATCAGTGCGCACCGTCAAATTATTCAGTCGCATCTCTATGAAGAAATTCACGAAGACTTTAAGCCGATTTCAAGCAGCACCATCAGCTTTTCTAATTACCAAGAAATGCTAGAGGCCGTTATCGATAACTTAGGCTGGGCTATTATTCCTGAAACATTGGTTAAACAAGAGCTGCGTCAAGAGCACCTTGTCGTTGTTAAGCATCCTAATGGTATGTACTACGAAAGCTTTGGTGAGATTTCCCGACCAAACGATCAATCGATGGAAACACGCCAGTCCTTAATTGATGGGATCGAAGAAGGTATTTACGACCTGTTCTAAGCTTAAAGTTTTTATATTCACAACAACGAAAAAGCCGAGCATAAGCTCGGCTTTTTTGTTCATATCGATTGGTATCAATCGATTAAACGATGCGCAGACCGCCTTGAGCGATTGCGAAACGACGTGCACGAGTGTACGAGTACGCGTTTGTGATACCTTCACCAGTAGGACCAGCGATAGTGAACGTTGAAGTACCTTCAGCGTTGAAACCTACACCAGATAGTGTTGGGCCGTTGTGAGCGAAGATAGTCGTGTTGATAGCGCGACCGAATTTAGTCACGTTCTCGATGTTACCAGAGTAGATACATGCAGAGTGCTTGTTACCACGCTCAGCAGCAACTGCACGCTCGATAGCTTCGTCGATGTTCGCGCAACGAACAACTGGAAGTACTGGCATCATTTGCTCAACGTGTACTAGTGGGTGATCGTTCTCAACAACCATAACCGCTAGACGAGTCTCAGATTCAACACCGATTGACTTAAGGATTTCACCTGCGTCTTGACCAACGTGTTGCTTAACTGGGTGCCATACGCGAGCAATTTCTTGCGCAGTACATGGCTTAGCACCGTCGATTTCATCCATAGTTAGGATTTGTGCAGTTAGCTTCTCAGCTTCTTCTGCAGAAAGAACGTAAGCGCCAGTTGCTTCTAGCTTAGCTAGGAATTCGTCAGCTACTGAATCTTCAACGAAGACTTCTTTCTCACCGATACATAGTAGGTTGTTATCGAAAGATGCACCGCCGTATACGCCAGCCGCAGCTAGGTCTAGGTTAGCAGAAGCGTCTACGATTACTGGTGGGTTACCAGCGCCAGCGCCGATGCCTTTTTTACCAGATTGTAGGATTGCTTTAACTAGACCAGGACCACCTGTACCAACTAGCATGTTGATAAGTGGAGACTTAGCGATTTCGTTTAGCGTTTCTAGAGTTGGCTCTTTAACCATAGTGATTAGGTTAGCAGGACCGCCAGCTTCAACGATAGTTTTGTTTAGCATGTCGATCATAACAGCAGAAACAACTTTTGAAGATGGGTGAACGTTGAACGTTACCGCGTTACCAGACGCTAGCATTGAAATAGCGTTGTTAACGATAGTTTCAGTTGGGTTAGTTACAGGAGTAACAGCACCGATAACACCGTAAGGTGCACGCTCTTCTAGAGAGATACCGTTGTCGCCAGACCATACTTTAGTTTCTAGAACTTCAGTACCTGGAGTCTTAGCAGCTGTTAGCTGGTGCTTAGCGATTTTATCTTCAACACGGCCAAGTTTCGTTTCTTCACGAACCATTTTTGCGAAGTCTTCAGCTTTAGCTAGAACAGCGCCACGCATAGCCGTTAGGATTGCTTCACGGCCTTCTTTCGTTGATGTTGCGTAGAATTCTACTTGTGCTTTGTGAGTTGCTTCGATTGCAGCTTCAACAGTTTCGAAAACGCCTTGTGCGTTATTGATATCGAATGACATTATAATTACCTTCTGTAAAGTATTCAGTGGATAACCACTTGCATTGAGCAGGCTCACGGCCTGCCCTAATCTTTATTTAATTAAGCGTAAGTTTGAGCCGCTTCTTCGCCATTCACTACGCGCAATGTACCTAGTACTAGTGCTTCTAGCTCAACTTCACCTGGGAACTTAGTTACAGGAGCTACAAACTCAACGCGCTTAGTGATTTCAGCAGTGATGTACTTGCTGTATGCGATACCACCAGTCAGTAGGATACCGTCGATTTTCTCGCCACCGAATACCGCGCCCATAGCCGCGATTTGCTTAGAAACCTGATAAGCCATAGCGTCAGTCACTAGTTGGAATTCAGCGTCGCCAGCTTCAGCTTTCTCTTCGATTTCACGCATGTCGATACTACCTGTGTAGCTGAATGCGCCGCCTTTACCCTGGATAAATGCTTTCATTTCTGCGTGCGAGTATTCGCCGCTGAAGCATAGGTCGATTAGCTCGCGAGTTGGTAGGTCACCAGAACGCTCAGGAGTGAATGGACCTTCAGATACTGCATCGTTTACGTCTACAGTACGGCCACCCATGTGTGCACCAACCGTGATACCGCCGCCCATGTGGCAAACGATAACGTTAACATCTTCGTACTTCTTACCTTGGTCTTCAGCGAACTGACGAGCAATAGCTTTTTGGTTAAGAGCGTGGAAACGACCTTTACGCTTGATTGCTTTGTGGCCAGAGAAAGACGCTAGTTCAGATAGTTCATAAGTTACAGGAGCATCTGTGAAGAAAGCATCGATACCATTTTCATCAGCAATTTCTTTACCGATGATCGCAGCTAGGCTTGCTGGGTGTTGGATTTGAGCTTCTAGTAGGTCAGCAATTACTGCATCTTCAACTTTGTAAGTACCGCCAGCGATTGGCTTAAGTACGCCACCGCGACAAGCTACCGCTGATAGCTCAGAAGCTTTAACGCCTGCTTCTTCAAGAGCTGCAAGGATTGCTTCTTTACGGAATTCTTTTTGGTTCGCTACGATTGCACCGAATGGAGCTAGCTCTTCAGCGCTGTGGCGAAGAGTTTTTTCGAAAACTTCAGTAGTACCTTCGAAAAGACCGATTTTGGTAGACGTAGAACCTGGGTTGATAGCTAGAATTTTCATTACTTCTTAACCTAAATTGTGATTTCTATTTATAATTATGCAGATGCTTCTGCAGCTTCTTTCTGTTGGCTCATCGCCGCAACAGAACACGCAAGCGCGATAGAAACGGTTTTCTCAGCTTCACCGTCTGCACGAGAAACGAGAACAACTGGAATACGTGCACCAAGCAGTACACCAGCCATGCTAAAGCCAGCCATGTATTGAAGAGCTTTAGCAAATACGTTACCTACTTCGATATTTGGAACCATTAGTACGTCAGCGTGACCTGCTACAGGGTCAACGTAACCTTTTAGGTTTGCAGCATATTGAGATACCGCGATATCAAGAGAGATAGGACCAGAAACGACACAACCTTCGATCTCGCCGTTTTGGTTTGCTTTTTGAAGTTCAACTGCGTCCATAGTCGCAGGCATTTTGTCGTATGCTTTTTCTTTCGCACAAAGGTTAGCCACTTTAGGTTCTTTGATGCCTACAGAGTGTGCAAGTTGAACTGCGTTTTTAATGATGCCTTTCTTTTGCTCGAGGTTTGGAGCAATGTTCATTGCCGCATCAGTAAATACGTGGAAGCTGTCGCCGCCTTCTTTGAAAAGAACACCAGCGTGGCTCAGTACGTTACCAGTACGCAGACCGTGCTCTTTCTTAAGAACTTCTTTTAGAAGAATTGAAGTATCGATGAGACCCTTCATTAGAAGGTCACCTTTACCTTCTGCGATTGCCGTTACTGCAGCAGTAGCGATTGCTTCAAGGCCTTCAGCTTCGATGATTTCGAAGTTGCTCAAATCTACATTCGCTTTCTCAGCAGCTTCGTTGATTAGCGCTAGCTCACCAACAAGAATCACATCAGCCATATCTTCTTTAAATGCGTTATTCGCCGCATCTAGAGTTGCATCGTCGTGTGCTGCAGCAACAACCATACGTTGCTTCTTGCCGAATTTCTTAGCTTGCTGAATAAAGAAGTCTTTATTGTACATAGGGGCAATACCTTTTATTGATATAGACATAAAAAGCGATGTCGCTAGTTAAAATCGTCTATTTGTTCATTGCATTTAAATACAAATTAAATGTCGAAATTGAATTAATGATTGTGGAGCAACGTATTAATTCTTGTTTCTACACCTTTAGTAAGGAATGAATAAAATTTAACTTAGCGAGCTGGTATTTAAATGTCACTGGGTGTCAACTTAATTGACCAAGTTCCACGTATCCATTGATTTATAATGGTTATAGAGAAGGAGAGGTATTGATGAGCTTAATATAAAGAGATCTGGATCACACCGGGTGATAATACAAAGCAAATACGACAATAGACTGATTTATAAGGTAACGCCTGTTACCCGTTATGGGTAACTAGTAACCAAGTGTTACGTAAGTTACCCAAGAGTAACTCTGGATAATATAAATTTGCGTGATAAACAAACAATAACTAAAAATAAATTATATTAAAAGCCTACGTAAATTGGGGTCCGTAATTACCAACGCACACAAGACATTCACCAGATCAATACCAAAAGGGTGTGACATTGGTCACCAATGAACGCTAGCGTAAGTTTTTTTGACGCTCAGTGAAGTGCTGGGCAGCATTACACATTTTAAACTCAATCCCAGTTAAGCAATTTGTTCAGCGTATGATTGAAAGTCATTCACTGAAACATAAAAAATAGTTAAGTTATTATATAGATAAGGGTCAATGATGACACATCAAAACCGCCTAGAAGAAAGCGTAAATCGCCTAAGCACAGTGCTAGAAGAGCAGAAGCAACTACTTGCTGAACAAAAAGCAACGATGAACTATGCTGAACGTCTTGAG
>NZ_JAJNNZ010000012.1 GCF_022836845.1 Vibrio gelatinilyticus
TTTCAGTGACAGCGGCTTTTTATTTTTTTAGCAGTCAGCGTTTATGCCGGTTCTTGGAAAATAACCGTGTCTGCTTTGTCTGTGTACTCTGCCATTTTATGGAAATTCAAGTAACGATATGTATCTGCTGCTGTTGCATCTATCTTCGAAGAGTACTCTAGATACTCTTCTTTCGTTGGAATGCGACCAAGAATCGCGCCAACCGCAGCAAGTTCAGCAGAAGCTAGATAAACATTAGCGCCCGTACCCAAACGGTTAGGGAAGTTACGTGTCGACGTTGACATGACTGTCGCATTATCAGCAACTCGAGCTTGGTTCCCCATACATAGAGAACAACCCGGAGTTTCAATACGAACCCCAGCACGACCGAAGATACCGTAGTAACCTTCTTCTGTCAGTTGATCTTTATCCATCTTCGTCGGCGGAGCAACCCACAGGCGAGTATTTAGCGAGCCGTTAAACTCCTCTAGCATCTTACCTGCAGCACGGAAGTGACCAATGTTCGTCATACAAGAACCGATGAACACTTCTTGAATCTCTGTACCTTGAACGTCAGAGAGAAGACGAGCATCATCTGGGTCGTTTGGTGCACATAGGATTGGTTGGTCGATGTCAGCAAGGTCAATCTCGATAACATGAGCGTATTCAGCATCTGAATCAGCAGATAACAACTCAGGGTTCGCTAGCCACTCTTCCATTGCTGTGATACGACGTTCGATCGTACGAACATCACCGTAACCTTCAGCAATCATCCACTTAAGCATAACGATATTCGAGTTCAGGTACTCGGAGATAGACTCTTGGGACAACTTAACCGTACAACCTGCAGCAGAACGCTCAGCAGATGCATCAGAAAGCTCAAATGCTTGTTCAACAGACAGGTGCTCAACTCCTTCAATCTCTAGTACACGACCAGAGAATTCGTTGATCTTACCGGCTTTTTCAACAGTAAGCAGACCTTGCTTGATGCCGTAAAGAGGAATCGCATGTACCAAGTCACGTAGTGTAATACCCGGTTGCATTTCACCTTTGAAACGAACAAGGATTGATTCTGGCATATCAAGAGGCATTACACCTGTCGCTGCTGCAAATGCAACTAGACCAGAACCCGCAGGAAATGAAATACCGAGAGGGAAACGAGTATGTGAGTCACCACCTGTACCTACAGTATCAGGAAGAAGCATACGGTTCAGCCATGAGTGGATAACACCGTCACCCGGACGAAGTGACACACCCGCACGGTTCATGATGAAATCAGGCAGTGTATGGTGAGTGTTTACATCGACTGGTTTGGGGTATGCTGATGTGTGACAGAAAGACTGCATGACAAGGTCTGCTGAGAAACCAAGACAAGCCAGGTCTTTAAGCTCATCACGAGTCATAGGACCGGTAGTATCTTGAGAACCAACTGTTGTCATCTTAGGCTCGCAGTATTGACCTGCACGAACACCTTCAACACCACATGCTTTACCTACCATCTTCTGAGCTAGCGTATAACCTTTATCAGAGGCAGAAGGATCAATAGGTTTAGCAAACAGATCCGTTTCTTCTAGACCAAGAGATGCACGAGCTCGACTCGTTAAACCACGACCGATAATCAGTGGAATACGGCCACCAGCACGTACTTCATCAAGCAGTACATCACTTAGCTTGAAGCTAGAGATTTCCGCACCAGCTTTACGAACAACACCTTCATAAGGGAAGATATCAATGACATCACCCATGTTCATGTCTTGTACGTTGAGTTCGATCGGTAGCGCGCCTGAATCTTCCATTGTGTTATAGAAGATTGGGGCGATCTTGCCACCTAAACAAACACCGCCAGTGCGTTTGTTTGGTACAAATGGGATATCGTCACCCATGAACCAAAGTACTGAGTTTGTCGCCGATTTACGTGAAGAACCGGTACCGACTACATCACCAACATACGCCAGTGGAATACCGTCTTTTTGCATTTCTTCAATTTGATTGATTGGACCAACGCTACCCTGTTCGTCAGGAGTAATACCCTCACGTTCCATCTTCAGCATCGCTTTCGCGTGCACTGGAATATCTGGACGTGACCAAGCATCTGGAGCTGGGGACAGGTCATCGGTGTTTGTTTCACCAGTGACTTTAAATACTTTAACGGTGATCTTTTCCGCTACTTTGTCTTTTGAAGTGAACCAGTCCGCATCAGCCCAAGATTGAAGAACTTGTTTTGCAGAAGCATTACCTGCTTTTGCTTTCTCTTCAACATCATAAAACGCGTCAAACATTAGCAGGGTATGAGACAGAGCCTTAACCGCCAAAGGAGCTAAATCGGCATCATCAAGCAAAGAGACGAGAGATTCGATGTTATAACCGCCTTGCATAGTACCAAGCAGTTCAGTGGCCTTTTCACGGCTAACAAGTGGTGAGCTAACTTCACCTTTGGTGACAGCCGTTAAGAAACCCGCTTTGACATAAGCAGCTTCATCAACGCCTGGTGGAATGCGGTTTTCTAGTAGATCAAGAATGAATTCTTCTTCACCTTGAGGTGGGCTTTTCAGAAGTTCAACAAGTCCAGAAACTTGCTCAGCATCTAATGGTTTAGGTACAACTCCTTCAGCGGCACGCTCTTCGACGTGTTTACGATAGGCTTCAAGCACGACTTCTTCCTCTCATTGCGGTCCCTCCTGAATAATTAGAATTAGGAGTGGACATCCTTGGAAACTTGGCTCTCCCTTGCCAACGACGTCATCAAGTAGAATTAATGAACAGTGCCAGAGAGGCCAAACTGTGGGGCGAAGAATAGCAAATTTAACGATAAATTAAAATCTTATCAATTTGACCAACATAGCATGTTGCGATGAAAAATTACTCTTTTAGACTAAAGTTAGAGCTGTTTTGCATCCTTTTTGCCACTCTTCAGATAAATTGACACCTCAATTGAATGTGGTACCAATGATCAAATAAAATGAATATAGGCCCGTTTCGACTTGCCCATATGAGAGCATAATCGGCCCTACTGGCGAGTCTATACCAGCAAACACAGAGCCGGCTAAAAACAGGGGTGCATCAGATAAACTGACAGACTGATCACTCCATACCCCTCCATACTCGGCCGATGCTCCTACGTAGACAGGGCTTTTGAACATGCCAAAGTCATTGTCGAACCATCGATAACGATACACCATACTGGCGTAAGCTTTATTCTGTCCAACAAGGCTATCGCGCGGTATGCCTGAAAAGTTCAAAAAACCGCCCAAGGTTTTGGGGCTTACGGTTACTGATTCATTCTCGGTATTGATGGCACCATAATCGAGCGAACCGACCAACGTATGTCGAGCAAATGTTCGAGCGTGTTTTAGCTGCGCAGTGATCTCTTGAGCGTAATAATCTAAGTTATCGACTGGAGCACCAAGAGTCTGTTCACCTTTATCGTGAGAGTAGAGGTACTCTAAGTTCAGGAGCCACCCCTTAGTTGGTAAACTAAAGTCATCTAGAGTGTCAAGTTTATAGTTGGCAAATAACCCTCGACGATTAAAATCAAATTCTCCTGCCGATGGCAAAGGAGATACCGTGGTATTACCGCTAGTGATGCGTGCCCCAGTTCGGATCTCTTGCCACAGCGTCGGTTGGTAGCCGACCGCAATTTGGCCTTCCAACTCACGATAACTGATCGGCACATAATCGGCACTGCCTTCTAACGCTGGCCTTGAAGTATCGCCATCAAATAACACATTACGTTTATCACTGTTATAGGTAACGGTAAACAGCGAAAAATAGTCTTGGTTGAACATAAATGGTGAGTACAGCTCACTTTCAAATCGCTTGTCTGTGCCCATATCGATATTCAATCGCAGCTCAGCCCCCCGTTCGTTCAACCCCGTAAAGTTAGTTGATACTCCAATGGCGTACACACTATTGGCGTTAAAATCCTCTTCTAGAAAAAAGCGGAAGTCGACGTAATTGGGCCCCCAGGATTTCTCTTTTACATCAACAGCAAGAATAGTTTCATTGTCTACTTCTTGGTATTCGTAGGTAATCAGCTCAAAGCGATCCAGTGCATAGAGGCCTTCTATTTTATTTTCGATCTCGTCAGTGGCTATCACCTTGTTAGGCCGCAAATCCAAGCGGCTTTTTAATAGTTCGTCGCTGTAATGGCTTTGGTTGTTGATATTGATATTATCAACAACCACTTCATCACCGTACTTTAAGGTTCGTCGAGCGTTCTGCTTTCTATCTATGTATGCCTGATATTGAGAAGCGGATACTGCCAAACTCGCCAACAGCTCCTGCTGCTGGCGAGTTTCATCGTAACCGCGTTGATAGGCGATCGGCATAATCGAAAAATCGGTGGTGGAAAATTGGCCTACGTTTGGTTTGAGATAAACATCCTCTTCATCAAGGAATTGTTTTTGCTGCTCTGTGCTTCGCCGCACTAGGTAATTGGATAGTTGCTCACCGACACTAAAAAAACTGCTAAAATCTTTCTCTGTCTTATAGTCACTACTGATATCAACAGCAATGATAATGTCAGCCCCCATTTCCTTAGCCAATTTCACTGGCATATTATCCGTCACCCCGCCATCAACGAGTAGCCGCCCGTCGAGCTTGTAGGGCGGTAACGCTCCCGGAACTGACATGCTAGCCATCATCGCGTCCACCAAGTAGCCATTTTCGAGAATAACGGGCTCTAGATTGACAATGTCAGTGGCTACCGAACGGTAGGGAATGGCAAGTTCATCAAAAGAATCAAAGGAGGATAAATTCCCCGTTGTTCTGCGCAAAATACGCAGCATGCTCTGGCCTTGAACCACGCCAGTAGGCGCTTGTATTGACCCCCAATGCAAGCCAATATCGGTGCGGATCTGGTAGCGGTCCTCGTATTCTTTATCCCGCACTCGACGTTGGCTACGCTCAACTCTATCCACATAGCCTTCATTCCAGTTTACGGTATAGATAAAGCTTTCGATTTCGTCTGCGCTCATACCTGTCGCGTATAGACCGCCGACATACGCCCCCATACTCGTTCCAGTGATAATATCTACAGGAATCGACATTTCTTCAAGAGCTTTGAGCACACCGATGTGCGCGGCGCCTTTAGCACCACCGCCAGCAAGAACTACCCCTATTTTGGGACGTTCTAGTTCAGCACGAACTTCGCTTTCTGGTGTAGTGCCAGCCGCAAATGCACTATTGAAAGCTCCGACAGCAAAAACAATAATGGCTTGAGATAAGCGTCTCACATTCATCCTTAAACGACATGACCATTGAATTCATTATATCAATAAATTGCCTGATTCCATCTAAGAATGAAAGTACTTTGTTTATCGCAAGTGACGTTACCAGTTAAATAAGTTCTTGATCCACTGCTTAGGCTGACTATCACAGCTTGCTTTGATATCTCCGGTTTCATCCCATACAGGTAATTCAAAACCATTACCACAATCGAGCTCTAATGCCCCGCTTCGAGCTTGCGAAAATCCGACCATCGTGATGCCCTTGGGCCACGGCAATGTGAGCTTTTCTGGAATCCTGGCATTCAAGTAGTCGTTGTAAACGCGCAACGCACCACTAGAGCCCGTTAGCTTGGTACTTTTGTTGTCGTCTCGTCCAACCCAAATCGTGGTGACTTCTCGGCCATCAACCCCCACAAACCAGCTGTCGCGAGTATCATTACTGGTGCCTGTTTTCCCGGCTAATGCGGCCCAAGCAAATTGGTGAGTAAGGAAACGTCCGGTGCCTTCGGCAACCCCTTTCTTCATCGCATAAGTTGTTAGCCAAGCCGCTTGTTGAGGGACTTTCTGCGATGCTTTAGGAAGAGATTGATACAGTATCTTACCATCGACTGAAACCACCGATCGCAAAGCCGACAGTGGCGCTTGACGTCCGGAGTTGGTTAGCGTCTGATACATTTGCGACACCTGAAAAGGCGTCAAAGAAATCGCCCCCAGAAACATCGCTGGGACATGTCGGATCTCATTTTTATCAATACCTAACCGCACTAAGCTGTCCGCGACATTTTTGATGCCCAATGACATACCCAGTCGAACCGTTGGGACATTGAGAGATTTTGCCAACGCTTCGTAAAGCGGTACATCTCCTCGAAATTCACGATCGTAGTTTCGTGGCGTCCAGATATTGCCTTGACTTCCTTTTAGGGTCACAGGTTTGTCTTGCAATGTGGTTGCAAGATCATATTGCTCTGGCTGCTCTAGTGCGGTCAAGAACACCGCAGGTTTCACCAAAGAACCAATGGGACGACTCGCGCTCAATGCACGATTAAAGCCACTGTAGCCCGCCCGTTTCCCCCCCACCATGGCGCGGATCTCACCGGTGTTTCTGTCGACAGCAATGGCGGCCGCTTCCAATCCTTGTCCGGCGGTTTTCTCTAGCTTAGGTACACGACTTGCGATCGCTTTCTCCAATTTATCTTGCGACACAGGATCTAACGACGTGAAAACGCGAATGCCACTGTCTGATTTAAACGCATTACCCACCTGCTGCTTCAACTCTCGTTGCACCTGTTGAAAGTACGCAGGTTGACGACTGGCTATCCTTGGATTTTTCTGCAAATCTAGACCGCGGCTTGCTGCCATTTCAAATTGACTGGCGCTAAGAAATTCTTGTTGCATCATCAATCTTAAGACCAGATCTCGACGCTCTTTGGCTCGCTCTGGATAACGAATTGGATTGTAATACGACGGCCCCTTAACCATACCCACTAACAGGGCTAATTGATCAATTCTAAGTTCTTCTACTGGTTGCCCAAAATACAGGCGAGCAGCCAGTCCAAACCCATGTACCGCTTCTCCACCACTTTGCCCTAAATAGACTTCGTTCAAATAGGCTTCAAGGATTTCATCTTTGCTGTAGCGGTAATCAAGGATCAATGCGATGTAGGCTTCACGTAATTTACGCCAAATCGTACGCTCTTTGGTTAAGAACAAGTTCTTTGCCAACTGTTGTGTGAGGGTGCTTCCGCCCTGAACCGTTCGTCCTGCTCTTACGTTCGCAACCAAGGCGCGAGCAATGGCAACCGGTGATATACCATCATGTTGATAGAAGTCTCGGTCTTCAGTGGCCAACAAAGCATCAACCAGAAACTCAGGAAACTGATCGCGCCTTAAGAACAATCGCTGCTCGTCGGTACTTTTTTCAAGCATTCCAAGCATTTTGGGCTCAATGCGTAGAAAGCCTAAATCCCCTTGCTTCTCACGTGATTGGATGCGTAGCAAACTAACATCATCAAAATAGAGCATGACATGACGATCGGATTCCGCACCGTCTGTAAACTCAAAAGGGCGACGAATCAATTCAATCTTGGTCGATGAAGCGGCGTATTCTCCGGGACGTTTGGGTTGACGAACTTTGCGGTAATTCAGCACATCAAGCTCGTTGCGTACTTCTTGTAGAGTGATCTCATCCCCTACTGATAAATCCAGTACGCGCGCGTAAACCACAGTAGGCAGATCAAATAGTTTACCTTCGAAACGATCTTGTACGACTTGATCGAGATAGTAGCCAATGGTCCCGAAAACGACCAAACCTACTAGGCCAAGTTTCCAGCCTATTGACCAAAGACGCTGTCCCAACGGCTTTTTTGCACCGCGTTTTTTACGCGATGTAGCTCGCTTTTTGCCTTTGACGCGAGTTTTCGCCTTCGCACTGCGAGTGGCCGGTTTTTGTGTTGGGCTCTTTTTTGGGGCCGCCCCTTTATGATTACTGCTCATGAATTTAATTGTCTTTTGGTTTTATTGGTCGCTTGATGATTTATCGGATCATCAGGCCAAGGATGTTTGGGGTAGCGACCTTTCATTTCTTTTTGTACCTCGCGATAGGCGCCTTGCCAAAATGCCGCGAGATCACGTGTTATCTGCAATGGTCTTTGTGCTGGTGACAGCAACTCTAGCACCACTGCCTGAGTATTGTTGGCAATGGTTGGTGAGCACTTTTCACCAAACATTTCCTGTAACTTTACTGATAGCATTGGGGGGTGACCGCTCTGGTATCGGATTTTTTTATTTGCCCCTGAAGCAACGACAAGATATGTGGGCAGCAATTCATTGAGCTTCTGTTGCCTTTTCCAACCAAGCCGAGCTTCCAATGCAGGTTGTAAATTTAATTTCCGCAGTGCCTTAGCTGAATTTACGCCGATCAGAAATGGCTCTAACCATAGGTCTAATTCGTTGTGTAATGACGCGTCACTAAAATCAGGCCAATCCAATTCTGGTAACCAGTCGCCCGCGCAACGGATCCGTTCTAGCAACTCAAGATCTTTCGCTTGCCAATTAAGCACAGTAAGACCTTTGCGACGCACATAACCCGCCAGCGCCTGAGCAACATTGACACTACTTGGAATTGGCCGCTCAATATTTTCTACTTCTAAGCGGCCCAAATAGGTCTTTTGGGCACAAATAACTCGCCCCTTAGCATCGTCCCAATCTAGGATCTCTTCACTGCGAAATAACGCACTGGCATGCTGTTTAAGCTGACTGACATCAACCGCGACGGCCAGATGGATCTGACTGTTACCACGGCCGCTATTTAGCAGATCTAACGCCACCAAATAATCATTTTCAGCTAACGCAAGTGCGTCTTCAATCATCGCTCCGTGGCCATTGGCAAGTAGAAAGGCTCCACCAGATCCACAACGAAGCTGGGCTATTCTATCGGGATACGCTAACGCTGCGACAAATCCAAGTAAAGATTCTTGAACCTTCTGCACATCAAATTGACATTGCACCCTTCGAGCCAGCATGTTTGCGCGGCGGTTCATCGTGTGGGTTTTGCTGTGACTCCCCATCTGCCAGCGATGCAAACTTATACTTATATCATTGCCAACGCGTTCTTTTTCTTCCAATAGACAGCTCAATGCAATCGCGGCATGCGCAAATTCACTCCCTTTGCTTAAGGATTGTAAGACCATGCTCGCGAGTCGGGGCTCTAAGCCCAAACCATAAGCTCTTTCACCAATGCGAGTCAGTTGCCCATTATCGCCGATAAGCGCCAACGCATGTAGTAACTCATTAGCTTGCTCAATATTGGCTTTCTTAGGGTGATCGAGCCACTTCATTGACGTTTCATCACTGCAGCCCCAGCGGCGTAATTCCAGTACCAGGCTGGCTAAATCACTGCGCAGGATCTCGGGTGTTGACGAGAGCGGTTGTTGCTCAAATTGTGATTCACTGTACAGACGCACGCACACCCCTTCTTCTAGCCGCCCGGCTCGCCCGGTACGCTGCACTGAAGACGACTGAGCAATGCGCGACTGCTCCAGCTTGAGGATGCCGGTTTTTAAATCAAACGAGCTCGTTTTCTCCAAGCCAGAGTCAACCACCATTCGAATGCCTTCTATCGTCAAGGAGGTTTCGGCAATATTGGTCGCTAAAACGACCTTTCTTTGTCCGGGCGCAGCTGGTTGAATCGCTTTTTGCTGCTGGTGTAAATCAAGCTGGCCATACAGCGGACACACTTCAAAACCCTCACTCAACGCTAAAGATTGCTGTACGCGCTTTATTGCCGAGACTCCCGGTAGGAACGCTAATAAAGATCCTTTTTCGTTCGCCATCAAATGACAAATGATGCGACTCATAGCGGCCGCTAACGGCTCATTATGGCGCAATGGCGAATAACGAATATCAACCGGATAACTGCGTCCTTGTGACTCTATGTAGGCCGCGTCAGGCATTATCGGTTCAAGTGTTTCGCGCTCTAAGGTCGCAGACATGATAACCACGGTTAGATCATCCCTAAGCGCTTCCTGAACCTCGAGCGTAAATGCCAGCGCCGTATCAGCGTGCAAACTGCGCTCGTGAAATTCGTCAAAGATGACAAGATCAATACCCGTCAACTCAGGATCATCTTGCAACATTCGGGTTAACACCCCTTCGGTCACTATCTCGAGTTGTGTTGATGAACTGGTTTTAACGTCTCCGCGAATACGATAACCAACAGTCTCGCCTACCGACTCGCCCAGACATTTAGCGAGATAATAAGCAATACTTCGCGCCGCCAGACGCCTTGGCTCCAGCATGACTATTTTTCCTTGCACACAGCCCTGCTTGACCAACGTGAGTGGAAAGTGAGTCGATTTCCCCGCTCCGGTGGCAGCCTTCAAAATAACTTGTCGGGAATGTGATAGCGCCTCGAGCAATCGGGGCATCACTTTTTCAATGGGCAATTGTGACAATGTAAACACCTTATGATGTAATGTTGCTTTGTATTCTAATCAAAAACGGACTTGAAATGCACTTTGATCCCCCGTTAAAGAAGGGAACCTTGATAAAGCGTTACAAACGCTTCCTCGCGGACATCATCAAGCCAGACCAAGAACCCTTGACTATTCATTGTGCTAACACAGGGGCAATGACTGGTTGTGCTGAGGCAGGTAACACCGTTTGGTACTCAACTTCAGACAATCCGAAAAGAAAATACCCCAATAGTTGGGAATTGAGCCAAACTAAGCAAGGGCATAGCATTTGTGTGAATACGATAAGAGCCAACACTCTGGCCGTAGAGGCGATCCAAGCAGGTGTCATTCAAGAGCTACAGGGATATCAAAGCTTAAAAACCGAAGTCAAATACGGCAGTGAAAACAGCCGAATAGATATTTTGTTACAAGATAGTGAGCGTGATAATTGTTACATTGAAGTCAAAAGCGTCACATTGCTTGATGACACTAAACCCGGTCAGGGTTACTTTCCTGATGCTCAAACGGTGCGCGGACAGAAGCATCTGCGAGAGCTCACAGAAATGGCCAAAAGTGGAAGCAGAGCCGTATTATTGTTCTCAGTTTTACACTCAGGTATTGAAAAAGTGTCCATTGCACACCATATAGATGCGAAATATTCACAATTATTAGAGCAAGCAAGAGACGCAGGTGTCGAAGTGCTTTGTTATAAAGCGAATTTTTCTGAGAATGAAATATCGCTGTTCTCACGTGTAGAGTTCAAATAAAACTGATTTCACTTCACATAGAGAAGAACTTTAACAAACATCATTTGCCACATGCATTTCTTTTTGCTATAGATACCCGCCTTAAAATAGCTGTTCAAACAGTTGACTAGGTGTTAGTAGGAGATGCTGTATGCCAGAATCTAAGAAAAAAGCGCTAGGCATCCTAGCCATTGCAGGGGTTGAGCCATACCAAGAGAAAGCAGGTGAAGAGTACATGTCACCTGAGCAACTGGCTCATTTTAGAACAATTTTAGACGCTTGGCGCAACCAACTTAGGGAAGAAGTTGATCGTACTGTGCATCACATGCAAGACGAAGCCGCGAACTTTCCTGACCCGGTTGACAGAGCTTCACAAGAAGAAGAATTTAGCTTGGAATTGCGTAACCGCGATCGTGAGCGTCGATTGATCAAAAAGATCGAAAAAACGCTGACCAAAATCGAAGACGACGATTTCGGTTTTTGTGAGTCGTGTGGTATCGAAATCGGTATCCGCCGCTTAGAAGCTCGCCCAACGGCTGATCTTTGTATTGACTGCAAAACACTTGCGGAAATCAAAGAAAGACAGATGCAAGGCTAAAAAAAGAAAAGGGAGCAAAGCTCCCTTTTTTGATCATGTACCTTCACCCGTTTATTTCGCTAACAATACCCATCTAACATTATGTACATTGGTAGATTCGCTCCCTCACCTTCTGGTCCTTTACACTTCGGTTCATTGATTGCCGCACTCGGTAGCTATTTTCAAGCGCGGGCGAATCAAGGCAAGTGGTTAGTTCGAATAGAAGACATTGATCCTCCGCGAGAAGTTGCCGGTGCAGCAGAGCTTATTTTAAAAACCTTAAAAGTCTACCACCTGCATTGGGACGATGAGGTTCTTTACCAAAGTCAGCGACTCAACCATTATCAAGCACAAATCGATCAGTGGTTAGAGCAAGGTCAGGCATATTTATGCCAATGTACCCGAAAACAGATCAAAGAAGCCGGTGGTTACTATCTCGGTACCTGCCGAAGTAAGCAGCTTAGCGGCGTTACAAATTGCGCGGTAAGACTGCGCATGCTTCACCCTGTTGAGTCGTTTGAAGACCAAAAGCACGGTACGATGACAATACCTACGCCCTTGGCTCAAGAAGACTTTATTATTAAACGTCGCGATGGCCTATTTGCATATAACCTTGCAGTGGTGCTTGATGACATCTACCAGGGTGTCACTGAAGTAGTGCGTGGCGCAGATTTAATTGAACCGACGGGGCGACAGATGAGTTTGTATCAAACTCTCGGTCAAACACCGGTTAGCTATATCCATTTGCCGTTAGCAATAGACAAGAATGGCAATAAACTGTCAAAACAAAATCATGCCACTGCCATCGATTTAGGCAATCCAAAACCGACACTGCTTAATGCTATGGCGTTTTTAGGGTTTAAAATAGACAATGACGTAGGCGCGTTATCAATAGAAAAAATATTGGCTTGGGGAGTGAAAAACTGGCAAATAAATCAACTGCCAGACGCACTCAATATCATACCAAGATTCTCAAACGCCCCTCTCTAGGCTATTATTAGCGGCAAAATTCAAGTGATAGGCGCTTAACTGGCCGAACACAAACGGCTCATTAATTGCCTCAATTGCGTTAAGATGATGAATAAAATAGAAAAATCACAGCACACTCACAATACCTATGACGATATTGATCTGCAGGTCTATGGCCGCGAAGAACACAATATTTCGCGCAAGCAGATCAGCGACAATGCTTTAAAAGTACTCTATCGACTAAATGGAGCGGGTTTTGATGCCTTTCTTGTCGGTGGAGGTGTCCGAGATCTGCTGCTTGATGGCCATCCAAAAGATTTCGACATCGCGACCAATGCAACACCTGAAGAAATCAAAAAACTGTTTCGTAATTGCCGTCTAATTGGCAGACGGTTCAGATTGGCTCATATTATGTTCGGTCGCGATATTATCGAAGTCGCGACGTTCCGTGGTCATCACCAAGATACTGAAAAAAACATCTCTCAGCAGTCGAAAGAGGGTATGCTGCTTCGCGACAATGTCTACGGCACAATCGACGAAGATGCAGAACGTCGTGATTTCTCCATCAATGCAATGTACTACAACATTGCCGACTACAGTATCCACGACTACGCGGGTGGTATTGAGGATCTCAATGACAAACTGATTCGCCTGATCGGCGATCCAGAAACACGATACCGTGAAGATCCTGTTCGTATGCTGCGCGCGATTCGTTTTGCCGCGAAGCTAGATTTTGACATCGAGGAAGACACGGCAGATCCAATCGAGCAATTGGCGCCGCTACTTAGGGATATTCCATCAGCGCGCCTATTTGAAGAATCTTTGAAATTGCTTCAATCTGGCCAAGGTTTAGAAACCTACCATTTGATGAGAGAGTACAATCTATTTCAGCAGCTATTTCCAACCGTAGCGCAACAGTTTACCGAAGACTACTCTTCACCAACAGAAGAAATGCTCGATCTGGTACTAGACTCTACCGACCTTCGCATTGAGGAAGGCAAGCGCATCAACCCTGCCTTTATGTTTGCAGCGATCTTATGGTACCCAATGACGGAGTGCGCCAAGCAGTTGATGGAAACTCGCCAGTTATCTGAATACGACGCCATCATGGAAGCCAGCAACATCATCCTTGATGAGCAGGTTAAATCTATCGCCATTCCTCGTCGTCATACCGCAACCATTCGCGAGATCTGGCAGTTACAACAGAGATTATCTCGCCGAACCGGAAAACGAGCCTACCGACTCATGGAGCTCAATAAATTCCGAGCTGGTTACGATTTCTTAGAAATGCGTGGCGAGGTCGAAAAAGGCGAAACAGAAGAATTGGCCAAGTGGTGGAATACATTCCAGAACGCTGGCCGTAATATGCGTCAAGCCATGGTAAGCGACCTCGGTAGTAGCGGTAGTAAATCGGGCTACCGACGTCGCAGAAATCCACGCTCGAAAAAGGCAAAGAGCAGCCAATGATTTCCTGTTTCATTGCCGTGGGCAGCAATGTGTCTGACCCCGTTTCACAAGCTAACGAAGCGATCGCAGCATTACACTTACTGCCCAACAGTGAGTGGATTGCCAGTTCGTCGCTCTATTGTAGTCGACCAATGGGTCCTCAAGACCAACCCGATTACATCAATGCTGTTGTGGAAATTAAAACCCAATTAACGCCTCTTGAACTGCTCGATTGCACGCAACGGATCGAACTAGAGCAAGGGCGTGTCCGTAAAGATGAGAGATGGGGCCCAAGAACTCTGGATCTGGATATTATTCTTTACGGCAATGAGGTGATCGATTCCGAACGTCTTACTGTTCCTCACTATGGAATGAAAGAGCGCGAGTTTGTGCTCTACCCGCTCGCTGAAATCGCACCAAGTTTACAACTACCTGACGGGACTCAACTCGCTGAACTGCTCAAAGAAGTGGATCGCAACGGGTTAAGCGTATGGCCAATAGAGCCATCCCCAAGTAAGGAACTAAAATGAAAAAAATCACCATAAATGATCTTATGAAGTGGAAAAAAGAAGGACGCAAATTTGCGACTTCTACCGCTTATGATGCAAGTTTTTCTTCGCTATTCGAAAGCCAGAGCATGCCGCTACTGCTAGTCGGTGATTCGCTTGGAATGGTACTTCAAGGGAAAAACGATACGCTTGCTGTAACTGTCGATGAAATTGCATATCACACGCGCTGTGTGCGTGCAGGAAGCCCAAACTGCTTATTAATGGCTGATATGCCGTTTATGAGTTACTCGACGCCTGAGCAGGCATGCATGAACGCAGCGACGCTGATGCAAGCAGGTGCTAACATGGTCAAGCTTGAAGGCAGTGACTGGTTGGTGGATACCGTACGTATGCTAACTGAACGCGCTGTTCCTGTCTGTGCACACCTTGGTTTGACACCTCAGAGCGTGAATATTTTTGGTGGTTATAAGGTTCAAGGCCGCGATCAGAAAAATGCCGACAAGATGGTTCGTGATGCTCTTGCTTTGCAAGATGCTGGCGCACAAATCATCTTGCTTGAGTGCGTTCCAGCAGAATTGGCGCAACGCATTACTGAAGCATTAGACGTGCCTGTTATCGGCATTGGTGCAGGTAATGTAACCGATGGCCAGATCTTAGTAATGCATGATATGTTCGGCATTTCAGCGAACTATATGCCTAAGTTCTCGAAAAACTTCCTAGAAGAAACCGGTGACATGCGAAAAGCAGTGGCAAAATATATTGCCGATGTTGAAAGCGGAGCGTTCCCTGACGACGCTCACACGATTGCCTAGGGGGCGCTATGCACACTTTTGCTGACATTGCTGAGCTTAGGGCACAAATCGCTCAATTTAAACGAGAACAGCGCCGTATCGCGTTTGTTCCGACTATGGGTAATCTACACGATGGGCATTTGACTCTAGTGCGAAAAGCGCGTGAGTATGCTGATGTGGTTGTTGCCAGCATTTTTGTCAACCCAATGCAATTTGATCGTGCTGACGACCTCAACAATTACCCTCGAACGCTTGAAGAAGATCTCAGCAAGCTGAATTTAGAAGGCGTAGATGTGGTGTTCACCCCCACACCTGAGGTGATGTACCCAAAAGGGCTTGATAAGCAAACATTTGTTGAAGTTCCGGGGATCTCAACGATGTTAGAAGGTGCATCGCGTCCAGGTCACTTTCGTGGGGTCTCAACTATTGTTGCTAAGCTGTTCAATATTGTTCAGCCAGACGTTGCCTGTTTTGGTGAAAAAGATTACCAGCAACTGGCCTTGATCCGTCAAATGACCGAAGATCTTGCAATGAACATCGAGATTGTCGGTGTCGCAACGGTACGTGAACTTGACGGCTTAGCAATGAGTTCTCGCAATGGCTATCTAACCATGGACGAGCGTCAACGCGCTCCTGTATTAGCAAAGACAATGCGTTGGATCAGTAGTGCCATCCGGGGTGGACGTGACGATTACAATTCCGTTATCGAAGACGCTGAAGATCAGCTAAGAGCGGCCGATCTTCAACCCGATGAAATATTTATTCGTGATGCGAAAACCTTGCAACCTATCACAGCCAACTCTACTCAAGCGGTCATTTTGATGTCTGCCTACCTAGGTAAAGCTCGTCTGATCGACAACCAAGTTTTGGATCTAGCGCCTGTTGCGACCGACAGTGAACAAGAAACTCAAGCGAACGAATAACAGAGATCAATGCGTTAACTACCCAACGCTTTAAAAACTAAAAAAGCCCGCGTATGGGCTTTTTTTATGTCTATATTCGTGTCAGCATTACACCTTGAAAGATTGGATCTTACCGTCAAGCTCTTCTGCATTACTTTGCATTATTTCCGATGTTTCTAGTAACTCAGTCACCACCACGACAGAGGCTTCTACCAGCTCCCTAACATTCGTCAGGTTTTGGTTCATCTCTTCCGCCACACTACTTTGCTGACCCGCAGCGGTGGCTATTTGGAAATTCATATCATTAATCTGATGCACTTGCGAAACAATGCCATCCAGCTCTGTTCCCGCATTGGTGACCAGATCGACCCCTTCCGCGGCTTCAACTACGCTTTTCTCCATCAACTCTACCGCTGAGTTAGCGCTATTTTGCAGCTGAGTAATCATTTCTTGTATTTCAACAGTCGCTTGTTGGGTGCGCTGTGCAAGGTTACGAACTTCGTCTGCGACCACAGCAAAGCCTCGACCAGCTTCGCCCGCTCGCGCCGCTTCTATGGCTGCATTAAGTGCCAGTAGATTGGTTTGCTCTGAGATGCCTTGAATAGTGCCAACGACACTGCCAATAGAATCCACTCGTTCTTCAACTTGGTTTACGGCTTGAGCCGACGCTGCAATGTCATTAGACAGTTCGTTCATCTTCGTCACTGTACCTTGCACAAAGCGCTGGCCTGTACCTGCTTGCTCTGACGCTTGCTCCGTCAATTGTGATGCACTTTGAGCGTGATCAGCAACCGTTTGAACCGTAGAACTCATTTCACTCATAGCGGTGGCAAGCTGGTCAATTTCATTAAACTCTTCTTGCGCCGATTCTTTGGTCTCAGACATACTCAAAGTCATGACTTCAGTAAGTGAAAACAATTCCTGTGAGGTCGATACCTGCATTTTTATTACATCATGAAGTTGAATTCGTGTGCGCTCAAGCTCGCGAGCAACGTCACCATATTCATCTTTGCAATCCATCTCGATTGACTGTGACAAGTCCTTGTCTGCCATACGCTTGATGGAGTCACTCAAATATTGTGTTTGACGCAACATAATGCGAGCCGCCGCGATGAGCAGAACCACAAACAAGACAATCATCAAAGCCGTTTGCCAAGCTACCTGAACCAGATACGCTTCATAGTGTTGCTGAGCCACTTCGACATTTTGCGTTGCTGCCAATAATGAGTCATAGAACGTGCTCGCATCCCAAAGCTGTTTGCCAATCAGTAGCACAGTACTAAATACCATTAGTATGACCATTTTAGGAACGAGACGAATATCCGTAATGATTCGCTCCCAAGGCTTAAAGACCATGGTTGTCATTGTTAATTCTCCATTAATTCTTATCGTTTAAGAGTACGATTTCGATCGCCATAACTTACTCATTGCTTGCTGTGGTAATAATTAATGCAACAGCCCTGCTACAAGTTTCACTTGCCACTATTATTTATTTCGAGCCTCGTATGAAAAAACATAATATCAAAATGAAGGCTAACCCTATGTCTTAATTGACACTTACTTGGCATTTGTCCTGATATTTGTGATCTCTAGCCTATCAACAACGTCAGTGTGCGAATATGCGTATTACTTTTTATCGACACTGTGACGTTAAACTAAAGTGATTTGTGCTCGGAGTGTATTAAGATACGATCGACTGCACAGTTTTTACTTCTGCCCCCCCCACGCAGCCCTTCATACAGAAGCACGCATTCGCTGGGCAAACAAAAAAAGAGGCCCTGAGGCCTCTTTGATACGTATTGACATCATGGCTAGGATTGCCAATATGGCTCAGCCTCTAGGCTGATTTGTCGAGTCTGTTCCATCGCGTGAAGAATCGAGTGTTCTTGACGGTTCAACCAACGCTTAAGCTGCTCTCGCTCATCGCCCTCAAGTTTATCAACGAGTTTTTCCAATGGTTGTAACATCAATAGATCGTCGATACCCTGCAGTAAGTCGGCCCACGGCAATCGAAAACTATTGCGCTCTTGAATATCATATAAACTCGCAAAACCGACACCAGTATAGAGGTTACGCATCAATCGATATTGTTGGTCGATGTACTCTTGTCTATTGAGTTCTTTTTCGACTGGGAAAGCTTCGACCAAGTCAGCCCAAGTTCTGGTGAGTTGTTTAACGGAAAACGGACGAATGTCACGCGACATTTTGGTCCGCGCTTTATCATCAAGAAACGGCTGCCAGCCACGTGATAGGATCCAGCGGCTCAAATCCAACAACAAGCCAGCATAACGAGCGGAGTGGATCAGTGTTAGCACGTCCTCTCGCTCTGGGAGATCAAGCAATTGCTCCTTAAGCTCTGAAACTAAGAATTTTCTTGCGTCCAGCTTTCTCAGTACGTGACCTTTATCCTCGAGTAAATCTTCTAGACAATCGTAAGTCTTCAACCAAGTTAACTCTTCTTCAAGCCATTTTAGCTCCTGACGAATAATGGCACTCGCACGACGAGGAACGATGCTGCCAAATACAGTAAGAGTTTGACGAATAAGGCTAATCGCGTTACTGATTTCGTGCAGCGCCGCTATTGATTCCTGCTCTACGTAGATTTGCTCATGATAATGCCAATGCTCTAGCGCATGCTCAAGAGAATTGATGAAACAAGTTTCTACGGAATCATCACTTTGGGTTTCCACCAAATCCAATGTTTTGACCGGATCACCTTCATACTCCATAGCAAGACGATAGCCACGTGCCGCTTTGCTTAAGTTACCAAGGCGAACCCCACCCTCATCACTAAAATCACGGGCAAGTGTAAACAGTGCATCGGTTTGTCCCGATTTAAGCTCTAATTCGACTTCGCAAATAGGATACTCAAGCTCGCCAGAGGTCACCCGACCTACGTCGTATGCAACCTCAATCTGGCTACCATCGGGCATACCGACCAGCCATTGTTCTCGGGTAAAGTCAGTTGAAAATATAGCAACCAATTGCGACTGCAACTCCGCTATCGATTTTCCCGGCGGATAAACGTCACTAGGGTGAAGCGTGAGGTCGGGATCATTGGATGTGTGTTCGGCGTTGAATTCAGGTCGTTGGTGCAGTCCGGCAACCACACGACCAGCCGTTTTCATGGTTTGTACGTAGACCTCTTCGTAGCGTCGAATACGTAAGCCAATATCATGCTGTCGTAGCCAGTTGTCAGGCGTGTCGAAATACGTATTTCCAAGCTCTCGACAACTGTGCTGAAGTACTTTGGTTTCGGAAATCTTACGGCGTAAAATTTCTGAAAATTCAGGTGAAACAAAAAACTTCAGTTCTATCTCGGTTTCCATAGCGATACCTTTCAAAGACGATACCCACAGGATATTGGCAATTATCCTCATCGGCAAGAGGCAAAGATCACCCAAATGATGATCTAAAACAGTTTAAATAAGAGATTTATTAGGTTAACATGCGCGCCTTTATAGCCACCGCTCAACATTTCACCTCGAAATTGGTGTATGTTCTATTCAGGTTATATTAATAAGGTTGAACGACCATGCCAGTCAATACGATTATGGGGTTATTTGCAAAGTCCCCTATTAAACCTTTGCAGCGCCACGTTGTGTGCGTAAATGAATGTTGCTCTCATCTTGTGAACTTCTTTGAAACAAGTTCTAAAGGTGATTGGGAAAAAGCGTCTGAAATCCGTGCACAAATTTCTCATTTAGAGAAAGAAGCCGACGTATTGAAGCGCGAAATCCGCCTTAAGCTTCCTAGAGGTTTATTCTTACCTGTTGATCGCACTGATATGCTAGAGCTATTAACACAGCAGGATAAACTTGCCAACCTAGCAAAAGACATTGCTGGTCGTGTTTACGGCCGTCAACTTGTCATCCCACAACCACTACAAGAAAACTTTATTGCGTACGTAAAGCGTTGTCTTGACGCAGCAAATCAAGCTCAGAAAGTCATTAATGAGTTGGACGAACTACTAGAGACAGGCTTTAAAGGTCGCGAAGTGACTCTTGTTGCTGAAATGATCCATCAGCTCGATGTTATCGAAGATGATACTGACGCAATGCAGATCGAACTTCGTCAACAGCTAATGGCTATCGAACATGAACACAATCCAATTGACATCATGTTCCTCTATAAGATTCTTGAATGGGTCGGTGGTATTGCAGATCAAGCTCAGCGTGTTGGCGCTCGTCTTGAACTAATGCTATCACGCTCATAATTCATATGTTAACTCAATAACAAAGAGTAAGAATTCAAAGGCGTCGGTCACAAACATCATTTAGGTGTGATTAGCGTCTCGCTTACTCCGCTTGTTATTAAAAACAAAACTAGGTATTACGATGGATATTCTTGCAAACTACGGCACTATCCTAATTATTATTGCAGCGCTTTTCGGTTTCTTAATGGCGATCGGTATCGGTGCAAATGATGTTGCCAATGCAATGGGTACTTCTGTTGGTTCCAAAGCACTAACAGTAAAACAAGCCATCATCATTGCGATGATCTTTGAGTTCGCCGGGGCTTACCTTGCGGGCGGTGAAGTTACCGATACAATTCGTAAAGGGGTTATTGAAACATCTCTCTTTGCACACCAACCTGACATTCTTGTTTTTGGCATGATGTCATCGCTTCTAGCCGCAGGAACATGGCTACTACTTGCTTCATATATGGGCTGGCCAGTTTCTACAACACACTCAATCATTGGCGCCATTATTGGTTTTGCTTGTGTTTCAGTGGGTACTGAAGCAGTAGATTGGGCTTCTGTAAAAGGCATCGTTGGTAGCTGGGTTGTCACTCCTGTGATATCTGGTTTCTTCGCTTATGTCATTTTCGTCAGTGCACAGCGATTGATTTTCGATACCGAAAAGCCACTGTTCAATGCGAAGCGTTTTGTACCTGTTTACATGTTCATTACCACTATGGTTATTGCGCTTGTAACCATTAAGAAAGGCCTTAAGCACGTTGGGTTGCACCTGAGCAATGGCGAAGCCTGGTTCTGGGCAGCTGCGGTTTCTACCGCGGTTATGGTCGCGGGTTACATTTACATTCAACGTAAATTTGCAAGCCGCGAAGAAGAGCACGGATTCGCAGGTGTTGAAGGTATCTTTAGTGTTTTAATGGTTATCACAGCTTGTGCGATGGCATTTGCTCACGGTTCAAACGACGTAGCCAACGCTATTGGCCCTCTATCTGCTGTTGTTTCAACAGTTGAGCACATGGGCGAAATCACCACAAAAAGTACCATTGCTTGGTGGATCCTTCCTCTTGGCGGTATTGGTATCGTGGTTGGCCTTGCAACGATGGGACACAAAGTAATGGCAACGGTAGGTACAGGTATCACTGAACTAACGCCTAGCCGTGGTTTTGCTGCCCAGCTGGCAACAGCATGTACTGTTGTACTGGCATCGGGGACTGGCTTACCAATCTCGACCACACAAACGCTTGTGGGTGCGGTATTAGGTGTAGGTTTTGCTCGTGGTATTGCTGCGCTTAACCTAGGTGTTGTGCGTAACATCGTGGCATCTTGGATTGTTACACTACCAGCTGGTGCACTACTTGCTGTCGTATTCTACTACGGTATGCTTGCTGTATTTGTCGGCTAAACGTCATGCCATTAAAGTCAGAATGATGTGAAGCTCACGTCATAATTGGCTCAAAAGCACATAAAGGGAGGCTCAGCCTCCCTTCTTAGTTGCACCACTCGCAGAAACTTCATACTATTTGCACCAACCAAATAGTGTACAATTTGAGAGTTGCAATTACGAAGCCTTCGCTTTGCGAATTCAACTCCATGCGTAATATGACTTCCCATTGAAGAAATTGTTAAGGGACTTGCCGTGAAAAAACTAATCTGCATGATCTTTGTTGCAATGCTGGCTGCACCAGCTGCTTTAGCACAAGATCGCTATGTTGCCGATCAACTCTTTACCTATATGCATTCTGGCCCAAGCAACCAGTTCCGCATCATTGGCAGCATCGATGCTGGTGACAAGGTGAAACTACTTTCAACGAATCGCGATACTGGCTATTCGCAAATACTTGATGCTCGCGGCCGTAAAGGTTGGATTGAGTCTAAGTTTGTCATGAAGCAAGAGAGCATGGCTGTCAGGTTGCCACGACTTGAGAAAGAGCTCACTCAAGTAAAATCTCAGCTTGCTAACGCTCGCCAAAACGCAGACAGTGAAAAAGCCGGCCTTGCAAGCTCTCTTGATGCGCGTAATAAGCAAATTGCTGAGCTTGAGCAAAACTACTCAGACATCAGCAACCAGCTGACCTCTTCTCAGTCTGAGATCCGCGAACTTCGCGCAAGGCTTGATACGCAAAAAGAAGACCTTCTGCTGAAGTACTTCATGTACGGTGGCGGTGTTGCAGGTATCGGTCTACTATTAGGCTTGATTCTTCCACATATCATCCCTCGCCGTAAGAAGTCTCCAAACGGTTGGGCATAAATGCTTGTAACGACCAAATTGTTGAAAAACGCCTTGCTATCGCAAGGCGTTTTTTTTCAGCCATTCCACTCATAAAGTGCTGGAATTTTGATTAGCTCGTTGTCAAAACGAATGGTCACTGAACGTGGTTCTATTAGGATAAGTTCAACAAGATTATTAAGCGCTTCTCCTTCTTTAAACTCAATCCCATTAATCTTCACCCAACGTCGCTGAGTATCATTTGAATACATGTGCGTTTGAAGATTTAGAGCGGGCAAGCGCCCTTGATAGCGTTGTTCATTTTTCTCTAACTGAATCTGTTGCTGCAAAGCCGCTTCACTATTCTCATTGTACTGACGATGATTGAGAGCGGTTTTAACCTGCTGCGCCACTCGCGGCGATAACTCACTTAAGTCTAACTCTTCCAATGAAAAAGGCGGCTCGCTCTGTGCGTCAGTTCGAAGGGATAAATTCTCACCCATAGAACTCGATACTTCAGCAATAAGGCTTTGCTGATCACGATTTACCTCTGGTTGTGGCAAGGCTTTGAGCTTGCTGAAATTAGGGTAATTGAGAATGACGAATTGCACATCGTAAGATTTAGCTTCCTGTTCATCGACTCTTTTAGCCACTTCAACTTTAACCACTTCAACTTGGGAAGACTCACTTGCAACCACTCTATCCTGTCGAGGCTGAAGTTGGGAGACTGGTTGTAATAAAAGATAACCAATTACCACAACACTCGGTATGGTGACGGCGCAAACTGAAAACCCCAAGCTTAATCCGTTACGACTCATCGCGATGCTCCTTGTTGTAGGCTTTCTGTCGGGCTAAAAGTCAATTCTGGAGCCTCAGTTTGGGTCAGTAACTCAAGGCGTTTCAACGTATTTTTTCCTGCGATTCCATCCACATCCATATTTTGCCAACGTTGGAATACCTGTACTTTTTGTTTCAGTGCACTGTCAAATATGTCGCGTCCCAACGGCGAAACCCCCAGTACCTGAGAGAGTTTGTCATCAAGTATGCGCACTTGCGGGCCCTGGTCGTGCACCTTTAAGGTATCAGATAGTTGCCTTTGCCATATAGAGATATACTCTCCGTACCACACCTGCTCTAGCCATGCTCTTGGCACCTGCACTCTTTGGTCTGCAACAAGTATTTCTGCCACAGCGTCTTCAAGTCGATACAGCACAGCAAAAGAGCGCATTTGTTCAATGTTCAATTGCAATACCACTGGGAAGTTCAATGCTTCAATTTGCGCCAAAGAACCGAGATAAGAGCGACATTGAAATAACCCATTACTTTGTCCTTCACAAATGCCATCCATCACCGATGCCTGATAGCCCCATAATTTATAAAGCTCACGAACCGCTTGAACCTGATCCGAGCTTTCTCTCAAGGCTTGCTCGAAGGCGGGCGGCAAAGAGCTTTCAGCCTGCGTTACACTAGCAGCAACATTCGTATCCTCGACTTGCTCAGGTGAAGACTCCGGCGCAGGCGAAGTAGCGACAAGAGGTTCGATAGCCCGATTGTCAAGGCTGTTACTGGAACGAAGCTTATCCAAGTAAGGGGCAATGTTATCAGACTGCCAATATACGCCCGTCGCAATCCCCAGACCCAACGCACTAACAATGGCATAGCTGAGATAACTCGCCTTATCGGAATGCGGCTCTTGAACTGAACTCGAGAAATTTGGAGCCTGAAAAGACAATACATCCTGACTGGCTTTTTGAGCGATATCTTTACTGACCTGCTTTACGCCAGAATGAAATGCATACTGCAGGGATTTATCGGCCAATAAGTTAATAAGCCTAGGGATCCCCTGACTTTCACGAGCCAATGTACTGATTGCTGAGCGGGTAAACACATCCATACTGCCACCAGCAGTACTTAGGCGAAATTCAATATACTGGCGGATTTCGCCTTCTGTTAGGGGTAAAAGATGGTAGCGGCCAGTGATTCGTTGAGACAATTGTCGCAACTGAGTGGTGCGCAATTTCTCCTGGAGCTCCGGCTGACCAATCAATAGTACCTTTAACAACTTTCTGTCATCGGTCTCTAAGTTGGTAAGTAGTCGTAGTTGCTCGAGTACATCAGCGGCTAAATGCTGCGCTTCGTCAATCACAACTAGGGTCTGAATGCCCTGACTATCATTGAGTTGTAAAAATTGATAGATACACTGGCTCAGCTGCTTTAGGGTCGCTTTTTCGGGGTAATGCAGATGAAATTCATCACAAATTGCTTCGAGTAGATCCAGACTGGTAAAGGTCGGGTTGAGTATCAGACCAGCACGTGTTTTATCATCCAGAGAAGCTAACATCGCTTTAGCAACCGTGGTTTTTCCAGTGCCCACTTCGCCAGTTAACATGGCAAATCCACCACCGTCACCTAGCCCCGCCTGCAAATGCTGCATTGCTTCTCTGTGACGCTGACTTAAGAAGAGGTAACGAGAGCTTGGCACTATCGAAAATGGCACCTCAAAAAAGCCAAAATAATCCTTATACATACAGCAACCCTTAGATTTTAATGTCCTCGAAAGTAACACCGCCAGATATTAATGCCAACCAGTATATCAGCGATATCATTAAGCAAAGCACTCATCGTGATAGCGCGCGCGCAATTCGAGCAATAAAGTCGCCAATACATCACAAAATGAAACGTTAATGGCAAATGGGTTATACTGAGCAGCAATACAACTTAGATGATGTGAGGATTCGTTGAAAGCGTATCTGGTTGGCGGGGCTGTCCGCGATAAATTATTGGCAATCGAGTGTTACGATCAAGATTGGGTCGTTGTCGGCTCGACCCCTCAACAAATGCTGGCCAAAGGCTTTCAAGCGGTTGGAAAGGACTTTCCTGTTTTCTTGCACCCCAAGACCAAACAAGAGTATGCCCTTGCCAGGACAGAGCGCAAAGCCGGAAAAGGTTATACTGGTTTTGAATGCTTCTCTTCACCCGACGTGACGTTAGAAGATGATCTACAACGTCGCGATCTGACCATCAACGCCATGGCGCAAGATAGTGATGGTCAGATAGTTGACCCCTATAATGGCCAACAAGATCTTAGCCAGCGCATTTTAAGACATGTGTCACCAGCGTTTGTTGAAGATCCCCTACGAGTGCTGCGTGTCGCACGATTTGCAGCAAAGTTACATCACCTTGGCTTTACTATCGCGAAAGAAACCCTGCAATTAATGTCAATGATTGTCGATAACGGTGAGTTACAGCACCTGACAGCCGAGCGTGTTTGGCAGGAGTGGCACAAGTCTTTATTAACCCAACACCCTGAAGTGTTTCTTGAGACACTCAGAGCTTGCGGCGCACTTGCGGTGGTACTGCCCGAGATAGACGCTCTATTTGGCGTTCCGCAACCCGAGCAGTGGCACCCAGAAATCGATACGGGGATCCACACCTTAATGGTGGCAAAACAAGCAGCGTTGCTCAGTGATAAAGCCACTGTTCGCTTTGCCGCTCAGGTACACGACCTAGGCAAAGGCATCACCCCAGAAAGCGAATGGCCAAGTCATAAAATGCATACTCATACAGGGCAGAAGATCATCAAAGCACTGTGTCAGAGAATTCGTATTCCAAATGACTTTCGGGATCTTGCTGTCGCGGTGTGTGCTCAGCACTCAAACGTGCATCGAGCCGCAGAGCTAAAGGCGACGACATTCATTAAAATTTTTGGACAGCTTAACGTGTGGCGTAAGCCCGATTTTCTCAACGATGTGCTGCTGTGCTGTAAAGCAGATCATCTAGGTCGCCTCAATCTCGAGCAACAACCCTACCCACAAGCCGAGCGCTTTCGTATGGCCTATCAAGCGGCATTAGGGGTTGACGTTCAGGCCATCATTCAAGATGGGTTCACAGGCAAAGACATCCGTGATGAGCAAGATCTGCGACGTGCTGCCGCTGTCAGAGTCGGTATCGGTTGCCGTTAGTGACACCCTAACCGTGAATTAAAAAAAGCGCAGCGATATTACAACGCTGCGCTTTTTTTATTTATTGCCTACGCTTTGACTAAGACATCAGCAAGAACCCAAGTAGGCCGACGCCCAAGATCAATCGATAGATCACAAATGGGGTCATTCCCATACGGGAAATGAGCTTGAGGAAGAAGTGGATACAGAGATAGGCACTTATAAAAGAGACAGCAATCCCAGTCAGTAAGAACCCGAAGTGAATCGGTTCATTCCCCGTGACTAACTTCATGCCTAAATAGGCACCCGCTAAAGTGATAATAGGAATCGACATTAGAAATGAAAATCTTGCCGCCGCTTCGCGTGTAAAGCCAAGATACAGCGCCGCAGTAATCGTAGCACCAGAACGAGATGTACCTGGGATAAGTGCCATCGCTTGAGCAAGACCGATAAACAAGGCTTTTTTCCACCCCGTTTGATACTCATCTGCTGCAAGCGCTGAGTTCTTATCAACCCACCAAAGTAACAAACCAAACACGATAGTAGTCGCGGCAATAACATAAGCACTGCGCAAGTAGATTTCGATAAAATCTTTCAAGAACAGTCCAAAGAGACAAGCCGGAATGGTAGCCAAAACAATCATCCACGCTAGGTTAGATTCTTTGCTGCGCTCACCTTTAAAAATTGATCCAAACAAGGCGCCAAATAGCGTAACTACTTCATGTCGAAAATAAATGACGACCGCCGCAAGTGTGCCAACATGTACTGCCACATCGAATGCCAAACCTTGATCTTCCCAGCCTAAAATGGCTGACGGCAATATTAAATGCGCGGAGCTCGAAATCGGCAAGAACTCGGTTAGGCCCTGGATCAGTGCCAAAATGACAGCTTCTATATAACTCATGTATTAATACCAATTAAAATTGAAAGGTGATTCTTTTTAGCTCAGTACACTCTGGCATGTTCTCACGAATAGCGCGCACACTTCGACCATCTTCTGGAATCAATAGGTCGGGCGTTAAATCAAACAGAGGCTGAACAACAAACGGATACTTAAAAATATCGTCTCTCGGCAACTTAGGCTTATCATGAGAGATCAACTGACCAAACAGCAAAATGTCGAGATCAAGAGTACGGTTTTGGAACTTGGTTGCGTCGACAGCTCGACCCCACCTGATTTCGATCGCTTTTAACGCCGCATTGAGCTCAGACAGTGATAGCTCGGTCTCAATGCGAAAAACCATGTTATAAAACTCATGTCCTGAAAAACCGACAGACTCACAGCTGTACACTGGCGAAGGCTCTACACAATCAGCCAAACGCTTTAATTCTTGATGTGCAGCTTGAATGTGTTTTTCACGCTCAAGATTGGAACCCACGCCGATATAGGCAGTGATCATTGCACTCCCCTTTCAATAACAACACCAACACCCTTAGCTTGAGCCACTGCGCCCGGTTTTGTTAATCGAATTTTTACCCAAGGTACTGAAAACTGGGTTTGGATTAATGCGGCAATTTCTTCGGCCACACGCTCGACTAACAAAAAGCGCCCATTTTCAATATGATCAATCACCGCCTGGCTGACTTGTGAGTAATCCAGTGCATCTGCCACATCATCACTGCTGCCTGCTGGTGCGTTGTCATGTGCCATTTCAATGTCCAACACAAGTTTCTGTTTGATTTCCTGCTCCCAGTCGTAAACGCCAATAGTCGTGATAACTTCGAGCTGTTCAATAAAAACCTTATCCAGTGCCATAAAAAAGGGTCCTTGTAATTAACCGAAATACGTCGAGCTGCCATCTGAAGATGAAAATTTTGACTTCCAAGCGTAGAGAGATCGAAAACAAGGAAATGAATGCTGTCAACGTCAATGCAACTTCGACTATGATGAATACACAGGTCGGATACCCATCAAGTAGAGAAAAACGTACTATTTCCGATATGATATCAGTCCCAATTAAATATTTCTTGCTAAAAGGCTCGCTATGACACCCTTAGCACTTGCAATGATCATTGTTGCCTACCTACTCGGTTCAGTATCGAGTGCGGTATTGATCTGTCGAGTGGCTGGATTGCCTGATCCACGGACCGTGGGTTCTCATAACCCTGGGGCAACCAATGTACTGAGAGTGGGAGGTAAAGGCGCCGCAGTTGCGGTGTTGCTGTGTGACATGCTCAAAGGCACCATTCCTGTTTGGGGTGGATTTCTGCTTGGTATCGATCCTATCATTCTTGGCGTTGTCGCCATTGCCGCATGCTTAGGGCATATGTACCCACTCTTTTTCCACTTTAAAGGTGGCAAAGGGGTCGCGACTGCATTAGGTGCTATCGCCCCCATAGGTTGGGATCTTACAGGTTTAATCACCGGAACCTGGCTAGTTGTCGCCATCGTCTTTCGCTATTCATCATTGGCGGCGTTGGTGACCGTGATGATGGCACCGGTTTACACCTGGATGGTAACCCCACAATATACTTTCCCCGTGGCGATGCTTAGCTGCTTAATCATTTTACGCCACCATCAAAATATCCGACGATTGTTCGAAGGCAGTGAACCAAAATTAGGGCAAAAAAAACCGCTATCCAAATAGCGGTTTGCATTAATGCACTCACTCTTGCGAACTCGCTACCGAATTAAAGATCCAGCTCATTAGCGTGTTGGACAAGAAAGCGCTCTAATAAGGAGGTCACAATATCTGGTTGCTCCAAATTACTAATATGACCTGCATTTGGGATCACGTGAAGCTCACTGCCTGTTATTAAATCATGCATCAGATAGGACTCCAGCGCAGGTCGCATTTTGTCTTCCGCTCCGACTACGACCAATGTAGGTAGCGCCAATGTCTCAACGTCATCGCACAAATCACGACGACCAAATATCATTCGCCCCACTCGTGCCAGCTCAAGGGCACGTGAACCCTTAATGGCTGACAGGGACTCAGTAAAACCCTCAACCAATTCAGGGTTGCATTTCTTGCTAGCATTAGCAAAGTTCAATCTTGCCAATGCCTCAATCACTTCAGCAGTGAACGCTTTTTCTTGTTCAATAGTTGATAACATTGCGTAGTATTTTTCATTTGCCACTTGCGGCTCAAGGCCAACAAATGTATCGAGAAGCACTAAGCTCATCACTCTGCTTGGAGCCATAGTGGCAAGCTCTGCCCCCCAAATACCACCTACAGACAACCCCACTACCGAAAATTGATCGATGTTGAGTTCATCCATGAGTGCCAGCAACTGCGCAGCGTAGCCACCTAAATCGGTGGTTGATTGAGGTGTCCCTTCTGACTGACCATGTCCCCACATATCGGGGACGATACAACGAAAATATTGGCTCAACACCTCTATTTGTGGTGACCACATTGCGCTATTCCATAAATAGCTGTGACCAAACAGTATCACCGGTCCCTGACCGACATCTAAATAGGCCATCTTCGAACCATCAATGACGAATGTTTTCATACAATCTACTCTTGTCAAAAAAGGCTACGATTTGATCGGCTTTAACTGATCAATTGGCCAGCGAGGCGTTGCTTGAACAGCAAGATCAGTTACCTCACCGTTTTTCAATCTCTGCATACCGGCGTAGGCGATCATCGCACCATTATCAGTGCAAAACTCTGTTCTTGGGTAGTAAACCTCACCGCCTACCTTTTTAGCTAGCGTTTCCAGCTCCTCACGCAGTGCTTTATTGGCACTGACGCCACCAGCAATAACGATTCGCTTCATGCCCGTTTGCTGCAATGCTCGTTTACACTTTATCGCCAACGTTGCACATACCGCTTCTTGGAAAGCGTACGCAATATCCGCTCGAGTTTGCTCAGAATCATCGTTCGCCGAGATGGTATTCGCTGCAAAGGTCTTTAAGCCAGAAAAGCTCATATCAAGCCCAGGACGGTCAGTCATAGGGCGTGGGAACTTAAAACGACCGGGAGTGCCCTTTTCAGCCAGTTTCGAAAGCAAAGGTCCACCAGGGTAGTCCAATCCCATCAATTTCGCTGTTTTATCAAACGCCTCACCTGCTGCATCATCGACGGACTCACCAAGGATCTGATATTCGCCAATCCCCTTAACTTCCACAATCATGGTATGGCCGCCAGAGACCAACAAAGCGATGAAGGGAAAAGGCGGTGGCGTGTCTTCTAGCATTGGGGCTAAAAGGTGACCTTCCATATGGTGCACGGGTACCGCTGGCACATCCCATGCGTAGGCGATACTGCGACCAATCGTGGCACCGACAAGCAGCGCCCCGACCAATCCAGGTCCCGCTGTATATGCCACACCATCAATCTCTTGAGGGGTAAGATTGGCCGCTTTTAATGCTTCTTTGATCAATGGAATGGTTTTCTTTACATGATCTCGAGACGCCAATTCAGGTACGACACCGCCATAGTCAGCATGCAGTTTAACTTGGCTATATAGTTGATGAGAAAGCAATCCTTTCTCGTCGTCATAGATGGCAATTCCTGTTTCATCACAAGAGGTTTCAATACCTAAAATGCGCATAATCTTCTCGGCGTAATTCTAATTTGGCGCAATATTACCTTGTCGCAGCTCAGCAAACAATTTTTTGTACAAGAGATAAACGACAAAGTACTTTACAAAGCCCTCCTGATCGGATTAAAATTCCGCACCATTTTTGATCTAGCTGATTAATCATCGAGAACTAAGGGTTTCCTTACTGACTCGATAACAAGAATCAGCATTAACGAATATAACCCCTGAGGTGAAAGGCATATGCCAGTAGTTAAAGTACGTGAAAACGAACCGTTCGACGTTGCACTACGTCGTTTCAAGCGCTCTTGCGAAAAAGCAGGTATTCTTTCTGAAGTGCGTCGTCGTGAGCACTATGAGAAACCAACTACAGTTCGCAAACGCGCTAAAGCAGCAGCTCAAAAGCGTCACGCTAAGAAGCTAGCTCGCGAAAACGCTCGTCGCGTTCGCCTGTACTAATAACTGAGTCCGATAGGAATTTAGTTATGGCTCTTATTGACCAGCTCAAAGAAGAGCAAAAATTAGCGATGAAAGCCAAGGACAAAGCGCGCCTTGGCACTATCCGTTTGGCTATGTCAGCCATTAAGCAACGTGAAGTTGATGAACAGATTACTCTGGGCGACGACGACATTCTTGCGATTCTGACAAAAATGGTCAAACAACGTCGCGACTCTGTATCGCAATTTGAAGCTGCGAATCGTCAAGATCTCGCTGATGCCGAAAAAGCCGAAATTACAGTCCTTGAGGAATTTATGCCTCAACCACTGACCGATGACGAAGTGGCTGCATTGATTACCAATGCTATCGCAGAATCTGGTGCAGCGGGCATGCAAGACATGGGTAAAGTAATGGGTGTGCTGAAGCCGCAAATTCAAGGCCGTGCAGATATGGGTAAAGTAAGTGGTTTGGTTCGCTCTAAACTAGCTTAACGCCCAAAAAATTGCAGCAAGCCGTGCTATCCTTTCGGAACGCACGGCTTGTTTGTATCTGTCCCTTTTCATTTTGATGTCGATCTTACCCGGGCTCTACCGTTTAAAAATACGGCAAAGATTGCAGTAACTTGTTATTCTAATTGCAAAGTTTTCAGCGCAACTGTAGATTTTGGCAATGCGTATCGCGACGTTAATTGTGGTTATTGGTATATAGGTTTTATGGCAGGAATAATCCCCCGCACTTTCATTGATGACATGCTTGCTCGACTGGATATTGTCGACGTTATTGATGCACGCGTAAAACTCAAGAAGCAAGGCAAAAACTACGGTGCCTGTTGCCCGTTCCACAACGAGAAAACCCCATCTTTTAGCGTCAGTCAGGAGAAGCAGTTCTACCACTGTTTCGGTTGTGGTGTGCACGGCAATGCCATCGACTTCATCATGGAGTTCGACAGACTCGAATTTGTCGAAGCGATTGAAGAGCTAGCCAACTCACTCGGACTCGATGTCCCCCGCGAACAGCGCAGTGGTGGCGGTTTTACAAAAGGCCCATCAACGAACAGTGAACAAAAACGCTCACTTTACGATTTACTCGGCAGTATTGGTCAATATTATCGTGACCAACTGAAAGTCCCGAGCAACAAGGCGGCTATCGAATATCTAAAGGCTCGAGGCCTGTCTGGGGAAATCGTTAAGAAATTCGGTATTGGCTATGTGCCTGATGAGTGGGATAGCATTCGCAAAAATTTTGGGCAACAAAAGCAAACCCAGGACATGTTGGTCACCGGTGGCATGCTCATTGAAAACGACAAAGGCAACCGTTATGACCGTTTTCGTGGTCGCATCATGTTTCCAATCCGAGATCGGCGCGGACGCGTCATTGGGTTTGGCGGCCGCGTTCTTGGCAATGACACCCCCAAGTACCTCAACTCTCCCGAAACGCCAGTTTTCCACAAAGGAAAAGAGTTATATGGTTTGTATGAAGTATTACAAGCCTATCGAGAACCGCCTCAGGTTTTAGTGGTTGAAGGTTATATGGATGTCGTGGCACTGGCGCAGTATGACGTAGATTATTCAGTCGCCTCGCTTGGCACCTCGACCACTGGCGATCATTTGCAGACCTTGTTTAGGCAGACCAGTACCGTGGTGTGTTGTTACGATGGCGATAGAGCTGGGCGCGACGCTGCTTGGCGCGCGATGGAAAACGCCCTGCCTTACCTCAATGATGGTCGCCAGCTTAAGTTTATGTTTTTGCCCGATGGCGAAGACCCCGATTCGTACATTCGACAAAACGGCAAAGAAGCCTTTGAAGCTGAGGTGCACAATGCGACTCCATTGAGCGAGTTTATGTTCTCGACGTTGATGCAACAAGTCGACACTCGCTCCAAGGAAGGCATGGCGAAATTAAGCGTTCTTGCCGTACCATTGATCGAAAAAGTCCCGGGTGGAACATTAAGGCTATACCTAAGGGAGTTGCTTGGCCGCAAATTAGGCTTGGTCGACGAACGTCAATTACAGCAGCTCATTGCACAGCAAAATAACCAAGAAATAAGACCTGCGCCTCACAAAGAAATTAAGCGAACTCCAATGAGAGAAGTTATCGCTTTGCTTCTACAAAATCCGAGCTATGCTCAATTAATACCAGATTTATCTTCGGTGAGCGAATTATCCCTTCCGGGGTTAAGTTTATTAATGGAAGTGGTTGATAAATGTCGATCGCACCCCCATATGTCTACAGGCCAACTATTAGAGCGTTGGCGTGGAGAAAAAAGTGAGGCACTTCTGTCTCGTCTTGCAAGCTGGGATATCCCTCTTGATGAAGACAATCAAGAAGACATATTTTTAGACTCATTGGACAAAATTCTTGCCCAATGCGTAGAACAACAAATTGAAAATCTGCAGGCCAAAGCAAGAAGTATCGGTTTATCAGCCGAAGAAAAAAGGGAGCTGCTAGCCTTGATGCTAGATTTAAAAGCGTAACCCTAATTGAGTTAGTCAGCATTAAATAAATTTGTTATTATTAGTGGTTTGCATTTCGCATACTAATTCCTTCACCAGATTTTAAGTTGGATATCGTCTATGGAGCAAAGTCCGCAGTCACAGCTAAAACTGCTTGTCTTAAAGGGCAAGGAACAAGGCTATCTGACCTACGCAGAAGTAAATGACCACCTACCAGAGGAAATTGTTGACTCTGAACAGGTAGAAGACATCATTCAGATGATTAACGACATGGGTATCAAGGTAGTAGAAACTGCCCCTGATGCTGATGACTTGGCCCTCAATGATGACGAAACAGTCACCGATGAAGATGCAGCCGAAGCTGCTGCCGCTGCACTATCAAGTGTAGAGAGCGAAATCGGTCGTACGACTGATCCTGTACGTATGTATATGCGTGAAATGGGTACGGTTGAACTCCTTACTCGTGAAGGCGAGATTGATATCGCTAAGCGTATTGAAGAAGGGATCAACCAAGTTCAAATTTCTGTCGCGGAATACCCTGGTACCATCCCTTACCTTCTTGAGCAATTTGATAAAGTTCAAGCGGAAGAGCTGCGTCTAACAGATATCATCCAAGGCTTTGTTGATCCTAACGAAGAAGAGACTGCGGCACCGACTGCGACTCACATCGGCTCTGAGCTGTCAGAAGCAGATCTCGAAGATGAAGACGCAGATGCAAAAGACGCTGAAAGCGACGATGACGAAGAAGAAGAAGAAGACACTGGTATCGACCCAGAGTTGGCTTTAGAGAAGTTCACATCGCTTCGCAATGCCTATCAAGATCTGCAACTGGTTCAAAATGAACACGGCAATGACAGTCCAAAAGCGAAGCAAGCGACAGAACTTTTACAAGAAGTTTTCCGTGAATTCAGACTGACACCAAAACAGTTTGACTACTTGGTTAACGAGCTTCGCACTTCTATGGATCGCGTCCGCACTCAAGAACGTTTGATTATGCGTCAAACGGTTGAGTACGGCAAAATGCCGAAGAAATCATTCATTGCTCTATTCACCGGTAATGAATCTAACGAAGCTTGGTTCAACGAAGTCTTGTCCTCGGACAAGCCATACGTTGAAAAAGTACGTCGTAGCGAAGAAGAAATCCGTCGTTCTATCCAAAAGCTAAAGCTGATAGAAGAAGAGACATCACTGACAGTTCAAAACATCAAAGACATCAGCCGCCGTATGTCTATCGGAGAAGCGAAAGCTCGCCGAGCGAAGAAAGAGATGGTTGAAGCGAACTTACGTCTAGTAATTTCGATTGCTAAGAAGTACACAAACCGTGGTCTACAATTCTTGGATCTTATCCAAGAGGGTAACATCGGTCTGATGAAAGCCGTTGATAAATTTGAATATCGCCGTGGTTATAAGTTCTCTACTTATGCGACATGGTGGATCCGTCAGGCGATCACTCGTTCTATCGCAGATCAAGCGCGTACGATTCGTATTCCAGTACACATGATCGAAACTATCAACAAGCTAAACCGCATCTCTCGTCAAATGCTTCAAGAAATGGGCCGTGAGCCACTTCCAGAAGAATTGGCAGAACGTATGCAAATGCCTGAAGATAAGATCCGTAAAGTACTGAAAATCGCTAAAGAGCCAATCTCGATGGAAACACCAATCGGTGATGACGAAGATTCGCATCTAGGTGACTTCATCGAAGATACCACGCTAGAGTTGCCGCTAGATTCCGCGACAATGACCAGCCTACGTGTGGCAACTAAAGACGTCTTAGCAGGCTTAACTCCTCGTGAAGCAAAAGTATTGCGTATGCGTTTTGGTATCGACATGAACACTGACCATACTTTGGAAGAAGTAGGTAAACAGTTCGACGTTACCCGTGAACGTATCCGTCAAATCGAAGCGAAAGCACTACGTAAACTTCGTCACCCTAGCCGCTCAGAAACTCTGCGCAGCTTCCTAGACGAGTAATAAATACGCGATTTAGTAAAAAGGTGAGCACTAGCTCACCTTTTTTGTATCTGCCCTGTTTAAGTGATTAAAAAGCAAGCGCAATTAGCCCCAGTTACGTCTAGACAGCTTACCTGCCATCACCTATAATCATTGCCCTATACGGCCCCTTAGCTCAGTGGTTAGAGCAGTCGACTCATAATCGATTGGTCCGCAGTTCAAGTCTGCGAGGGGCCACCAAATTCGTTCGTATAAGAACAAAAAAGGCCTGAGAAGCAATAATGCTCTCAGGCCTTTTGCTTTTCTACTCTCTGTGTCGCAAATGTGGGTTTGCTATCACCCAGAGCTGCCAATAAAGCTAGCTCGTACCAAGTGCCCTATGACTTAGCTATTGGCATCGCTTCATATCGATTCCGGCCTTCATCAGAAGCTCTGTGTTTATTGGTGGGGCTAAAATTCACCTTAGGCAACAATTATTATTACCCTTCTACCTTAGACTCAAATGACGGCGTTACTTAGCCATCAATACGACTCTTGATTTACTGCTTGATCTAGATTCGACCATCGATTTAGCGTCCTAATGCTATTTTTACTCTATTAGCGACACCTGAAGCCAGCTCGCCTTAACGGTCATAAAGCCCAAGTGTGATGTCACGCAAGCAAAATCGATTTATCAAAACCAAATATACTCAAATCATGGAAATTAAATAAACTGTCTAACTTAACTTCCTAAATACTGTAATTCTTCGTTGCTGGACATTTTGTTACAAATTTCATTCAAAGAATGTGGCGTATTTCAGAAAAATTACGCCTTGTTTGCAGCTTGACGAACGGCGTGGGACAGTCAGTGTTCTTTCTAACTGCGATAAATCAAGCCACATTGCGACCTTGAATAGTTAATCAATACAATCATAAACTTAAGGCCAATGCTCCTCACAGTTCATCACAAAACCCCTCTATAAATGGCCTGTTAGACTCATGATTTACTCTATTTTCATTCGCAAAAAATCAGATTAACTTGTCCAAAACAGGAAGAAAGCGCTTACAAGTAATCGCTTTCTTCGCAAACAATATTAACAAAAATGCATCAACACCAAAGGGATCACAAAAATTTACACAAATAGCCATCACTCATATTTATGTGATTTCTGTCGGATACTTTTTTATTTCACTTTGTAAAATAAAAGCCAGTCGGGGGGTCACATTCGACTCAAACCAAAATATACAATTTTAAATAAATGCACTAATCAACTGATTAGAAATAGTTTTAACCTGGGGGAATAACATATGAACGTTTTCGGCACTATGCAGAAAATGGGTAAATCTCTAATGTTGCCAGTGGCATGTATGCCAGCGGCGGGGATTTTACTTGGTATCGGTGGCAACGCCGAAGTCGCTAAATTTTTACCTGACATTGTCGCGCAGATCATGACCGAGGCTGGTTTGGGTGTGTTTGCGAACATGGCTCTTCTATTCGCTATCGGTGTAGCTCTTGGCTTCACAAAAAATGACGGTGTTGCGGCACTTGCTGCTACGCTAGGTTACCTAACTATGGCTCGCGTACTTGGCGTTGTTGCTGAAGGCACCGACGTTGGTGTATTTGGTGGTGTTATCATGGGCTTAGTGGCAGCGCAGCTGTTTAACAAGTACCACAACATCAAGCTTCCGAGTTACCTTGGTTTCTTTGGTGGCAAGCGCTTCGTTCCAATCGTAACGTCTCTAGCAGCATGTTTTGTTGCTGGTATCCTGGCGGTAGTTTGGCAACCAATCGGTGCTGGCATCGCTGCGTTCTCACACTGGGCGGCTTACCAGTCTCCAGAACTTGCTTTCGGTATCTACGGTTTCGTAGAGCGTTCACTCATTCCATTCGGTCTACACCACATCTGGAACGCACCATTCTTCTACGAAGTAGGTTCATTCACAACTGCTGCTGGTGAAGTCGTAACGGGCGAAATCCCACGTTACCTTGCGGGTGACCCTACTGCTGGTAACCTTGCAGGTGGCTACATGTTCAAGATGTTCGGTCTTCCAGCTGCGTGTCTAGCGATGTACGTGACAGCTAAGCCTGAGAACAAGCTAAAAGTAGCTTCAATCCTTGGTTCTGCTGCTCTAACGTCTTTCCTAACAGGTATTACTGAGCCAATTGAATTCGCATTCCTATTTGTTGCTCCAATCCTATACGTTGCTCACGCTCTGATTGCTGCTACAGCTTTCCCAATGATGATCATGCTTGGCATTAAGCACGGTACAACATTCAGCCACGGTCTATTCGACTTCACGCTACTGTTCGGTAACTCTTCAAACGGTATGCTGCTAGTTGGTATGGGTCTTGTTTACGCTGTCATCTACTTTGTAGTGTTCACAACTCTTATCAAAATGTTGAACCTGAAGACTGTTGGCCGTGAAGACGAAGACATGGGCGAGATGGCTGAGATGGAAACATCTGAGCAAGCACAACTTGTACTGAAAGCTTTCGGTGGTAAAGACAACGTTGAATCTATCGATGCATGTATCACACGTCTACGTATGACCGTTAAAGATGAATCAAAAGTAGACCAAGAACGCTTGAAACAGTTAGGTGCAACCGCCGTTGTTCGTCCTTCTGAAAACAACCTACAAGCTATCTTTGGTACACACTCAGAGATTCTTAAGGGAGAGATTGAACCTCTTCTATAACGTCCCCGAAACAACTACATGAATGCTCCTGTAGTCGTTTAACCCCACTCCTCGGAGTGGGGTTTTTCATTATATCGGTCTTAAAAGATACGGCGTAGCGCATTGACACCCGAGAAGACTGTCAATCTTTCAACCAATCAGTGATTCCCAATTGGGGCCTCAGTATTTAAATCAAGATTGAATGGGTGCGTTACTTGTAGTGTTTTTTATAGCGCAGCGTGAAGTTCACCAAAGCAATCAATATTGGTACTTCAACCAAAGGACCAATAACACCAGCAAAAGCTTCAGGAGAGTTCAAACCGAATACCGCAATGGCTACGGCAATCGCCAGTTCAAAATTATTTCCTGTCGCGGTGTAAGCAATCGAAGCATTTTTATCAAATGGGACTCCCATTCGCTTAGCCACAAAGAAGCTGATAAAGAACATCAACACAAAGTAGATAATCAACGGAATTGCGACCCGAACCACTTGCATTGGTAACTCGATGATCATTTCACCTTTAAGACTAAACATAAGAACAATAGTCGCTAGCAGTGCCACCAGAGTCATTGGTGAAATCGCAGGGATAAATGTCTCTGTGTACCAGTTCTCCCCTTTGCGAGCGACCAAGATCTTACGGCTCAGAAAACCTGCTAGGAAAGGAATACCTAAATAAATCAGTACACTTTCTGCAATCTCGCCCATAGAAATATCCACCACCTGCCCTTGATACCCGAGGATTGGTGGCAATACGGTTATAAATAGCCAGGCTAAAAAGCTATAGGTTACAATTTGAAAAACGCTGTTGAGCGCCACCAGCGCTGCACCATACTCTTTGTTGCCCCCTCCTATATCATTCCATACCAGGACCATGGCAATACAGCGCGCCAAGCCAATTAGGATCACACCAGTCATCAAATGCGGCTCATCACCGAGTAAGGTAATCGCCAAAACGAACATAAGGGTTGGACCAACTAACCAGTTCATCACTAACGATAGGGTGACGGCTCGTCTGTCTTTAAATACAGTTTTCATCAAACTGTAATTCACTTTCGCCAGAGGCGGATACATCATCAATATCAAGCCAATGGCCAAGGGGATATTGGTACTGCCCACCGTCATCGAAGTATTCAATTGCGCCACATCATTGGGGAATATCACACCAACAATAACGCCTATCCCCATCGCCACAAAAATCCATAAAGTAAGAAAACGGTCAAGAAAACCGAGACTTTTGGGGTGTTCTACAGTTTGTTCGTACATCACAGACGCTCCGCAGTCAGTTAATTAAATCGTAAATCGTCGAATGACGATAATATACAGTTAGTAAGACCAGCAGAAACCAGCCACTGAATCTCTATTTAAATTGGCTATCGATAAGCGCTGAAAAGGTTAAAATACTCTGTCGCTTGATGCGATAGCACACCTTGGGCGGTGTCGGCTCAGCGCTGATAAAACCAGCCACTTTCAATATTCGTAAGTGTTCCGATACTGTCGATTGTGCTAGCCCCAACTGAGATACCAAATCGCTGTTCAGGCATCCACCATCCCGTTCTAGTGCAGACAAAATATTCAGAATTCGCAAGCGAGCGGGATGAGACAACGCCTTAGCTTGTAAAGCGATGGTTTTCTCTTTTTGTAGCTGATTCTCGCTGGCAGAAAACAGTTGGCCACTTGCTACTTTACACTGAGTCATAACACTACCTTAATCGTCATATAACGATTAAGGTACTCCCATAAAAAAAAGAGTCAATCGTTTTTAAACGATTAACTCTTTTTAAGCTATTGAGTTATTATTTTTGATGGGTTGGGTAGGCGAATGGAAATCAAAGACGTTAACACCAAAAACGCGAACGAAACCCACAAACACGCTGAAAGGCCAGCCACCTGGTATACCCACCCCGACAAAACGGTACCAATGAGCCTTCCCATAGCATTCGCCATATAGTAAAAGCCTACATCCATTGAAACACCGTCGCCTTTGGCGTAGCTAACGATCAAATAGCTGTGCAGTGAAGAGTTCACCGCAAAGATAGCGCCAAACACCATCAAACCCACCACGATAACCAACTGTGGGTGCCATTCGACTTGCACACCAAATGCGATGAGTCCAGTGACCACTGCCAAAGCGCAAACCCACCATAGAGCCGCAGACCCGTCTGGAACTCGCCCTTGCGCTTTCCCCGTTATCTTTGGAGCTATGCCTTGCACAAATCCATAAGCAATCACCCACAGCGCTAAAAAGCCACCGACCCAGGTATGATCCCAACCAAAAACGGTACCTAGATAAATAGGAAGCGCAACGACAAACCATACGTCACGGGCACCAAACAAGAACATGCGTGCGGCGGAAAGGATGTTAATACTTTCTGACTTAGAAAAAATGTGCTTAAACTTAGGTTTGGATTTCGCCTTCCCCAGTTCACTTTCTAGACCAAGTAAACTGCCGACCAAAACGAGTCCCAATATGGCGGCCATCAACAGTACAGAAAATTGGAATCCGACCAGTGATAGCAACACACCGCCAATAAAAAAGCCCGCCCCTTTTAAAGCATTTTTAGAACCTGTGAGTATCGCAACCCACTTATAAAGCGCACCTTGTTGATCATCGGGCACCAGCGTTTTGATGGCACTTTTGGCACTCATTTTATTGAGATCTTTAGCAATTCCCGATAATGCCTGTGCACCCATAACCCAAGGGATGGTTAACCATGTACTTGGTACTGCTAACATCAGCAACGCAAATATCTGCATTCCAAGTCCGATGTTCATAGTGCGGTTTAGCCCAAGCCTTGCTCCCAACCAGCCACCTACAAGGTTAGTGACGACGCCAAAGAATTCATAGAAAAGAAACAGTGAAGCTATGGCGAGGGTGCTGTAGCCAAGGTCGTGGAAATACAGCACCACCAGCATACGCAGCGCACCGTCGGTAATCGTAAAATTCCAGTAGTTAAAAGTGACCAGCATATACTGGCGAACGCTTTTGCTAAGATTGGACAACATAGTACTTCTGCCTGCTGACATTTTCGTCACCCCTACCCTTGCAGAGGTGACGAATTCATAGAGAAATGATGTTTACTTACCGAAGTTAGAACGTTGCAGCTAACGCCTCAACATAGTCGATTTGCGGCTGCTTTGTGAATGCTCCTGGTCGCAGCGCTTGAATTTCACGGCGAATTGTCTGTAAATCCCAGCCTTTCTCGAGTAGCAAATTAGCAGCCAATAGACCCGTGCGACCAGAGCCTCCCATGCAATGCATGGCGATCTTCTCATTGGCTTGAAGCGCTTGATGTAATGCCGGTGAGATACTCTTCCATAGAGTCGCAAAGTCGTCGCCTGGCGCGCGGTCATCTTCAATGGGTGTTTGGTACCACTTCATTCCTAGGGCCTGTACTTTTTCACCCAGTTCAGAGACACCTTTGTTACGCATTTCGGCATCTTCTAGTGCCGTTACCACAACAGTAACGCCTTGCTGTTTCAGTTGCGCCAACGATTCATCTAAAGAGACATCTTTAGTGCCCGGGCAAGGTGTTAGTACAAGGGCTGCATTGTCGACATTAAGTTCCCATGTAGGATGCATAATCATTACCCCGCTAATCCGACTTTACGAACCAATTCAGCTGTACGAGTTGCATAGCCCATTTCATTGTCATACCACGCATAAATTTTGACCATACGAGTGCCAACGACCATGGTCGATTGCGCATCAACAATCGTTGAACGTTGATCGCCTCTGTAATCGATAGACACCAATGGGCGCTCTTCAAAGCCAAGGATCCCTTTAAGCTCTCCTTCAGATGCTTCTTTTAGAAGAGCATTGACTTCTTGCGCTGATGTATCGCGCTTCACGTCAAAAATAATATCGGTTAGCGAGGCATTCGCCAATGGGACGCGCACGGCGTGACCGTTGATCTTATCTTTTAGCTCAGGGAATATTTCAACGATAGCGGTAGCACTGCCCGTCGTGGTTGGAATTAAGCTCATACCACAAGCACGTGCGCGGCGCAGATCTTTATGTGGAGCATCGAGGATCGTTTGGGTATTTGTTAAATCGTGAATCGTGGTAAAAGACGATTGTTCAATGCCCAATTTTTCGTGAATCACTTTCACAACCGGTGCGATGCAGTTCGTTGTGCAAGATGCCGCAGTGACGATGCGGTGAACATCAGCGTTAAAGATATCGTCGTTAATGCCAACCACGATGTTTGCAATTCCCTCTTCTTTAACAGGCGCGGAAACCACAACACGTTTTACGCCTTGTTCGAGGTACTTGTTCAAAAATTCAGTTTTACGGTGTACACCTGTCGCTTCAATCACAACATCACAACCTGACCAGTCGATAGCGTCGATATCGCGTTCTTGAGTTGTTTTGATGCGTTTTCCATCAACGATTAGCTCATCACCCTCAACCGTAACACCGTGGTGCCAGGTACCTTGAACTGAGTCGAATTCAAGCAAGTGACCGAGTGTTGTTGCATCGCCAGCAACGTCGTTAATTAAAACAAAATCGAGCTCTTGCCAGTCAAATGCTGCACGAAGCGCCAAGCGGCCAATTCGTCCAAAACCATTGATTCCTACTTTGATCGTCATATTGATGTCTCTTAATGTTGACTAACGCGTTATAGATCATTCGAAAATGACTTTTACCCGCTAAAGTTTAGTTGATAAGCAAGATACCGAAACGCACAGGAGCAAAATTGAATAAAAGTTCCTCTGCGGAATTTCCTGCTATATACTTATATGTGGATATGCGTATATATTAAATTTTGAACAGTCAGTGTCAAGGATCTTTTATTGAACTACTAAAAATTTAATAATAGCGTCCCAGTATTTTTCAATGCACTTTTTACAAGGTAAACGCGATATATGAGGGCGTCATGACACAAAAAATACTCTTTATTTGTCGAGGCAATTCAGCTCGTTCGCAACTTGCTGAAGCTATCATCAATCGCGATTACTCGGCGCAATACCATGCAGTGAGTGCCGGCAGTCACCCCAACAAAGTAGATCCTCGAACGCTAGAAACTCTCTCTCGCCATGGGTACAGCACAGACAATCTACGCTCAAAAGCAATTACTGAATTCGCGGCCGAGCAATTTGATTATGTGATTACGCTGTGCTCAGCGGCCAATCAAGAATGTGGTGTGTTTGAAAATACTGAGGAGAGTTTATTTTGGGATCTGCCGGCGCCAAGCACGCAAGACGGCGCACTGTTTGAGGGGGCGTTAAGCGATCTGCAAAAGCGAATATCTCTATTTTCTATGGTTCATGCTGCGCCGCAAGAAAGTCATTTTGATCCTCAGGTTTTGCACAAGTGCTTATCAGATCAAACTCGGCTAATGATCACCATGGCACTCTATTCTGAGATCGAGCTAAGTGTTGGTGAGCTGTGCGATGCACTGCAAGAATCTCAACCCAAAATATCTCGCGCACTGGCGGTATTACGAAACTGTGGGATCGTGGTCGATAGGAGAAAAGGGCAATGGGCGTTCTATTCCATTTCCCCCTCTTTACCACAATGGGCAACAGAAACACTCAAGCAAACTTTGATAAGTGTTGCTCCCCAGATCAAGGCTGCCTCACAATTGCTCCATCAGCACACCCATCGCCCAAGTAGGCACGTGTAATTATCTCGCCGTTCTTATTCAACATAGCTATCACGGGTAAGACGCTCGCGTAAGTTCTGGGACAGAGAATGCAGGCGGTTAGGGATTATTTCCCGTTCTACTGAGTTGACGGTGTTGATCACTATCAATATAACCATTTTAGATGTTAACCATACAACCGTAATAAAATGCGTCAATCAATGAGTTAAGTGTGGATGTGCACATAAATTTACTCATTCTTACGCTACAAATATTGGAAGTATCAAAATGACCAACATGAAACGCGGCCATGCCTATGCCTCCAATTTACGGGCATATAAACTCTAGAGTTCTCTGTTGGACTACTCAATCATCACTTCTTTCTATTCTTATGAGCGTGCCTTAACCCGATATTGATCTCAAAATAACAGCTTTCTTTAAATCTCTTTCTTTCAAGCTGATCAGACTGTCGCATAAAAACAAAATCGAATTCGAATGAAATGTTACTCGTTATTTATTTCGATGCAAAAATTAAATATAAAGCCGTAAAACCTTGTTCTAAGACAAGTCTTTTACAGTGAATTTTGATCCATTCAGTGGTAGAATTCCCGCCCGAAAAGAAAAAAAATTACAGAAATAGCGGTATTTTTTTTGCAAAGACATTGAAAATCAGTGCGCTACATCACAAAAAACCGTTATCAAAAGCAAAGCAATTGGTCATAAAATGACTAAACTTGTTGAAAGACTTTCATCTTTCAAAGGTCTGTGGACGGATGAACAATTGATAGTTCGCATGAATTAGTTAAGCGGGCGACACAGTACACAACCTTTTACACTTAATGAAATTTTAAAATTACTTACCGGAGAGTATCTTCCATGAAAAAGACCAAAATCGTATGTACGATTGGCCCTAAAACTGAATCTGTAGAGAAGCTGACTGAACTTGTAAACGCAGGCATGAACGTAATGCGCCTGAACTTCTCTCACGGTGACTTTGAAGAGCACGGTACTCGTATCGCTAACTTCCGTTCTGTAATGGAAGCGACTGGCAAACAGCTAGCTATCCTGCTTGACACTAAAGGTCCAGAAATCCGTACTATCAAACTAGAAGGTGGTGAAGACGTCAATCTAGTTGCTGGTCAAGAATTCACATTCACAACAGACGCAACTGTTGTCGGTAACAAAGATCGCGTAGCGGTAACTTACGTAGGTTTTGCAAACGACCTATCTGCTGGTAACACAATCCTGGTAGATGACGGCCTTATCGAAATGGAAGTTATCTCAACAACTGACACAGAAGTTAAGTGTAAAGTTCTTAACAACGGCGCACTTGGCGAAAACAAAGGCGTTAACCTTCCTGGCGTTTCTGTTCAGCTTCCAGCTCTATCTGAAAAAGACAAAGCTGACCTGAAATTCGGTTGTGAGCAAGGCGTTGACTTCGTAGCTGCATCTTTCATCCGTAAAGAAGAAGACGTTAAAGAAATCCGTGCTCTTCTTGATGCAAACGGTGGTTCTAACATCCACATCATTTCTAAGATTGAAAACCAAGAAGGTGTTGATAACTTCGATTCAATCCTAGAAGCTTCTGACGGTATCATGGTTGCTCGTGGTGATCTGGGTGTTGAAATCCCTGCAGAAGAAGTCATCTTCGCTCAGAAGATGATGATCGAGAAGTGTAACCGTGCACGTAAGATGGTTATTACCGCAACTCAAATGCTTGATTCTATGATTGGCAACCCACGTCCAACTCGTGCAGAAGCGGGTGACGTTGCGAACGCTGTTATGGATGGCACTGATGCTGTTATGCTTTCTGGCGAAACTGCGAAAGGTAAATACCCAGTTGAAGCTGTGACTATCATGGCACAAATCTGTTCTCGTACAGACCGCGCACTGAAAGCTGAACTAGGTTCTCGCTTAGATAGCCCACGTCTGCGTATTACTGAAGCAGTATGTAAAGGTGCGGTAGATACCGCTGAGAAACTAGCAGCACCACTAATCGTTGTTGCAACTGAGGCGGGTAAATCAGCTCGTTCAGTTCGTAAGTATTTCCCTACAGCAAACATCATTGCTGTTACAACCAACAAGAAGACAGCTGCTCAGCTAGTTCTTTGTAAAGGTGTTGCACCTGTTCTTGTGGATTCAATCAACAGCACTGATGAATTCTACATCAATGGTAAAGAGATCGCTCTGAACTCAGGCCTTGGTAAGAAAGGCGACATCGTGATCATGGTATCTGGTGCTCTTGTAGCTTCAGGCACAACAAACACGGCTTCTGTACACGTCCTATAATCGACAATACAGATTCAGCAAATCTATATAAAGAGGGCTTAGGCCCTCTTTTTTTATACATTTATCTTGCTGATAAAATCAACACCTAGTAGTATCGACGACTATACAGCACAGCATTCTATGCTGCGTTTGGCTATTTTCAAAGTATCACGAGGTGTATAGTGTCAAGCCCTACATTGACAGACAAAGTAGCAAAGCTGATCTGTCAGGATATATTGTCTGGGGAGCTAAAGCCAAATCAAAAGTTGGTTGTAGCGGAACTAAAGGAAAAATACCAAGTTGGAGCCTCTCCCGTTCGGGAAGCTCTTATCCAACTATCTTGGATAAAGTACATTACCCTTGAGCCTCAAAAAGGCTGTTGGGTTTCACCCGTCAGCAAATCTGAATTGTATGATCTTTACGAGAGTTTGCGAATTATTTCATCAGTTCTTCTCGAAAAGTCCATCGAGAATGGCAGTGAGTCCTGGGAGCTTGAAATACTGACCGAGTTCCATAAGTTGTCTCGTTTTAAATTTCAAGGAGACTCTTTTAATTGGACCGAATGGGAAGAACGTCAGCATGCTTTTTATCACTCACTGATTAAGGGCTGCTTATCTAAAAATATGCTAAATTTTGTTGATGATATTACCCGCCAAATCAAACGATACCGTCACATTGCTCTAAATAATCAACCCAACAGTTTTGAAGATCTCTTTGATCTTGAACTGCACGAAAAGATCATGAAATTGACGTTGGATAAAGATATAAAAGGCGCGAAACAACTTCTTGATGATTACCTAGAACGCATGAGAAGCGAGATTGAACCCACCGTAAAAAGTATCGAAATCGCATGAAGCAAAAAAAAAGCCGCTTAAAAGCGGCTTTTTTCAATAAATGGTAAATAATATCTTATTTTACAACGCGTAAACTTGGACGTCCTTTCGCACGAACAGGCTCTTCGGCTGCATCTGACTCAGCGTGAACTTCTAGCTCTTCTTGCTCAATGTGTTCTGTCGCAACCGTTAGCCCAACAGGCTCGTCAGTTACGGTTTCTTCATCAATAGACAAGTAAGCGTCTTCTGGCTCAAACATCGTCCCTGCACCATTCTCTCGAGCGTATATCGCTTGAACTGCATACAATGGAACAATCACCGAATGAGGTCGACCGCTAAAGCGGGCGTGGAACGTGATCGCTTCGTTGCCGAGCTCAAGTTGACCAATCGCTCTTGGCGCAATGTTCAGTATAATTTGACCGTCTTGGATAAACTCTTGTGGAACACGAACTCCAGACATCGTTGCATCAACAACAATATGAGGAGTTAGGTCGTTTTCCACAAGCCAGTCATAAAATGCTCTAAGCATATATGGCCGACGAGGAGTCATGTTTTCAATGTCCATATTGCCTATCGAACCAAGCGCATTTCACGTTCAGCTTCAGTGAGTGAAGCCAAGAATGAATCACGTTCAAATACACGGTTCATGTACACTTTGATTTCTTTTGCACCAGGGCCTGTTAGCTCAATACCCAACTCAGGCAAACGCCATAGCAGTGGTGCTAGGTAGCAGTCGATTAGGCTGAACTCTTCACTCATGAAGTACTCATATTCAGCAAAAATAGGCGCTAGAGTCAGTAGATCGTTGCGCAATTTGTTACGCGCAGCGTCAGATTCTTCAGCAGAACCCTTTACTACTTTTTCAGCTAGGGTATACCAGTTGCGTTCAATACGGTAAATCATTAAACGGCTATTACCACGAGCGACTGGATAAACAGGCATTAATGGCGGATGAGGAAAACGCTCATCTAGGTATTCCATGATGATTTTTGAATCATAGAGTGCGAGTTCACGATCAACAAGAGTTGGTACCGATTTGTATGGATTAAGCTCAATCAGTTCTGCTGGCATATTTAATTCATCAACCAGCTCAACTTCAACACTTACACCTTTTTCCGCAAGAACGATTCGAACTTGGTGGCTATACATATCAGTAGCACTAGAAAAAAGAGTCATCACAGAACGTTTATTGGCAGCTACAGCCATGGAGCCCTCCGGAACACTTACAAAAAAACAATGGAGGCTGAGCCTCCATTGCGTATTAAAAATTAGGAATTAGCACGGTATGATAGCACAATTAGTGAACATCACGCCAATACTCTTTCTTAAGAAGCACAACAACGATTGTGAACAACACTAAGAAAGCCATAACCCACCAACCAAGAGCATGACGCTCTAGCTTCACCGGGTCACCGGAATATTCCAAGAAGTTAACTAGGTCACGAACGGCGCTGTCGTATTCGCTTGAGCTTAGCTCACCACGACCGTCAGTTTCAGTTCCAACAATAGCTTTAACTTCTTCGCCATCAACCATTTTGGTCTCGTAAATTGCGCTTGGCACGCCCTGTAGCTCCTCGAGAACATGCGGCATACCCACATTGGGGAATGTTACATTGTTCACGCCAAATGGACGTGAAGGGTCTGCATAGAAAGAGCGTAGGTATGTATATAACCAATCAGCACCACGAACACGAGCCACTAGCGTCAGATCTGGTGGCGGAGCACCAAACCAGTTAGCCGCTTGTTTTTGAGGCATACTATTGACCATTAGATCACCAATTTTAGCCTCTGGATCAAACACTAAGCTCTCTTTAGCAAGCTCTACTGGAATATCCAGATCATTCGCCACACGCTCATATCGCTGATATTGAGTTGAGTGACAGCCTAAACAATAGTTCACAAAGAGCTTGGCACCGTTTTGCAAGGATGCTTTGTCCGTTAAGTCATTGTTTGCTTTATCAAGATGTACGTTGCCACCCGCAGCCAGCGCTATCGAAGGTAACAATGCGAAAAGTACTACAATCCACTTTTTCATTTGAAATTTACCCTCTTTGGTAATGGCTTGGTATTCTCGTTCTTACTGTAGAAGAACAGCAATACGAAGAACATGAAGTAACCTAGACTAAAGATCTGAGCTAACAAGGTGTACGTTGGAGTCGCAGGTAATGCACCCAACACACCCAGAGCGATAAAGCTCACTGTAAATTGAATAATGTTCAGTAGATGAAGTTTGCTTCTGTAGCGGTACGAGCGCACTTTACAGCGGTCAAACCATGGAAGAAGGAACAGCACGACAATCGATGCGCCCATTGCGATGACACCAAGCAGCTTATCAGGAACTGCACGCAAAATTGCATAGAACGGAGTGAAGTACCAAACCGGTGCAATATGCTCTGGTGTTTTCAGTGGGTTCGCCGCTTCAAAGTTTGGTGGCTCAAGGAAGTATCCACCCATTTCAGGATTGAAAAACAACACATAACAGAATAAGAATAAGAAACCAGCAATACCAACCAAGTCCTTCACCGTTCCGTATGGATGGAAAGGTATTGAATCAATGATGTCGTATTTCTTAGTGTAATCTTTATGGAACTTGAACTGAGTCTTATAATCATCGCCCATAGAGCCTTTAGGCAGCTTAGTTTCAATGCCATCAGGGTTGTTTGAGCCAACTTCATGCAGGGCCAATATGTGCAGCACGACCAAAAGAAGTAGCACGATAGGCAGGGCAATAACATGCAGGGCAAAGAATCGGTTAAGTGTTGCGCCCGAGATAATATAGTCACCGCGGATCCACAAAGTCAGGTCGTCACCAATAACCGGTATCGCGCCAAACAATGAGATAATAACCTGAGCACCCCAGTACGACATCTGTCCCCAAGGTAGCAAGTAGCCCATAAAAGCTTCGGCCATTAGGACTAGGAATATAAGCATACCGAACAGCCAGAGTAACTCACGAGGCTTTTGGTACGAACCGTAAATTAGCCCACGGAACATGTGCAGGTAAACCACAACAAAAAATGCTGAGGCACCAGTGGAATGCATATAACGTAGCAGCCAACCGTACTCAACATCACGCATGATGTATTCAACAGAAGCGAACGCACCCTCTCCAGAAGGAACGTAGTTCATTGTTAACCAGATACCCGTTAGAATTTGGTTAACTAAAACCAACATCGCTAACGAGCCAAAGAAGTACCAAAAGTTGAACGTTTTTGGCATTGGATATTCGGACAAGTGCTTTTTATAAGCATTCATCGCAGGTATACGTTTTTCTACCCAATCAATTAGCGCTTGCATTATGCATTGTCTCCTTCATCAATCCCGATGAGTATTTTCGTATCACTCAAATACATATGCTTAGGAACCACTAAGTTTAGTGGCGCGGGGACACCTTGGAACACGCGACCAGCCATATCGAACTTAGACCCATGACATGGACAGAAGAAGCCAGATTTAACACCTTGCACTTGCTCACTAAAACTGTCGGCTAAGTACGTTGGTGAACAACCTAAGTGAGTACAAAAGCCAACAGCAACGAAAAACTCAGGCTTAATTGAGCGAAATTCGTTTTGTGCATATTCAGGCTGCTGCTCTTCTTCTGATGATGGGTCACGAAGTTGACCCGCTAAATTAGTTAAGTTGTCCAAGACCGACTTAGCACGACGCACTACCCAAACAGGCTTGCCTTGCCACTCAACACGAACCATTTGGCCCGCTTCAAGCTTACTGACATCCACTTCGACAGGTGCACCCGCAGCTTTCGCTTTGGCACTTGGATTCCAAGATTTAATAAAAGGAACGGCGACTGCAGCTGCTCCCAAACCACCAACAACAGCTGTTGTAGCAGTGAGGAAACGCCTGCGACCGTTATTTAAAGGCGCATTGCTCATCCAACATTTCTCCCATTTGCTCCTTTGGGTCAATACTCGCACACTCCCAAGGTGCTATGCAGTGAAAACATCGATGCTTAACAACACGATATTTATGAACATTTCACTTGATACCGAAACATCACAAACGATGTTAATTAGTAAAATGGACTCACCATTTAGAAGGAACTCACAAATTCACTTCACAGAAAAACCTTGAAAGGGGGTCACCATTCCTTCGGTTAGTTTCCTTGAATTGAAGATGCAGAAGTCACTTTAAATTAGGCAACTTGAGACTATTTGGGCATATCATTTCCACGAACGAAGCATGGCTAACAATTTACGAATTTCGTTATATTTATTTGATAGCAAATGATAAAGAAAACCCTACTTTTTGACAAGATAAAGCTACCTTTTCGTAACATCTATAGGGGGAATTCGCTCACTACTTCACAAAAGAGGTGAAAAAGAGACTATTAGAATTGGGAATTAGAAAAATGTGGGACTTAGCGAGGAGTAAAAAAACAAAAAGCCCAGCCGAGAGGCTGAGCTTTTGGACCACAAACCAGTATAAACTGGAGCGTAGATTTTTCGAAGAACGAAAAATTAACGCTTTGAGAATTGTGGCTTACGACGTGCTTTACGTAGACCAACTTTCTTACGCTCAACGCAACGAGCGTCACGCGTAACATAGCCAGCTGCACGTAGAACAGGACGTAGAGTTTCGTCGTATTCCATAAGCGCGCGAGTGATACCGTGACGGATTGCACCAGCTTGACCAGAAATACCGCCACCTTTAACAGTAACGAATAGATCTAGCTTCTCAGTTAGTTCTGTAAGCTCAAGAGGCTGACGAACTACCATGCAAGAAGTTTCGCGACCGAAGTAAACTTCTAGTTCACGCTTGTTGATTACGATGTTGCCAGTGCCTGGTTTAATAAAAACGCGAGCAGCTGAGCTTTTGCGACGACCAGTGCCGTAGTATTGATTCTCTGCCATTTCTGATATCCCCAATTAGATGTCTAGTACTTGTGGTTGTTGAGCAGCATGATTGTGCTCAGCGCCAGCGTAAACTTTTAGCTTACGGTACATAGCACGGCCTAGAGGACCACGTGGTAGCATACCTTTAACAGCTAGTTCGATTACCATTTCTGGCTTCTTGTCGATCAACTTTTCAAAAGTGATAGACTTAAGACCACCTGGGAACTCAGTGTGACGGTAATACACTTTACCTTTAGCTTTGTTACCAGTTACAGTAACTTTCTCAGCGTTAACAACGATGATGTAATCACCAGTGTCTACGTGAGGAGTGTATTCAGCTTTATGCTTACCACGAAGACGAGATGCGATCTCACTTGCGATACGGCCAAGAGTTTTGCCTTCTGCGTCTACAACGTACCAGTCACGTTTTACAGTTTCTGGTTTAGCAACGAAAGTTTTCATGCTAATAATTACCTATTAAAAAAATTTACACTTAAGGAACAAACTGTTCCCACTGTCTAAGAGTCCCATTCATCACCCCTTCGAGTGTTGGAAACACTTGGCATAGTCAGACTTTCGTCATAACTAGAGGCTCGCAGTAACGGTAGGTCGCAGGATTATAGAGAAGCTAGAGGAAAAAATCACCTATTTTTTAAACATACTGGCCAAAAAAATTAAGCAAGATGCTCTAAAGCCAAATAGTCATGACTTTGCATTTCCGTTAAACGAGAAATACAACGCCTAAATTCAAACTCCAGCTGGCCAGTCGTGTACAAATCCTCCATCTCAACTTCAGCTGAAATTATCAGTTTCACGTTTCTCTCGTAGAACTCATCCACCAAAGCAATAAAACGGCGGCTTGCATCGTCTATTGTCGTACCCATTTGCTTGACATCAGCAAGTAACACTGTGTGATATAAACGTGAAATCTCAATATAGTCGTTCTGACTGCGCATACTCATGCAAAGCTGCTCAAATGTCGCGTAAAGCACACCATCTGCCGCCGCGATGATTGGAATATCTCGATGATTAATCTCAATGCTGTCGTCGTGTACGCGATCATCATTCACTAATTGCTCAAAATAACGCTGTAGATTTTCACCTGCCGCCTTATCGAGCGGAGAGTGATATATTTCCGCTTGTTCAAGCGTCCGCAATCGATAATCAATACCACTGTCCACATTGAGTATCCGACAATTTTTTTCAATCAATTTAATAGCAGGAACAAAGCGTGCTCTTTGTAGTCCGTTTTTATAGAGATCGTGGGGAGGAATATTCGAAGTGGCTACCAAAATGATGCCTCTTTTGAACAAAGCTTGTAACAGCGTGCCGAGGATCATTGCATCGGTAATGTCTGACACGTAAAACTCATCAAAACAGACAACGTCTGTTTCTTTTTTGAAAGTCTCAGCAACATGCTCTAGCGGATCAGCAACATCACCCAGCTTAGTCAGTTCATCGTGCACTCGGTACATAAAGCGGTGAAAATGGACTCGCATTTTGCGCGATGTCGGCAAACTATCGAAAAACGCATCCATTAAGTATGTTTTACCGCGCCCAACCCCTCCCCAGAAATAGAGCCCTTGCGGTGGGGTGGCCTCTTGTTGTTTCTGACCAAACAACTTTTGAAGCATCGTTAGCTTAGGCGGTTCAAATGCTAAATACTCTACAAATTCATGATACAGCTGGTCTAAAGATTCTACTGCTTGACGCTGTGCAGGATCACGCTGAAAACCATTCACTTCAATATCGTTATTGTATTTTTCAATTGGTGTCATTTATGCTTTACCACAACATATCGACGCCTAAACTGGCGTATTTTTTCTTTATCGGCTTGAATTCTCATAGTAACATGTCCGAAGGACGTGTGTAACCGTCAGGTAAGAAACATGTTAATAACCGTTTAAAGGAGCTGTTATGCCTTGGATATATGCCATTATCGGCTTACTAGTTGGTGCTATTGTTGGAATCGTAATTTCTCGACTAACTACTCCGCAATATAAAAAACAGAAAGAGACACAAAAAGAGCTCGAATCTGCAAGGTTTTCACTGGAACAACAACGACAAGAACTCGCTGATCACTTTGCCCAAACAGCCGAAATGCTCGATGTACTGGGTAAAGATTACACCAAGCTTTATCAACATATGGCAAAGACCTCCTCGGAGTTGCTGCCCAACCTTCCTGAACAAGACAACCCGTTTATCAAACGTATCACTCAACAAAACGACAATGCTTCTGTATCAGAAACGGGTCTACAACCTAAAGATTACGCCAGTGGTGCTACTGGACTGCTTCGTGAAGAAGAGAAGGAAGTCATCAAAGCTCCTCAAGTCGTAGAAGCTGAGATAACTCAAGCCAAAGCCTCATAATCTCAATATTAATTTACGGTCGCCATTTGATCTAAGTGGCGACCCTTTCACCACAATCTATGAACTTTATAGTATTTGTTAAGTCATAATCCTTACCGAACCTTATAGGAGTTTTATGATGAAGAAATCTTTGCTTGCATTAACGGTCCTATCGTTAGGCTTGAGTTCAATCATCACATCACAACCTGCTGTCGCAGCGTTACCATTCACCGTCAATGGTGAACAACTTCCTAGTCTCGCTCCGATGCTAGAAAAGGTCACACCTGCCGTTGTCAGCATTGCCGTTGAAGGGACTCAAGTCTCACGACAAAGGATCCCAGAACAATTTCGCTTCTTTTTTGGTCCTGACTTTCCATCCGAGCAGCTTCAAGAGCGCCCATTCCGTGGATTAGGCTCGGGCGTAATCATCGATGCTAATAAAGGCTATATCGTCACTAATTATCATGTAATCAACGGCGCAGAAGAGATCCGTGTCAAATTGCATGATGGTAGAGAATACGATGCAGAACTCGTAGGTGGCGATGAAATGTCCGACGTCGCTCTTCTGAAACTAGAAAAAGCAAAGAACCTGACTCAAGTCGCTATTGCAGACTCCGACAAATTGCGGGTCGGAGATTTCACCGTCGCGATTGGTAACCCATTTGGTTTAGGCCAGACAGTCACTTCAGGTATTGTTTCTGCGTTAGGACGCAGTGGACTTAACCTAGAAAACTTTGAAAACTTCATTCAAACCGACGCTGCCATTAATAGTGGTAACTCGGGTGGTGCCTTAGTCAATCTAAATGGTGAGCTTATCGGTATAAACACCGCAATTTTAGGTCCTAACGGTGGCAATGTAGGTATAGGTTTTGCCATCCCTGCAAATATGATGAAGAACTTGACTGAGCAGATTATTGAATTTGGCGAAGTGAAGCGCGGAATGTTGGGTGTTCAAGGTGGCGAGGTCACATCTGAACTTGCTGAAGCTCTTGGATATGAATCGAGCAAGGGTGCTTTTGTCAGCCAAGTTGTGCCTGATAGTGCAGCTGATCAGGCTGGACTGCAAGCCGGCGATATCATCGTTTCTGTTAATGGAAAATCCATCAACACCTTTAGTGAGCTTAGAGCTAAAGTCGCAACTTTAGGTGCAGGGAAGACCGTAAAGCTTGGTATTATTCGTGACGGTAAAGAGAAAAGCTATGACGTCACGTTAAGTGAAGCAGTAAAACCTGTGACCAAAGCTGAAAAATTGCATGAGGGCTTAAAAGGTGCCGAACTAGTCAACACCACCAAAGAAGACGCCGTCGAAGGGGTTAAAGTTAAATCCGTTGCAGAAAACTCCCCTGCGGCCAATTATGAATTACAACCTAATGACATTATTGTTGGTGTCAATCGTAAGCGCATTAAAAACGTAGGTGAGTTGAGAAAACTGCTTGAAAATAACCCTAGTGTATTAGCACTCAATATTCAGCGAGACGATCGTACTATTTATCTCGTGGTACGCTAATCTAGAAATATAACGTTAGTAATTCGCTAAAAAGGGCAGAACTTAACCGTTCTGCCCTTTTATTCTATAAGAACTAAGTGATATGCTTTTAAAAGATATTTAGGCTAGGCAACCACCATAGAGGGCACAATGCTGAACTTTCTCATCCGCTCGGTATCAATGGGACTGGTTATTGCAGTTCTAGTGCTTCTCGCCGTCCCCACGCTAAGGCCTGGCTTTGTCGCCACGACTTTGGAATCAGAGCCCACTGATGCTGCGAGCCTTCAGGTCTCCTTTAATAAAGGGGTAAGAAAAGCTGCTCCCGCTGTCGTTAATATATATAGTCGCCAATACCAAGAAAATGACAAAAAGAAGCTCTCAACCCAGGGCCTAGGCTCTGGGGTAATTGTTAGCGACAAGGGCTACATCATCACCAACTACCACGTTGTCGCTAATGCTGATCAAATTATCGTAGCATTACAAGACGGCCGAGTCGCTGCCGCTCAATTAGTCGGTAAAGACCAGCGCACAGACATTGCCATTTTGCGCGTTGAAGGCAGCAATTTGCCTGTCATTCCACTTAACCCTGACTACTCGCCGAAAGTGGGCGACGTGGTATTGGCGATAGGCAACCCGTACAACCTTGGTCAGACAACAACCTTTGGCATTATTTCTGCCACGGGTCGCTCGTCAATTAGTGCCGGAGGCATTCAAGCCTTTATTCAAACCGATGCGGCGATTAATCAGGGTAACTCGGGAGGGGCTCTAGTTAACACCCAAGGAGAGCTTGTTGGCATTAATACGGCTTCTTTCCAGCAGGCTACCGATCTTGAAACTTATGGTATTTCCTTTGCGATCCCCTACCCACTTGCAAGCAAGATAATGGAAAAGATCATCGCAGATGGGCGTGTTATTCGTGGTTATATCGGCATCGATGGGCAAGACATCAACTCGGTAACAGCGCGACTACTTGGTAATGAACACATTGGCGGGATCGTGGTGCTAGGGCTCGATCCTAACGGTCCTGCTGCAATGGGCGGCATTAAGGTGCAAGACATTGTGATGATGATTGATGGTAAGAAGCTTAACGGAAGACAAGGCGTGCTGGATCTGGTTACCGATCTTCGCCCTGGAACCACTGTCGATATGACGGTTTTACGAAACAGTGAACAAATTACACTGCAAGTCACCGTGGGTGAAGATTCGAGAGAATAATGCTCTAATAACCATAAAAAAACCTCCAAGTATGGAGGTTTTTTTTATGCTTTCGTTTTACATCCGCCTTTAATTACTCAGACTCTGAATCTGACGGCGATTCAACTTCTATGCGTGTGACTCGCTGAAGACCTCTTGGAAGCAGAGCTCCACGTCGACCACGCTCACCACGGAAGTTATCAAGATCATCCGGTTTAAGCCCAAGTTTACGTTTGCCGGCATAAAGCGTCAAAGACGCTCCTTTTGGTAGCGATAGTAAATGAGAGACAAATTCTTCCCGCTCTTTGGCTTTCGCTGAAGGAATATTAATGATCTTATTACCCTTACCTTTACTTAGCTGCGGTAGGTCTTGAATTGGGAATAATAACATTCGTCCCTGATTAGTGATTGCCATGATTTCGTCACTGTCCAAGTCACTGATGGTACTTGGAGTCAGGATCTCAGCACCCTTTGGCAAATTCACCAAAGCTTTACCACTGCGGTTTTTGGATAAGAACTCTGCACCCTTACACACAAAGCCATACCCAGCGTCAGAGGCCACAAGCCACAACTGACTCTCTTCCCCCATGATCACCTGACGAATACTGCTTCCCGCACTGATATTTAAGCGGCCCGTAATTGGCTCACCTTGACTTCTTGCCGATGGCAGAGAGTGCGATTCAAGTGAATAACTTCTCCCGTCACTTCCGAGAAATATCGCAGGTTGATTGCTCTTACCTTTGGCACTCGCTAAGTACTGGTCGCCAGACTTGTAGTTCAACCCTGCTGCATCCACTTCGTGACCTTTAGCATGACGTATCCAACCTTTTTCAGACAACACTACCGTGATTGGTTCACTAGGCACTAGATCTCGCTCTGTCATAGCTTTGGCTTCAGCACGCTCTACCATCGGTGAACGACGCTCATCACCATATTTATCAGCGTCAGCCTGAATCTCTTTTTTGATCAGTGTATTTAGACGACGTTCTGAGCCAAGCAACTTCTCGAGCTTATCACGTTCTTTCGCTAGCTCATCTTGCTCTGCTCGAATCTTAAATTCTTCTAACTTAGCGAGATTACGTAATTTAATATCTAAGATTGCATCCGCTTGGATCTCAGAGATATTAAAGCGGCTCATCAAAACAGGCTTCGGCTCATCTTCGTTACGAATAATCTCGATCACTTCATCGATATTTAGATAAGCGGCGAGTAAACCTTCTAAGATGTGTAATCGTGATAATACCTTATCCAAACGATATTGTAGTCGGCGACGAACAGTAGCACGGCGGTACTCTATCCATTCAGACAGAATACTGACTAACCCTTTAACTTGAGGTCGGTTATCAAGACCTATCATGTTTAAGTTAACGCGATAACTGCGCTCAAGATCAGTTGATGCAAATAAATGATTCATCAGCTGATCACTATCAATACGATTTGATCGTGGCACAATCACAATGCGTGTTGGGTTTTCATGATCCGATTCATCTCGAAGATCATCCACCATCGGCAGCTTCTTAGCTCGCATCTGATTGGCGATTTGCTCAAGTAATTTTGCACCAGACACCTGATGTGGTAATGACGTGATGACAACGTCCGAGCCTTCTTTGTGCCACACAGCACGCATTTTGACACTGCCGCGACCGGTACGGTAAATTTTCTCGAGATCCGCTTGCGGAGAAATAATCTCAGCTTCTGTTGGATAATCCGGGCCTTTGACGAACTGCATAACATCATTCAGTTCCGATTTCGGATTGTCGATCAGGTGGATCGTTGCATCGGCAATTTCTCGCACATTGTGAGGCGGTATATCGGTCGCCATGCCCACCGCAATGCCTGTAACGCCATTAAGTAGAATATGCGGTAGACGCGCAGGCAACATTTGTGGCTCTTTCATCGTGCCATCAAAGTTAGGCTGCCAATCCACGGTACCTTGACCTAATTCACCCAGCAGAACTTCGGCAAACTTAGAGAGTTTTGCTTCGGTATAACGCATCGCAGCAAAAGATTTCGGGTCATCCGGAGCACCCCAGTTGCCTTGACCATCTACCAACGGATAACGATACGAAAATGGCTGAGCCATCAATACCATTGCTTCATAACACGCTGAGTCACCGTGGGGGTGATATTTACCTAAAACATCACCCACGGTACGAGCGGATTTCTTATATTTGGAGGCAGCAGATAAACCCAACTCAGACATCGCATAGATAATACGACGCTGTACTGGTTTAAGGCCGTCACCAATATAAGGCAATGCACGATCCATAATGACGTACATTGAATAATTCAAATAGGCGTCTTCGGTGAACTTACGCATTGGTAGTTGTTCTACGCCATCAAAAGACATATCTGTCGACATTGTTTAAACCTCTGCCATATCGCCGTTAGTTTGCAGCCAAGAACGTCTATCGTCGGCGCGTTTCTTACCTAAGAGCATATCCATCATTTCGTTGGTGGCTTCACTATCATCGATAGTCAACTGAACCAATCGACGGGTATTTGGGTCCATCGTAGTTTCACGCAGTTGCAGTGGGTTCATCTCACCCAATCCTTTAAAGCGCTGTACGTTGATCTTCGATTTCTTCTTACTTAAACGTTCTAAAATGCCATCTTTTTCTGCATCATCTAATGCGTAGTACACCTCTTTACCGCAATCGATACGATAGAGTGGAGGCATCGCGACATAGATATGTCCAGCTTCAACAAGTGGTCTAAAGTGCTTAGTAAATAGTGCACACAATAAAGTCGCAATGTGCAAACCGTCGGAGTCCGCATCGGCAAGAATGCAGATCTTGCCGTAACGTAGGCTTTCTAAATTATCACTATCGGGGTCAATACCTAATGCGACTGAAATATCATGAACTTCTTGAGAGGCCAGAACCTGATCAGCGGAGACTTCCCAAGTGTTAAGGATTTTCCCTCGAAGTGGCATCACGGCCTGGAATTCACGATCTCGTGCTTGTTTAGCTGAGCCACCCGCAGAGTCACCTTCCACGAAGAAAATTTCAGTACGGTTAAGATCCTGAACAGAACAGTCGGTTAGTTTACCCGGTAGGGCTGGTCCAGAAGCCACTTTCTTACGAACCACTTTTTTACTTGCTCGCATTCTGCGGTGAGCATTGGCAATGCAAGCTTCCGCTAGTAGTTCAGCTAGCTGTGGTTTCTCGTTCAGCCATAAACTAAAGGCATCTTTTACAACACCTGAAACAAACGCCGCGCACTGGCGTGAAGATAAGCGTTCTTTGGTTTGCCCCGCAAACTGAGGATCTTGCATTTTGATCGACAGAACATATGAACAACGATCAAAGACGTCATCTCCGGTTAGCTTCACACCACGTGGCAACAAGTTACGGAATTCACAGAACTCACGCATAGCGTCAAGCAAACCTTGGCGCAGGCCATTAACGTGTGTACCGCCCTGAGCGGTAGGGATCAAGTTGACGTAACTCTCGGTGATCATTTCACCGCCTTCAGGCTGCCAAATTAGCGCCCAACTTGCCGCTTCAGTTTCTGCTGAGAATTCACCGGTAAACGGTTGCTCTGGCAATACTGCATAACCTTTGACGCCTTCGGCCAGGTAGTCTTTTAAGCCATCTTCGTAATACCAGCGATGCTCTTTCTCATTAACTTTGTCAGAGAAAGTGATTTCAAGCCCTGGACATAGAACGGCTTTTGCTCGCAGGTTGTTGATCAACCTGGTTACCGAGAAATTGGCTGAATCGAAATAACTCGTATCTGGCCAGAAATGAACACTGGTGCCTTTATTTCTGCGGCCACAGGTGCCGGTAACCGTGAGTTCTTCAACTTTATTGCCGTTCTCAAAGGCCATTTGATAGACCTGACCCTCACGTCGAACCGTCACTTCTACACGCTTAGAAAGCGCGTTCACAACCGAGATGCCTACACCATGTAAACCGCCAGAGAATTGGTAGTTTTTATTGGAAAACTTACCACCAGCGTGCAACTTACAAAATATAAGTTCCACTCCCGATATCTTTTCTTCTGGGTGAATATCAACAGGCATGCCTCGCCCGTCGTCAATAACTTCTAACGACTGATCAGCATGGAGGATGACTTGTACCTTTGAGGCATGTCCGGCAAGCGCTTCATCGACACTATTATCGATAACTTCTTGTCCCAAGTGATTTGGGCGCGCTGTATCCGTATACATCCCTGGTCGGCGACGTACTGGCTCTAAACCATTAAGAACCTCAATGGCTCCAGCATTATATTGTTCTGTCATAATACGGAATTTTACTCAAATAATTTAAGCGATACTTTGCAGCAATTTGCGAGAAGCAGTTTACAACTGTTGTACCCTCAGACTCTGATTTACCAGTGTATCACTACATAGCCTATGCACCGAGTATCCAAGGGGATTTATTGGAAGCTGAGCCACATCCTAATAAAACAGGACCTTCATGCGCAAGTATAGACTCACCATACTCTGGAACACCTGGATCGATGTCAAGTCTCGCAAGTAAGTGGGAGGTAAAACTATGACTATCACCTCAATGAATTGAAGTGATATTTTCTAAAGGGTAAGGAATTCGACAATTTTTTGTGGATAGCGTTCAAAATCAATGAAGCTATGATCGCCATTTGGCTCCACCGTTTGTCTTGAATCTCGAAACTTATCGACCGCTTGTCGATAATCAAGCACTTCGTCACCTTCTTGTTGCAATAACCAAAAATCACCAGGGGAGCGCAAGCTGTGAACTTCAAGCTGTTTTAATTCATCGATATGATGCGGCTCTAAGGTGTAAGTTTCGTTTGTATAGGGGTTGGTTTGTTCACCCAAATAATCCACCAATAGCTCGTAGGGTTTCACCGCCGGATTGACCACCACCGCTTTAACGCCATATTTATCGTTAAGCCATGTAGATAAGTAGCCCCCTAATGAACTGCCCACTAATCCGATATTATAATGCTCAAGGTGAAGTTCAACGATACTTTCGAGATAAGCTGCAGCCTGCTTAGGATAACAAGGCAATTGAGGCACAATCAGTTTAATATCAGGTCGCTGCACTGCACAATACTCTGCCATCAACTTAGCTTTGAGCGACTGCGGCGAGCTATTAAAACCGTGGATATAGAGCAGCAATGCAGGTTTATCTGACATAAAAAAACTCCTAATAACCATCGGCGCTAAAATCTGGACGAAAACTGCCAGATGGTAAACGATGCACTTGCGTTTCAACTCTCCCATCAGCAAACAATTCCAACTCTCTCCAACCTGGAGACTGCGTATCTAAAGCAAACTCATTGGATTGAGGTTTAAACTGCACACAAGTTGACGGTGTTGCCATCACTCGAACTCCAGATCGCTCGCGATCCAGATCTTGATGGATATGCCCACACAATACCGCTTTGGCGTTGCTGTGTTGCTCAACAATACTCCAAAACTCATCAGCATCTTTGAGGCTATGCTGATCAAGCCAAGCACTGCCCACTAGAATTGGATGGTGATGCAGTAGGATGAGTGTATGCCGCTGCGAATTGTCGCTTAAGTACCGCTCGAGGTTAGATAACTGTTGCTCACTGAGCCGACCATGAGGAACCCCAACGACTTGCGAATCAAGAAGCACTATTTGCCAGTGTTCACCTAGCAAAACATGATCCACGCTGTGGATCTGTTGTGACGGAATCAAACTGTTCATGCTGGGCTTGAAGTCGTGATTACCTGGTAACCAATAGCAAGGTAAATTGAGCGGCTGAATTCCGTCTTCAAATTTTCGGTATGAATGCTCACTGTGATCTTGAGAAATATCACCCGTTGCTAGCAGCGCATCGAATATTTTTTCCTGTAGCACAACTTCATTAACGACTGCTTTAAAACTATCTTGTGTATTCACGCTCAGCAAGCAACCGTCACGAGGTGCGAAGAGATGCGTGTCCGTCAATTGCAATAGCTTGACGCTGCTTGACTGAAGTTCATCACTGGGCGTTGTATTCAAAATCGTAAGACCTAAACTTTATACTTGTCGTTAGCCCCGATACATGATCGGTGCTCGACTAATTCCATTTTTCAAACAAAAAGTTAACCAATCACTTAAGAACTGATTTAACTGAAACTTTTCGTCTCTCTGTAACATTTTCGCGTTCGGATAATCGTAGCGCGCTTTCACTCGTGTTGCACTTTCACAATGACAAACTTCTGCAACTTTTGCATCGTGATATAAGCGCACCGTCATTTTAGGCAAAGGGAAAACAGGAAGCTCATCATCTTGGAATATTTCTACTAATGTTGTGTACTTCGTCACTTCTGACACTTCTAACTGATAAGTCAAGCGCCCTGCCTGATAACAACGTATATCACCCACCAATGGTTGGAGCGGTATCAATCGATTCAATTTAGCGTAATTAGTCTCATAAATACGCATAAGTTCAGCAAGATCGACATGATAAGGTCGATTATCAGCGAGTTTGGCCATCACTGCCACCTTGCCAATCTTTCTTTAACGTCAGATAGTTAAGTTGTAACCACTGTAAAGCAATTATCGAAGCGCCATTTTCGATTTTCCCGTCTAATACCATTTGATAAGCTTGTTCGCGAGAAACCACCATCACTCGAATATCTTCGTTTTCGCTGGATAAACCATGAATACCCGCTGCCGTTGTGGCATCAACGCTACCGACAAAGACATCGATTTTTTCTGAGCAGCCACCCGCTGAGGGGTAATATGAAGTGATTGGGGCAATTTGACCCACCTCAACGCCCGCTTCTTCCATAGCTTCTCTGCGAACCAATTGTTCGACACTTTCTTCTTTATCAACGATGCCAGCGACAATTTCAATTTGCCAGGGTTGAGCGTGCTCGAGTGCGCCGACTCGTATCTGTTCAATCAACACCACATCATCACTTTGAGGATCATACGGTAATAAGGCTGCAGCATGACCTCGTTCTAACATTTCACGATCCACTGGACGGCTCCAGCCACCTTTAAACAGCCGATGCTCAAAACGATACTTCACCATCTGGAAAAAACCTTTAAATACGGTTTCTTTTGAGAGTACATTTACGTCCTCTGTAGAAAACTGTATTTGTGGTTTATCACGTTGCTGCATCACTCGCCCTCTTTTGGTCAATCTTATAGTGTACTCAAGGTCCACCCAATCTACCAAGGATGAGCTTCAACTTTTGGTGCAATGATTCAAAAATATTTTCAATCCAATCGTTTTTTTATCATTTATTAACATGATCACACGTAAAAAAGAGTAAAGTTTCGAGTGTATTACGTTCAATTTAAGTTAAACTGTGAATCATACCCTCTACAAGTATCAACAGGCAGGATTAGGACAGATGAAAAAACTGCTTCCAATTGTTATCTCTGCTGCACTAGGAAGTATAAGTGCGGCAACGTGGGCTGACTCACTCACTGAAATCTATGATCAAGCGAAACAAAATGATCCTCAATTGCTGCGTGCCGCTGCGCAACGTGATGCTGCATTTGAAGGCATCAACTCAGCACGTAGTAGCTTATTACCTCAGATTAACCTAACTGCAGGTTACAATATTAACCGTAGTGATGATGACTTTCAGGATAGCGATCGTTTAACTGCAGGTATTGGCTTTTCACAAGAACTCTACAACCGAGCGAGCTGGATCACCCTTGATACCGCCGAAAAAACGGCGCGCCAAGCAGATAGTTCATACGCTGCCGTACAACAAGCTCTCATTCTGCGTACTGCGCAAACCTATTTTGAAGTCTTGCGTTCATCTGACAGCCTCGAATTTGTACGCGCTGAAAAGTCGGCAGTGGCTCGTCAGCTAGAACAAACAAAACAACGTTTTGAAGTGGGTCTTTCTGCGATTACCGACGTGCACGATGCCCAGGCACAGTACGACCGAGTGTTGGCCGATGAAGTCTTGGCTGAGAACGCGCTAGTTAATAAATACGAATTACTTCGCGAAATCACTGGTCAGGCACATAGTGACTTGAACGTTCTTGATACCGATCGTTTCTCTGCGACACGCCCAGAAAAATCAGTCGACTTCTTACTTGAAGAAGCCCAAACCAAAAACCTAAGCTTGTTGGCTGCCCGCATCGGTCAAGACGTGGCTAAAGACAACATCACACTTGCCAGCTCTGGCCACCTACCAAGGCTGACGCTGGATGGTGGATACAACTACGGCAATGAGAGAAACGACACCATTACCTCTAGAGCAGGTGCGACGAATTCGTTCAATGCAGGGATTAACCTTGCGGTACCCTTGTACACTGGTGGTAATACGACCTCATTGACCAAACAAGCTGAATATCAATACGTGGCAAGCAGCGAAGAGCTCGAACAGACTTACCGTGGTGTGGTAAAAGATGTTCGTGCCTTTAACAACAACATTAATTCATCTATCGGTGCCATCCGTGCTTTCGAACAATCGGTAGTGTCTGCTGAGTCAGCACTAGAAGCGACCAAAGCAGGTTTTGATGTCGGTACGCGTACCATTGTTGACGTACTTGAGTCAACACAAGCACTCTACAACGCAGGTCGCAATCTATCGGATGCTCGCTACGATTACATTTTAAGTGTTCTTCAGCTGCGTCAGGCCGTTGGAACCCTAAGTGAGCAAGACATTGTGGATATTAACGCAGGTCTTAAAGCTGCAAAATAATCACCGCTAACCACGACAGCCACTAAAAAAAGGACGCTCTATAAGAGCGTCCCTTTTTGTATTTCATTGAGTCAAAATTAGCCTTTGCCACCTTTGATCGCTTCAATGATCTCAGTGGTCGAGCAGCCGTCTTCAAAGTTCAGTACTTTGACCTCACCACCCGCCGCGATAACCTCTTTGCCACCAGCGATCTCATCTGGTTTATAGTCTCCACCTTTCACTAACAAAGTTGGCAACACTTCTGAGATCAGGCGTTGGGGCGTTTCTTCAGAAAATGGTACCACCCAGTCAACCGCGCCTAAACCGGCAAGTACCGCCATGCGACGGTCTGTCGGATTAACCGGTCGACCAGGACCTTTAAGACCGCGTACAGACTCGTCGGTATTCACTGCAACGATCAGGCGATCGCCCAGCTCAGCTGCGTGGTTCAGATAAGATACGTGTCCGGCATGAAGAATGTCAAAACAGCCGTTGGTCATTACTACAGTTTCACCTTTAGAGCGAGCTTTCTTAACCGCTTCGATAAGGGCAGTTTCTGTGATAACGCCAAAATCAGTATCTTGACTACCGTGAACCGCTTCGGCAAGTTCAATGGTTGATAGCGTTGAGGTTCCCAACTTACCGACAACAATGCCAGCAGCAGCGTTAGCCAGAGCACATGCTTCATCTAACGGTTTACCCGCGGCAACTGAAGCGGCCAGTACTGAAATCACGGTATCGCCAGCACCCGTTACGTCGTACACTTCTTTTGCTTGAGTTGGCAAATGGAACGGCTCTTCATTGCGACGCAATAAGGTCATACCGTGCTCACTCCGTGTCACCAGTAAGGCTTCAAAATCGAACTTCTCAATCAAACTAAGTCCTTTCTCGACAAGCTCTTCTTCAGATTTCACTTTACCTACGACGTGCTCGAACTCGGCCATATTCGGCGTTAACAGAGTCGCGCCACGATACCTTTCAAAATCAGCTCCTTTCGGATCGATAAAGACCGGAACACCCGCTGCTTTCGCCTTTTGGATGTACTGTTGAACATGCTCAAGAGCCCCTTTCGCGTAGTCAGACAAGATCACTGAACGCACATTCGGTAGAGCTTGATCCATTTTAGACAACACCAGTTGTGGATCAGTATTTTCAAATTTGTCTTCAAAGTCCAAACGGATCAACTGCTGGCCGCGACTCAACACTCGTAACTTTGTAATAGTCGGATAATCAGGAAGAGCAACAAAATCACAATTCACTTTAAGTGCTGATAAAGTTTCGGTTAAGACTTTTGCTGGCTCATCCATACCAACCAAACCTATGGTGTGAGCGTGACCGCCAAGCGATGCAATATTCATCGCAACGTTTGCAGCACCACCAGGACGCTCTTCGTTGTTCTCAACTTTAACCACCGGCACTGGCGCTTCAGGTGAAATTCGGCCAGTCGGCCCATACCAATAGCGATCCAACATAACATCGCCAACAATTAATACGCCAGACTCATTGTAGTCGGGTAGGATGGGTTTCATTTAGTTACTCCAAATCTTTCATCTCGGAAAGGCATGAGCCAATCCGTTTTTTTTGCATTATGTTTCTATGACAAGGATAGTAGCACAAACATAACTGTATACCTTATCCTAGATCGGCTAGCAGATGCGATTAAGCCAACCAATGTGACCACGCTTCCTTAACAGCCTCTCTTTCACCACGCAACTTATCTTCAGCTACATCAGCATCTAGGTTTAACAAGTTTCGATGATGAATTTCATCACGCATTGCCGTGTAGGCATGGGTTAGGCTCATCGCCTGCTCTTGTTTTATCACCCCTTGTTGCCACATGGATTCAAAAATACGAACATTGTCAGACCAACGCGTCAATTTGGGTTTGTCATGACTATAACGAAGCACCAGATACTGAGCTAAGAATTCGATATCAGTAATTCCACCGGCATCTTGCTTGAGCATAAAACGCTGTTGCTTCTTACCCCCTAAGTGTTGACGCATCTTCTCTCTCATTTCACACACCTGCTGTTTAAGCTCTGATTGATCGCGCTCCGAACACAACACGTTATGCCGTGTGGTATCAAATGCTTGCTGAAGAGATGCATCACCATAGATCATTCGGGCACGGACCAATGCCTGGTGTTCCCAGGTCCATGCATCGTTATGCTGGTATTCATCAAACGCGTCCGCTGGGCTTACAAGCAAACCAGAAATCCCAGAGGGTCTTAAACGAGTATCAACTTCATACAGTATCCCTGACGCGGTACGGGTAGAGAAAATATGAATGATGCGTTGTGCCAAGCGCAGGTAGAACTGTCGCCCGTCTATTTCTTTTTTACCATCAGTATAAGTATGAACCGGACAGTCGTGCATAAAGACAATGTCCAAATCAGAGTTGTACCCCAACTCCCAGCCACCCACTTTCCCATAGCCGATGACGGCGAAGCCTTTACTACCTCGGTCCTTGAGGTGGGTCGGCTCTCCAAATTTCTCGACCATTTGTTGCCAAGCCTGATTGATTCCAGCATCGACGATGGCCTCGGCTAGAGAGGTTAAGTGATCACTTACTTTCATGACGGGCAACACGCCAGCGATATCTGCTGCCGCTATCCGCAAAATACACGTTTGTTTAAACTGCCGTAGTGCTTCCATCTGCTGCTCCATATCCTCTTCAGGAATACGAGCCAGATAATCTCTAAGTTCTGTTTTATAAGATTCAAGAGGCACTGGGTTATAGAGGTGTGCAGGATCGAGCAGCTCATCAAGCAATATTGGGTAGCGCCCCAATTGCTCTGAGATCATTGGGCTCGCAGTACACAGTCGGACCAACTGAACGAGCGCAGCTGGGTGCTCTTCGAGAAGCTCAAGATACGTGGTCCGGGTAACAATTTTATGTAACACATGCAGCACTCGCGCAAGACCAAACTCAGCGTCTTTATGAGCATAAATGGCATTGAAGACTTTGGGCATCAAACGATTGATCACCTCTCGTCCTCTTGGGCCGAGGGTTTTTTTTGCAAGATCTTCTTTAAACTGGCAAATAATACTGCGCTTATCCGCCGCATTTTGAACATTCAAATCTTGTTGTAAAACGCTCTCGACCACCTCAGGGCTATGGGCCATATCCCAGAGTTCATGGAAGTATTTCGCTATTGGGTTGGCCTCTTCTTCCCCCTCGTCTTCACCAATTAAATTGGAAAACACTTGATGCACATTCAACATATGTTGCTCAGTGGCTTCAACCATTTGCGACCAGCTCTCAAACCGCATGGCACACGCGAGTTTACGTTGTTCACAGAGCTTTTCAGGTAATGTTTGCGTCTGCTTATCGGCCATGGCCTGTAACAGGTTTTCTTGGCGACGCAAAAAGCAATATGCTGAACGAAGTTGTTTAACCTCCTCTGCACCGAGTAAATTCAACGTTTCAATCGCATCAAGTGTTTCTAATAAGCCTCGACCACGTAAGCTAGGCTCACGTCCGCCTCGGATCAATTGAAATACCTGAGCAATAAATTCCACTTCACGAATTCCACCTGGGCCCAGTTTAATATTGTTGCCTAATCCTCTTCGGCGCACTTCACTGCTGATCATCGATTTCATACGTCGCAGTGATTGGATCGCGCTAAAATCGATATAACGGCGAAACACAAACGGACGCAACATTTGACGAAGCTCTTGGTATTGCGGGTACATTTCACTGCCCATCACGCGAGCTTTTACCATCGCATAGCGCTCCCAATCACGCCCCTGCTCTTGATAGTAGTCTTCGAGCGCAGCATAGCTCATCACTAACGGTCCACTTTCTCCAAAGGGACGCAATCGCATATCCACACGATAACAAAATCCATCAAATGTTTGCTGATCGAGCGCTTTAATAATACGTTGACCAAGGCGAGTAAAGAACTGTGCATTGGCAATAGAGCGACGCGCACCCTGTGTATCACCGTTTTCTGGGTAGGTGAAAATCAGATCAATATCAGATGAAAAGTTGAGCTCACCGCCCCCTAACTTGCCCATCCCAATAACAAGCATGGGCTGCGCCTGTCCTTGCGAGTTACATGGTGTTCCCCACTCTTTACAACACAGCTCGTATTGCCATTTGTAGGTTTCAAAAATCATGGCTTCAGCCAACATTGAAAGGTGATGCAGGCTTTGTTCCAGCCGCCAACTGCCGACAAAGTCGCGCCACGCAATATAGCTCATTTCTCTATTACGGAATTGACGCAGAGTTCGATGCCCATCCATCTCCGTGCTGCATGCTTGCAGTTTACTGGCCAATAAAGACCGATATTGCTCTGCTCGCTCAGTATGTGTCAACATCTCCGGAAACACGGCGAAAAGTCCATCATCTTTTAGCAATGTCTCTTCCACGAAGCTGCTCATTGTCACAACATATTTGAGCTGGCCCAGCTGTTCTGAGCTCCAATGAGAAAGATCTGAATAGGTATCTTGAATTCGCTCAAAAGCACGTTGAGCATCGGTTTGTAGTTCCACTGGAAGTTGCATTTATCGTCCTTGTCTCGGCTGAAACAAAAAGTGGCGGCCATCGCCACCACTTTATTCAATGTGTTTTTAGTGTATAACGCTAGGTCTACGCTCTAGCTTCTAAGGCCAATTCCCTTAGTCACCAAATGATGGGCTACCCCATAAAGTATCACGATAAATACAAAGAGTACGCCAAAAGATGTCACAATCCCTACATCCGACACGCCTAAAAAGCCATAGCGGAACGCATTGACCATATAGACAATTGGGTTAATTTTGGACACGCCTTGCCAAAATTCAGGTAGCAAGCTAATTGAATAGAAAACCCCTCCTAAATAGGTCAATGGCGTTAATACGAAAGTAGGGATGATCGAGATATCATCAAACGTCTTTGCATAAACAGCATTAATAAGACCGCCTAACGAGAACACGACGGAAGTCATAAAGACTGTCGCAATAATCACCGCCCAGTGTTCAACTTGCAGATCAACGAAGAACAGAGATACAAAGGTTACTATGGTGCCCACTAGAAGACCGCGTACCACGCCCCCCATAACGAAACCACCAATAATGACGTAATTGGGTACCGGGGCAACCAGTAGCTCTTCAATATTACGTTGAAATTTGGCGCTAAAAAATGATGAGGCAACGTTTGAGTAAGAATTGGTAATCACCGACATCATGATAAGACCGGGTACAATGTACTCCATGTAGCTAAAACCATTCATTTGTCCAATTCTGGAACCAATCAGATTACCAAAAATAATGAAATACAGCGTCATAGTAATCGCTGGCGGAACCAATGTTTGTACCCAAATTCGAGTAAAGCGATTGATTTCTTTGGCGAGCAAACTTTTAAACGCAGTCCAGTAGACTTGATACATCTTATCGCTCCTCTTTACGTACAATAGACACAAATAATTCTTCCAGTCGGTTGGCTTTATTTCTCATGGATAACACTTTGATATCAGCTCGACTTAATTGCTCAAATACGTGATTGAGCCCTTTCGTCTTCTCTAACTCGATCTCCAAAGATCCATTAACGACTTGTTGTGAATTCACACCCGACAACTCAGGAATCGTTTGGTTAGTATCAACATCCAGTACAAAAGTCTCGACATGTAGCTTGTTCAATAGTGACTTCATTGAGGTATTTTCAATCAACTCACCACGTTGGATTATCCCGATATTACGACACAGCAACTCCGCTTCTTCTAAGTAGTGAGTGGTCAAAATAATCGTGATACCTTGCTTGTTAATTTCTTTTAGAAAGTCCCACATAGAACGGCGTAACTCGATGTCGACACCCGCTGTTGGCTCATCAAGAATAAGTAGATTAGGTTCGTGCATTAACGCACGAGCGATCATTAAACGGCGCTTCATGCCCCCTGATAGGTTACGTGCCCGTTCATCCTTCTTTTCCCAAAGATCCAGCTGACTAAGGTACTTTTTGGCACGTTCTTTGGCTAAATCTTTTGGAACGCCATAGTAACCAGCCTGCTGCAATACGATTTGCTGCACAGTTTCAAACTGATTGAAATTAAACTCTTGAGGTACTAAGCCAAGTTGCTGCTTTGCAAGCTCCAACTCTTTGTCTATATCGTAACCAAACACCTTTACTGAGCCCGATGTTTTGTTCACTAAAGAAGTGATCACCCCAATCGTTGTCGACTTCCCTGCACCATTCGGCCCCAACAAAGCATAAAAGTCACCTTGTTCGACGGTTAAGCTGACACCTTTGAGCGCTTCAAACCCACCAGCGTATGTTTTTCTAAGCTGTTTTATTTCTAATGCGACCATATTTTTTGCACCGAAGAATGTCTCATTGGAATAATTTGATATTTCCAATGATATCGAAAAATAAGAATATGCTTCTAGACATGATGATGAATTGATCCGTTTTCAAGTGACTAGAAAACATTGATGATAAAAAAGCGAGTATTGCTGATACTCGCTTTTCAATAATACTTAAACTGTAGCGTTATACGCGGCTTCCAATGCACGCTCTCGTTGAGAGAAGATGTTATCACATGACACAAGATCGATAACATGAAACTTATCGAGTTGTTGTCTAGTTTGTTGATTTGGGCATAACAGATACACCTGGCACTGCGCATCCTTGGCATCTTTTATCGCATTTTCTAATGCCAATCCAACCGTCACATCGATCATCGGTACGTCCGTCAAATCAAGAATCATCGCTTGGTAATCTGCAATACTTGAGTGCTGGCGAGAAATCGCTTTGGACACGCTAAAAATCATTGGCCCAGATAGATAAAAAAACAGTACCTTACCTTGAGTGCGGTCGAGCAATTCTCTTTCCGCTTGGCTGAGGGGAACATCATCGTCGTCTGCATCACTTATCGCCTTAACTTGCCTTGCTTGCTCTCGACTCAAACGCTCAATAATAATGATATTGGAAATAAACACCCCAAGACCGACGGCAACAATAAGATCAACAAAGACCGTCAGAAGCATAACCCCATACATGATCACCATGCCTGGCAAACTGACTTTATGGGCACGCTGAATAAAACTCCAATCCAGAATGTTAAAACCAACATACACCGCGATGCCTGCCAGCACTGCCATTGGGATTGGTTCTGTTAGATTGCTAGCAACCAGCACCACTAAGGCAAGGACCAGTGCACGCACCACCCCTGATAGAGGTGAACGCGCGCCGACTTGAATATTGGTCACGGTTCCCATAGTTGCACCCGCCCCTGGTAGGGCGCCAAAAAGACCAGCAATCAGATTCGCTAATCCCTGACCTCGTAGTTCTTTGTCCGAGTCATGCTCTTTACGTGTTAGCGAGTCGCCAATCACCGCAGTCAACAAAGTATCAATACAACCCAACGTGCCAAGCACCAAGGCATCGATGAGCATAGTTGTTAGCATTTCAGCGTTAAAATGCGGTATCACCAACGATGGCAAACCCGCCGGGATCTCACCGATTCGTCGAATACTATCACTACTAAAAAACAGCATAGAAATCAGTGTAACCAACACCAATGCCACGAGTTGAGGCGGGACATGTTGACGATACTTTTTAGGTAGCAAGAATAAAATCGCCAAGGTAAGCAACCCCAGAAACAGCTCCGCGAAATCAATATTTGCCATCAGTTCTGGAATAGCCTTAATGGTTTCTATCACGCCTCCCGTCGGCGCGGCTTGACCAAGCAAAGGTGCCAGCTGCAATATAACTAAAATGACACCGATTCCGGACATGAATCCAGAGACCACACTGTAAGGCATCAGAGTGATATATTTACCAAGCTTTAAGGTACCAAGTAATATTTGAAACACGCCAGCCATCATCACAACAGTAAACGTCATTGCCATGCCGGTTTCTGGGTATTTGGCCATCATAGCCGTCAAAACCGCGGTCATGATCACCGTCATGGGGCCTGTCGGCTCTGAGATTAAGCTGGAAGAACCACCAAACAACGAGGCAAACAACCCCACCATAATGGCGCCCCATAGGCCAGCTTCAGCACCTGCACCCGACGCCACTCCAAACGCCAACGCTAAAGGTAATGAGATAATCGCAGTGGTTACCCCACCAAACAGATCCCCTTTCAGGCTCATATCTTCAAAACGATGTCCTAACTTCATTACTATCCTTGAGAAACAACCACAAAATTGCCTTATATTAACAAATGTGACATCAAGTTAATAAGTAATAACAGTCATTCTATTTACATAAGATATAAGTAAATTTCACTGGTAGGTTTAGCCGATGATTCTAGTCTCACTAACACCTCAGATGAGTACACCTTGATATTATTTTCTCAAGATTCAAGCTGTAACTTTGTGTATAGTATCTGGAATCATTGAAGGGAAGTAATATGCCGGAAATCAAACAACTCTTTGAAAACAATTCAAAGTGGTCTGAAGAGATTCGCTCTGAAAGACCAGAGTATTTCACCAAGCTAGAGGAAGGCCAAAACCCTGGATTCCTTTGGATTGGCTGTTCCGATAGTCGCGTACCTGCCGAGCGACTTACTGGGCTATATTCGGGCGAACTCTTTGTCCACCGTAATGTTGCCAACCAAGTAATTCATACTGATCTCAACTGCCTATCCGTTGTGCAATATGCGGTTGATGTTCTTAAAGTCAAACACATTATTGTCTGTGGTCACTATGGGTGTGGCGGTGTCAATGCGGCGATTGAAAACCCTCAATTAGGACTCATCAACAACTGGCTATTGCACATTCGCGATTTATACCTCAAACATCGCAATTGGCTTGGCGAGTTGCCACGTGATACTTGGGGTGACAAGCTTTGTGAGATTAACGTTGCCGAGCAAGTGTATAATTTGGGCAACTCAACAATCATGCAAAATGCGTGGGAACGAGGCCAAGATGTTGAAATTCACGGTGTCGTTTACGGGATCGGTGATGGAAAACTGCAAGATCTTGGCGTGCGGTGTTCGAGCAGAGAAAGCCTCGAAGTAAACTATCAAGCCGCTATGTCAAAAATTTTAAGCACTGAAGTACTTAAATAGCCCTACGATAAAAAAGTGCCCACCTCAATGAGGTGGGCACTTTTTTATATTCGCTAAGCAGTCAACATTATTCCTGCGGCACAACCTTACCTATGTAGGGTAGATGACGATAGTTCTGTGCGTAATCTATACCAACACCAACAACAAACTCATCTGGAATTTCAAAGCCAATCCACTTCGCATCCACATGCACTTCTCTGCGGGAGGGCTTATCAAGCAATGTACAAATCTGAATTGAGTTTGGCTCTCTTAGCTCCAAAATCTCTTTGACTTTATTTAAGGTATTACCGGTATCAATAATATCTTCAACTAAAAGCACGTCTTTTCCCTTGATGTCGTCATCTAAGTCTTTAAGAATTCGAACATCGCGGCTACTTTCCATTGTGTTACCGTAACTAGAAGCCGTCATGAAATCGACCTGATGAGTTAGGCTGATCGCTCGAGTCAGGTCAGCCATAAACACAAAGGAGCCGCGTAGTAGTCCAACCATAACTAAGTTTTCACTACCTTGATAAAATTCTGTGATTTCTTTACCTAACGCAGTAACTCGTTCCTGAACCTCTTGTTCAGAAATCATAACTTCAACAGTATGCTTCATAGTATTCTCATTTTAACGTTCTTTAATCGCCACACTGATACTTAGTAATAAAACAAAAGGTTAAAGGCCGTAATATTGTATAAATTATAACAATACGATCTATAGTGACGACAACGGTATTTCTCTTGGCGGCGTATAGTAACACTTCACCGCGATTGAGAGAAATTATAGTTAAAAAGACCAATAGTGCCCCTAAAACCCCAACAAAAATTAGGTGAACTCACCCACTCCCCAAATTGTAACTTGCCAAGTTTTTCAACAATAATCGTGATGACAGAATAAATAATTAATAATTTTGATAACTATTGTTGTATGTGTATTGACCCGATCGCATATGCACCATTACACTTATTTACTCATAAAAAATGAGCAGAGTGTCACTTTATTGATTGTTATGTCACTTTTGTACGTTACCCACGACTAGTGAACAGAATTTAATACATCACTTGTAGCGCTCTGATTTATAAAAATTATTAAAAATAAGGGGATGAGCTCTCAGAGTCTCCCGTCTAATAAACAACGTTGGCAAGGAATTTAATCATGGACTCAATACAAAAAAGACCGAGAACCCGACTTTCCCCACAGAAGCGAAAGCTTCAACTGATGGAGATTGCCTTAGAAGTTTTTGCAACTCGTGGTATTGGACGCGGCGGGCACGCTGATATCGCCGAGATCGCGCAAGTATCGGTAGCGACTGTGTTTAACTATTTTCCCACTCGCGAAGATCTGGTGGATGAAGTACTCAACCACGTGGTCTTTCAGTTTTCCAATTTCCTCTCAAACCGCATCGATCTAGACTTACCTGCTAAAGAGAACCTAAGCACCATCCTAGACGGTGTTGTCGATATGGTTATCGAAGATTGCCACTGGATGAAAGTCTGGTTTGAATGGAGCACCTCGACACGCGATGAAGTTTGGCCGTTGTTTGTGTCTTCAAACAAAACAAGTCAGGCATTAATCTCGAACATGTTCATTAAAGCACGTGAACGTGGCGAAGTTTGCCCGCATCACGAGGTTGAGCATCTCACCAGTCTATTCCACGGCATTTGCTACTCGCTGTTTATTGAAGCAAACCGCACTAAAAATTCTGACAACATCAAGTCGTTGACTGATTGCTATATGGACATGGTGTGCATCTATAAAAACGACAATGCCCATTAATCGTTAGTTACGATATTCAATGGACAAAAAAAGCCGCTCACTAGAGCGGCTTTTTGCGTTTATGCGCGTTAATTACTTTTTCTTCTTAGCTTTCGCATTTGGAAGGTCTGTGATGGTGCCTTCAAACACTTCTGCAGCCAAACCAACAGATTCATGCAATGTTGGGTGAGCGTGAATCGTCAATGCGATATCTTCAGCATCACAACCCATCTCGATTGCCAGACCAATTTCACCAAGCAATTCACCACCGTTAGTACCAACAATCGCACCACCGATAACACGATGGGTTTCTTTGTCGAAGATAAGCTTGGTCATACCGTCGGCACAGTCAGATGCAATAGCTCGACCTGACGCAGCCCACGGGAATGTTGCCGTTTCGTAGTTAATGCCTTCCGCTTTCGCTTCTTTCTCTGTTTTCCCAACCCAAGCCACTTCTGGCTCAGTATAAGCAATTGATGGAATCACTTTTGGATCGAAGTAGTGCTTCTTACCAGAAATGACTTCTGCCGCTACGTGACCTTCATGCACACCTTTGTGAGCAAGCATTGGTTGACCAACAATATCGCCAATAGCGTGGATATGTGGAACATTAGTACGCATCTGCTTATCGACATTGATAAAGCCGCGTTCATCCACTTCGATACCCGCTTTTTCAGCATTCAATAGCTTACCATTTGGTACACGACCGATAGCCACAAGTACCGCGTCATAACGCTCAGCGTCTGCTGGTGCTTTTTTACCTTCCATTGAAACGTAGATACCATCTTCTTTCGCTTCAACTGCGGTAACTTTAGTTTCCAGCATCAAGTTAAACTTGTTTTTAATGCGCTTGGTATAGACCTTAACCATATCTTTATCAGCCGCAGGGATCAGCTGGTCGAACATTTCGACGACATCAATCTGAGAGCCTAGAGAGTGATATACCGTCGCCATTTCTAGACCGATGATGCCACCGCCCATGATAAGCAGTTTTCCTGGGACTTCTTTTAGCTCTAGAGCATCAGTAGAATCCCAAATTCTTGGGTCTTCATGTGGGATAAATGGCAGTTTAATTGGACGAGAACCAGCAGCAACAATCGCATTGTCGAAGTTAACCGTCGTTTTTCCATCTTCGCCGTCAACTTCAATAGAGTTAGGACCTGTGAACTGGCCAAGGCCATTAACAACCGTAACTTTGCGCATTTTAGCCATGCCGCCAAGTCCACCCGTTAGCTGGCTGATAACTTTCTCTTTCCAAAGACGGATTTTATCGATGTCAGTTTGAGGTTCTCCAAACACGATACCGTGCTCAGCGAGCGCTTTCGCTTCTTCTATCACTTTTGATACGTGAAGAAGTGCTTTAGATGGAATACAACCCACGTTCAAACATACACCGCCAAGCGTGCTGTATCGCTCGATAAGAACTGTTTCTAGGCCTAAATCGGCACAACGGAATGCAGCGGAGTAACCAGCAGGACCGGCACCAAGCACTACCACTTGGGCTTTAATTTCTTTGCTCATTTTGACCTCTTGTAGTCATTATCCCTAACAGGCTGAATAAATTTTGATTCTTGCTATGTCCAAATTATTTTTTTAAACAGAGTATGTTCAGACCGCCAACAGTTTACAGAGATGTTAATGGTGTGAAAAGTAAATCAATTTAGCCTGTGAGCTAGACAACAATTCGATTTGTAAAAAACGAAGTAATTTTCAAATTGTCGCTATATAACGTAAATGAGGGCGGCATTATCAGTGCCACCCTTTCCTTTAATATTACTTACAGTACTAAGCGACGAATATCGCTCAAGCAGCTGTTTAGGTAAGTGATGAAACGAGCACCTTCAGCGCCATCAATCACACGATGATCGTATGAAAGCGAAAGTGGTAGCTGTAGTCGCGGTTCAAATTCTTTACCGTTCCAAACAGGCTTCATTTCAGACTTAGACACACCAAGAATACCCACTTCTGGCGCATTAACGATTGGCGTGAATGCTGTACCACCGATCCCGCCTAAGCTAGAAATCGTAAAGCAGCCACCTTGCATATCAGCTGCAGTCAATTTACCTGAACGTGCTTTCTTAGAGACAACCATTAGCTCTTCGGATAGCTCGTAAATGCCTTTCTTATTCACGTCTTTAAAGACAGGAACCACAAGGCCATTTGGTGTATCGACCGCGATACCTACGTTAACGTACTTCTTAAGAATGATACTTTCGCCATCTTCAGACAGAGAAGAGTTAAACGCAGGGAAGGCTTCTAGAGCTTTCGCTACCGCCTTCATGATGAACACCAATGGTGTGATTTTCATGCCTGTATCTTTCTTCGCTTCAATCGCATTTTGCTCTTTACGGAATGCTTCAAGCGCCGTGATATCAGCATTATCCCATTGAGTTACATGCGGGATCATTACCCAGTTACGATGTAGGTTAGCGCCTGAGATCTTCTTGATCTTAGAAAGCTTCTGAACCTCTGTGTCACCAAACTTACTAAAGTCCACTTTTGGCCAAGGTAGAAGGCCAAGAGCGCTGCCGTCACCGCCTTTTGTCGATGCTGCTGCACCAGATTCAAGACGCTTCAGTGCCTCTTTCACATAAGACTGTACATCTTCTTTTAGGATGCGGCTCTTACGACCCGTTCCTTTCACTTTAGAAAGGTTAACACCAAATTCGCGAGCAATACGACGTACCACTGGCGAAGCATGTGCATACTCGTGGTTTTCTTTGAAATCGTTAGCTTTCGGTGCTGCATCTGCTTTCGCTGCAGGAGCAACTGGAGCGGGAGCTGCTGCTTGTACTTGTGCTGCTACAGGAGCTGAAGCTGCGCCAGCAACCGGAGTGCCGGCCACTTCGAATACCATGATCAGTGAGCCAGTCGTGACTTTATCGCCAGCTGCAATCTTGATTTCTTTTACGGTACCAGCGAATGGTGCTGGTACTTCCATAGAAGCCTTATCGCCTTCTACAGTGATGAGAGATTGCTCTTCTTCAACAGTATCGCCAACCGCAACCATAACTTCAGTAACTTCAACTTCGTCACCGCCAATGTCTGGTACGTTGACGTCTTGATTCGCTGCAGCCGAAGGTGCCGCTGCTGGTGCTGCCGGAGCTTCTGCTACTGGAGTTACCGTGCCTGAACCCGCAGTTTCAAATACCATGACCAAAGAGCCTGTGGTAACTGAATCGCCTTCAGAAATCTTAATCTCTTTGACAGTACCTGCGAATGGTGCTGGTACTTCCATAGACGCTTTGTCACCTTCCACAGTAAGAAGAGACTGTTCTTCTTCAACTGCGTCACCCACTTTGACCATGATTTCAGTCACTTCGACTTCATCACCACCGATATCTGGAACGTGAACATCTTTAATCTCGTTGGCAACAGAAGGGGCTGCCGCAGCTGGAGCCACTGTTGCAGCTTCAGGAGCAGGTGCCGCAGCACCCGCCTCTTCTTCGAAAATCATGATAAGAGAACCCGTAGAAACAGAATCGCCTTCTGCTACTTTGATTTCCTTAACGATACCCGCTTGAGACGCAGGAACTTCCATAGAAGCCTTATCGCCTTCAACAGTGATCAGTGACTGTTCTTCTTCAACCTTGTCGCCAACGTTAACCAGAATCTCAGTTACTTCAACCTCATCTGCACCAATGTCTGGTACATTAATTTCGATTGTCATTGTAATTTCCTACCTTAATGGAAGTCTTATGCGTATTGCGGGTTAGTTTTTTCAGTGTCGATGCCAAATTTAGCAATCGCTTCTACAACCACTGATTTTTCAACATCACCACGTTTAGCTAGCTCAGTCAGTGCTGCTACTACTACGTAACCGGCGTTAACTTCGAAGTGACGACGTAGGTTTTCACGGCTATCAGAGCGACCGAAACCATCAGTACCCAGTACTTTGTATGATTCGCTTGGCATAAATGCACGTACTTGCTCAGCGTAGTTCTTCATGTAGTCAGTCACTGCGATAGCAGGTTCTTTACCAAGAACGGTTGTGATATACGGGACTTTCTCTTCAGCTTCTGGGTGAAGCATGTTGTCACGCTCTACCGCTTGGCCGTCACGAGTCAGTTCGTTGAACGACGTAACAGAGAAGACATCAGAGGCTACGCCGTACTCTTCGCTTAGAATTTCAGCCGCTTTACGCGCTTCGTTCATGATAGTACCAGAGCTCATTAACTGTACTTTGCCCTTAGCACCTTCGTGAGATTCTAGCTTATAGATACCCTTACGGATGCCTTCTTCAGCGCCTTCTGGCATAGCTGGCATAGCGTAGTTTTCGTTCATTACTGTTAGGTAGTAGTAAACGTTCTCTTGCTCAGGACCGTACATACGACGAATACCGTCTTGCATGATTACCGCTAGCTCGTAAGCAAACGTTGGGTCGTAAGAAATACAGTTAGGGATAGTGTTCGCTTGAATGTGCGAGTGACCATCTTCGTGCTGTAGACCTTCGCCGTTCAGCGTTGTACGACCAGCCGTCGCACCCAATAGGAAACCGCGAGCCTGTTGGTCACCAGCTAACCATGCCATGTCACCAATACGTTGGAAACCGAACATTGAGTAGTAGATGTAGAACGGGATCATTGGTAGATCGTTGGTGCTGTAAGACGTCGCTGCAGCAACCCAGGACGCCATTGAACCGAGTTCGTTGATACCTTCTTGAAGAACTTGTCCAGAGGTTGCTTCTTTGTAGTAAGAAACGATGCCTTTGTCTTCAGGTGTGTATTCTTGACCATGTGGGTTATAGATACCTACCTGACGGAATAGACCTTCCATACCGAATGTACGAGCTTCATCACAAATGATAGGAACGATGTTCTTACCAATATTCTTATCTTTAAGAAGGATGTTTAGCGTACGGACATAAGCCATAGTGGTCGAGATATCACGCTTTTGCTCACCAAGCAACGGAGCAAATGCATCCAATTCAGGCACTTTGAATTCTTGAGTAAACTTAGGCAGACGCTGAGGTGTATACCCTTTTAAAGCTTTACGACGAGCGTGAAGGTATTGGTACTCAGCTGAGCCTTCTTCCAGTTTTAGGTAAGGAAGTTCAGCTACTTTCTCATCAGAAAGAAGATCTTGTAGACCTAGGCGATCACGTAAGTATTGCACGTGCGTCATGTCCATCTTCTTCACACCGTGAGCGATGTTTTTACCTTCTGCCGCTTCACCCATGCCGTAACCCTTAACCGTTTTAGCTAGGATTACTGTTGGTTTACCGCCAGTCTCTTTCGCGTTGTTGAACGCAGCAAACAGCTTAGAAGAATCGTGACCGCCACGCTTCAATTCGAAGATTTGGTCGTCAGTCATGTCTGCTACTAGTGCAGCAGTTTCCGGGTACTTACCAAAGAAGTGCTCACGCACGTAGGCACCATCTTTAGATTTGAAGGTTTGGTAGTCGCCATCGATCGTTTCGTTCATAAGCTGAAGCAGCTTACCGGAGGTATCTTTCGCCAGTAGAGCATCCCAGTTGCTCCCCCAGATCACTTTTACAACATTCCAACCCGCGCCTTTAAATAGGCCTTCAAGTTCTTGGATGATGCTACCGTTACCCATTACCGGACCATCAAGGCGTTGCAGGTTACAGTTAATAAGGAAACATAGGTTGTCTAGCTTCTCGCGTGCCGCAAAAGAAATAGCACCGCGTGATTCGGGCTCATCCATCTCACCGTCACCAAGGAAAGCGTATACACGTTGAGCAGATGTATCTTTAAGGCCACGGCCTTCAAGGTATTTAAGGAAACGTGCTTGATAGATAGCAGAAATTGGACCAAGACCCATAGAAACGGTTGGGAACTGCCAAAACTCAGGCATCAGTTTAGGGTGCGGGTATGAAGGAACACCCTTGCCATCCACTTCTTGACGGAAGTTGTCTAGTTGCTCTTCTGTTAAACGGCCTTCAACGAATGCACGAGAGTAAATACCTGGAGAGATGTGACCTTGGTAGTAAACCAAGTCACCACCGTCTGTCTCATTTGGAGCACGGAAGAAGTGGTTAAAACAAACTTCGTAGAATGCCGCTGCCGACTGGTAAGAAGCCATGTGGCCGCCTAGGTCTAGGTCTTTCTTAGAAGCACGCAGTACGATCATGATTGCGTTCCAGCGAATAATTGAGCGAATACGGCGCTCTAGTGTTGTGTCGCCTGGGTATGCTGGCTCTTGTGCTGCTGGAATGGTGTTGATGTAGTTCGTGTTGATACCTGTTGGCATATCAACGCCGTCTAAACGCGCTTTATCTAGAACTTGTTCTAATAAAAACTGAGCACGCTCTACGCCTTCTTCACGTACCACCGACTCAAGCGCTTGTAACCATTCTTGAGTTTCTAGAGCATCAACGTCATGCTTCATGTCAGACATGGCAATCTATCCTTTTGTTAGTTGGATTCTACTTAACACGTAACGATTCAAGAATGTTATGAATCATTACCCTGCTGAATTCGACGTAAGGAACGCTCGCGTCGCGACTCTTCTCTTGTCAGATCCAGCAGTGTTTCTTCAATATAAGCTAAATGGGAATGGGACATTTCCCGGGCTTTTTCTGGTTGGCCCGAAACAATCGCATCCACAATATTAGCGCGATGTTTACTCACTTTTTCCACCACCTCTGAACGGCGATGCAAAAGCTTCAAATTCTGCAAAACGTTTTGCTCGAGCAAAGGCGCTAAGCTTTTCACTATGTGCAATAAAACGACATTATGCGCCGCTTCTGTCAATGCTGTCAGAAACGCCATAACAGCTGAAGCTTCCGCTTCAATATTTCCGTTTTCTTGCGCACTACAAATATTAGTTAAACAATCTTCAATTTGAGCAAAATCTTCAGCGGTACCTCGAAGTGCCGCAAAATAAGCTGAAATACCTTCCATTGCATGACGCGCTTCTAAAAGATCGAGCTGAGTTTCGCTATGAGAGGCAAGCAGTTCCAATAAAGGGTCCGAAAAGCTGGTCCAAACATTTTCACTGACAAAAGTCCCGCCACCTTGCTTGCGCGTTAATAAACGCTTGGCTTCAAGGCGTTGAATGGCCTCTCGCACCGATGGCCGAGAAACATCAAATTGTTTAGCTAACTCTCTCTCCGGTGGCAGTTGCTGCCCTGCGGAAAGGGTTCCTTCTACTATCAGCCGCTCAAGCTCCTGTTCAATGACATCGGATAGCTTGGGCTGGCGAATCCTTTGATAAGCCATAGTTATTGTTTTACTTTTTTTGCAGTCAATTGGTATTACCAATTTAAGAATGGCGTAAAAATTAACATAATTAAAACGCCACTGTCCAGAAAAAAGTTGATTCAAATCATAGAACAGGGCGCGCGTTAACATAAGTAAAACAAAAATCGTTTAAAACACCAACAGCACCGGTCAGACCAATTACATCAGTGAAACTTACCTGGTGTTTCTCGTGCTAGAAAAGATTATATATTTCAGTGACAAAGGCGAGACACACCAAAGTTAAACCTCCAAGATAAATATGATCACTGATGATTATGGGGGCAATGGTGAGATGCTAACACGTAGTTCTACTGACTATGTGTGTGCTAGGGAAAGGGCAAAAAAATGAGTGTTTGCGAAGTGAAAGCGCGTTAACCGGGAGGTTAATACTCTGTTGATATATAATTCAATAAGTTGCGAAACTTCGGCCATTCAAACACCAAACCTGGATCGGTTTTTCTTATCGGAGCGATATACTGATGTCCAGTAATTCTCTCATTAGTTATCAATTGGTAATGTTGCTGAAGGGCAAAAGTCAGCCGCGCTAATGCCTGATACTGCGCCTGCTCATATGCAACGGAGTCAACGCCTTCAAGCTCGATACCAATTGAATAATCATTACAGCGCTCTTGCCCTGCAAAACTGGAATTTCCAGCATGCCAAGCTCTATCATTGAAAGATACAAACTGTACTACCTCACCCGTTCGTCTAATAAGGCAATGAGCAGACACCTTCATATTGGCAATAACAGAAAAGAAAGGGTGGTCACTCGGCTTGAGCTGACCGAGGAAAAACTTCTCAATGCTATCACCCCCAAATTGGCCCGGTGGCAAGCTAATATTATGTACGACCAAAAGGGATACATCGCTGGCTGGCGGGCGAGCATCATAATGAGGCGATGGTACGTGTCGCGAGGGTTGGCACCAACCAAGCTCGTCAATCGAAAACTTGCTATCATTCATATTTTGCATAGGTGAACCCTGTTAGCCATTCGTATTCCCCTAGGATTTTACCCTAGCCGAAATAAAATGCGAGATTAACAGCTGAAATTAGCATCAACCCAGAGTATCATGCCCACTTTGTTCCTCACCTTATTTCCTTAGCGATGAAAAATACACACAATAGCCTAGAACGCCTTGATTACCTAAAACAGCAACTTCCCCATGAAATCACTCGTGCCGTCGCTGATACTCTTCGTGAGGATCTTGGCGGAACTCTAGACGCCAGCGCCGATATTACCGCAAGCCTGATCCCAGAAGAGGCGCAAAATATAGCGACTATTATTACTCGTGAGCATGGTGTTTTCTGTGGAAAAATGTGGGCTGACGAAGTATTTAAGCAGCTTGGTGATCAGGTGAGTATCGAATGGCATGTGGAAGATGGCGATAAGGTGAAACCAAATCAAACCCTGTGTACTTTGTCAGGCCCAGCTCGTGATCTGCTTACAGGCGAGCGTAATGCGATGAACTTTATTCAAACGCTGTCTGGTTGTGCAACATTAACCGCTCAATACGCAGCCAAGATCGCGCATACCCAATGTCGCCTGCTTGACACTCGTAAAACCATTCCGGGTTTAAGAAGCGCATTAAAGTATGCTGTTGCTTGCGGTGGCGGTTTCAACCACCGTATTGGTGTATTTGACGCGTACCTTATCAAAGAAAACCACATCATCGCTTGTGGTGGCATCACTAAAGCTATTGAAACCGCGAAAAAACTCAATCCAGGTAAGCCTGTTGAGGTCGAGACAGAATCTCTGGAAGAGCTTGAGCAAGCCATCGAAGCTGGTGCTGACATTATCATGCTCGACAACTTCACGACCGACATGATGCGTGCAGCCGTCAAACTAAACGCAGGACGTGCAGCATTAGAAAACTCTGGCAATGTGACTTTCGATACTATTGTTGAGTTTGCTGAAACTGGCGTAGATTACATCTCGGTAGGCGCACTGACCAAACACCTGACAGCAATGGATCTTTCTATGCGCTTTAAATAGCACTCCATACAGCCGATTCCATATTCATTGATTTAAGGCCTGGGTAATAAACCTAGGCCTTTTTCTATTAGGCCTCTCGCATTCTCACTGGTAAAGTATGCAATTAGTTACATTTATTATTAACTGACTCGCGCCGCTCTACCCCGGTAGTTTTGTGTCTATCTCTATATCTTTATCGTTGTTTTTTCTCTTAATTTTTGGACCTGACTATGAGAAATCACACAAAAGGCTTCACCTTAATTGAACTGATGATTGTCGTCGCCATCATTGGCGTTTTATCCTCCATAGCTATCCCAGCGTATCAAACTCATATCGCGAAAACGGAGACATCTTCAGTATTGGCGACTCTTTCGTCATTAAAAACCGTCGTTGAAACTGAAACTCTAATGAAAGGCACCTTCCCGAGTAGCGTCTCCGATCTGGGTGTATCGCCGTCAGCTGCTATTGGTACCCTTTCTTTGGCTCCCTTGTCTGGCACTGCTGGCGCTGGAAAGATCATAATGGAATTCGTCTATGCCACACCGCAAAACAAAACTAAAAAGATGGCGCTCCAAAGAGACGGTGAAGGAAGCTGGAAATGTATAGCGACGCATGCAGTCTCTGATAAAGATCTATTACCTAAGTCATGTACCGCCGCCCAAACAATACCTTAGGCTAAGCGTAAATATGAGCCCTCTTAGCGCCGTTTTACGGCAAGCGAAAGTGATTAGCGTGTCGCAACAAAGCACCATTGATGAACTCACCACTTCCGCCAATCGTTCTGTCATTGAAAGCATCATTGAATTGGGGATATTGAGCAGTGGCGAGCTTTTTCAAACGCTCACTTTGCTGTTCGGCCTTGAGCATATCGAATTAGCGCAATCTGACTATCAATCACTCTGTCAGCGCTTTGGCCTGCGCGAGCTCATTGTCCGCTACCATGCATTGCCTGTGCGCTTAGCCGATGGGAGACTCACCGTTGTCGTTGGCGATCCGACTGTGCAGGACATTGAAAACGACTTTCGTTTTGCCAGTGGTTACCATGTCGATCTCGCTCTCGCCAATCCTAGCGACATTCGCGGCGCCATACGCCACCTCTATGGTGAATCAAGCGGATCAGCAGACAACCAACCGTTAGAACTAACGGAAGATGATCTCGCGTCACTGGTAACGCTCACTGAAGGTGAGCTCGAATCCAGTGACGACCTGAGTATCGATGACTCCCCGGTGAGCCGTTTTATTTACCAGGTACTTGTTGATGCCGTAAGAAAAAAAGCCTCTGATATCCACTTTGAGCCCTATGAAAACCAATATCGAATTCGACTACGATGTGATGGAATTCTGATTGAATCGCATCACCCTGCAAGCCGGTTAAGTCGACGCCTCTCCTCACGGTTGAAAATCTTGGCAAAGCTCGATATTGCCGAACGACGCATCCCTCAGGACGGCCGCATCAAACTCGCCATTTCAGACTTGAAAACCATTGATCTTCGTGTATCAACCTTACCGACGATCTGGGGAGAAAAGGTTGTGCTGAGGATCCTTGATGGTGGTGCTGTTAATCTCGACATCGATCAACTTGGTTACAACGTAAATCAGAAAAAACGTTACCTTGACGCTCTCAAACAGCCCCAAGGCATGATATTAATGACAGGGCCTACGGGGAGCGGTAAAACCGTGTCACTTTATAGCGGCCTCAAGATCCTAAACAATGCTCAGCGTAATATTTCTACCGCTGAAGATCCTGTTGAGATTCATTTAGATGGCATAAATCAAGTACAGCTCAACAATAAGATTGGCTTTGGCTTTGCCGAAGCGCTCCGCGCTTTTCTACGACAGGATCCTGATGTGGTGATGGTTGGTGAGATCCGTGATAAGCAAACCGCCGAAATTGCAGTAAAAGCCTCTCAAACCGGCCACTTAGTACTATCAACATTGCACACTAACTCGGCGGCAGAAAGCATCATTCGTCTCAAAAACATGGACGTGGAGCCTTATAACCTCGTGTCATCACTGTCGCTCATTATCGCCCAGAGACTGGTGCGTACTCTTTGCGTACATTGCAAGCAACCCGAAACGCAGCTTGAGCCCATAAAAAACGTCTTTGAAAATCTGAGTCATGACACGATTTATCGCGCCAACAACCAAGGCTGCAATCAATGTACTTATGGTTATGCTGGCAGGGTTGGAATATACGAAGTGCTGCCCTTTACCCAAACCATTGCCAACGCCGTTATGGAAGAACACAGCATCTCTGATATAGAAGCTCTTGCCGTAAGCCAAGGGATGCAAACTCTCAAACAGTCTGGGTTAGAAAAAATGCATTTGGGAGTGACAAGTTTTGAAGAGTTGCAGCGCGTACTTTATTGCTAGTCACCGAATGAACTAAAGGAGTCGCGTCGATCATGGTCAAGGTACCTAAACATCAATTACACACTTTTCGCTGGAAAGGCTTAGATGCGAGTGGCAAAAAGATCTCTGGCAAGTCGATGGCTTTCGAATCTGTCGAGGTTCGCGATAGCTTGCAAAAGCAAAGCATACAGATCATTAGAATTACTCGCCAAAGTGTTTCCAGTCTTGCCAAATTGAGACACAAGATCAATCGTCAAGACATCACTTTTCTGACGCGTCAGTTTGCAACTCTTTTGAATACTGGCATTCCACTTATAGAGGCCATTAATCTGATTCGAAACAACAACCCAAAGGCTGAAATGAAGTCAGTGTTACTGATGCTGTGCAAAAGCGTAGAGTCCGGTGTATCGATATCCAAAGCATTGCAAGCAGCATCCCCTCATTTCGATGGTTTCTACGTGGATATGATTGCAACTGGTGAAGCCTCTGGCAATTTAGCGCAAGTGTTTGAGCGGCTAGCCTACTACAGAGAAAAACAGCAAGCGCTGCGCTCAAAAGTGATTAAGGCCATGATCTACCCTGCTATGGTGTTGATCACTTCAATACTCGTCGGTTTGATGATGATGACCCAGGTTATTCCGGAATTTGAAGCGATGTTTAAGGGATTTGGTGCCTCACTTCCCTGGTTTACTGAACTGATCATCGATATCTCGCACACTCTAAAGCGCCACACTGGCAGCGCTGCTTTAACGATAATGTTAATGGTGTTACTACTTACCGTAATGAGAAAGAAAAGCACCACAGTTCAATTAAAGCTCAGTCGGCTCGCCCTTGCTTCCCCGATTGTTGGTGAGATCCTTGCTAAAGCCTCAATCGCCAAATTCTGTCGCACACTGGCCACCAGCTTCAGTTCTGGGATCCCGATACTTGTCAGCATTCAAGCCAGTGCTAAAACAGCCGACAATTACCATTATCAGCAATCTATTTTGGCCATTCATTCCGATGTCGTTGCAGGCATGCCAATCCACAATGCCATGAGAAACACCAAAACATTTCCTGAGTTAGTAGTGCAAATGATCTTGATTGGCGAAGAAACAGGCAATCTTGATGACATGCTGAACCAGATAGCCGATATTTACGAATTTGAGGTCGACGATAAAGTCGATAACCTTGGCAAGATCATCGAGCCGTTGATCATACTATTTCTTGGCGTATTCATTGGTGGATTAGTGATTGCGATGTATTTGCCTATCTTTAACCTAATGTCTGTAATAAGCTAGTATTACAGTTAACTCACTGATTTTTTGGCTTTATGACTTCACTTATGGAACTGTTTTACTTCTATCCATGGCTGTTCCCCACTCTGGCAACGATTTTTGCACTGATCATTGGCAGCTTTCTCAATGTGGTGATTCACCGCCTACCGATAATGATGGAGCGAGAATGGCGTCAAGAGTGTGCAGAGGCCTTTCCAGACAGCCAGCTTAGCGTAAACAAAGAGCGCTTTAATATTGCCGTTCCGCGCTCAAGGTGCCCTAACTGCGAAACCCCACTTCGGGTGTTGGACAATATTCCCATTGTCAGCTGGTTGTGGCTGAAAGGACAGTGTCGCTATTGCCATCAAAGCATCTCGGCTCGCTACCCACTGGTTGAAACCTTAACCGCGTCGCTTTGCTTAATTGTTAGCTTGAAAATGGGCGTTAGTGGCTACAGCGTGGCACTGCTGTTTTTTACCTTTACCCTAATATCTGCTGCGTTTATCGACATCGACACCATGTTCTTACCCGATCTGCTCACCTTACCTTTAATGTGGGCTGGTATCGCACTTTCATTACTGTCCATTTCTCCAGTCACCTTAGTTGACTCTGTGATTGGTGCTATGTGCGGTTATTTAAGTTTGTGGTTAGTCTACTGGGGATTTAAGTTGCTTACCGGCAAAGAAGGCATGGGGTATGGGGATTTCAAATTGCTTGCAGCACTAGGAGCATGGCTCGGCTGGCAACAATTACCGTTAATCATTCTGTTTTCTTCTGTTATTGGTGTTGTATTTGGTGTTATTCAACTTAGAATGCAACGCAAAGGCGTCAGCAAGCCATTTCCCTTTGGTCCCTACCTTGCAATCGCGGGTTGGTTGGGCGCGTTATGGGGAGATGAACTCATCCATTATTATTTATTTACCATAGTAAGGACCTAACACCATGTCTCTTGTCGTTGCCATCACCGGAGGAATTGCCAGCGGCAAAACCACCGTGGCGAATTTGTTTCATCAACATTTTGGGATTCATTTGGTTGATGCCGATGTCGTCGCAAGGCAAGTTGTTGAACCGGGAACACAAGGTCTTACTCAAATTGTCGAGCACTTCGGGAGGTCTATCTTAAACCCAGATGGCACACTCGATCGCGCCGCACTACGAAAAAAGATTTTCAGCAACAGTCAGGACAAGGAATGGATCAACAACTTATTGCATCCACTAATTCGTCAGGAGATGCAGCACCAGTTGCAACTTTCCACATCTCCCTACAGTTTACTGGTAGTGCCACTACTGGTTGAGAATGATCTTCAGCACATGGCAAATCGAGTTTTAGTGGTTGATGTTAGTGAGCAAACTCAAATTAACCGAACAATGACAAGAGACAGGGTGCCTGAGTCTCAAGTGCGTTCTATACTCAAAGCACAAGCAGAACGTGAGGCTCGACTTGCTCACGCCGATGATGTGATTAACAATGACGCAGAAGGTGCTCAACTTTTGTCCCAAATCACAAAATTGCATCAAAAGTACCTAGCATTGTGCAGTGAAAATCGGTGAAAATAGCGTAGAAGCGTATTAAGGCTAGCTAAATGATCAAAAATAGATTCGAACACCCTCTTAACGAAAAAACACGTATCTATCTAAGAGTTGAATCTCTATTGAGACAGCTTCAGTTTTCTTCGTCTTTTGCGGACAATCATCAGTATCAACTGTTCTTGAAGTCCTTATTTGATTTACTTGAGATCTTCGATCAGATCCAACTGAAAAGTGAACTGGCAAAAGATCTTGAGAAACAGCGTCAAACATATCGTGCCTGGCTCGATGTTGAAGACGTTGATCAAAACATGCTTGGGAAAATTCTCGATGATCTCAACGAGGTTCATCGCAATCTAATGGCCGCAGAGCGCTTTGGTCAGTCACTAAAAGAAGATCGTTTCTTAAGCGCTATTCGCCAACGCTTTGGTTTGCCCGGTGGAGCATGCTGTTTTGACCTTCCTGCATTGCACTACTGGTTACACCTACCATTAGAAACTCGAATTAAAGATGCTTCTCAATGGCTAGACACTCTTAAACCTCTTATTAATGCCTTAAACCTTTGGCTAAAACTAACACGAGAGACTGGACGTTTTGTTCCTAAAATAGGCCGAACTGGCTTTTTCCAAAGTGATGCCGAAGATGCCAGTATTCTTCGCCTGAGCATTCCGATGGAGTATGGTGTCTATCCTATGATCTCGGGTCATAAAAATAGATTTGCGATAAAGTTTATCTCATTTGAAACCGGGCAAGCCTTTCCTTATGATGTCGAGTTCGAACTCGCCATTTGTAGTTAATATAATTAGGAAATTGATAATCCATGACCAAGCTAACCATCGTCCCGTGCCCACAATGTAAGCAAGATGTCGAATGGAGTGACAAAAGCCCATATCGTCCATTTTGCTCGAAACAATGTCAGATGATTGATTTTGGTGAGTGGGCCGATGAAGAAAATAGCATTGCAGGTGCTCCAGATATGTCTGACAGCGATGGCTGGTCTGAAGATAATTACTAGTCCCTACACTTAAGAGCAAAACTTCGCTCTCCCTAAAGCTTACTTCTGAAGATACACATCCCTATCAAGTTGGACATCATCCCTGCACAGGTAGGGATGTTATCGACGTAATCACCAAGCCTTAAGTAGATTCCTGCCTGCGCAGGAATAGCGTACTGTTATCTTTTTCCACTTTCCAAAGTGATTCACACATAAAAAAACGGAGCCCGTATGGGCTCCGTTTTCATTTGAGAACGCTAGCAAAATAGCATTACTTCTTAGCAAGTTTCTCTTTGATACGAGCTGACTTACCAGAACGCTCACGTAGGTAGTACAACTTGGCACGACGTACTGCACCACGGCGTTTAACTTCGATGCTATCAACCATTGGAGAGTGAGTTTGGAACGTACGCTCAACACCTTCACCGTTCGAGATTTTACGAACAGTAAATGCTGAATGAAGACCACGGTTACGAATACCGATCACAACACCTTCGAACGCCTGTAGACGCTCACGGTCACCTTCTTTTACTTTAACCTGAACTACAACAGTGTCACCTGGTGCAAATTTAGGTAGGTCTGATTTCATTTGCTCTTCTTCAAGAGCCTTGATGATGTTACTCATGTTTTAAATTCCTAGAATAAACTGATACTAAAATAAATAGGTTACTGCTTACTTTTCACCAGAGCGATGCTCTTTAATGAATTCGGCCAGTAATTGTTCCTGTTCGTCAGTCAGAGCTAGGTTTTCCAGGAGTTCTGGTCTTCTTAGCCAAGTACGGCCCAGCGATTGTTTTTCTCGCCAGTGACGAATTCCTTTGTGATTTCCAGATTTCAGTACCGTTGGTACTTCGAGTCCATCTAACACTTCAGGGCGCGTATAGTGTGGGCAATCTAATAAACCATTGGCAAAAGAGTCTTCTTCTGCTGACGCCATATCTCCGAGAACACCCGGAACAAACCGAGAGACCGAATCTATAAGTGTCATGGCTGGGATTTCTCCCCCCGTCATCACAAAATCCCCAATTGACCATTCTTCGTCAACCTCGGTTTGGATGATACGCTCATCTACTCCTTCGTAGCGGCCACAAATCAACACTAAGCTTTCATTGTGAGCCAACTCTTCCACACCTTGTTGGTCGAGCTTGCGACCTTGAGGTGATAGGTAGATGACTTTCGTCTTTCCTGGTGAGGCTTGTTTTGCTGCGTGAATGGCATCGCGCAAAGGCTGAACCATCATCAACATCCCAGGACCACCACCATAAGGCCTATCATCAACAGTGTGATGTTTGTCGTGAGTGAAATCACGAGGATTCCATGTCTCTATCGACAAAAGACCTTTTTTTACCGCTTGACCTGTTACTCCATAGTCAGTAACAGAACGGAACATTTCAGGAAACAGGCTAATTACGCCAACCCACATCTGTTCTCTCGCTCTATAAGGTGTTACCGAAAATAAAGTAAATTAGAATCCAGGATCCCAGTCAACTTCGATCCGTTGAGCTTCGCGATCAACTTTTTTGATCACTTGCTCTTCAAGGTACGGTATCAACCGTTCCTTTTGTCCAAAAGCATCTTTTAGATTTGCTTTCACAACCAAAACATCATTCGAGCCAGTTTCTAACACGTCCGAGACTTCACCTAAGTTGTAGCCCTTCGTGGTAAAAACCTGCATACCGAACAATTCACGCCAGTAGAATTCATCTTCTGACAATTCTGGTAGTGATGCTGGGTCGATAGCGATTTCAAAGTTAGTTAGTAGGTGAGCGTCCTCGCGAACCTCTAGCCCTTCTAATTTACACACCATACCTTTGTTATGGCGTTTCCAACTCTCAACTTTCTTTTCTACCCACTCGCCCTTGTGCTTAATAAACCAAGGTCGATAATCAAATAGGCTTTCGGGATTGTCTGTATAGGAGAACACTTTAAGCCAGCCACGAATGCCATAAGTAGCACCAAACTTACCTACAACAATTTTTTCGTCTTGCTCACTCATTGGTTCTTTACCTTTCATCGACATACTGCTTTCTAAACTAATAATTAAGCCGCTTTTTGAGCGTCTTTAACTAGCTTAGCTACACGGTCAGATACAGAAGCACCTTGGCTAACCCAGTGGTTAACGCGGTCTAGGTCTAGACGTAGACCTTCTTCTTGACCAGTAGCAGTAGGGTTAAAGAAACCCACTTTCTCGATGAAACGGCCAGTTGCAGCGTTGCGGCTATCCGCTACTACGATTTGATAGAATGGACGCTTCTTAGCGCCGTGACGTGCCAAACGAATGGTTACCATATCGTCCTCTTTTGCTTTCTCAATAATAAAAATGACCTCAGAGTTTCTCTAGTGAGCAACATGAGGTCTCGTGCCAAAATAAAGCCCCGGAATTTTACTCTTATTCCGGGGCATTGCAAGGGGTTTAGCTATTTTTTCACCAGTTGGTGAATAGAACGTTTACTGTGAGCCAGTTAACAGATTGAAAACTAACTTTCTATCGCCCAAATGGATTGAATCCGCCACCGCCGCCCATGCCACCCATCATACCCTGCATGTTTCGCATCATGCCGCGCATGCCACCTTTTTGCATTTTCTTCATCATCTTTTGCATTTGGGTGAACTGCTTGAGTAAACGGTTAACGTCTTGAACTTGAGTGCCAGAACCCGCAGCAATGCGCTTTTTACGAGAACCTTTAATAAGCTCAGGGCGTTTACGCTCTTTCATGGTCATAGAGCTTATGATCGCTTCCATTTGTTTGAAAACTTTGTCATCAACTTTATCTTTAACATTGTCAGGTAGGTTAGACATGCCAGGAAGCTTGTCCATCATGCCCATCATGCCGCCCATGTTTTGCATCTGACCAAGTTGTTCGCGGAAGTCTTCAAGGTCAAAGCCTTTCTTCTCCTTGAACTTCTTCGCCATTTTCTCAGCTTTCTCTGTATCGACATTGCGCTGCAAATCTTCGATCAAAGAAAGCACATCGCCCATACCTAAAATACGAGAGGCCACACGCTCTGGGTGGAACGGTTCTAAAGCATCGGTTTTCTCACCGACGCCTAAGAATTTAATAGGCTTTCCTGTAATGTGGCGTACAGACAATGCCGCACCACCACGGGCATCACCATCAACCTTAGTTAGGATCACACCGGTCAGCGGCAGTGCATCGCCAAAGGCTTTTGCGGTGTTGGCCGCATCTTGACCTGTCATAGCGTCAACAACGAACAGAGTTTCTACCGGAGTAATGGCTGAATGCAGATCTTTGATCTCATTCATCATTTCATGGTCAACCGCTAGGCGACCTGCAGTATCGACAATCAATACGTCATAAAACTTTTTCTTAGCGTGATCGATAGCGCTGTTAGCAATATCAATTGGTTTTTGATCAGCTGACGAAGGGAAGAAGTCGACACCGATATCACCAGCTAACGTTTCTAGCTGTTTGATCGCCGCTGGGCGATAAACGTCGGCAGAAACCACCAGCACTTTCTTCTTCTCACGCTCATGCAATAACTTAGAGAGCTTACCAACACTGGTTGTCTTACCCGCACCCTGTAGACCAGCCATTAAGATCACAGCTGGAGGCTGAGCCGCCAAATCAAGAGCCTCGTTCGAAGCGCCCATAACCGCTTCAAGTTCAGACTGGACAATCTTGATGAATTCTTGGCCCGGTGTGAGTGATTTTGATACTTCTACACCAACGGCGCGCTCTTTAACACCTTTAATAAAATCACGAATAACCGGCAAAGCCACGTCGGCCTCGAGCAGCGCCATACGCACTTCACGAAGGGTTTCCTTGATGTTGTCTTCGGTCAAACGACCTTTACCGCTGATGTTTTTCAGCGTTTTGGATAAACGATCCGATAAATTTTCAAACATATCTGTCTCTTCGCTCAAATCTGCGATCAATTAGGCTGAGTATACCTTAGCCAGAACAGAGAGTCATATTCTACTCTCAATGTCATTCAATAGTTTTGCATCGACCATAGCTCATTGGTCCGATGCAGGGTATAATTCGTTAATTAAGCAACCGATTTTGTTAGGAATAATGGACAATATAATTGCAATTGCCGCTGTAATTTTGTACGCAACCTCTATCGCTACAATTATCCCAGGCCTAGTACAACATATTGGAATTCGAGCTAAAACGGTTTTCATCAGTGCCGCTTTGGCACTGTTATTCCATGCTTGGCTACTCAGTGACTTAATATTGGAAGGCTCTGGGCAAAACCTTAGCATTCTTAATGTCGCCTCACTAATTAGCTTTATTATCTCGGTCGTGATGAGTGTCGCGATGCTTAAAACACGCATCTGGTTCCTATTACCAGTGGTGTATAGCTTCTCTGCCATTAATCTCGCTGTAGCGACATTTGTACCGAATACCTTCATCACTCATTTAGAACACAATCCAGAACTATTGCTGCACATTTCATTGGCGCTGTTTTCCTATTCAACCTTATCCATCGGCGCACTCTATGCGATCCAGCTGGCTTGGTTGGATCACAAGCTAAAAAGCAAGAAAGCGCTCACCATTAACCCTAACCTCCCTCCTTTAATGATGGTGGAGAGGCAACTTTTCAAGATTATCTTGATCGGAACAGCCTTACTGACCCTAACGCTCGCCACTGGCTTTGTGTTTGTACAAGATATGTTTGCTCAAGGAAAGGCTCACAAAGCCATCCTGTCTTTTATTGCATGGGTCATTTATAGCGTGTTGCTGTGGGGACACTATCAGAAAGGCTGGAGAGGCACCCGGGTCACCTGGTTCGCCATCGCTGGCGCGACATTACTAACGCTGGCCTACTTTGGTAGCCGCTTCGTTAAAGAAATTATATTGACCTAACTAACAGTGCTGTTCGGTGCTGCTCTCTAGTGCAAAAGTCTCATTGACAACAACGACAACATTGTACATAAATTAACCTGTTACTATTAAAAGGAATTAACTCGCTTTGGAAGACATCTCCACCGCTATATTATTTGCCATACTAGCTGGTCTTATTATTATTTCAGGCTACTTTTCTGGTTCAGAGACAGGGATGATGTCTTTGAACCGATATCGACTCAAACACCTTTCAAAAACCGGTCACAAAGGGGCTAGGCGGGTAGAAAAACTGCTTAGTCGCCCAGATCGCCTTATCGGTCTTATTCTGATCGGGAACAACTTGGTGAATATTCTCGCTTCAGCGATTGCGACCGTTTTGGGCTTGCGTCTCTATGGCGACATCGGAGTGGCAATTGCCACTGGCGCTTTAACGCTAGTTATTCTTGTGTTCGCCGAGGTCACGCCAAAAACTTTGGCCTCGTTATATCCAGAAAAAGTTTCGTTTACCAGTAGCATATTGCTCACGTTACTGATGAAGTTGCTGTCGCCTTTGGTGGTATTAGTGAACTTCATTACCAATGGTTTTATTCGCCTCTTAGGTATCAAAGTCGATCATAATGGTGATGATCACCTCAGTTCAGATGAACTGCGCACCGTAGTAAATGAAGCTGGCACTTTAATTCCCAAACGTCACCAGGATATGTTGATTTCTATCTTAGATCTCGAGCATGTGACGGTCAACGACATCATGATCCCTCGTAACGAGATCGCCGGGATCAATATCAACGACGACTGGAAATCCATTGTCCGCCAACTGACTCACTCGGCACACGGTCGAGTCGTACTTTATCGCGATCAAATAGATGAAGTGGTTGGCATGTTGAGGTTGCGTGAATCCTATCGCTTAATGCTCGAAAAAAATGAGTTTAATAAAGAAACCTTACTGCGCTCGGCAGATGAAGTTTACTTTATTCCCGAAGGCACGCCGTTAAATATCCAGATGCTGAAGTTTCAGCGCAACAAAGAGCGTATTGGGTTAATCGTTGATGAGTATGGTGATATTGTTGGTCTGGTAACTCTCGAAGATATCCTTGAAGAGATCATCGGTGAATTCACCACCTCTATTGCCCCTAGCCTTTCTGAAGAAATTACACCGCAAGGTGATGGTAGCTTCCTTATTGAGGGGAGTGCCAATATTCGAGATATTAATAAAGGCTTAAAGTGGAGCTTGCCTACTGATGGGCCACGTACACTTAACGGTCTGATACTCGAATATCTCGAAGAGATCCCAGAAAGCCACCTCAGCATCAAAGTTGCAAAGCATCAGATGGAAATTGTTGAGCTTGAAGAGAATCGCATTAAAATGGTCAAAGTTTTCCCAAAGCGTTAAGCAATACCTTATCGTAATGTTAAAAAAAGCGGCTTGTAATCAAGCCGCTTTTTATTTCCAATCGAACTGCCTTCATAACTCTTAGTTAAGGTTAGGCCCTAACCATTTTTCCGCTTCAAGCCGACCCCAACCTTTACGGTCCGCATAACTATCGAGTTGATCTTCTTGGATCTGGGCAATCGCAAAGTAGCGAGAATCAGGGTGCGAGAAATACCAGCCAGACACCGATGCTCCTGGCCACATGGCGTAGCTTGAAGTCAGCGACATTCCAATGGTTTCTTCTACCGCAAGTAACTCCCAAAGTGGCCCTTTTTCAGTATGTTCAGGACACGCAGGATAACCCGGTGCTGGACGAATCCCCTGATACTTTTCACGGATCAGATCTTCATTATCGAGCGTTTCATCTGGTGAATAGCCCCAAATCTCTTTTCTGATCTTTTCGTGTAGATACTCGGCAAATGCCTCAGCCAAACGGTCAGCGACCGCCTGAATCATGATGGCGTTATAGTCATCCCCTGCCGCTTTGTATTGATCGGCCAGTTCGCGCTCACCAATTCCGCCAGTAACGGCAAAGGCTCCTATCCAGTCCAGCTTACCGCTTGATTTCGGGGCAACATAGTCAGATAGACAGTAGTTGTAACCTTTTGGCTTCAGAGTCTGCTGCCTTAAATTGCACAGTACCTTTGCAACCTCGCTGCGAGACTCATCGGTGTAAACCTCAATGTCATCATCAACGCTCGCTGCTGGGAACAGTCCACAAATACCTCTAGCTTCAAGTAAGCCTTCACGCTCAACTCTATCGATCAGGTCGTTGGCGTCTTTAAACAAGCGCTTGGCTTCTTCACCCACTTCTTCATGTTCGAAGATTTTTGGGTACTTGCCCATCAACGTCCACGTCATAAAGAATGGTGTCCAATCGATGTATTTGCGCAGGGTAGCAACATCAACGTCGCTAAAGACATGCACACCCGGTTTTACTGGCGCTGGAGGTGTATAGCTTTCCCAGTTAATGGCAACTTTGTTAGCCCGAGCTTCCTCGAGAGTGACGGGTTTGGTGCGCGGTTTTTTACGATTATGTTGATCTCGTACTCTCTCATAGTCGAGTTCAAGTTTTTCAACAAAGGCAGGGCGCAACTCATCGGAAAGCAATGATGAACAAACCCCAACAGCACGAGAAGCATTGTTTACATACACCACTGGGTGAGAATAGTTTTGTTCAATTTTCACCGCTGTGTGCGCTTTAGAGGTGGTGGCACCACCAATAAGTAAAGGTAAATCGAAACCCTGACGCTCCATCTCTTTAGCAACGTGCACCATCTCATCCAATGATGGTGTAATAAGGCCTGATAATCCGATGATATCAACGTTTTCTTCTTTAGCGACTTTTAGGATGTGTTCGCACGAGACCATGACGCCGAGATCTACGATCTCATAGTTATTGCATTGCAGAACCACCCCTACGATGTTCTTGCCGATGTCATGAACATCGCCTTTCACCGTCGCTAACAGGATTTTACCGTTTGTTGCCCCTGCTTGTTTTTCCGCATTGATATATGGCTCTAGATGCGCAACCGCTTGTTTCATTACTCGGGCGGATTTCACCACCTGAGGTAAGAACATTTTACCTTCACCAAATAAATCTCCGACTACGTTCATGCCATCCATTAATGGACCTTCAATCACGTGCAGTGGTTTCTCTGCATTAATACGAGCTTCTTCGGTGTCTTCAACAATAAACTCAGTAATGCCTTTCACTAACGCATGCTCTAAGCGTTTGGCTACTGACCAGGTTCGCCATTCCAGAGCTGTAGCATCATCTTCTTTGCCAACGCCTTTACCTGCGAACTCTGCTGCAATATCCAGCAAACGCTCTGTACCATCGTCTCTGCGGTTTAGCACCACATCTTCTACCGCTTCGCGAAGTTTCTCTGGCACATTGTCATAGATTTCTAATTGTCCGGCGTTAACGATCCCCATATCCATACCGTTTTTGAAACAGTGGTATAGGAATACTGCATGAATGGCTTCACGAACGTAGTTGTTGCCTCTAAATGAGAAGGACACGTTTGAGACGCCGCCAGAAATCATTGCATACGGCAGATCACGTTTGATGTCTGCCACCGCCTCAATAAAGTCCACCGCATAATTGTTATGCTCTTCGATACCGGTCGCGACAGCGAAGATGTTTGGGTCGAAGATAATATCCTCTGGTGGAAAGCCAACTTCGTCGACGAGAACTCGGTAAGCCTTGGTACAAATCTCGACTTTGCGCTCACGAGTATCAGCCTGCCCAACTTCATCAAAGGCCATCACAATTACGGCTGCACCGTAACGGCGAATCAGTTTAGCTTGCTCAACAAACTTCTCTTTCCCCTCTTTAAGAGAAATAGAGTTCACGATGCCTTTGCCCTGAATACACTTCAATCCAGCTTCGATGACTTCCCACTTGGACGAGTCCACCATGATAGGCACTTTGGATATTTCCGGCTCAGTGGCACACAGATTAAGAAAACGCACCATACACGCTTCGGCATCCAACATGCCTTCATCCATATTGATGTCAATGATTTGCGCGCCGTTTTCAACTTGTTGACGAGCAACTTCAAGAGCTTCATCGTACAGCTCTTCTTTAATTAAGCGCTTAAACCGTGCAGAGCCCGTCACATTGGTTCTTTCACCAACATTGATAAACAGTGTGTCTTTCTCTATGGTAAGTGGCTCAAGACCCGATAAGCGGCACGCTTTAGTTAATTTTGGTAGTGCCCTAGGTGTGACGCCTTCAACTGCTTTGGCCATCTGGCGGATATGCTCAGGCGTAGTACCACAACAACCGCCCACAAGGTTTAGAAAGCCGCTCTGCGCCCATTCCGATATATGCTCTGACATATCTTCTGGCGATAGATCGTATTCACCAAAGGCATTGGGTAAACCCGCATTTGGGTGAGCCGAGACATGGCATTCTGAAATACGCGAAAGTTCGTCTACGTATTGTCTTAGTTCATCAGGCCCAAGTGCACAGTTAAGGCCAAAGGAAATTGGATTAACATGGCGCATCGCATTGTAGAATGCTTCTGTCGTTTGGCCTGAGAGCGTTCGTCCTGATGCATCGGTAATGGTACCCGAGATCATCACAGGCAGCTCAATCGACAACTCCTCAAACACCGACTCAACTGCAAAAGAACAGGCCTTGGCATTAAGTGTATCAAAGATAGTTTCAATAAGAATGAGGTCACAACCACCTTTAATCAACGCACGCGTTGATTCTGAATAAGCTTCAACCAAATCATCAAAGGTAACATTTCGAAACCCAGGATCATTAACATCAGGAGAAAGCGAACACGTTCGATTCGTTGGCCCAAGAACACCGGCTACAAAACGAGGCTTTTCTGGGGTGTTGATAGACCACTCATCAGCCGCCGCTCTGGCTATTTTTGCCGCTTCAAAGTTAATCTCGTAACTCAACTCTTCCATGTCGTAGTCAGCCATGGCAATTGTCGTTGCGTTAAAAGTGTTGGTTTCAAGAATATCTGCGCCAGCTTCTAGGTAAGCACTGTGGATTTCTTTAATTAAATCAGGTTGAGTAAGGACAAGAAGATCGTTATTGCCTTTTAAATCACTGTGCCAATCGGCAAAGCGTTCGCCACGATAATCCGCTTCTTCCAACTGATAGCCCTGGATCATCGTACCCATACCACCATCAATCAGTAGTATGCGCTGTTTAAGTTGATTCTCAATTATGTTTCTTAGATTTTGTCCCACAGTACTGCCTCATTCCTTTTTCACTGATGACATCCTATCACAGAAACAATAGAAATCTAGACGGCTAAATAGCCTAACAATCAACATTCTTATCAGGGCTTATATCCATTTGGAATTTAGAATCATCGCCGTCACTAAAATCAGGCAGTACCGCAATAAGTAATGCTCTAATAAACGCCGGATATCGATGTGCAAAAGCAGCTTGTTTACGGGCTACTTATTATCAAGAGATCGGTCTAAGGGCCAAGGTTGGTTGGGCGGGCATTATCTGGCAACGTCGGTGTAAAGCTTGACCACAGAAAATTTATCGTATCAAAACGAAAAAAGGCTGCATCATAAGATGCAGCCTTTAAAATGTGGCTCCCCCTGCGGGACTCGAACCTGCGACATACGGATTAACAGTCCGCCGTTCTACCAACTGAACTAAGGGGGAATTATTTGTGTTAGCATTTTCATGCTAAGCACCAAATAATGGTGCCTCGAGGCGGAATCGAACCACCGACACGAGGATTTTCAATCCTCTGCTCTACCGACTGAGCTATCGAGGCAAAAGAATGGTGCCGACTACCGGAGTCGAACTGGTGACCTACTGATTACAAGTCAGTTGCTCTACCTACTGAGCTAAGTCGGCACACTAAATTCTTTATGCTTCTGTTCGTGCTGCTAATTTAAAAAATCGTTGGCACCAACAAATCAAATTGTGGTGCCCGGAGGCGGAATCGAACCACCGACACGAGGATTTTCAATCCTCTGCTCTACCGACTGAGCTATCCGGGCAACGGAGCGCTATTAAACGGATTTTCGGCTCTCCCGTCAACTGCTTTTTTAAAAAAACTTCAAAAACATGCGCGACTGCTGCATTTTTCAGCAAAAACAGCTTTTAGCCCTTCCCTGCGTTAAAATCCTTTTTGAATTTTGTTACTTTTTCTAGGTATCTTCGCGATTCGCTATTTGGGTGTTTCTTCGTTAATGCCCAATAAACCTGATTCGGTTGCAAAGAATTCAGATCGCTCATTGCTCGTTTTCTGTCCTTACTAAAGGTATTGAGCACTCCACCCGTTCCGCCGTTGTATGCCGAAATCATACTGTATTCCAATGACGTGGGGTGTTTTACATCGCGCAGGTAACGGTTTTTCAAAATATAAAAATACGCGGTTCCCGTATCGATGTTTTTTTCTGGATTGAACAAATATTCTGGTGATGGCTCACCTGGTTGCTTTTTGACTAATTTAAAAACGTCTCGCCCTGCAGTTTTGGGAACCACCTGCATCAACCCATAGGCATTTGCCCAGCTTACCGCATACGGGTTAAAACTGCTTTCTGTTTTGATGATGGCGTAAATCAAGTCTTCTGGAATGTCGTATTTCTGTGAGGCGCGACGAACAATATCGGCGTATTTATAGCTGCGTTTCTCTGCGTGGTCAGCCACCATAGGGATCTCAACGTAATACGCCTTTTTATAATCGACCTGTTTTGTTTTCAGTTTATTGGCAATGAGGTAATCGGCGTATTTATTGGCGCGCCAAGACCACTGTATCGGTTGCTTGTCTTGATCCACCACTTGATTGTACAAAAATGGACGCCCTTCTAACGTGATACTGCGCGAAGAGAATAGATCAACGTTCGCGGGATCGTCAGGAGTCAGTAAGGTGGTCACTATGGCGTTTTTAAGGTGCTTCTCGGGCTCTGTTGGCGAAACGGTCTCAACAATGATGGTACCGCGGCTAAAGTTGACCTCCGTGCGGCTAAGGTAGTTGTCGATATACTTTACGTAGTTACTTTTTCCCGCGACTTTAATTTCACGACTTCCCCAACGCTTCTCGATATTACCGTTGAAACTACTGATTAATGCATCCAGCGCTTTGACGTCTTTTTGAAACTGTCCGGGAAGTTCGGCTAAGTTTTTTGCAAAGCGGTTTGTTGGTTGATAGTTCACATCGTAGATTCTTTCAATCAACTCACGACTACAGCCCACCAGCAAAAGAGGGATAAAAAAATAAAACAGTTTTTTCATAAGCTCCTCATAAAAACACCACACTTCTTACGAAGTATGGTGTTTTTAGGCTAAATCCTACTCCGACGGCGGAGTATATCCCTCGATGATGACATCCTTGCCCTCGAAGAGAAAATTAATCATTTCTGTTTCAAGCAGCTTACGGTGCTCAGGGTCCATCATATTAAGCTTTTTTTCATTAATGAGCATGGTCTGCTTTAGTTGCCATTGCCCCCACGCTTCCTTAGATATCGAATCAAAGATTTTTTTGCCAAGGTCACCTGGATAAAGCTGAAAATCTAGACCTTCAGCTTCTTTTTTTAAATGCTCACAAAAAACCGTACGGCTCATTCTTTATTCCTCAGTTTAATTCATAGTTAAGGGTATCGAGCAGCTGCTTAACAGGCGCTGCCAGTCCAACCTTATTTGGCTTGTTTAAGTTATACCAGAGACCCTTAGAGTCTTCCATAACCTGATTCGGAAGCGAGCTCAACTTCACGAGAACAGGCGTAATGTCTAAATGATAGTGACTAAAGGTGTGTCGAAAGGCAATGAGTGCGGTTTGACTCATAATTTGATGATCCACTACACCAAGCGAATCCAAGCAAAGAGAAATATCACTACTGTCACTTTGAGGAAAACAATGTAGCCCGCCCCAGATCCCTGAAGATGGTCTTTGCTCCAACCATACTTGCTGTTCATGCACGCAAATAGCAAACCAAGTTTGCTTCTCTGGTTTCTGCTTTTTCGGCTTTTTCCCCGGATAATCGAGCGGATTACCTTGCTTATTTGCCAGACAGAATGACTGCACGGGACAAAGCGTACACTTAGGGCGACTACGCGTGCACACCAAGGCGCCCATATCCATCATGGCTTGGTTGTATTTGTCGACATCTTGCCCAGGGGTGTGCATCTCAGCAAATTGCCACAGCTGATTCTCAACTTGTTTTTTACCTGGCCATCCTTCGATAGCAAAGCTTCGAGCCAGAGTTCTTTTCACATTGCCATCTAAAATGGCATGGGGAAGCTTAAAAACCGATGAAAGAACGGCCGCTGCTGTAGAGCGACCTACACCAGGTAAAGCGTTCATTTCTTCTAAGGTAGTAGGAAACTCACCACTATGCTCATTCATAACCACTTGCGCAGCTTTGTGCAGATTTCTCGCACGGGCGTAATAGCCCAATCCCGTCCAATAATGCAGAACCTCATCTTGCTCAGCCTTGGCAAGATCACCGACTGTCGGGAAGCGTTCTAAAAATTTTTGGTAGTACGGAATTACCGTGGCAACCTGAGTTTGTTGCAACATAATTTCCGACAACCAGACTGTATAAGGGGTCTTGTTTTGCTGCCATGGTAGCGTTTTACGACCGTAATCGTCATACCACTGCAAAATTGAGCGTGCAAAAGGCGTCACAATTTTTCTCATTCCATTCTTCTTTTTAAGGCGAAATTGCACCACACTTAGCCTAGGTTGTAAAACGAACTGGGAAATATCTGTTTAATGATGACGAATAACACTTGCACCGATGTCATTTCTTTGGATAATTCCCGCTCTGATTATTGATTAAACAGGCAGAACAATGAGTGAAGTGACAACAAATGAATACACTGAAGACGGCAAACTCGTACGTAAGATACGCAGTTTTGTACGTCGCGAAGGACGCCTAACAAAAGGGCAAGAAGCCGCGATGGGAGCATGCTGGCCGACAATGGGTATTGATTATCAAGACACTTTGCTTGATTGGCAGCAAGTTTTTGGCAATGACAACCCAGTGGTACTAGAAATTGGTTTCGGTATGGGCGCTTCTTTGGTTGAGATGGCTAAGAATGCTCCTGAGGCTAACTTCATCGGTATCGAAGTACATAGCCCAGGTGTAGGTGCCTGCTTGTCATTAGCCCGCGACGCAGGAATAACGAATTTGCGCGTGATGTGCCACGATGCTGTCGAAGTGTTCGCGAACATGATCCCTGATAACAGCCTCACAACGTTGCAGTTGTTCTTCCCTGACCCATGGCATAAGAAGCGTCACCATAAGCGTCGTATCGTTCAGCTTGAATTTGCTGAAATGATCCGTCAGAAGCTTAAACTCGATAGTGGCGTATTCCACATGGCAACAGATTGGGAAAATTACGCTGAACATATGATTGAAGTGATGAACCAGGCACCAGGCTTTAGCAATATTGCTCAAGACGGTGACTATATTCCTCGCCCAGAGGAGAGGCCACTCACCAAGTTTGAAGCACGAGGCCACCGGTTAGGCCACGGTGTTTGGGATATCAAATACCGCCGCACAAACTAAACTAAAAAAGCCAACATTAAGTTGGCTTTTTTGACCCTGCTAGCAAATGGGCATCTCGCATGAAACCAACACCACAAATACTGTCACAAATACTGTCTGAAGTTCGACCTCTCATAGGCCAGGGCAAAGTAGCCGATTATATTCCGGCCCTAGCAAGAGTTGAGAGGCATAACCTCGGAATAGCGGTGTATACCAATGACGGCAAAGTGATACAAGCCGGTGATGCTGAGCAAGCTTTTTCGATTCAATCTATCTCGAAAGCGCTGAGCCTAACTTTAGCAATGATGCTCTACAAGCCTGAAGAAATCTGGTCTCGAGTCGGTAAAGAGCCTTCTGGGCAAGCCTTTAACTCAATGATCCAGCTTGAAATGGAGCGTGGCATCCCTCGCAACCCATTTATCAATGCTGGTGCGATTGTCATCGCTGATTTGCTGCAAAGCCGCTTATCGGCACCGAGACAGCGTCTGTTGGAGTTTGTTCGTAAACTGTCTGGCGACACACATATTGTTTATGACAAAGTCGTAGCGGCGTCAGAAATGATGCACAGCGACCGCAATGCCGCCATCGCCTATCTGATGCGCTCTTTTGGAAACTTCGATAACGATGTGATCCCAGTGCTCAATAATTACTTTCATGCGTGTGCTCTGAAAATGAACTGCATCGATCTGGCGAAAACTTTTAGTTATCTGGCCAACAAGGGCACCTCTGTACAAACTGGTAAACAAATTATCACTCCAATGCAGACCAAACAGCTCAATGCATTGTTAGCGACCTGTGGATTGTACGATGGCGCAGGAGAGTTTGCGTATCGTGTCGGTATGCCTGGAAAATCCGGCGTTGGTGGCGGGATAATTGCTATTGTACCGGGAGAGATGACCATTGCGGTCTGGTCTCCTGAACTCGATACTTCAGGAAACTCACTGGCTGGTACCAAAGCGTTAGAGCTTCTTTCTGAGCGCATCGGCCGCTCAATTTTCTAACGGTGCCATTACGGTGCTCTTTATCGTTCATAAGGAGCACCGGTGATATTTACATAAACGCTTCTAACAAATCATTGAGAAACAGTTTACCTTTTGCGGTCACTGTCCATGTTGTCTCATCTTCAATTAGATATTGCTTTTCTAACGCCCACGAAATAGTCTCCTGCACAGCACTGATCGGCAAACCAGTTCGTTCAACAAATTCCTCCTTGGGGCAAGGTTCAACCAGGCGAAAACGATTCATGAAAAACTCAAATGGCTTGTCGACATCATCAACATAATTTTCGGAATCCAGGTAGGGTTTTAGCATATTCAAATACCCTTTCGGATGTTTAACTTTAGCGGTGCGCATTATGCGACCATCGGCAAGCGTTAACTTACCGTGGGCCCCACAGCCAATCCCAAGATAGTCACCAAATCGCCAATAGTTGAGGTTATGCTGGCACTGATAGCCTGGCTTACTATAACCGGAGATCTCATATTGTTGATATCCAGCCTCGGTCAATATTTTGTGTCCCTGTTCAAAGATATCCCATAAGGCATCATCGTCAGGTAACGTCGGTGGTCGAGAATGAAATAAGGTATTAGGTTCAATGGTCAGTTGATACCATGACAAATGTGGAGGCTCCAACTCAATCGCTTGCTGTAAGTCACTCAACGCTTCTTCAACCGTCTGATCGGGTAAACCATGCATAAGATCTAGATTAAAGCTATTAAGGCCGATCTGATGTGCTAATTGAGCGGCTTTTTTCGCTTCGGATTGACCATGAATTCGCCCTAAGCGCTTTAGCTTATCTTGTTGAAAGCTCTGCACCCCAATAGAGATCCTTGTCACTCCTGCCTGTCGATATTCAGCGAATCGCGCCGCTTCAATCGTTCCAGGGTTTGCTTCCATGGTAATTTCGATGTCTTTGGTAAAAGGAATGCGTTGGTTAACCTCACTCAAAAGTTGACCGATATAACTTGGATCGATCAAACTCGGCGTACCGCCACCGATGAAGATTGATTGTAATAACCGCGCATCATCCGTCAGTTGATAGCGGCTGATATCTTGCTCTAAATCTTCAACTAGCGCGTTAATGTATTGCTGTTCAGGTATATTTCCCTTTAGGGCATGCGAGTTAAAATCACAATAAGGGCACTTTTGTACGCACCAAGGAATATGAATGTACAAACTCAGAGGAGGTAAGATCTTCATACTTAGAGACCTTTTGATTCTATAAGAGCAAACAGCTGCTTCAATGCCTTACCGCGGTGAGACAACTGCTTTTTACGTGTCGCGTCTAGTTCTGCTGACGCACAGCCTTCTTCTGGTACCCAAAAGATCGGGTCGTAGCCAAAACCATTATCACCGTGTGCTTGAGTCAGGATCTTTCCTTCCCACTGACCATGACACACTAAAGGCGTAGGGTCATCAGCATGACGCATCAACACCAATACACAATGGAAGCGTGCACTGCGCTGACTGTCATCAACACCATCCATTTCGTTTAGCACTTTCTCTAGATTGCGTTGATCGGTTGCGCCTGCGCCTGAATAACGAGCGGAATAGATGCCCGGCGCCCCTTTAAGGTAATCCACTTCAAGGCCTGAATCATCAGCAATGGCTGGCAAGCCGGTCTCTTTCGCCGCATGACGCGCTTTAATGATCGCGTTTTCAATAAATGTTGTACCTGTTTCTTCAACATCAGATACATTGAAATCACTTTGAGCATGAACGTCAAAACCAAAGTCTACCAGCAGATCTGACATCTCTTTTACTTTGCCCTGGTTGCCCGTTGCTAACACTATTTTTTTGTTCATTCGGTGATCTCTTTGATTACTCTTCAACATACAATTTTTGGCTGAATTTGATCGGGCCTTTGCCCTTAATACCAGCATCAACGTTTAATGTGAAATTATAGGTTTCTTCATTGGCAAAAGGAAACTGCGCTAAGTAGTAAATCGCTTCGCCTTCTTTTACCTGTTTAAATTCTAGCGTTTTTACCTGGCCGACAAGGTTCTTAGCTGTACCCGTGATCGCAACGTCCATTGCTGGCTTACCATTACTCATACGATCTAAAACCGAGACGTTGATGGTAGCAATATAACCATTACGCTTTAACTCGTAACTGCGAGCTACTTTAGGTGCCAAAAACGTCGAATTAAAAACCACGTAATGCACTTCTGCATCTTTTATGGTTTTAAACTGTTCTGCGTTGACCGACCCCGATACACACATGATAAGCAACAATTGCATCCATTTTTTCATGTTTTTCTCCTATATAAAAAGCCCTCACAGGAGGGCTTTTAGTTGTTCAGGCAACACGGCCGGTGATTCAATGCGAATTTTCTTGTGTCGGCCAAGCGCTCCCTTTTCTATGATGACTTGACTCTTAGCCACTTTGCACTGCTGTGCTAAATATTTAGTCAAATGCGCATTGGCTTTACCATCTACAGGCGGAGCGGTGATGACCACTTTAAATTCATCACCATGCACTCCAACCAATTTGTCACGACTGGCTTTAGGCTGAACGTACACCCTAAGAATGAGATCCACTCCATCGCGAACAGCAACAGCCACTATAGTTGGTACCAAATCGGTCCAATAAAGTCGCCCATTAGGAAGTTCGCGAACTGAAGCACAATAAACAGCACCAATACACTTAAGTCAAAGCCGCCCATTGCAGGAATGATACGGCGAATTGGGGCCAACATAGGCTCTGTTAGTTGATGAAACACATACTCAATGGGGCTGCGTCCTTGGCTTATCCAACTTAGTAGTGCGCGAATCAATAGTACCCAGAACAGCAAGCCACCAGCCGCTTTAATTAGGGACAGCAGACCCAGGAATAAGAAATCAACACCGAAAGAGAAGTTACTTCCCGCAGCAATTAGTACCAGGGCGACATACTTTGCGACACATAGTACATACGCAAACAGCAGCGTTGCCATATCCATACTGCCTATTGATGGAATTAGGCGTCGCAGCGGAGCAACCACTGGCTGAGTTGCTTTCACAATAAACTGGGAAAATGGATTGTAAAAGTCCGCTCTGGCAGCTTGGAGCCAGATCCTCAAAATTACCACCATAATATAAAGATCAAACAGTGTTGATACCAAGAAACTCATTGCATTCATACGTAGCCCTTACTACAAATCAGCATCGCTGGTGCGACTAAAATAATTTTTCCATCTCTTCAGCTCGATTGACTGCAGCTTGCATCGCTTTGGATACAATACCTCGTAGATCGCTCTGTTCAAATGTTCTTACGGCCTCAGCGGTTGTACCGCCTTTAGAGGTTACCTGCTCACGCAGTGTGCAAAGCTTTATATTCGGGTTCGCTATCACCATTTCAGCGGCGCCCAACGCAGATTGTTGAACCAACAGCCTTGCCGTCTCTTCGTCAAAACCACTTGCGATAGCTTGCTGTTGCATCGCTTCCATAAACAAGAAGAAGTATGCGGGCGCACTACCTGCCGCGGCTATAACATCATTAATACCCGACTCTTTTTCGACCCAGCACACTTTGCCTACGGCTTGCATTAGCTCACCAGCAAACTGTTTATCTGCCTGCGGGGTCACTGATGAAGCAAATAAGCCACTCATTCCTTTGCCGACAAGCGAAGGTGTGTTTGGCATCACGCGGATCAAGTTAAGTTCGCAAGCGAACATCTGCTGCAGTCGTTCCACGTTGATTCCCGCTGCAATAGAAATCACTAACTTGCTGCTGAAGTCGATGGCTTGTAGTGGTTTTGCCACCTCCTCCATCAACTGCGGTTTGACGGCCATCACCACGACATCAGCTTGCTCTGCAGCTGCGACATTGTCTGTAGTGACCTGGACACCGAAATCTTGCTCTAAAGCGGTAAGCTTACCCTTGCTACGATTCGTCGCAATAAGACAACTTGGATCGTAACCACCAGCTACCAGCCCTGCGACGATTGAGCGGGTCATATTACCTGCGCCAATGAAGGCTACTTTTCTTTGTTCCATGAAACTTATCCTAAATGAAAGCTTGTGAGCGCCGCTAACTAAGCTTTGTTACTGTAATCTCTTGCGCCAAATATTGCGGTGCCGATGCGAACAAGTGTGCTGCCCGCTTCTATCGCAGCTTCCATATCACCACTCATACCCATCGATAGTGTATCAACTTGTGGGTACTGCTTTACCAACGCGTCTTTTACCTCTGCGAGGGTTTTGAAGGCCGCAAGCTGAGATTGATAGTCACTGACGTTCTCTGGTATGGACATCACCCCTCTTAAGGTGAGGTTAGGAAGCTCGGATATCAACCGTGCGAGCTCAAATACTTCGTCGCCAGATACCCCAGATTTACTCGCTTCACCACTGGTATTGACTTGAATAAGCACTTGCAACGGTAGTAATGCGACTGGACGCTGATCATTTAGACGTTGTGCAATCTTGGCTCTATCAATGGAATGCACCCAGGCAAAGCTTTCGGCAATCGGTCGAGTTTTGTTCGACTGAATTGGGCCAATAAAATGCCACTCTATTGATAGCTCAGGGTGGTTGTCAGCAAAATACTGGGTCTTATCAACCCCTTCTTGTACGTAATTCTCACCGAACTTACATTGACCCGCTTGTAGCGCATCATATATTGCGGCCACAGGTTTTGTTTTGCTTACCGCTAACAGTTGCACGTCACCTTGTGGTCGACCGCACTTTTTCTCAGCAGCGTTGATCTGCGAGGTGATATGTTGAATATTTTGTTGAATATTGCTCATGGTTCACTATTAAAAAAGGAAAATGAATGGATATCACTGAGTTATTAGAATTTAGTGTAAAGCATAATGCGTCAGATCTACACCTTTCTGCTGGTGTATCTCCTATGGTACGCATTGATGGTGAGGTTAGAAAGCTCGACGTACCAGCCTTGTCACAATCCGATGTTCATAAGTTAATATTTGCAATCATGAATGATAATCAACAAAAAGCATTCCAAGAACAATTGGATGTTGATTTCTGCTTTGAATTGCCAACATTAGGGCGCTTTCGTGCCAATATTTTTCACCAAGCCAGAGGGAACGCCGCATCCATTCGTCTAATACCTACTGACATTCCAACATTAGCAACCCTTAACGCCCCTAGTATCTTAAATCAGTTAGCTGAATTAAAGCACGGACTAATACTTGTTGCAGGCCCCACAGGTTCGGGAAAATCCACTACCCTTGCGGCCATAGTGGACCATATAAATCGAAACAAAAATAAACACATTCTGACGATTGAAGATCCCATTGAATTCGTTCATTCCAATAAAAGGTGCTTGATTAATCAAAGAGAGGTACGTAGAGACGCTCTCAGCTTTCAAGCCGCTCTACGAGCTTCTTTAAGGGAAGACCCTGATGTGATCTTAGTTGGTGAACTGCGCGATAAGGAAACAATCAGCCTAGCAATTACCGCCGCAGAAACCGGCCACCTTGTACTGGCCACACTCCACACACAATCCGCAGCGAAGTCAATAAACAGAATCATTGATGTGTTCTCCTCATCAGAAAAAAGTGCCGTTAGATCGATGCTTTCAGAGTCTTTGCAAGCGGTTGTTGCTCAGAAGTTAATTAAAAAGAATATGGGTGGCCGAGTCGCATGCCATGAAATCATGCTTGCCACTCCGGCCATCAAGAACTTGATCCGTGAGGACAAAATCCCGCAAATGTACTCGGTTATCCAAACCAGCTCTGCAATGGGAATGGTAACCATGGAGCAATCTTTGCAAAAGCTAATCAGCCAGGGTTTGATTTCACCAGACCACTCTGATGTGGCTTCATCAGGCCATTTAGGTTAGCCAAATGAAGTTGAATGACTTATTAAAGAACATGGTGGAGACAAAAGCCTCTGATCTATACCTGACCGTAGACGCCTCACCACTCTTTCGTATTGATGGCGAGCTAAAACAAAACCAACAGCGCCTATCGCATACTGACATTTTAACTTTACTATCCCAGATGCTGGGCGAATCAGAACTCGAAGCCTTTAAGCGCACTAAGGAAGCCAACTTTGCTATTGCCAATCAATATGGTCGCTTTAGAGTGAGTGCTTTTTATCAAAGAGAACTTGCTACTGCAGTGGTTCGGCGCATTGAATCGCAAATTCCGACCTTTGAGACTCTAGGGCTTCCCGACGTTCTGCAAGATCTTTCGATTGCGAAGAGAGGATTAGTGCTTATTGTTGGGGCCACGGGCTCGGGCAAATCAAGTACATTAGCGGCAATGGTCGGCTACCGAAATGAGCATCGTACTGGGCATATTTTAACGGTTGAGGATCCCATCGAGTTTGTCCATCAACACAAGAAGTGCTTAATAAGCCAACGTGAGATTGGACTCGACACTGAGAGCTATTCCGTCGCACTTAAAAACTCCCTTAGACAAGCTCCAGATGTCATTGTAATCGGTGAGATCCGCACTAGAGAAACTATGGAGTATGCTCTACAGTTTGCAGAAACCGGCCATCTGTGTATGGCAACCTTACATGCGAATAATGCCCATCAGGCACTAGAGCGTATCCTTCACCTCATTCCAGAAGATCAGAAAAAGCAGCTGCTCTTCGATTTATCGAATAACTTACGCGGGGTTCTAGGACAGCAATTAGTACGCAAGCGCGAAGGGAAAGGTCGTCATGGCGTTTTTGAAGTTCTGCTTAACAGCCCAAGAGTTTCTGAGCTCATCCAGCGTGGAGAGTTACATAAAATAAAACAGACGATGGCTAGCTCTAAAGACGTTGGTATGCAGACATTTGATCAAGCTCTGTATACGCTGGTCACAGCAGAGAAAATTAGTGAAAGCGACGCATTAAGCTGCGCCGATTCTGCCAACGATCTAAGAATAATGCTCAAGCGCAATCAACCCACTGAGTGCCAGAAAAGCTCGTCTCTTGCGAACATTAAAATCGATATGAATTAGCGAACAAAAATAGCAGGTAAGAAAAAAGCCTCATCTTTCGATGAGGCTTCTTAATGTGGCTCCCCCTGCGGGACTCGAACCTGCGACATACGGATTAACAGTCCGCCGTTCTACCAACTGAACTAAGGGGGAATAAACTTTTTTCATCTTCCTACTAAGAAGATGGTGCCGACTACCGGAATCGAACTGGTGACCTACTGATTACAAGTCAGTTGCTCTACCTACTGAGCTAAGTCGGCTCATATTCCTCAAGATTGACTTGAGTGAAAATGGCTCCCCCTGCGGGACTCGAACCTGCGACATACGGATTAACAGTCCGCCGTTCTACCAACTGAACTAAGGGGGAATAAAGAATGGTGCCGACTACCGGAGTCGAACTGGTGACCTACTGATTACAAGTCAGTTGCTCTACCTACTGAGCTAAGTCGGCACACTAAATTCTTCTAAATGCTCGTACTGTCTAACAGCACCAACAATATTAAATTGTGGTGCCCGGAGGCGGAATCGAACCACCGACACGAGGATTTTCAATCCTCTGCTCTACCGACTGAGCTATCCGGGCGACGAGGTGTATTAAACGGTTTTTCGTGCTTTAGGTCAACACTAAATTGCAAAAAAAATATCGTTTGTCGATTTTCTATACTTAGCGCTCTGTTTTTATGCATCTAGTGCCCACAATCAACCCAGAGCACTATATACAATAGAATTAAAAACCGAGAAACTTTCTAATATACCGTAAAAAAAAAGCAGAAAGACGACAAAAACAGCCCCCCCTCATTTCCGCTCTTTTGAACATTTTTCCTATTTTACTTCGAATCGACTTATCCATTGGCTTAGCTCATTCGCCAAAGTGCTTAATGCCTGTGTCGCTCCATGCGTTTCCGTTACCACCTGGCGAAGTTCAATACCGCTTTGTTCGATCATATTGATACGCTGGGAGATATCATCACCCACTTGAGTCTGCTGTGCTGCTGCCGTTGCAATTTGGTGGCCCATTGCTGATATAGACTCAAGCGCAACAACGACATCCTGCAGAGCGCTGGAGGCATTAATTGATTCACTCACTGTAGCTTTACTGGTGTTTGCACAGATCTGCATGCTCTTGATCGCCTGAGCCGAACCCGCCTGTAAGTTCTGCATCCTGTGCTGGATTTCTTTGGTACTTTCTTGAGTTCGCCCTGCAAGGTTACGAACTTCATCAGCTACTACCGCAAAACCTCGCCCTTGGTCTCCAGCCCTAGCCGCTTCAATTGCTGCATTCAGGGCCAGCAAGTTGGTTTGCTCAGCGATATCGCCAATGACCTGCAACACACTGGCAATGTTATTAACCTCTCCATCCAGCTGAGAAAGCGCATGGCTTGCCTCAGAAAGTTGCGAAGCCAATCCTTCAATATTTGAAACCGTTGCCTGTATCAGCTTCTGAGCGTGCTGGCTCTGGCTATCTGCATTATCTGTGTTAATTGCCGTGTCACTTGCAGAGTCCGCTACATGATTGGCGGACGATGCCATTTCTGTCATGGCCGTAGCGATCATTTCTGTGCTTTGCTGCTGTGAGTCTGTCAGCGTCGCGATTTTTCCTGCTCTTGATTGAGTTTGTTTTAGCTCTCCAAGTATTGTTTTGGTAGAGCGATCAATATTTCCGACTAATTTCGCCAGTGACATACTCATTTCTTGAATCGATTCATAGATACTGCCTTTTTCAGCTTTCTCGACGAAGTCTCGATTAATCTTACCTTGAGAAATCTCTTGAACTGCACGTTGAACTTCTACTGGCTCTCCCCCCAAAATACATAGGATTTTTCTGCTGGAAAAAACCAATAGAGCAAAGATCGAACCGGCGATAGAAAAACAGAGTAAAAGCTGCCACTTTGCCGTAGCCCAGAAGCGAGTGTTGACCTCATTGAACCCTATTCCAGTGCCAACAACCCACCCCCAACGCGGTGTACGCTCTGCGATTGATAGCTTCTCTTCTACGCTACCATCAGCTTGCTTTTGAGACCATGAGTATTCGACAAGAGAGCCATTAGAGCTTGCCAGGGCGTCCAATATGAGCTGCCCGACACTTTGCCCCTTATGATCTCGAAAGTCATGAAAGCTTGTTCCGTGAAGTTGAGGATCTAAAGGAGCTGCGACAAAATCCATGTTTTCGTCAGCGACATACACATATTCACTATCCTTGTAGATATTATTTCGAAGTATCCGCTGTGCGACAGCTTTCGCTTGCTCGTCGGTAAACGTCCCCTCTTCCGCGAGCTTCTCAAGTTGCGATAACGTAGCGTATGCACTCTTAAATAGCTCTGTTACTCTGGTTTGATTGTCAACACTGCTTGCCATTCTTAATGTCCATAGGCCACTAAAGGACAGCACCAACATCGATACCAAAATGATGGCGGATAACAAATAGGTTTGTTTTCTTAGTTTCATATTATTGTCCGAATTTACAGATCATAATCTAGATATGGAATCCACTGACTTAAGCATCAGTATTTTTTTTGAGCATCGTAATATATAAATAACTAACGACGTAACCTGTTGTAATAAAACTATGGCAAGGGTTTAATTTTCAATAAAAATTAAGTCTGTCACTTGTAATAGATGATAATTAGAGGGTGCTTTAGTATCGCCGCAAGAATGAATATCAATAACAAATGGAAGTCTTCAGCTTTCAACTGGAACGCTTACTCGAGGCTTCGTATAAGAGGTGTGTAGCTAGGCTTGAACTCAAGCGGGACGCAACTTCTGTATAGAGAACGAAAATTGCAGATAATAAAAAACCCGACGCTTTCGCATCGGGTTTTTTAATAAGTGGCGGAGTGGACGGGA
>NZ_JAJNNZ010000013.1 GCF_022836845.1 Vibrio gelatinilyticus
CGCCCCAGGGCGCTTTTTTTTTATTTTCTTGGTTGGTGTTCGTCTTCGGGGCTTTCTATAACACCGTGCTTTTTTTTCCATAGCTCCCAACGCTGGTACGCGAGCTCCTGCATATCAGTGTTTTTATCCGCTTCATCAATAATCTCTTGGCCGAGTAGATGCTCAAACACATCTTCGAGTGTAATGATCCCTTGAATTGTGCCGTATTCATCGACAATTAGGGCTATGTGCAGGCGGTTTGCCATCATTTTCTCAAACACCTTAGGTAACATCGAAGTGTTCAAAAAGACATGAATTGGGCGCATCACGGAGCCCAGCGACTTCTCTCCACACCCTTGCTGCTGCAGTCTAAATAACTCCAGGCGGTGGACAAAACCTAAGATGTTGTCTTTCTGCTGACTGTAAATCAGTGGCCTTGAGAACGGTGTATCACGGTGAGTTTTAAGAAATTCATTAATGGTCATTTCCGCCTCTACGCGAAACACGACCGGGCGTGGTGTCATCACATGGGTGACTGCAATCTGCTGTATGTCGATCACGTTGCGCAATAGCGTTGATTCACCTTCGGCAAACTCACCACTTTCTTTGGCAAGTAGGGCCATTGCTGACAGCTCATCGCGCATTTTAGGTGCTTGGTGCCCACGAGACATTCGTTTGGTGATTTGGTTAGAGAACCAAACAAAGGGCGTTAACAGCCACACCATCCAACGCAAGGTTGATGCTGAAATGGGTGCAAGTTGGCGCCAATATGTCGCACCGAGAGTTTTCGGAACAATCTCAGACAAAATCAGTATGGCTAGGGTAAGCACGGCAGAGAACACCCCTAACCATTGACTGCCGAATACTTTCGCAGCTTGTGCGCCAGCACTGGCAGCGCCAATTGTATGAGCGATGGTATTTAAGGTCAAAATAGAAGCCAGTGGGCGATCAATATCCGCTTTGAGTTTGGCTAATTTATTGGCTGCAGGGTGACCATTCTGTCTGAGCTGGGCTATGTAGCTTGGGGTGATACTTAATAATACAGCTTCCAGTACCGAACAGATAAAAGAAACGCCAATTGCGACCGTTATATAAACAGCTAAAAGAAACATTCGAGTCTCATTATGTACGCACATCAACCTAACTTTGCTCAATGTTTAGCCTGGGGCATTGTTGGTGAGTGCTGGTAATCAGTTCCAATGCTAACCGATTTGTCAGGCTTATCGGTTAGGTGGCGGTTCATTTATGAGAGCTAATGAGTCAAATTGCAAGCACTGAATTCTTTGAGTCATCGAACAAATTGTGAGTTGATGCTCATATTACGGTTAAAACTACGTCATTAGTAACAAAGATCTGCCACAAACCTTTGCCAGATGGGGGCTTTATGATTTAGAGTGAGCTGAATTCGATAACAAATGAGAAGGGAAACCTAATGAACAAGACCCAATTAATCGACTTTATTGCTGAGAAAGCAGATCTGTCTAAAGCGCAAGCTAAAGCTGCCCTAGAAGCAACTTTGTCTGGAGTTACTGAAGCGCTAACAGACGGCGACCAAGTTCAACTAATTGGTTTTGGTACATTCAAAGTGAACCATCGTGCGGCGCGCACTGGTCGCAACCCTAAAACGGGTGATGAAATCCAAATCGCAGCGGCAAATGTACCAGCATTCGTAGCAGGTAAAGCTCTAAAAGACGCAGTGAAATAATTGACTGGCGCCAGGGGAAACCTTGGCGCAGTTTCTATATGAAAAAGATTCTTACGTTAGCTCTAATAACACTGACTACTGTCGGTTGCTCTTCAACACCGTCACCAGCAGTGAGCCAGTTCTCAGAATACACGGGTGGGCAATCCCTTGGGGATGCAACCAGCTTCTACTGGCTAACGGAAAGGTTGACTCAACCAAGTCGGGCAGCTGACTACGTCGATATGAATGATTATGGATGGTACAAATCCGATTATCGATGGAGCAGTGGTAACCTGAGAGAGTTTGTCCGAGAAGGCGTTCAGAGCGACCTCGCTGGGGGATCCATTTCCTATAGAATTCATGTTCGCTTCAACAAAGATGGCGAAGCCATTTATCAACAGTACCGCAGAGATAGCAAGGTACTGCCAATCAAAAAAGAGCAGTTAGAAAACTATCAGCGCGAATCCGCGATGCTTGTTGAGAGAGTGAAAGAGCAGGATCGTTCTGGGCTCGAATTGATTCAGGGGCATTGGGATGGTGAGACGCTCGCGACCTGCACTGGCATCGATTTCCAGAAGATTAAGTTTGAACAAACCCTTCCTGACTTTGTTGTACAGAGATTATCGTCAGTAGAAAGTTATGTGGCATTTTTAGGCAGTACACGTTTGACTGGCGCTCGAGTAGAGCAGCTATTGATGCTATCGGATGGAACTACTGACTGTATCGAACGACCAAATCTCATCGAAAAATAAAAAAGGCGCTCATAGAGCGCCTTTTTGCTAGCCACCGAATTGTTAAGCAAACGGCTTTCTTTGTAATTTATTTCTGTTGCTCACGCGCAATAGCACGGTAGCCAATATCATTGCGGTGGAACATGCCATCCCAGCTGATTTTCTTGGTTAGCTCGTAAGCGCGAGCTTGAGCTTCAGAAACCGTATTACCCAGTGCCGTTGCACAAAGAACACGGCCGCCGTTAGTCACAACGTTACCATCTTTATCTGTCGTGCCTGCGTGGAAGACTTTCTCGCCTTCAACTTCTCTTGTTGGTAGGCCAGAAATAACGTCGCCCTTGTTGTAAGACGCTGGGTAGCCGCCAGCCGCAAGAACGATACCGATGGATGCACGAGGATCCCACTTCGACTCCACTTGATCTAGCTTCTTGTCGATGGCTGCTTGGCAAAGCTCAACCATGTCTGATTGCATGCGCATCATGATTGGCTGTGTCTCTGGGTCACCGAAACGGCAGTTGTATTCGATAACTTTAGGCGTACCATCTTTGTCGATCATTAGACCCGCGTATAGGAAACCTGTGTATGGGTTACCTTCTGAAGCCATACCGCGAACTGTTGGATAGATAACTTCTTCCATGATGCGGTTATGGATTTCTTGAGTCACTACTGGAGCAGGCGAGTAAGCGCCCATGCCACCTGTGTTCGGGCCTGTGTCCTTATCACCAACACGTTTGTGGTCTTGGCTCGTTGCCATTGGCAATACGTTTTCGCCATCAACCATCACGATGAAGCTGGCTTCTTCGCCGTCTAGGAACTCTTCAATAACCACGCGGCTACCAGCGTCGCCAAATGCGTTGCCAGCTAGCATGTCTTTGATTGCCTCTTCTGCCTCTTCTAGCGTCATCGCAACGATAACACCTTTTCCAGCAGCAAGACCGTCAGCCTTAACCACGATCGGAGCACCTTGCTCGCGAACGTATGCCAGTGCTGGCTCGATTTCAGTGAAGTTCGCGTAAGCGCCTGTTGGGATAGCGTGACGAGCAAGAAAGTCTTTGGTGAACGCTTTTGAGCCTTCTAGCTGAGCTGCAGCTTGAGTAGGACCAAAGATCGCTAGACCTGCTTCTTGGAATGCATCAACAACGCCAATCACAAGCGGTGCTTCAGGACCCACAATCGTTAGCTCAATGTTTTTCTCTTTGGCAAACGCAACCAGACCTTGAATGTCTTCAACGTCAATCGCAACGTTTTCTAGTTTAGGCTCAAGCGCAGATCCTGCGTTACCTGGTGCAACGAAAACAGTTTCAACATTTGGATTCTGAGCCACTTTCCAACCCAGAGCGTGCTCACGACCACCAGCACCAATAATTAGAACGTTCATTTAATAATCCTTTCAAAGTTTGGAGTACTCTAAGCAGTTGGTGTTGTAGCAAGGCTGTGCTTGAATTCATCCCGGGAGCATAGCTCTGCTATGTGACCGGGGTGAATGGGAGCGTTAACGCGGCTACAGCGCCAAATGCGACGAGTAATTAGTGACGGAAGTGGCGCATGCCTGTAAAGATCATCGCCATGCCGTGCTCGTCAGCCGCAGCGATAACTTCGTCATCACGCATAGAGCCACCTGGTTGGATAACGCACTTGATGCCAGCTTCTGCTGCCGCGTCAATGCCATCACGGAAAGGGAAGAACGCATCTGATGCCATGACGCAGCCTTCAACCTGTAGTCCTTCGTCAGCAGCTTTGATACCAGCAATTTTTGCAGAGTACACGCGGCTCATTTGACCAGCGCCTACGCCGATAGTCATGTCGCCTTTCGAGTAAACGATCGCATTTGATTTCACGTACTTAGCCACTTTCCAGCAGAATAGCGCATCTTTCAGCTCTTCTTCGGTCGGTTGACGCTTAGAAACTACTTTAAGGTCATCAAGTGATACCATGCCTTGGTCGCGGTCTTGAACCAGAAGACCACCGTTAACGCGCTTAATGTCAAAACCAGTTGTCTTAGTTGTCCACTCGCCACACTCTAGTAGGCGAACGTTTTTCTTAGCTGCAACCACTTCTACTGCTTCAGCTGAAACAGAAGGTGCGATGATCACTTCCACAAATTGACGCTCTACAATCGCTTTCGCTGTTTCTGCATCTAGCTCTTGGTTGAAGGCGATGATGCCGCCAAACGCTGACGTTGGGTCAGTTTTGTATGCGCGGTCATACGCTTCAAGAATGTCTTTACCTAGTGCAACACCACAAGGGTTAGCGTGCTTAACGATAACGCAAGCTGGCTCATCAAACTCTTTCACACACTCAAGCGCTGCGTCAGTGTCGGCGATGTTGTTGTAAGACAGGGCCTTACCTTGAATTTGGCGAGCTGTAGACACAGACGCTTCTTCTGGGTTTGCTTCTACGTAGAATGCAGCGTCTTGGTGGCTGTTTTCACCGTAGCGCATGTCTTGCTTTTTCTCGAACTGTTGGTTGAACGTACGAGGGAATTTAGACTCAGCATCGCCTTCTTTGTTCTCACCGTAAGATGGAACCATAGTGCCGAAGTAGTTAGCGATCATGCCGTCGTAAGATGCCGTGTGCTCGAACGCTGCGATAGCGAGGTCGAAACGTGTCTCTAGGGTTAGAGATTTCTCATTTGCGTCCATTTCTGCAATAACGCGGTCGTAGTCGTGTGCGTTTACAACGATAGTCACGTCTTTGTGGTTTTTCGCTGCAGAGCGAACCATTGTTGGCCCACCGATATCGATGTTCTCAACGGCGTCTTCTAAGGTGCAGCCTTCTTTTGCCACTGTTTCAGCAAATGGGTACAGGTTAACCACAACCATATCGATAGGATTGATACCGTGCGTTTGCATTACGTCATCGTCTTTCCCACGGCGGCCTAGAACGCCACCGTGAACTTTCGGGTGCAATGTTTTGACGCGGCCATCCATCATTTCAGGAAAGCCAGTGTAGTCAGATACTTCAGTGACAGAGATGCCTTTCTCAGCCAATAGGCGAGCAGTACCACCTGTTGATAGAATATCAACACCACGTTGTGCTAGCGCTTGGGCAAACTCAACAATACCAGTTTTGTCAGATACGCTGATAAGAGCGCGGCGAATAGGACGAGCGTTATTCATGCTTCGGTCTTCCTCAAAGTCACAGAGTTAAGGTTTAGGCTTTGCAGCCAGCCATGCCGGGCTTACTGCAGTTCAAAGAGTTTTACGAAAATGAAGCTAGCCACACATTTACCGTCAGTGCTATCTTCAACTTTGGAAAATCCTTTGAGCAAAAAAACAGCCAAATTGCCATTGGCGCGTATTCTAACCAATCTATTACAAAAAAGCTCGCGCAATCGTTTGGCATCGCAAAAAAAAGTGCAAAAAAAGGCTATCCAGGCACAAACTGTAACGAAGAGGTTAAATTGAAGGGTTATGTTTCAGATCGGTGAGTTAGCAAAGCGCTGCAAAGTTACGGCGGATACGTTGCGGTTTTATGAGAAAAACCAACTTATTAAACCAGCTGGAAGAAGTGAGTCCGGTTACCGCCTTTATGATGACCACAATCAAAAGCAAGTTCTGTTCATCCTGAAGGCGAAGTCTTTGGGGTTGAGCCTAGAGGAAATCAAAGAGCTGTTAGAAATCAAACTAGAAGCAACAGAACATAGCTGTGCTGAAGTGAAGTCGATCACCTCAGCGAAACTGGCTTCGATTGATGGCAAGCTCGCTGAGTTGACTAGGATCCGCAACGCGCTAAAGAAAATCAATGATGCTTGCTGTGGTCACGATAATGACGATGCTAGTCACTGTTCTATACTCGGAGCACTGGGCAGCGAGTAATGCGGTTCATATTGTGTTCGATTTGACCGTTGCTTGCTAAAAGCTAATCCCAGCTCTATTTTGTTATCGAGGTGAGATTAGCTTGAACTAATTAGTTCGCGACGTCTTTGTGCACTTTAAATGAGGCAAAACTGTCCACCATCTTCTGGCCGTCGTTGAGTAAGGACTCACTGGCTTTGGCAAGTTGCTGAGCCTGTGAAGTGGACTGTAAACCATGATCGGCTATTTGAGTGAGGTTGTGGCTAATTTCATTTGTCGCTTCTGTTTGTTGCGAGCTTGCTTGTGCTATTTGCTCATTGAGACCCAAAATATGACGAATTTGAGTATCGACTTCTGCCAAAGAGTGTTTGGCACTTGTAGCGCGCTCAAGAGTTGCGTCAGATTGAACTCTAGTCTGTGCCATGGACTGACTAACATCACTGGCTCGATTTTGTAATTTGGATATGATCTGCTCGATTTCATCAGTGCTGCTTTGAGTTCGCGTTGCTAAGGTGCGAACTTCATCGGCAACAACGGCAAAGCCTCGACCTTGTTCTCCAGCTCTTGCCGCTTCAATTGCTGCGTTTAAAGCTAATAGATTGGTTTGCTCAGCAACACCTCGAATAACATCAAGAACCGAACCTACGTGCTGGGTTTCGTCTGTCAATTTGTGGATATTGATTTCCGTTTCTGAGAGCTGCTCCGATAATGAGAGCATCAGCCCTGATGCTTCTTCAATGATTTTTGCACCTTGGATCCCATTGGCGCTCGCTTGCTTTGCAGCCTCTGCAGCGTAATGAGCTGAATTGGCCACTTCCTGATTGCTTGCATGCAGTTCGTTCATTGCACAGGCTACGGTGTCAACCGCTTGCTGCTGCTGCAGGGCTTTCCCTGAGCTATGTTGGGCGACTTTGTTAAGTTCTATGGCCGAATGGGTAATGCTTTCAGTGACGGGCTGTATCTCTTGAATTATCACTCGAAGCTTGTCAGTAAAGACATTAAATGCAGTGGCTATTTTACTCAGTTCGTCTTTGCCTTGTTCTGGGAGCCTGCGGCTAAGGTCACCCTCCCCACTGGCTATATCTTGTAAGGCCAGAAGAGTATTTTTGCACGGGCTGACGATACTGCGGCTTAATAGCGTGGCCATGGTCAGCATGAAGAGCAGACAAGCCGCGACTGTTAGTAGCGTTTGCTTAACTTCGGCCCATATCAGAGCGTTAATATCATCAACATAGACACCAGTCCCAAGTACCCAGCCCCAAGGCTGAAATACCTTAATATAAGAGAGCTTATCGACGGCCTTTTCACTGCCAGGTTTTGGCCACATGTAGTTGACGAAACCTTGACCTTCGCTTTGACCAAGTTCAACCATTTCAACAAAGAGCTTTTTCCCTGAGGGATCGCTAACTTGGCTAAGGTCTTGCCCATTCAGCGCTGGCTTCATTGGGTGCATTATCATCACAGGCGTGAGGTCATTAATCCAAAAATAGTCTGACTGTTCATAGCGAAGAGCCGAAACCGCGCCCTTAGCCGCAGACTGGGCATCCGATTCACTGAGCGCACCTGTGCTTTGTAATCGATAGTAGTGCTCAATCAAGCTATGGGTGTTTTCTACGAGGTGGCGCGTCTTGGTTTGTTTGGCGTTAATAAGATCGTTTTTATAATCACTGATAGTGACGAACAATGGTATCAGTGAGGCGGCAGTGACGACAAAAATAAGTAAAAATAAACGGGTTCGAATACTGGTATGGCGCAAAAATTTGGTATTCATCCTAAAACTCCCTTTGCATAGGCGAATAAAGCTTGAGTTATCTTGGGGTGGCATTTGTAGCTTCTGGTTATGAGTAAACCATACGGGATATGACAACGTAGGTCATTTTGTCGATGGTTAATCTTTGACCTGGATAGGGTTTTTGCAAGAGAAAATGAGGTGGTTGGAGGAGCTTAGGTGAAGGCTGTCCGGGTATAAAAAAGCCAGAGTGAAAACTCTGGCTTTTTCGCAAAAACAAATCAGAAATTGATTAGTTCATGCCGTATTTTTTTAGTTTCTTGCGAAGAGTACCGCGGTTGATACCCATCATAGTAGCTGCGCGAGTTTGGTTACCGCGAGTGTACTGCATGATGGTGTCTAGTAGTGGTTGTTCTACTTCAGCTAATACTAGCTCATACAACTCAGTGACGTCTTGACCATTCAACTGTGCAAGGTAGTTTTTAAGAGACGCTTTGACAGAGTCACGTAGTGGCTTCTGTGTGATTTGGTCTGAAGATGTTACTGTAGTAACTGTCAATGGTTCTGAAGTCAAATTCTGTTCGAACATAATCGGTTTAGCTCTTCTCGTAATTATGATGCAACGTTTTCAAAATAATCCTCTAGCGAATCAAGTTGCTCGTTTGCAACGTCGATAGCGTTAAAGGTACGGCGAAATTCACGGGCTTGTTCATGCTCTTTTAAATACCAGCCAACATGCTTACGCGCAATGCGTGGACCTAAATACTCACCATAAAACTGGTGAAGTGCTTGAACATGACCAAGCAAAATACCTTTCACCTCCTCGAGAGGAAGTTCGGGCATCAGGGTGCCGTTTTCCAAATAGTGTCGGATTTCATTAAAAATCCATGGCCGTCCTTGGGCCGGACGACCAATCATTAAAGCGTCTGCACCTGTATACTCCAGTACATATTTGGCTTTCTCTGGGCTGTCGATATCGCCGTTGGCAATGACCGGAATTGAGATCGCTTGTTTGACCGCTTTAATGCTGTCGTATTCTGCCTCGCCTTTGTACATGCAGGTTCTTGTTCGACCATGAAGGGCGAGAGCCTGAATGCCGCAGTCTTCGGCTAGTTTTGCAATTTGGACACAGTTTTTATTGTCTGTATCCCAACCAGTTCGGGTTTTTAATGTTACAGGAACATCTACTGCATCAACGACAGCCCGCAAGATATCTTCAATGATATTTGGGTACTTTAGCAGTGCAGAGCCCGCCAGCTTTTTATTTACTTTCTTTGCAGGACAACCCATGTTGATGTCGATGATTTGCGCACCGTTCTCTACACTAAATTGCGCCGCGTCAGCCATTAGCTTCGGATCGGCACCTGCGATTTGCACTGAGCGAATGCCCGATTCGCCTTCATGCACCATGCGTTGCTGTGACTTAGAGGTTTTCCATAGTTTAGGATTAGAGGACATCATTTCGCTGACCGCCATTCCTGCACCGTATCGAAGGCACAACTCACGAAAAGGTCTGTCCGTCACTCCAGCCATTGGCGCAACGATTAGATTATTCTTAAGTTGATAGTTTCCGATCTTCAAAACATCGCCACAGTAATACACAAGCAAGGGCGCGCATTTTACGCATTTTTTTGATGCGTGAAAAGACTAATATTTGAGCATTTACAATTTGTTTTCGTAAATTGCCTGTTTTTCAGTCAATTAGAAGTGAAAGTAATCTTTGTTTTAATAAAGTAGTGAGTTCTCTCACCACTTTATTAAGGGGGAGTGCACTACTTTTGACCAGAGATTCGACACCACTCTTGCTGTTCAGCAATCGGGGCTAGCGTGAATTCATCACGATAGTAGCTGGCCACGTCTTCTGCTTGAGTGTCTAACACACCAGACATCGCCAATTGACCACCAGGTTTTACCAAACCCTTAATAATACCAGACAGTTCACGTAGCGGCGCAGCGAGAATGTTGGCGACCACGACATCTGCGAGTAAGCCCTCAGGCTGATCTTGTGGTAAGTAGAGTTCAAGTTGCTCTGCAACTCCGTTACGCTCAGCATTGTCCTTTGAAGCGACCAAGGCTTGCGGATCGATGTCTATCCCTACGACCTTTTCAGCGCCGAGTTTAATGGCAGCGATGGCAAGGATACCTGAACCGCAACCAAAATCGATGACGATTTTACCGGAGAGGTCAATAGACTCAAGCCACTCTAGACACAGTGATGTGGTTGGGTGGGTTCCCGTGCCAAATGCCAGTCCAGGATCGAGCATGACGTTAATAGCATTAGGATCGGGAACATCACGCCAGCTTGGACAGATCCACAAGCGATCACCAAACTGCATAGGGTGGAAGTTGTCCATCCACTCGCGTTCCCAATCTTTGTCTTCAAGTTGCTCTACTTTGTAGGCAAAACCTTCGGCGAACAGGTTGCTGGCTTTAATTTGCTCAATCACTAAATTGGTATCCGCTTCAGCATCGTATAAGGCGACAACATCAATGTCTCCCCACAAACGGGTTTCCCCTGGAAGCGGTTCAAAGATTGGAGTGTCTTTCGCATCTAGGAAGGTGACTGATAAAGCGCCCGCTTCTTCCATTAGCATGTCACTAATTTGTTCCGCATTTTCTTTAGTGGCATTGAGTTTAATTTGTATCCAAGGCATGGCTTGTGACCCATTGGTGAATGAATTGCGCTGAGTGTAGCAGATTCGCAAAAAGAGAGCATAAAAAAAGCCCACGTAAGTGGGCTTAGTGTTATTGAGTAAGTGGCGTGCTATTACAAGCCAAGCTTTTTCTCTAGGTAGTGAATGTTGGCTCCACCGTGCTGGAAATTCTCATCGTTCATGATGGAGAGCTGTAGAGAAGTATTAACGCTGATACCCTCAACAATCATTTCACCCAATGCATTCTTCATACGAGCGATCGCCACATCACGGTTCTCACCGTAGGTGATGAGCTTACCAATCATAGAGTCATAGTGAGGTGGTACTGTGTAGCCAGTGTAAATGTGTGATTCCCAACGAACACCCATACCGCCAGGAGCGTGGAAACGTTGAATCTTACCTGGTGAAGGCAAGAAGCGAACTGGATCTTCTGCGTTGATACGACATTCGATTGAGTGACCGCTCAGCTTGATATCATCTTGAGTATAAGAAAGAGGTTGGCCCGCAGCAATGCGCAGCTGCTCTTTCACCAAGTCGATACCTGTCACCATCTCGGTAATGGTGTGTTCAACTTGAATACGAGTGTTCATTTCAATGAAGTAGAACTCACCATTCTCGTATAGGAACTCAAAAGTACCTGCACCACGGTAATCAATTTCGATACATGCACGAGTACAACGTTCACCGATGTACTTGCGCATTTCCTCTGTGATGCCTGGAGCTGGAGCTTCTTCTACCACTTTTTGGTGGCGACGTTGCATCGAGCAGTCACGCTCACCTAGGTGAATCGCATTACCCTGGCCGTCTGCCAGTACTTGAACCTCGATATGACGTGGGTTTTCTAGGAATTTTTCCATGTAAACCATGTCATTGTTGAAACACGCTTTTGCTTCTGCGCGCGTCATCGCAATGGCTTCAGTCAGTTCACTTTCAGAGCGCACCACACGCATACCACGACCACCACCGCCACCAGAGGCTTTAATGATAACTGGGTAGCCAATGCGTTTTGCGTGCGCTTTGTTTTTCGTTTCGTTGTCATCCAATGGACCGTCAGAACCAGGTACACATGGTACGCCAGCTTTTTTCATCGATGTGATAGCTGACACTTTGTCGCCCATCTTACGAATTGTTTCTGCTTTAGGACCAACGAAAATGAAACCACTTTGCTCTACTTGTTCAGCAAAATCGGCGTTTTCAGAAAGGAAACCGTAGCCTGGGTGAATCGCAACAGCACCTGTTACTTCCGCAGCGCTGATAATGCGAGGAATGTTTAGGTAGCTGTCGATCCCTCGAGCAGGACCGATACAAATGGTTTCGTCTGCAAGTAGCACGTGCTTAAGATCGCGGTCAGCTGTTGAGTGTACAGCGACGGTCTTAATGCCAAGCTCTTTACAAGCGCGCAGAATACGTAGTGCAATTTCACCACGGTTCGCGATTACTACTTTATCTAGCATAAGATCTGCTCCGCTTATTCGATAACAACAAGTGGTTGGTCGAACTCTACTGGCTGTCCGTCTTCAACTAGGATTGCAGTTACAACGCCTGATTTGTCTGCTTCAATTTTGTTCATCATTTTCATGGCTTCAACGATACATAGAGTATCACCAGCATTCACTTGTTGACCCACTTTTACAAATGGTTTGGCATCAGGGCTTGGTGCGCCATAGAAAGTCCCAACCATTGGCGAAAGTACTTGGTGACCAGTTGGCGTGACTTCCGCTTCTGGTGCAGCGGCTGGAGCCGCTGCTGGAGCTGCTGCTGGAGCTGCTACTGGAGCTGGCGCATATTGAACAGGTGCTGCAACTGGTGCTACACCGTGACGACTGATGCGCACTGACTCTTCACCTTCAGAGATTTCTAGCTCAGCAATACCTGATTCTTCTACCAATTCGATGAGTTTTTTGATTTTACGAATATCCATGTTTCTTTCTCTTTTATCTCGTGAGTAAGACAGCTGAGTGTTCAGCCGCAGAGTATTAAGTTTCTTTCAGAGCGCGAATGGCGGCTGAAAGGGCAAATTCATAACCTTGTGCGCCTAGCCCACATATCACCCCTTGCGCCTTATCAGACAGGTAAGAGTGATGACGGAAAGGTTCACGGGCATGAACATTTGATAAGTGAACTTCTATAAATGGAATGGATACGCCTAACAGCGCATCTCGAAGCGCCACACTGGTGTGGGTAAATGCTGCAGGATTGATGATGATAAAATCAATGTTTCCGTGTGCGGCATGGATAGCTTCGATAAGCTCATATTCACGGTTTGACTGAAGATGTGAAAGTTCGACTTGCTGTGCACTGGCGAGTTCTTTTAATGAATCAATAATTTGAGTCAAAGACGCTGAACCGTAATGTCCAGGCTCTCGCAACCCTAATAGGTTAAGGTTTGGTCCATTTAGAACTAGAATTCGTGACTTTGCTGCCATAATGCCGCCATCTTCGTTTAACGTGAAATATTTGCTGAATATTCCAAGTTTACATTCAAATCGGGCAGATTGAGAAGTCTAAAACTGGCCGATTATAGGAAATTGACCAAGATTATAGCTAATTCAAAACATTTAGCAGCAATTTACTGGTCTAATCACTACTAACTATCGTCTGGTTTTGTAACCAATAGCACATTTTGGACTAGAGCAAGCAAAATAGAGCAATAAAAAAAACCGCCAAATTGGCGGTTTTTATTCATTATCTGGTTGTTAAGCAAGCTCGGCTTTTTCGGCAATAAGCTTTTCGACCACGCTTGGATCTGCCAAGGTTGATGTGTCACCGAGGTTGCTGGTGTCACCTGTTGCTATCTTACGAAGGATACGACGCATGATTTTTCCTGAGCGCGTCTTCGGCAATGAATCAGTCCAGTGTAGAACATCTGGTGTTGCGATTGGGCCAATTTCTTTACGAACCCAATCTTTTACCTCTTTGTGCAGCTCAGCCGATGGGAACTCCCCATCATTGAGAGTGATATAAGCATAAATGGCTTGCCCTTTGATGTCATGAGGAATCCCTACGATAGCAGCCTCGGCGATTTTATCGAATGCAACCAGTGCTGATTCAATTTCAGCGGTACCCATACGGTGGCCGGAGACATTGAGAACATCGTCCACACGTCCGGTGATCCAGTAGTAGCCATCTTCATCGCGACGAGCACCATCACCGGTAAAGTACATGCCTTTAAAGGTAGAGAAGTAGGTTTGCTCAAAACGGTCATGATCGCCGTAAACCGTTCGCATTTGTCCTGGCCATGAATCAAGGATAACCAAATTACCTTCTGTCGCACCATCGACAATATTTCCCATATTATCGACAAGCGCTGGTTGCACGCCAAAGAATGGTCGGGTCGCAGATCCTGGTTTTAGTTCGGTTGCGCCTGGTAGGGGCGTAATTAAGATACCACCGGTCTCAGTTTGCCACCAAGTATCGACGATAGGAGACTTTTCATTACCAATTGTTTTGTAATACCACTCCCATGCTTCTGGGTTAATAGGTTCACCCACAGAACCCATGATACGTAAGCTATCTCGTGATGTGCCTTTTACAGCTTCGTCGCCTTTTGCCATCAGTGCGCGAATCGCAGTTGGAGCGGTATAAAGGATATTTACTTGGTGCTTATCGACGACTTCACTCATGCGGCTAGTGTTTGGATAGTTTGGCACACCCTCAAATAAGATGGTTTTAGCTCCGTTAGCCAGTGGTCCATAAACTAGGTAGGTATGGCCTGTGATCCAGCCTACATCGGCTGTACACCAGAAAGTTTCACCAGGCTGATAATCAAACACGTATTTGAACGTCATTGTCGCGTAGACAAGATATCCGCCAGTGGTGTGTAAAACGCCTTTCGGTTTTCCAGTTGAGCCTGAAGTGTAAAGAATAAACAGCGGATCTTCGGCTTTCATTTCTTCGGGTGGGCAATCGTCAGAGACATTCGCCGTTGCTTCATGCCACCATACATCACGGTGTTCATGCCAATCAACCTGGCCACCTGTACGTTGGAAGACGACCACTTTTGAAATAGTTTTCACTTCAGGGTTAGTGAGAGCTTCATCGACATTCTTTTTCAGAGGAACAGCGCGCCCGCCACGAACACCTTCATCAGCGGTGATGACGACTTTTGCGTCCGAGTCAATGATACGACCGGATAACGCTTCAGGAGAAAAACCACCAAAGACCACGGTGTGCACTGCGCCAATACGGGTACATGCTAGCATTGCAATCGCAGCTTCAGGGACCATTGGCATGTACAGGCAGACCACATCGCCTTTATTCACGCCTTGCTCTTTTAGAGCATTTGAGAATTTACACACTTCTTGGTGGAGCTGTTTGAAGGTCAGTGTTTTATCGTCAGCAGGGTCGTCACCTTCCCAGATAATGGCTACGTCGTCACCACGCGTTGCTAAGTGGCGATCAATACAGTTAGCAGAGACATTGAGCGTGCCATCTTCGAACCAACGAATGTCGACATGTCCGGTGTCAAATGAGGTACTTTTAACTTGGGTAAACGGTTTGATCCAGTCAACAATCTTACCGTGTTCACCCCAGAATGCTTCAGGATCAGAAACGGATTGTTGGTACATGGATAGGTAAGTCTCATTATCCGCATGTGTTGTCGTTTTAATATTATCTTTCACCGGATAAACATGAACTTCACTCATTGGTTCTCTCCTTGTTAGTGAGCTGATTTCCTTCTTGGGATGGAAATTCGTATGCCTATAACTCTCGGACAGATTGATGAATTGGGCAATTAGACTTTAGGCGTAGTGAGGTTTTATTATTTAAAATTAGATGGTTATAAGTTTGTTAGCCCGTGACATTGCTCGCATTTGGGAACGTTAGTATCTAATTCTGCGGTCTAAAGGGGGGAAGGTCGCCACGTGTTAGGCGCAGAAACACTAAGGCGGCGGCAATAGCGTCTTGTAGCGCATCGTGTTTGTCCTGTACCGGGATCTGCAAGTGATGACAAATGGCATCCAAGCTAAGATCAAAATAGCCGTTTGGTAGCTGCTTAAGCAGTTTGTCATTGTATATCTGACTGACTTCGATAAGCCGATTGGGCAGAGGGAAACCAAAATGTCTGCGTGTGGCCAGATCAAGAATTCGTTTATCATAACGTATGTGATAGCCCACGAGAGGCCGATTGCCGATAAACGCCAATAGCTGAGAGAGCGCCTCTTTTTCACTGATGCCATTTTGTAAATCTTGATGGCGGATCTTATGAATCTTTACTGAGTCAGAGTCTAGAGACTGCGGTGCTCTTAAACGTACCTCGAATGGTGCGCTGGTAATAATACGATTATCGATTATTTTGGTTGCTGCAATGGTAACCAGCTCGGCTCGTTGAGGGTCAAGGCTGGTGGTTTCGCAATCTAAAGAGACAAATTCGCCTGTTTGCGGAGCACAAAAGAGGGACTGATAGGCCGAACCTTTCAGTTTCATGTGCCAGAATTGCCGTATCAGAAAATTCATTGAATACTCCAAAGTAACATGGTCAATTAGTCTCGAATTTGATAGTGATAGCCGAGAAATTGTTTAAATTTCTTTACGACATGTAGGCTATGGCGCAACAGATCCCGCTCGGTGCGTTCGAGATGATTGAGGTCGATTTTATTAGAGCTGTTATGCATTGATAGCTGCTGCGATAAGCGTAGTTTGAAAAATAGCTTGAGAGCCTCGCTTAAGTTGTCCGCCGTTTCTGGTTCTAAGATGCGCTTGGCTTGGAGTTGTTTTATTCGCTCGAAGGTGTTTTTTTCACTAAGGGCATATTCCAATGACAGGGCTCGGATGCCGTGTACAATCGGAAAAATGCCTCCACCCTTAATATCTAAACCTTCTTTATTTCGTTTGACGTTGCCAAACAGTGTTAGCGGAATCGAAAACTGTAGAGCCGGACGGGTAAATTCTTGCAGTACCAGCATCTTGTTTTTCATCAACTGATGTAAGTGGTTACTGACCTCAACGAGTAAGTCTCGATTACCCGCTACAGCATGGGCATCTGCCATGATAGCGAGATCCATGACATGTTCTGGCTTCGCGCCCTGAATCCAACTCGTGACGGTGCTTTTCCATTGCTGTTGAGTCTTGACCCATTTGGGGTTATTGACCATGACTTTGCCTGGGCAGAGTGGGTAGCCGAGCTGCTGTAGCGTATGGGTCAGCTCATCCATCACGGTCTGGCAGTTTGGCCATTCAAGGCCGTCTTCAACAATCAGTGCGTTGTCCTGATCCGTTTTTAGAATTTGCTCTCCACGCCCCTCCGAACCCAGAACGATTAAGCAGCAGTGATCGTGAAGTGCGGGGGGAACGACTAACTCGAAGGCTTTTTCGATGATCTGCTCGTTGACAGCGGAGATCAGTTCCATAATAAAGCGGGTGCGAATGCCGTTACCCAGTAAGCTCTCGACTAAGTGTCTTTGTTTGTTGGAGGCGAGAGCCAACTCCTCAACACTGCTTGCTCTGGCAATACTTAGGGTGAGTACGTGCGAGTGAGTCGAGAACGCACTTAGGATCTGCGTCATATCAAGCATTCCTACCGCGTCTTTACCATCACACACCATCAAGCGCTTCATTCTGTTGCGCGTCATGGTAATCATGGCATTAAAGAGAAAATCACCGTCATCAATATGCAGTACCGGGAAGGTTGCAATCGTATTGATTGGAGTATCTAAAGGGTGGTTTTCTAGCATCACTGCGTGCAGCATATTGGTACGAGTGACGATGGCGTAAGGGTGTGCTGTTGGACTATCAAGCAAGCGAGGATCATCGTCTGAGAGCTTTACTAATGCGGAATCAAGCCCATTTTCTTTTAGTTGTAATGCAACCTCATTAAGAGGCTGCTCGGGCCTTAGGATCATCGGTGGATGATAGATGGAATGATCGACTTTGTTGAGAATAAACTCTGCCAGGTTTTGTTGTTGCTGAGCGGCGTCGATGAGAACCTGACGCTTCTTCAAGTTGTTGTTGAAGTAGGCGGCAAATTGGCCGTTGGCTTCATAAAGTTCAATAAACACAGCCTTGGGCAATAAATACGACAGGGTATCTTCTAGAGCGACGTACTGGTGGCGTACTTCGCCTTCAAACAGCGCCCGAACATCAAACATATCATCGTTGGCGTAGTGTGCGTAGATTTCAGAGCCATCGGCAGCGCGCTCTTCGACCGCACCGTTGATTAAGATGTGGAGATGCTCACAGCTTTTTTGAGGTTGTAGGATGACATCCTTATCACGGAAATAGGCAACGTCGAGAGAAGAGCGCAAATGATGCTGCTGTTTTTCGGTTAAACGATCAAAAGGCGGAGATTGCATGTTAAATTTGTCTGGCATCACCTTTCCTCTTGGCTAATGTTTACTCTATTAGTGTGACAAATTTCGCCATAACCTCCAGACGACTTTGGTCTAATCTCCACAGCCGCAACTCTAAAATAGGGAAAGCCAAGTACCTTAATTCTTCCCTTTTACCGAACGGTGAATAGATGCATAATTGGCGCGCTTTGTGAGTGTTCGAAGCGATTTGGCTTTTTTGCTTTTTTTATTAGGTTGTTGTCATGTTCAAACCGTCCCCATTTGGCTGGGTTTCTCAGTATTTTATTGGCTTTTTCTTTGCGTACGGTGTCTATTTACCGTTCTGGGCTCTGTGGTTCGAAGGTCAGGGTATCTCAGCGTCAGACGTGGGTTTGTTAATGGGACTTGGCTTTGCAACGCGTTGTGTGGCCAACCTAATTATCACACCGAGAATCCATCGAGTTGAAAGCTTATTACCCGCGCTGCGTTGGGCAACGCTCGCTTGTACTATTTTTATTGCTTGTCATTTGTTTGCCGGTGCGAACTTTGCGTTGCTGGCCTTGGTGACGGTGCTGTTCAATTTGAGTTTTGGCCCTGTGGTTCCTCTGTCAGATGCGATGGCAAACCACTACTCGGGCAAGCAGATGCTGGACTATGGTCGTACGCGCTTGTGGGGGTCGGTCGCATTTGTTGGTGGCTCAACTGCTGTGGGGTATCTTGCGGCGCAGTTTGGTGCCAATATGATCGTCTATACTGCGCTGGCAGGATTTATCTTGTCGATGTTGTTTGTGCTGCGCAACCCTAACCCAATGCCGATTTCTGACACCCATATCGCGACCCAGCGTCCCAAGCTGTCGCTGTTGCTGCGTGAATGGCCAGTGGTGAAATTTTTGGCTTTGATTGCGCTTATTCAGGGCAGTCACGCAGCCTACTACAGCTTTAGCTCCATCTATTGGAAGGAAGTCGGACATCCAGAGAGTTTGATCGGCTATTTGTGGAGTTTAGGGGTGATCGCAGAGGTTGCTGTGTTTGCATTTAGTAAACGCTGGTTTAATGGCTGGTCTTTGCGTTCGCTGTTCTTGATTTCTTCATTGGGTGTGATTGTCCGTTGGGCATTAACGGCGTCAACGACGGAAGTGTATGCGTTGGTTGTGATTCAATTGCTGCACGGTGTGACCTTTGCGATGGCGCATATCGCTGCAATTCAATACATCCAGAAATCGGATGCCAGTAAAATGGTGGCGCTCCAAGCGTTATATAATGCAATTCCTTTGGGCGCATTTATCGCATTGATGATGGCTCTGAGCGGGTGGGGTTATGAGTTGTGGGGGGCTAATATTTTTTGGGCAATGTCGATCATGGGTATCTTTGCTTTGTTTATCAAAGTGGAGCCTAGTTCGCGAGCACCAGTGTCTTCCGATGCAATTTCGGATCATGAAGCACAAAACTGAGGCACATGAATTGAGTTATTTAGTCATAGCCTTTTAAATATCATTATGAAAATAAAAGGATATGACTGATGCAAGGATGGATCGTAGTACCGGTTTCTCTCGCTTATCTTGGGATACTGTTCCTAATAGCTTGGTATGGCGATCGTCAGAAGCGCTGGTTATCTAATTGGCGCCCCTGGATCTACAGCTTATCCATTGCCGTTTACTGCACCTCCTGGACCTTTTATGGCACCGTAGGCCAAGCCAGTGTTAATCCCTGGGCATTTCTACCGATTTACTTAGCGCCCATTCTGGTTTTCACTTTGGGGTGGCGTGTCATAGCTCGCCTGATCATCATTGCCAAACGCGAACACATCACCTCGATTGCCGATTTTATTGCCGCGCGGTATGGCAAATCACAAGGGCTGGCGGTTGCGGTCACTCTGATAGCCGTTGCCGGTATTCTTCCCTATATTGCCTTGCAATTGCGCGGCATCACCATGGGTCTTGAGGTCGTTGCGCCGAATCTGGCAGTGGATTTTGGTTATCAGGAAAAGCACATCTCGTGGTTTGTGGTGGGTGCGTTAGCCATGTTTACCATGCTTTTTGGTACGCGGCATATCGACAATACCGAGCATCATCGAGGTATGATGATGGCGGTTGCTTTTGAGTCGATAGTCAAGCTGGTGGCGTTTCTGGTGGTTGGTGTCTTCATTTTGTACCTGGCCTGGCAAAGACCGGACATTCATCTTGTTGAGTTAGCACAGCAAACCTATCAATCTCCCAATATTGCGACGTTACTGATCCACACCGCTTTGACGATGATGGCGATTATTTGTTTACCTCGTCAGTTCCATACGATGGTGGTAGAGAATGAACGTGCGCAAGACCTACATACCGCTCGTTGGTTGTTTCCTATTTATTTGGTGTTGATGGGGCTATTTGTTCTTCCAATTGCATGGGTTGGCCAGGGCTTATTGATGGGAAGCTCGCCAGATACCTATGTTATCAGTATCCCTAAGTTTGCAGGAGCTAATGACATTGCCTTATTGGCTTTTCTAGGAGGGACATCTGCGGCCAGTGGAATGGTGATCGTATCGACCATTGCTTTAGCCATTATGGTCTCTAACGATTTGGTGATGCCACTGTTATTGCGTCGTATTAAGTTGGCACATCGTTCCCACCGTCATTTATCGGGCTTGTTATTAATTATTCGTCGTGCCCTTATTTGCCTATTACTGTTTGGTGCCTGGCTTTTCTATCAGGCGCTGGATTCTATTCATTCTCTGTCAGCTATCGGCTTTCTCTCATTTTCCGCCATTACACAATTTGCCCCCGCTTTGTTTGGTGGTATGTATTGGCGCCTTGGTAATCGCAAAGGGGTCTATGTTGGCTTACTGGTTGGTTTTACCATCTGGCTTGTTACCCTGATGAGTGAAACTGGGCTGTTAGCGGGTACTGCTGACAATAACTTCCTGTTGTGGGTGATCACGCCACCGGCTTTAATTGAAAATTGGCAAATCAACAGCTCTGATTGGGGAATGTTACTCAGTGTAGTGCTCAATGCGGTGAGCTTTGTTGTTATTTCATTGGCTACCCGGTCCAGTTTAACAGAGCGACTGCAGTCGGCTTCTTTTGTAGGCGCACCGCTTCCGGAAAGTGAAAACATCAGTTTGTATCAAAGTCGCGTCACGGTAGCAGAGCTGGAGATGTTGGCGTCAAGATTTGTGGGTAGAACTCGCGTGCGCAGTGCGTTTCGACATTACTGGAGTCAACAGAATCATCAAGCGTTACCCAACCAACAAGCGCCATCAGGGTTAATTCGTCATACTGAAAGAGTTCTCGCGGGTGTGTTTGGAGCGTCGTCCGCCAAACTGGTTTTGACCTCCGCTCTGCAGGGCCGCAATATGCAACTTGAAGAAGTAGCCACTATTGTTGATGAAGCCTCAGAGTTGTATCACTTCAGTCGAAGCTTACTACAAGGGGCTATTGAACATATTGGTCAGGGGATTGCTGTTGTCGATAAACAATTAAGGTTGGTGGCTTGGAATCGTCGCTACTTGGAGATGTTTACCTTCCCGACTGGTTTGATCCAGGTAGGTCGTCCGATAGCTGATGTCATTCGGCATAATGCAGAGTTGGGTTTATGTGGCCCGGGTGATCCCGACGAACACGTACGAAAACGTATTTATCATCTAGAGCAAGGCTCTCGACATACGTCTTCGCGAACGCGTTCAGACGGCAGCGTGATCGAAGTTCAGGGTAACCCCATGCCTGGTGGTGGCTTTGTGATGAGTTTTTCCGATATCACCGTGTTTCGTCAGGCTGAAACTGCCCTACGTGATGCTAACGAGATGCTTGAAGATCGCGTGATGGAAAGAACCCAAGAACTGGAGCAACTTAACCAGCGTTTGGTGTCCGCCACGCAAAAGTCAGAGTCAGAATCTCAGTCGAAGATGCGTTTTCTTGCCGCGGTTAGCCATGACTTAATGCAGCCACTTAATGCGGCTCGATTATTTGCATCGTCACTCTCAGAAGCCAGTCGAGATGATGAAACTTGTAAACTGTCTTCACACATCGAAAGCGCGCTGGGCGCAGCAGAAGAGCTTATCGGTGATCTGCTGGATATTTCGCGTTTGGAGTCAGGTAAACTGCAAGCCAATGTTAGGGGATTTGAGCTATCGGATGTGTTTGACAAATTGCAGGCCGAATTCAGTGCAATATCGATAGGACAACACATTCACTTTAAAGTGGTGAGCTCGTCACTGTTAGTAAACTCGGACCCCAAGCTTTTACGTCGAGTACTGCAAAATTTTCTTACCAATGCTTTTCGATATAACCCAGAAGGTACTGTATTGCTTGGAGCAAGAAGGGTGAAGGGGCAAGTGCGGATAGATGTCTGGGACAACGGGATTGGTATTCCAGATGATAAGCAAAAAGAAATTTTCAACGAGTTTACTCGAGTGGATCAAGCTCGAGCCGATCAAGGCCTTGGGCTCGGGTTGGCAATATCTCGTGGTATCGCACTTGTCTTAAATCACAAAATATCACTGCGTTCATGGCCAAACAAAGGCAGTGTATTCTCCATTACATTGGATAAAGCCGAGACCATCACGCCGTTACCTTCACCCGCCAAAATTACGGCTAACGAGTCTTTAAACCATCTCAAAGTGCTGTGTGTTGACAATGAAGCAGAGATTTTAGTTGGCATGGAAACATTGCTTAAGCGATGGGGGTGTGAGGTTAAGACTGCGCTCGGTTTGGTGGAAAGCCTCAAACACTTGGAGTCAGGCTGGGTGCCTGATGTGATCTTGTCAGATTACCGTCTCGACAATGGCCGAACAGGGCTGGAAGTTCTGCAGCAATTTCGATTGCGCTTGGGTGATTCTTTTGCTGGCGTCATCATCAGTGCTGACAGAACAGACTCTATGTTAGAAGGCATTAAATCTAATGGCTTCAAGTTTATTCCCAAGCCGATTAAACCGTTAAAACTGAGAGCGCTGTTAACTCGATAGCAGCGCATTAATACAGCGGCGAAGTTGCCGCTGTACGTCTTCATTCATCTTTACACAATATTACACAACTTGACGTCCCTTTACCGGCTAAGCGCTATTATCTCAGTATCAACTCTACGAACAACACCAATATTACAATCGCTTTTGATGAGAAGGTTCTATTGGCGAATATAAATACACTGTTAAAACATAAGGTTAATTTTTAAAGCAAAGAAATGCTTTGGATGAAATAAAACAACACTCTCGCGGGTCTATAATTACTAAGCAAACAGGTTTTTCATTACATATTGCTTGGCTGTGTCAACAACAATAATTGAAGGATACTACCGCGCTTAATGATAATGAGAATCTTTGTGATAGTCATTGGCTCTTTTATTTTTAAGGTAAGTAACACTGTTCGTAGTAGGGTCAGTAGGTAGAGCGTTGCAGTCGATGCGCTCATTATGTCAGGCATGTGCTGATGCACATATTGATGAGATGAAGATTATGAAAAAATTACTAACTATGGCAGCTATTCTGTCAGTCATGCCATTTTTGGCAAACGCAGACGTCAATAATATTTATGGTAACGGTGGCGTTGAAACCGCAGCTTTTGCAACCGAGGCTGAGGCAATATCTGCAGCCAATAATGAGATGGCGAAGATTAAAGACATGACGTCTGAGGATCTCGCTTATGTATTAAGAACACCTCATAAAAATTTACGTCATGATAGCCTCGAACTTGTCGGCACTGAAGTGAAAACTCGTGAGAAAAACGGTCAGTACACAGGCTTTGTCGATGTAGAGTATCGCTTTTCTCGTATCAATAAGTAGTGATTCTAGGGTGATCTCCTAACAAGCAGGCTCATGTAGCCTGCTTTTTTTGTATTTGAACCTTTTCGACAGATGTGCGTATTAAACGGTGATGTTGGAAGGGCGTGTTGCAATTTTTTACTCGCTGAAAATAAACGTGCGAAAGCACATCGTTATGAGAATAAAATTATGAAAAACAAAATCACTGTTTCAGCTTTACTGGCTCTGTTCCCCCTGACTGTGAATGCTTATGTCGATAACATTTATGGCAACGGCGGCGTCGAAACCCAAGCTTTTTCCACCGAAGCAGAAGCGATTTCTGCGGCTAATATAGAAATGGAGAACTTAAAAGAAATGAGTCCCGAAGAGCTTGCTTTTACGTTGAGAACGCCTCACAAAAACTTGAAATACAACAGCGTTGAGATTGTTGATACCGAAGTGAAAACCCGAGAAAAAGATGGTCAATTCAAAGGCTTTGTTGATGTCGAGTACCGCTTTGCACGTATCAACAAGTAGCACGGGGTTCGCTTCCCAGGAAACAGAAGTCAGAGTAAATGTTTAGAGCAGGCTTAAATCAAGCCTGCTCTATTTGTTTGGCTATATTGATGTCAGTGGAATGCGAGAGTCTATTGCTCTTTGTTTAGCAGCGTTTCGTAAGTCACGAAGATAGTTTGAGTATCACCGTAGTAATAGGTGTCATTGGCCTGGGCTGCAACTCTTAGCCAATTCTCGTCTGAGGTTGGGGCTGGTAATGTCAGGGTCCACTTGCGATCACTATCATCTAGACGTTGCATGTCTAGTGGTGTACCACTGTCTTGCAAATCTTCGACTAAAGAAAGCTTGATGCCTTGCAAAGGCAGCTTCGAGCTTAAGGTCAGGAGCAAATGCTCTTTAGTGACGCTTTCTGAACGAAATTGAATTTTGAATTCACCGTTTTCCATATCACACAAGCCACTAGTGTAACGGCAGTTGGACTTACTTAGGAGCTTATACGCTTCTCCTTTTTTGGCCGCATGAGGCTTTTCACTAAGGGCTAAGTCGGTGCCAAGGTACGCAAGAATCGAGAGAACGGGTGCGACGAGTAAAGCAACGATGAAGTGCTTATTTTTAAACATTTTGGCTTCCTTGCAGCTAAAGACGTTGTATAGATTAGTTAACTAATTGTAATAAGAGATAAAGTACATCATTGGGCAGAATAAAAAAGCCCCCGAAGGGGCTTTTGTGGTTCAGGTTAAAAATTAATGGTCAACGGCATCACCAGCGCCAACGGGTACACGAACGTGTTCAACAAGGTCTTTGACTTCTTGAGGTGTTTCTGCAGTTACGCGTGACACACCGAAAGCTACGACAAAGTTAAAGACTGCACCAATTGCACCGAATGCGTTTGGTTCAATACCTAGGAACCAATTACTGCCCCAGCTCTGTAAGAATTTCCAGTCAGCGACAAAGAGAATGCCTTTGTGCTGGAATACGTAGAACAACGTGATAGTGATACCTGCAACCATACCTGCGATAGCACCTTCTTTATTGATAGTCTTGCTGAAGATGCCCATCATCAACGCAGGGAAGATGGAAGAGGCGGCGAGACCAAAGGCAAGGGCAACGGTACCCGCGGCAAAGCCTGGTGGGTTGAGTCCCAAATACCCCGCAACACCGATCGCAACAGCCATGGATATCCGACTGGCGAGTAACTCCTTCTTCTCGGAAATATTTGGATTTATTACCCCTTTTATCAAGTCATGAGATATCGAGGATGAGATGGCTAATAGTAAACCTGCAGCGGTAGATAACGCCGCAGCTAGACCACCGGCAGCAACAAGTGCGATAACCCAGTTTGGTAATTTGGCAATCTCAGGGTTAGCCAGTACCATGATGTCACGGTCAACTTTTAGCTCGTTGGTTTCTTTGTTCGACGTGTACTGGATTTGACCGTCGCCATTGATGTCATCAAAGCCAAGCAGTCCTGTTTTTTCCCAGTTCTTAAACCAATCTGGTCGTTCGTCATAGGCTAGGTACTGACCTGGGCTTGGGTTCACCGTATCCATAAGGTTTAGGCGAGCCATCGCTGATACAGCAGGTGCTGTTGTATAAAGAATAGCAATGAACACTAGCGCCCAACCTGCAGATGTACGAGCATCGCGTACTTTTGGTACCGTAAAGAAACGGATGATTACATGCGGTAAACCTGCCGTACCAATCATTAATGACATGGTGTACACAAACATGTTTAAGGTGTCACCCCGAACTTGGGTGGTGTATTCGGTAAACCCGAGTTCGGTCACGACCTGATCGAGCCGGTCAAGCAGATAGACATCGGTTCCGACCATGGTACTCCCAAGACCGATTTGCGGTAGTGGGTGACCTGTTAATTGCAGAGAGATAAAGATTGCTGGAATAGTGTAAGCTAAAATGAGGACGCAATATTGAGCAATCTGCGTGTAGGTGATGCCTTTCATTCCGCCCATTACAGCGTAAATGAATACGATACACATACCAATAACAAGACCGGTTGAGTAGTCAACTTCCAGGAAGCGACCAAATGCTACGCCAACCCCTTTCATCTGGCCGATAACGTAAGTCACGGAAGCAATAATTAAACAAGCAACGGCTACAACACGCGCTGTCTTAGAATAAAAACGCTCACCTACAAACTCAGGTACCGTAAACTTACCAAACTTACGTAGGTAAGGTGCTAGAAGTAGGGCTAGTAGTACATAGCCACCCGTCCAACCCATTAGGAATACTGAACCGCCGTAACCCATAAAGGCGATCAGGCCTGCCATCGAAATAAACGAAGCGGCTGACATCCAGTCTGCTGCGGTTGCCATTCCATTTGCGATAGGGTGTACACCACCACCAGCAACATAGAACTCTTTGGTTGAACCAGCACGTGCCCAGATGGCGATACCGATATAAAGGAGGAATGTGGCACCTACAACAAGATAGGTGATAGTTTTCAAGTCCATCTGACGTGTTCCTTATTCGTCTACATTAAATTCGCGGTCGATCTGTCTCATTTTCCACGCGTAATAAAAAATGATGGCTAAAAATGCATAAATAGCCCCCTGTTGAGCAAACCAGAACCCGAGCTTATAACCGCCTATTTGAATTTGGTTCAGAACATCAACAAATAATATTCCGCAGCCGAACGATACTAAAAACCAGACTGCCAGAAGGCTGAGCATCAGTTTTACGTTCTTGTCCCAGTAGGCCTTGGCGCGATCTTCGCTTTCAAATGCCATTGCCGTCTCCTTATAATGAGTGTTGTTAACGAGTTGTTTCATTTATTACACTAGCAAGGAGTGGGTCAATGTTCATTGCAACTTTAGTCGAGCAAAATAAAACCTAAAACTGTTGAAAAATAAGGAAAGAGTAGGATTATGCATTTGAAGTGTGATGTTAATTCAATGTTAAATTAGCCAAAAGTCTAACGTCATTGCCACAATGGGCTGCCGCCTTCTCTTGCGAAGCCTGCTTTATTTGCACAGTTGTCACAAATTACCCACATTCATTCATGTGCTTTATGTTTTAATGGGGGTGACCTTTGCTGAATAGATAGGGGAGATCTAACTAGGTGGATGCAAACACGATTAATAGTCTATTTTTGACCGGTGCATTATTGGTTATCGTCAGTGTTCTTTTTAGTCAGGTATCAGCAAGACTCGGTGTCCCGATCTTAGTCATGTTTTTACTCGTTGGTATGCTGGCTGGAGAAGATGGACCTGGTGGTATCGATTTTGATAATTACTCCATTACTTACCTTGTCAGTAATTTGGCTTTAGCGATCATTTTGCTTGATGGTGGGATGCGTACTAGTGTAGCCAGTTTTCGTGTTGCATTTTGGCCCTCAATTACCCTTGCGACAATAGGCGTGGCGTGTACCACGACAATTACTGGGCTAATGGCCATGTGGTTGTTTGACTTAGAACTGCTGCAAGGGATCCTAGTTGGTGCCATTGTCGGCTCGACCGACGCAGCCGCTGTGTTTTCGTTGCTAAAAGGGCGACAGCTCAATGAGCGCGTAGGGGCGACCTTAGAAATAGAGTCTGGGACCAATGACCCTATGGCGGTCTTTTTAACCGTCACCCTGATCGCTGTACTCGGGAGCTCCACTGCTGAGTTGAGCGGTGTATTTTTACTAAAGAGCTTTCTGATGCAATTTGGCATCGGCACTATAGTAGGCCTTGCTGGTGGCTGGGGTCTATGGAAGGTTGTTAATCGTACCCAGCTGCATGAAGGACTCTATTCTATATTGGTGATAGGTGGTGGTATTGCCTTGCTAGCACTGGCTAATCATATTGGCGGCAGCGGTATCCTATCTATTTATTTGGTGGGGCTAATATTAGGTAATAAACCAACACGTTCACGTCATTCTATTCTTAGCGTGCTCGACGGCATGACCTGGCTAAGTCAAATTGTGATGTTTATTGTACTTGGACTGTTAGTCACACCTTCAAGTTTGATCGATATTATGTTTCCGGGCTTTGCCTTAGCGTTTGGTATGATCTTCTTCGCTAGGCCTATTGCCGTATGGCTTGGGCTATCATTGTTTAAGAGCTTTGGAGCTCGGGATAAGTGGTTCATCTCTTGGATAGGGCTCAGGGGTGCGGTGCCGATTATCCTCGCGGTATATCCAATGATGGCAGGACTGCCAAATTCACAACTTTACTTTAATATCGCCTTTTTTGTCGTGCTGGTCTCATTGATCGTCCAAGGGGGAACCCTGATGAAGGCCGCTGCAATGGCCAAAGTGGAGCTACCACCGAAACCTGAACCGGTTTCGCGCTCAGCTGTTGAGATTTTTCCGACCAGTGAGTGGGAGTTGTTTATTTACAAACTTAAGCCCGAAAAGTGGTGCGTTGGCGAGCCGCTGAAAAAGTTGAAAATGCCCGAAGGCACACGCATCGCTGCCCTGTTTCGACAAGATAAATTACTTCATCCATCCGGAAGCATGCAGTTGTGTGCCAATGATATCTTGTGCGTTCTGGGGCAAGCTCGCGATCTTGATGCGTTGAGCTTATTGTTTAGTGAAGCGCCTGAAGATGAATCTCTCGCTCGCTTCTTTGGTGATTTCTTTTTAGATATTGACGCTAAGCTTAGTGATATTTCGCTTTTTTATGGAATAGAATTTCACAGTATCCATGAAAATATGACTCTTGCTGATTTGGTTGAGCAGCAGTTGGGGGAGAAAGCGGTATTGGGTGATAGTTTTGAATGGCACGACCTACAATGGGTGGTAGCTGAAGTTGCAGAAAATAGAGTGACTAAGTTAGGACTGTGTTTACCGGAAAGTGAAGATAAAGATTAAGAGCGCGATGCTGGGCGCTCTAGTCTCACTCGTGATTATTCGTTGGCGTCATTGAGAAGTATTACCGCCTGGGTTCGGTTTTTAACCCCTAGCTTGCGAAAAATCGCCGTCATGTGGGCCTTAATCGTGGCTTCCGATACGTTGAGGTCATAGGCGATTTGCTTGTTGAGTAGACCGTCCGAAAGCATCCCTAGTACTTTATATTGTTGGGGCGTTAATGCCGCAATTCGCTCTGCTAGGTCGTGACTCTCGCTACTTTGAGAGAGAAGTTCCACAGGGAAATAGGGTTCGCCTTCTAATACCTGGCTGAGCGCTCCAATTAGGGCTCTCATGTCACTCGATTTTGGGATAAAGCCAAATGCCCCATGGGTCTTCACCTGAGATACAATGCTAGGCTCTTCACTAGCCGAAATAACGACGATCGGGATCTCGGGGTGGTCAGCTCGAAGATGGATAAGACCAGACATGCCATTGGCTCCGGGCATCTTGAGGTCCAACAAGATGAGATCGGGTTCTTCACTCTTTTCGAGCAAGTTAAGCAACGATTCCAAAGAGTCGGCTTCTAAGAGGTTTGCACCACTAAATGCCATGTGCACAGATTGAAACAAGGCATTGCGGAACAATGGGTGATCATCTGCGATAACGATGGTGTAGGTCGGTTCCATAACGGCTCTGCTTTTTACAGTATTGTTAACTAATATTATTGGTTCTATTGAGCCTTTCAACAACCCACTAGGCTTAAAAGTCTGAGGCGAATCGCCTTTTCTCTATTGCATCAAATTGTTTGATTGTAAATGACGTACAAAATCTTCAGCGGGTACGAAGCCTGTCAGGCGAGCTTGAGGTTGAGGTTCACCCTGACTATCCCAAAACTCGATAGTTGGAAGGCCAAGGACTCTCATGCTCTGCAACAGTTGAATGTCTTGAGGTTGGTTCTTCGTCACATCGGCTTGCAGTAATACAAATTTCTTTAGGATAGGTTCGACACTCTTATCGTGGAAAGTGTATTTCTCGAATTCTTTGCAGGCCACACACCAATCAGCATAGAAATCTAACATCACTGGTTTTCCGGCTTGTTTGGCCAGTACTAACTGTTGGTTAAGCTCCTCAATATTGTTGATGGCGATAAACTCAATGCGTGATTCCTTTATGACATTGTTTGCGCTGTCAGAAAACCAGTAATTGAGCGCCGGTTGCGCTGATGCCAATAATCCCAGTATCGCCACGATACCCACAAAACTTTGCTTCCAGCCACCAAACGGTAAGGTATTCTTTTGATGGTACAACCATCCAAAGGCCGTTAACCCCAACAGTGACCATAGTATTGTCGCCCAAAATTCAGGAATAATTCGTTCAAGCAAAAACAGTGGCGCAGCCAACAGCACGAATCCAAAAAGAACTTTCACGCGATTCATCCAGCCACCTGCTTTTGGCAGTAAGTGATTACCGAATACGGCGGCAGCAATGAGTGGGATCCCCATGCCGATAGCCAGTGAGTAGAGAGCCAGTCCACCGGTTAGCAAGTTGCCACTTTGCGCGACATACAAAAGCGCGCCAGAAAGCGGTGCCGTAGTGCACGGAGAGCATACTAGGCCAGAAATGGCTCCCATCAAAAACACCCCAAGCAAACTGCCCCCTTTTTGCTTATTGCTAAGGTTGTTGAGCCAAGTCTGTAATGAACTTGGTAGCTGAAGGGTAAACGCACCAAACATGGAAAGAGCGAGAGCGACAAACAATATGCTCAAAGACAACAATACATAAGGGTGTTGCATTGCCGCTTGAAATTGCATACCAGCAGAAGCGACGATCAGGCCTAACAAGGTGTAGGTTAATGCCATTCCTTGAACGTAAATGAATGATAAACCGAGAGCTTGTCTTTGAGTCCGCTTTCCGCCGCCGAGCACGATACTGGTCAAAATGGGGTACATCGGCAGCACGCAAGGGGTAAACGCAAGGCCAATACCGAGTATAAGAAACAGTAATGGTGTCCACCATGTTTCGTCGAGCTGATTGGCAAGGTCATTGCCACTGCTGTTCGATGTTGGCGCACTGATTGCTGGCTGTACGGTGCTTTCTGGAGAAGTGACTGTATTGCTAGGAGAGGAAGGATGAGTGAATGAAAACGGTGCGATATCAATAATGCGTGTTTCTGGTGGGTAGCAAAATCCAGCTTTAGCACAACCTTGATATTGAACGATAAGTCTCGCACCCGATTGATAGTCACTCAAAGGAACTTCAACAAAAAGAGGTTGGGTGTAAATGTTGACGTCGCCAAAAAACTCATCTTGATAAGGTGTACCGTCTTCCATCTGTATTTCGCCAAGTGACACATTCTCAGCGGATATCGAGATGCGTTCCTGATAGAGGTAGTATTGCTCTTTGACTTGCCAATCGATAAAGACTTTGTTGCCTTGCTGATAGTAATTGAGTGGGAAAGCTTCATCGACAGGTACAAATGTGTTGGCGCTGCTTGGCGTAAAGGCGCTGTTGGACTCAGCTTGGCCAAAGAGGGCGAAGCTAGACCAGGACATGAATGTTAACGAGAGAAGAACTAATTTTACTACGGTGCGCATCATTTTATTATCAGCTTTTGATCGAAAGAACCGGAACGTCCTAGTGAAACATCTAAGACTCATCTTAACCTAAGACAGGATGATGGGAAGTTTTGTTTCAATACAAACCAAAAAAAGAGCTGCTAAATCAGCAGCTCTTTGAGTTCAACACGGAAAGTCGCACGATGCTTATCCGATCAGTAGGCCACCGAAAGCAAAGCCCAATGCCACAGACGTCGAAATCGTCACCACGCCTGGAATAAAGAATGGGTGATTGAAAACGTAGCGGCCAATACGCGTTGAGCCCGTATCGTCCATCTCTACAGCAGCAAGTAGCGTTGGGTAGGTTGGTAGTACAAACAATGCACTGACTGCAGCAAACGATGCGACAGCGGTAAGAGGAGCGACGCCAATCGCCAGAGCAGCAGGCATGAGAGCAACCGTGGTAGCGCCTTGAGAATACAACAACATGGAAGCAAAGAAGAGTACCAGAGCGAGCATCCAAGGATAGTCAGACAATAAAGCGCCAGCGACATCTTTAATCTCATCAACATGAGAGTTGACGAAAGTAGAACCTAACCAAGCGACACCCAGTACGCAAACGCAAGCTGTCATACCAGATCGGAAAGTCGCGGCTGAAGGGATCTGTGATGCATCGATTTGCGTGACCATAGTGATTGCGGCGGCAGCGGCCAACATCACTGTCATGATCGCCTCATTACGACCCAGTGCTGGATTTTCGATTAAACCGATGGAACCTGAAATAGCCGCAGCGTAACAAACCACGAATGCGATCGCGCCTAGGAAAATATAGGTGGCCGTTTTCGCCGTCGGCAAGATCTCACGTTTTTGCTCGGTATTAAGTTTGATCAGCCCTTGCTCGAGGCGTTCTTGGTAGATTGGATCATCTGCCAATTCACGCCCCATAAAGTTGGCAACGAATGCTCCGACCATACAAGCAATAAAGGTAGTCGGGATGCACACGGCAAGTAGCGTTAAGTAATCAACACCCATAGGGGCTAGCATTGCTGCAAAGGCAACGACCGCCGCCGAAATAGGGGAGGCCGTAATCGCTATTTGAGACGCAACAACAGCGATTGAAAGCGGGCGAGATGGTCTAACGCCCTGGCCTTTAGCAACCTCTGCAATCACAGGCAGTGTCGAAAACGCCGTGTGGCCGGTTCCCGCCATCAGCGTCATAAAGAAGGTGACAATAGGGGCATAGAAAGTAATGCGCTCAGGGTGCTTACGCAAAAAGCTTTCTGCCACTTGCACCAACCAATCCATACCACCAGCGACCTGCATAGCAGCGATCGCGGTAATGACAGACATAATGATGAGAATCACATCAACAGGAATAAAGGCTTGGCTAGTTGGTACGCCCAAGCCCAGAGATAGAACAATGACCCCAGCACCACCGGCAAAGCCAATGCCAATTCCGCCAATACGTGCCCCAATAAAAATAAAGAGCAAAACGACAGCGAGCTCTATAGCTATCATAGTATTTCCTCGTAGAGTGTTTCGATTTTGTAAGCGTTGTAAGCTTACTCGTTAAAATAAGTCATGATTAAAATATTATTTTGCAAAACTGTTAACTCGTCATATAAATCACTAAAAAGGCTCCCTAGACGGGAGCCTTTTTAGTTTATTCGTAGCGCTTGGCTTTATACTGAGGTTTCATGAGATTGTCCACCGAGAATATGTCATCTAACTCACCTTCAGACAAAAGCCCTCTCTCAAGTACCACCTCTCGAACACTTTTCCCCGTTTCCGCGCATATCTTACCGACGACATCACCTTCATGATGGCCAATGTAGGGGTTGAGGTAAGTGACAATACCGATGGAGTTGAAGACATGGCCTTCACAAATTTCTTTATTAACAGTGATGCCATCAATACACTTATCGCGAAGGTTAATACAGGCGTTATTGAGAATCTCCATCGACTCAAACATGCTTTGAGCAATAACGGGTTCCATGACATTTAATTGCAGTTGCCCACCTTCTGCAGCGAAAGAGACAGTATTGTCATTCCCCAGTACTTTAAAACAAACCTGATTGACCACTTCAGGAACAACAGGGTTTACTTTTGCTGGCATGATAGACGAACCTGCTTGTAGCTCTGGTAAGTTAAGTTCATTTAGGCCTGCGCGAGGACCTGACGAAAGTAGCCGTAAGTCATTACAAATCTTGGACAGTTTAACCGCCAGGCGCTTGAGTGCGCCGTGCGTCATGACGTAAGCACCGCAGTCTGACGTTGCTTCAATCAAATCTTCAGCAGGTACGCAAGGTAAGCCTGTCACCTTTGCCAGATGCTTCACCGCCAGATCTTGGTAACCCTCAGCCGCATTCAAGCCTGTGCCAATTGCAGTTGCACCAAGGTTAACCTCTAACAAAAGTTTGGATGTGTAATCGAGGTTACGGATCTCTTCATTAAGAGTGACGGCCCAAGCGCGAAACTCCTGGCCCACCGTCATAGGAACAGCGTCTTGAAGCTGTGTTCTACCCATTTTAAGAACCGTCGAAAATTCTTGGCTTTTGGCCTCAAATGCCCCTTTTAGGTATTCGATTGATTCAACTAACTGACACACGCTGTTGTAAACCGCAATGCGAAAGCCTGTAGGGTAGGCGCAGTTGGTGGACTGACTTTTATTGACGTGATCGTTTGGGTTGATAAATTGGTATTGGCCTTTTTCCTTGCCCATTAGCTCAAGAGCGACATTGGCAATCACTTCATTGGTGTTCATGTTGACTGATGTGCCAGCACCGCCTTGAAAAACATCCGATGGGAATTGGTCCATGCATTTGCCCGTTTCTAAGATCACGTCACAAGCTTCAATTATGTACTTGGCGATATCTTTTGGTAGCACTCCCAACTCTCGGTTGGCTAAGGTGGCTGCTTTTTTTGTCATCACCATCCCTCGAATGAATTCAGGGACATCGGAAATAGTGCTGCTTGAAATATTGAAATTCTCGATAGCGCGTAAAGTATGAATGCCATAATACGCGTCTGCTGGAACATGACGTTGGCCTAATAGATCTTCTTCAATGCGTGTGGCTTGATTGGCTGCAATAGGTGCACAAGGGGGAGTAGCCATAGGTTGGATCCTTAGATAATTATTCTATTAAAAAACGATAATTCGGGGCCATATCTGCTTTAAGAATCCATTCGTCAGAATTATTGGCTAAATAGTGTGTCCTGACTTACAGGGTCTATATTACTGAAAGTAGCACATAAAAATAGTAGCCAGATCACTATTTTTAGCAAATCTTTACAAATTGCAATGGAGAATATCGGGAGAGTGATAGCGAGATAAAATGTGCTGCTATCTATTGTTTAGTAAATCAATATTGAGAGGTCAATTATCAATATGAGACAATCGTTTGAGCTTTTAACACTATTGAGCGTACACTGACAAAATCAGCTACTTATGGCCTTACCAAGAATGAATGTCGTTTGAGCCATCTGGAATTCGTGGCTTTCGATCAAGGAGGAACTGTGTTCCCTATATTATTGCTTCTATTTATTTTCGTACCAATTGTCGAAATTGGCCTTTTTATTCAAGTGGGTGGGTTTTTAGGATTGTGGCCTACTATCGCGTTGGTACTAGTTACCGCGTTTGTCGGAGCCTCTTTAGTGCGTAGTCAGGGGTTGCGTACGTTAATGACGGTACAACAACGTTTACAGCAAGGTGAAATGCCAGCACAGCAAATCTTAGAGGGTGTCATGCTGGCAGTGTCAGGCGTGCTCTTGTTGACTCCTGGATTTATGACGGATGCGCTCGGTATGCTGGTACTATTACCTGCTCCCCGTGCTGCTATTGCTCGTTACTTAATGAGTAAGGTTGTGGTCAGTAATATGTCTGGCAATTTCCAGAATCATCACTTCCACGGTCAAGATCCATTTCAACAAGACCCTTTTCAATCACATCAAGATAAAGGGGATACCTTTGAAGGTGAGTATGAGCGCAAAGATGGCAAAGACGATCACAACAAGCTTAACTAACTCGAGTTATTGATTATGCTGTCTCGCTTACGACTGTCTCGACGACGTTGGAATACGGTGCTTATTTTTGCGGTGATGGGCTTTATCCTAGTGATGTCAGCCCCATCGCTGATTAAGCAATATTTGCTTCCGGAAGAACAAGCGGCTAGCTCTTTTATTCTCGATCCTAAGCTACGAGTCACTCAGTTGCATTTACCAAAGGTTTCACTGACGCTGTCATCAACACAGTGGCGCAGTAATAAGGCTCTTGAGCTGGTAGGAGAAGAATTGGTTGCGCGCTGGGTGTCCCTAAAAGGAACATCAGTGTCGAATGAGCTTTTTAGTCGTTTAAAGCCAACCTTACCAGCACCGGTCACTATTGAGGTCTGGTATCAAGCGACGGAAGAGCCACAACGTATTACAGCGTATCAAACGAACGACTTCTGGTTGTTTTCCAGCTATGAAAAACAATGGGTAGCGGTGTCATTTGAGAGCAATTACCTGTTTCCCAATCCAAATTAGTAGTGAAGATATTATGCCTGAATTGCCTGAAGTAGAAGTCAGCCGCATGGGGATCTCACCTCACCTCATGCATCAAAAAATTGACAGAATTACCGTTCGCCAACGACAGTTGCGTTGGTTGATCCCCGATGAATTGCATCAATTAGAAGGGCAGGTGATTACTTCGGTGCGGCGCAGAGCGAAATATTTACTCATTGATACCGACGCAGGTACCGCCATTATTCATTTAGGCATGTCAGGCTCACTGCGTGTATTGGAAAATGCACCTGCAGCCGAAAAGCACGATCACGTTGACCTCATATTATCCAATGGCAAAGTGCTGCGATACAACGACCCGCGACGCTTCGGAGCCTGGTTGTGGTGTCCACCAGGGGAATCTCATCAAGTGATTGACAATTGTGGTCCCGAACCACTCAGTGATGATTTTGATGCCGATTGGATGGCGCAGCGTGCTCGTAATAAAAGTGTGGCGGTCAAAACCTTTATCATGAATAACGCCCATGTGGTCGGAGTGGGTAATATATACGCCAGTGAATCGCTTTTCTCGGCGCAAATTCATCCGAAAAAACCGGCGGGGCAATTGTCAGCAAAGCAGTGGCGTCGTTTGGTATCTGAAATCAAGCTGGTGCTGACTCGTGCGATTGAGCAAGGGGGCACGACGCTAAAGGATTTTTCGCAAGCCGACGGCAAGCCGGGGTACTTTGCTCAGGAACTGTTGGTTTATGGTCGGGCCGGAGAGCCGTGCAAGGTCTGTGGACAGGTTATCTCTGAGATGAAGATTGGCCAGCGCAATACCTTCTTTTGTGAAAAGTGTCAGGCCATATAGTGGTTTGGTTATAGCCATTAAAAAAAACGAGCACCTTGGCGCTCGTTTTTTTGTTATTGATAGATGCGCGAACCGTCTCGCTGTGTTTCGAGTAGATAGAGGTTCCACATGTATTGCTCTGGTTTGTCGTGCAGCAATTGTTCGATGGCGTGATTCATCGCTCGGGCATCTTGTTCCTCATCACCTGACGGAAACTGCTCCAATGCAGGCAAAATATGCACTTCGTAGCGGCAGGTTTTGTCATTGTAGGCCGGAAGTACGGGAACTACTTTGGATTTTGACAATCGCGCCATTTTTCCAAATCCTTTCAGGGTGGCTTTCTCTGTCGCAAAGAAAGGAACGAAGACGGAGTTTTGTGGCCCATGGTCTTCATCGGGTAACCAATAACCGATATAACCATCTTTGATCGCGCGAACAAACGGCTTGATCCCGGCACTACGTGCGAAAATACGGCCACCATATTGCATACGTTGTACATGCATCAGCCAGTCACCAATGGGGTTATTCTGAGGCTTCATAATGGTCGATACTTTATAACCTTGAGCTGCTAGCATCACCGCAGGATAATCTACAGCCCATGCGTGGGGCGCAAGAATGATCACATTTTCGCCAGCGTCGAGCAGTGGCAATAGATTGTTTTCCCCAATCATTACACCGCGTTTTTGGTTGTGTTTAGTCGAGCGAATTAAAAACTCAGAATAGCCGAGCATATACTGGGCAGCTTTGGCAAAGGTCTCTTCAACGATATGTTGGATTTCTTGCGGTGATTTCTCAGGAAAACACTTTTCTAGATTAACCCTTGCTCGACGAACAACACGACCATTTTTTTTGACAATAAACGTCGAGACATAACGTGCAAAGCTGTCGCGCCATTTTGGAGGCATGAATGCCAGTAATGCTGCAAATAAAATGCCTAGCCAAGTCCCCCAATGCTTCGGATGCAAAAAGGCCCATTGAAATTTTGGGTCATAAAGGTGCTTGTCGGTGTTGTTTTGGTTACTCATGGTGACCTACTAATAAGATTACTGGTAGCGGGAGTCAGTTAGTGCTTTGTCGGGAAGAGACTTGAAGCGCTTGTGTAACCACATCCACTGTTCGGGTGCGCGCAGTATAATCTGTTCTACGTATTTATTCATATACGCGGCTGCAGCTACCTCGTCTTTTTGAGGGTACTTGTCTTCGATGGACTGATCAGCAATGATTTCATACTTCCCTTCGGCGGTGCGGAACCCCGACCCCGGTACTATCGCGCATTTGCTGGTATACGCCAGAATACTGGTTCCTGTGGTAGTACAGGCTTGTTGCTCGGCGAAGAAAGGCACAAAAACTGACTTGTTGTGGCCATAGTCTTGATCCGGCAGGTAAAATAAGCGATGCCCTTTACGCATAACCCGGATCATCTGCTTGAGATCAGTACGGTAGATCAGCTGGTTACCATTGCGAGTACGGCCTCGGAATTGAATGAATTCATAAGCAGGGTTACTGTGTGGTCGATAAGCGCCATAGCCAGGTAATCCAAGGACCGCGAAAGCGCGTGCCGTGATCTCCAAATTGAGTGCGTGTACACAGCACAGCAATACCCCTTTGTTATCCGCTTGGTGCTGTTCGAGCGCAGACAAGTTTTTAGCCACGAGAATCTTTTTAAAGCGCCAGGTAGGCCAAAACCAGGTAATGCCAGTTTCAATCAGTGCCATGCCTGAGTTTTTAAAATTTTCTTCAACAAAAGCGTTATTGTCATCAGCGGATTTTTCTGGGAAACATAGCTCAAGGTTACGACGAGCGATATGGGCGCGTTTCTCACCAAATTTCATACCAAACTTACCGATGGAACGGCCAATTTTTAGAAGCGCTGGATAAGGCAGTAAATTGACAAGCAGAGCCAATAAACCAAAGCCAAGCCATACACCCCAGTATTTAGGATGAAGCAGGGAAACTGAAAACTGGGGTTTTAATTCTTTACTCATAATCTTTATTGAATTTGTGCACTCAGCAGTGCCCAATACTCTTCGAAGTTTGATGTGGGTTGATATTTAAAGTCAGAGCGGACGAATCGGTTTAAGCTGCCCTCCACTTGACCAAGTAACTGAGCCGCCAAGATCTTTTCATCCACAGGGAAAGATTTACCTTCGCGCAATTTACGCTCACGCAAGATTTGACGCAACGATGTCTCAATTCTTTCGTAGAGCTGATTGATTCGTTCTCGTAATCGTTCATTCTCAAACATGAGAGCGTGACCTGACAGTATACGACTGAGACCCGGATTTCGCTCGGAAAATGCCAAAATCAGATGAAGAACCATTTGAATACGCATTAGAGTGTCTTTTTCTTCATCGAGAATACGATTGATTCGAGACATGAGAGACTCTTCAATAAACTCGATAAGGCCTTCAAACATGCGTGCTTTGCTAGGGAAGTGGCGATAGAGCGCCGCTTCGGAAACTCCGACCTGTTTGGCCAGCTTCGCAGTAGTAATGCGAGATGTGCCTTCATTGGACTCAAGCATGTGTGCCAATGCTTGAAGTATTTCTTCTTTTCGGTTCGACTTTCTCGTGCCGGACATAAACGAGGTTCCTTGTGATTACAACCTACTCAAACGGGGGGAGTCAGCCTAGCGAGGCAGATGGACCCAACTGTGGGTCTCAGTGTACCTAACTCCCATGTTAGAGCGTAGCCAAACGGTATAAATGATTGACCTTGATTACAAATATTACCTATTACTTTACGGCATTTTTCTCTAATTGCTGCTGAATTTCAGACAAAATCTCATGGGCGAGCGCCGATTTACTTGCGGTGCCCAAAGGCAGACTTCCGTCAGGCCAATAAAGGGTAATCGCATTGTCATTGCTGTTAAAGCCAATAGTGGTATCGGAAACATCGTTGGCGCAAATCATATCAAGGTTCTTGTTAGCCAGTTTTCCTTTGGCATAGCTTTCGACATCTTGGGTCTCAGCAGCAAAGCCGACAGTAAAAGGCCGTCCTTCATCGAGTTTAGCGACAGTGGCAATGATGTCTGGGTTCTTCACCATGGTGATATTCATCACCTCGTGGCCAGCCATTTTTTTGATCTTCTGTTCGGCAATATTGGCGGGTTTGTAATCGGCCACGGCAGCACAACCAATAAAAATATCATGTTGTGTGACGTTAGCCATAACGACATCGAGCATCTCCTCAGCACTTTTTACTGAGAGAGTTTCCACGCCTTGTGGTGGTGTCAATGCCACAGGACCGGAGACGAGCGTAACACGAGCGCCCATTTTCTGGGCGACATTGGCTAATGCATACCCCATCTTACCAGAGCTGTGATTACTGATGTAACGCACCGGATCGATGGCTTCCTGGGTAGGGCCTGCGGTAATTAATATCGATTTACCCTGTAGCGCTTTTGGTTGAAAGTATTGCTCGCAACGAGCAACGAGATCCATGGGTTCGAGCATGCGACCTAAGCCAACATCGCCACAAGCTTGCTCACCTGAGGCTGGGCCCCAAATTAACATCCCTCTGCGGCGCAAAGTAGAGAGGTTCTCCTGGGTAGCAATATTGCGGTACATCTGTTGGTTCATTGCTGGTGCAATCGCAATAGGAGCCTCCGTAGCTAATAGCAGAGTGGTGAGCAGATCATTGCCCATACCAGCACTGGTTCTTGCAATAAGATCGGCGGTTGCTGGAGCAAGCAATACAAGGTCAGCCCACTTCGCGAGCTCAATATGCCCCATAGAGGCCTCTGCAGCAGGATCCAATAAACTGTCGGACACAGGTCGACCAGAGACGGCTTGCATTGTAAGTGGGGTGATAAACTCTTTCGCTGCTTTGGTCATTACGACTTGAACTTGAGCACCGCGCTCAGAAAGTCGGCGAGTGAGCTCTGCGCATTTATATGCGGCAATGCCACCACTGATCCCGAGCAAAATCTTTTTACCAGACAAGGTTTGCATGACAGATTCCTTCAATTTAGCTGCCGCTAAGATATCAAATGCGACCGCAACGCGCTAGGACAGGGCGAAAAGGTCCCGTTATTTAGCTAGTAATAAGCAGCGTTCTTACACAATCTTTTGCTTTGAGTCGTATTGTCGTCAACGCTGCTTGTGTCAATTGCGCTTTATTATCAGAAATAGATCTCCTATCAGCAACAGAGTGAATTCTTGTGTCTTTAAAGCAATTACCTACTGAATCTATGCCAAGAGAGAAACTGCTGCATCGCGGAGCTGAGTCGCTGAGTGATGCTGAATTATTGGCCATATTTCTACGCACCGGAACGCCAGGCATGAACGTAATCGCGTTGGCTGATATGTTAATTAAAGATTTTGGGTCGCTCAGAGCATTGTTCATGGCGTCGCAAGCGCAGTTTTGCCAGCATAAAGGGCTAGGCGTCGCAAAGTATGTTCAGTTACAAGCCGTACTAGAGATGTCGAGTCGATATTTGTCGGAAAGATTGCAACGAGGAGATTCGCTTACCAGCCCTATGTTGACCAAGCATTACCTGATGACCATGCTGAGGGACCGCCACCGTGAAGCTTTTTATGTACTATTTCTAGATAGCCAGCATCGGGTTATTCAAGATGAAGTCTTATTTGAAGGTACAATAGACGCTGCTAGCGTTTACCCAAGAGAGGTGGTTAAGCGAGCCCTGCATTACAATGCCGCGGCACTGATACTGGCACACAACCACCCGTCTGGTATCGCTGAACCTAGTCAGGCTGATCGCAGAATTACCCGACGCTTGCAAGAGGCGCTAAATCTAGTGGATATGAATGTGCTCGATCATTTTGTTGTGGGTGATGGTGAGGTTGTCTCGTTTGCGGAGCGGGGCTGGATTTAACCGTCTAGATAGATGAAAAGAACTTTTATAGTAATTACTCAAAGAGAAGACTTTTGTTTTGCGTTTTTTCTGCTATTATTCGCGCACTAAATTTGCAACTAATATCAGCTCAGTGCAAAAAAAGATCACCAAATCCTAAAAAAGGATCTGTTCGGGTCTTGAGCAATGCACATCAAGTTAGTATAATGCGCGACCTTTGATAGCCTTGTATGGGTTTTCCATAACGGTTCTTTACCTCTAAACTTGAGGTTCGGCCGCCAAGGTTGATATCGAGCTGAAACGATTTGGAGAGACATTCATGTCCCGAGTATGCCAAGTAACTGGTAAGCGTCCTGTAACGGGTAACAACCGTTCACACGCACGAAATGCTACTAAGCGTCGTTTTCTGCCGAACCTACAAACTCATCGTTTCTGGGTAGAAAGCGAAAAACGCTTTGTTAAACTACGTCTAACCGCTAAGGGTATGCGAATCATTGATAAGAAAGGCATCGATGCTGTTCTTGTTGATATCCGTGCTCGTGGCGAGAACGTATAAGAGGAATTAAGCAATGGCTAAAGGCATTCGTGAGAAAATTCGTCTAGTATCTTCTGCAGGTACTGGTCACTTCTACACTACTGACAAAAACAAGCGTAACATGCCAGGTAAATTTGAGATCAAGAAATTTGATCCAGTTGTTCGCCAGCACGTTATGTACAAAGAAGCTAAAATCAAGTAATTGATTGGTTTCTCTTTGTTATGTATTGAAAACCCAGCTTTTTAGCTGGGTTTTTTATTGCCTGAAATTCTGACTTTTTTTTAAACCGCCCCTGAAAAGTCAAACTGGCGCCACGCTTCATAGGCGATAATGGCTACCGCATTAGAAAGATTCAAGCTTCTTGCATCGGCCATCATTGGAATGCGGATCCGTTGTTCCATCGGCATGCTTTCGATCAGCTCAGCTGGCAGCCCACGAGTTTCTGGACCAAACAGCAATATATCCCCCTCTTGAAAACGCGCATCAGTATGATGTCCCGTGGTCTTTGTCGTGCAGGCAAAGATCCTCGCTTGCGGTTTGTGTTTAGCCATATAATCTAGGAAGGCCTGGTAATTGGCATGGCGCTTCACGCGTGCTAGATCGTGATAATCTAAACCCGCTCGGCGAACTTTCTTTTCTTCTAGATCAAAACCTAGAGGCTCAATTAGATGCAGGTTAGCCCCACAGTTGGCACATAGGCGAATAATATTACCAGTGTTGGGCGCGATTTCTGGCTCGTAGAGGGCGATATCAAACATAGGATAACTCTGACTTTGAAAATATGTCAGAGTATACCTGATGTTGATGTTAGGCGGATAACTTAGTCATTGGTTAATGGCAGAGAAATACTCATTTTCAATCCGCCTAAAGAGCTGCATGACGCAACGATTGTTCCACTATGTTGCAAAATAGCGCTTTGTGTTATGGCCAATCCTAGCCCGGTGCCACCAGAGTCACGATCTCTAGCGGTCGAAACACGATAAAATGGTCGAAAAATATCGTTGAGTTCAGTATCGGGGACACCGGGGCCATCGTCTTCGACGATAATATGGATGTGGCTTTGACTGCTACGCATGCTGACCTTAATTTGTTGACGACCATAATGGACGGCATTGCGCACAATATTCTCTACCGCACTCATCAATAATTGTGGGCTACCTGACACAAGCACCTCAGGGATTTTGGGGTAGTGAAGTACTTTTCCCAATTGCTCGGCTTCGAATTGAGCATCACTGAACACTTCTTCCCAAAGACTGGTCGCTGGTTGAGTTTCGCGATTGGCATGGCTGTTGGTACTCATTCGTGACAGTTCAAGTAATTCATTGATCATTTGTTCTAAACGTTGAGCTTCTGTATCTATTCGCTCAAGTTCACTACTGGCGCCTTGCTTGCGCGTTGCGAGCGCTGTGGCCATTCTTAATCTGGTCAGTGGCGAGCGTAACTCATGTGAAATATCCGATAGTAGTCGCTGCTGTCCGGAAACCATCTGGTTAACGGCTTTGACCATCTGATTGAAGCTAGCGCCGGCTTGACGAAATTCGGATGTGCCCTTCTCTAGGCTAGGATCTGGTGTAAATGCCCCTTTTGCGACACGTTTAGCGGCACGCTCTAATCGACGGGCTGGCTGGCTCAGCGCCCAGGCTAACCAGAGCAAAAATGGTGTGCTGACTATCATGACCACGAGCAGCAGCTGTAATGGTTTGTCGAACATTCTCAGTAAGAAAGGCGGCGGTTGGTTCCATCTGATAGCGACGTATAAATGCAAATTACGATTAGCGAGTTCAATAGGGACGGGACCAATTAGCATATATCGGCCGTAAAGGCGCTGCATTGGTTTGCTTGGTGACTCTACCGTGGTAATGAAATTTTTAAGCACCTTGGTTTTAAAGTCATGATGATTTTGCGTTTGTAATATGTTGCCTTCAACGTCGGTTAGGAACAGTCGCGGCAATTCTGAGTCTTTTGGTGAACTGGCGCGGCGTCGGTTGTTATTTTTAACGCCTTGTAACACTTGCTGTATGTCGTTACTGGCACCATAACGCTGCTCAAGATTGTCGCGCAGTTGATATATGCGATCGAGTTGCTCTCGTTGGGTCTCTCGCGCTACGCGAGGATCAAGGTGAGGAAGGGCGAGTACGGCGATCAGCACCACCAACATGGTGAACCAGAAGATAGCAAAAATGCGACCATACAAACTAGTAATGTTCGGGAACTTCATGATGCGTCCTTAACAAGCAAGTAGCCTCGTCCGCGTAACGTTTTGATTCTTGGTTTGTCATCACTGCGGGTTGGGAGCTTTTTACGCAAGTTAGATACGTGCATGTCAATGGCACGGTCAAATGCAGACAGCCTCTTGCCAAGAACATCAAGGCTGAGAGTTTCCTTGGTCAATGTTTCGCCAGGGTTCTCAATGAAATGCTGTAACAACGCTAACTCTGTAGTGGTGAGCTCGAGAAGTTGCCCCTGACAAAAGGCCTCCTGTCGGCCGGGATAAACCTGAATATCATCGTATTCAATGACGTCACTAGACGGTGTCGCTACAGTTTGAGTTCGACGCAGAATCGCTTTGATTCGAGCCAGTAATTCTCTATCACTGAATGGTTTAGGCAGGTAATCATCGGCGCCAAGCTCTAGACCAATCACTCGGTCTATCTCTTCTCCCTTAGCTGTCAACATAAGCACGGGAGTTTGCCAGTGTTCCCGCAGTTTCTTAAGAGTATCCATCCCGTTAAGTCTTGGCATCATGACATCGAGAAGTACAAGGTCAGTGTCGTCATTAAGAGCCTCTAAACCAGCAATACCATCATTGGCTTCAGAGACCGAAAAACCTTCATAACTGAGAATATCTTTAAGCAGTCCCGTTAGTTCGGTATCGTCATCGATAATCAAAATGTTTGCCATCTTCCAATGTCCTTTAACAAAATTTTAGTGCTGGTGGTAATAGTAAAGCGGACCGCTAGGAAAAAGGTGATCTTTACGATTCTTTACGCTCTCTGTACGTTGGTTTACCTTGTAATCGTTATTCTATTTTCAAGCGCTGTGCAGACAGCAATGACAAATGAATATAAGGGTCCAGATTATGAAATTAGCGAAAAAAGTGGTTATTGCAGCATTGGTTCTTCCGTTAACTGTCGCCACAGCGTCGGCATACGCTTTCGGCGGTGGTAAAGGTCATCACAAAGGTGACTTTGATCGTTGTGGTGGCCTAGACAAAAAAGTGTTTCGTCAGCTCGATTTAACCAGTGAACAACAAGTTCAACTTAAGCAGATGCGCGAATCAAGTCGTGAAGAAATGAAAGCACAATTCCAGAGCAACTTCGAGTCTAAGCGTGCTGAAATGCAAGCGAGCCACCAAAAAATGCAGGCGTTGGTACTAGCTGACACCTTTGATGCGCAAGCGGCTAATGAGCTGGCACAAGAGATGGTGGCACAACAAGCGGAAAGACGAGTCGGTATGCTTGAACAACGACACAAAATGTTGTCTATTTTAACCCCAGAGCAGAAAGTTAAATTGCAAGAACTGCAAGCTGAGCGAATGGATAATTGCCTGACTAAAATGCAGTCTCGCATGTCAAAATAATCGGTGTTTCTTATTCCTTATTTGAAGCGGCCTTGGCCGCTTTTTCTATTTTTCTCGACGGTTATGAGTATACTTGTCGTCAATTAGAAAAATTGTGCTGCTTAAACTATTAATAGGTTAGGTGAGCATTCATGAAATAAGACAAGGCAAAATGTCACGGAATATGAAGGACAACTACGCTAAATGGGTAACGGCTGCTGCTTGGACAGCGACGACCGTTGCAACGATACTACTTATCGCCAAGATGATTGTTTGGTGGGTCACAGGTTCGGTTAGCTTGCTGGCCTCAGTGTTTGACTCACTGCTTGATATCGCCGCCTCAGCCGTTAACTTGGTGGTTGTTCGTTACGCACTGCAGCCAGCAGACAAAGAGCACACCTTTGGCCATGGCAAGGCTGAGTCTTTGGCCGCTTTGGCTCAATCTATGTTCATCTCAGGTTCTGCTTGTTTCTTGATCCTAAATGGTATTGATCGCTTTTTCCGTCCTCACGAATTGAATTCTCCAGAGCTGGGGATCTATGTTAGTGGATTTGCATTGGTGGTGACCTCGGCGTTAGTCGCCTTTCAAAAGCATGTTGTTAGAAAAACCGGTAGCCAAGCCATTGCAGCAGACTCATTGCATTACCAAACAGATTTGTACATGAACGCGGCTATCATGGTTGCGCTAGGCTTAAGTTGGTATGGCATTGAACAAGCGGATTCCGTATTTGCAGTAGCTATCGGGATCTTTATTTTAGTGAGTGCATTCAAAATGGCTTATGACGCGGTGCAATCACTTCTTGATAGACAGTTACCCGAAGAGGAGCTCAGCAGGATCCGTATTCTTTGTTTAGAGGTCGAAGGTGTTCTTGGAGTGCATCAACTTCGAACTCGAATGTCTGGGCCAGTGCGTTTTATCCAACTTCATCTAGAGCTAGATGACAATATGTTATTGATTGATGCTCATCGCATTGCCGATGAAGCCGAAGATCGATTAATTGAAGCCTTTCCAAGAGCAGATGTATTGATTCATCAAGACCCTTACTCGGTTGTGTTAGTCGCTGAAAAGGAACAAAAACAGCAAGGTTGGTAGCTTGTGTTTACAATTTTGTTGAATAAAAGTAACAAAGCATCACCGTTATGGATTGTCTATTACGTTACTGCGTGATAAAAAAGTGCAATTCTGATGTGAATCAACGTAATAAAAGAGATAAACTGTAATACTCTTACATAAGTAAAAATAAATTACGTGATGGCGTGTGATGCTGCAGCCGTAAAGTCAGTACACAGGCTCACAAAAAATTTCGTATGATGCAAAATGCGCCATACTATGATTTATATATTTAGATTGCCAAATCGAGGGTAAACATGATTAAAAAAATCGGTGTTTTGACAAGCGGCGGTGACGCACCCGGTATGAATGCCGCAGTTCGTGGTGTTGTTCGTACTGCGTTGTCTGAAGGCTTAGAAGTTTACGGTGTATATGACGGCTACTTAGGCCTTTATGAAGATCGTATCGAAAAGCTCGAACGCTCCAGTGTTTCTGATGTGATTAACCGCGGTGGTACATTCCTTGGGTCCGCTCGTTTCCCTGAGTTTAAACAAGTGGAAGTTCGCGAAAAGGCGATTGAAAACCTACAAAAACATGGCATCGAAGCGCTTGTTGTTATTGGTGGTGATGGTTCGTACATGGGTGCGAAGAAATTGACTGAAATGGGTTACCCATGTATTGGTCTTCCAGGCACAATCGATAACGATATTGCGGGTACAGATTACACTATTGGTTATCTAACAGCCTTGAACACCGTCATTGATGCAATTGACCGTTTACGCGATACCTCATCGTCTCACCAGCGTATCTCGATTGTTGAGATCATGGGGCGTCACTGTGGTGACCTAACATTGATGTCTGCGATTGCGGGTGGTTGTGAATACATTATTACGCCTGAAACTGGCCTGAAAAAAGACGAGCTTATCGCAAGTATTCAAGCGGGTATCGATAAAGGTAAGAAGCACGCAATTATTGCCTTGACCGAGCTGATGATGGATGCTAATGAACTGGCAAAAGAAATCGAAGAAGCCACGGGCCGTGAAACACGTGCAACCGTTTTAGGCCATATTCAGCGTGGTGGTCGACCTACGGCGTTTGACCGAGTGCTAGCGTCACGTATGGGTAACTATGCCGTCCACCTACTAATTCAAGGTCAAGGTGGCCGCTGTGTTGGTATTCAAAAAGAAGAACTAGTGCACCACGATATTATCGATGCTATTGAAAACATGAAGCGTCCTGTTCGTGATGACCTGTTCAAAGTTGCAGAAGAGTTGTTCTAAAGAAAACGAACTTTCGAATACAGAGCTTGAATAAAGAAACCGCTGCCATTGCAGCGGTTTTTATTTGCCTTGATATTAGCGGTTCAAGCATAAAAAAAGCAGGATCATGAGAGCCTGCTTTTCAGTCTTTAGATAATCGATTACTTCGCTTTTGCTGCCGCAGCTGCTTTAGCGATAGCTGCGAAGCTTTTCGCGTCTAGAGCAGCACCACCAACGAGAGCACCGTCAATGTCTGGTTGTGAGAAGTATGCTTCAGCGTTTTCTGGCTTAACAGAACCACCGTATTGGATGATGACTTGCTCAGCAACAGCTGCGTCTTTGCTCGCGATTAGAGCACGGATAGAAGCGTGGATGCGCTGTGCATCTTCAGCTGTCGCTGCTTTACCAGTACCGATAGCCCAGATTGGCTCGTATGCGATGATCGCGCCGTTTAGTGCTTCAACGCCGTATGCGTCGATAACAGCGTTGATTTGACGTGCACATACCGCTTCAGTTTCACCTGCTTCGTTTTGAGCTTCAGATTCACCGATACAGAAAACTGGCTTAAGGCCATTTTCTTGTAGGAAAGCGAATTTCTTAGCGATAAACTCGTCAGATTCGTTGTGGTATTCACGACGCTCAGAGTGGCCGATGATGATGTGAGAAGCACCAAAGTCTTTTAGCATCTCTGGAGACATGTCGCCAGTGAATGCACCGCTGTTGTTTAGGTCTGTGTTTTGTGCACCAAGAATGATCTTGTTGCCGCCTTCAGCGATTACGCGTTCTGCTAGGTCGATGTATAGTGCAGGTGGAGCTACTGCCACGTCTACACCAGTTACGCCTTCAAGTTCAGCGTTTAGACCAGTTAGCAGTTCAGTTACCATTGCTTTGCTGCCGTTGAGTTTCCAGTTACCCATAACTACAGGTTGACGCATGAGATTTTCTCCAAAATCAATGAATGTAAAAAATAAACGAGATTACGAAAGAATATAACAGAATAATTCATCCAGATCATGATTGTCGTCATGTCTTTCTCGCTTCGTTATAAATGCTGGCCCAAGTCATTGACTTGTTGGGGCTCAAGTTACCAATAAATGACGTGACTTGACGGCCGAGCAGTGATCCAGTAAACAAAATAATAGTTTAATTCTCGGATTTTTCTTACGGACTTGCTATATGTTGTCCTTCACGAGCAAATGCTAGGAAATGGAAATGCCAAATTTAGTCATGGAGTACTCAAATCGCGTTGATGAGCGTTTGAATGTTCAAGGGTTGTTAGCAGAATTGCATCAGGTAACTCTGGACTCTGGTTTGTTTGATAGGTGTGCCGTTAAGTCTCGAGCCTTGCGATGTCACCATTGGCTCATAGGTGACTTTGCGGATAATGAAGACTTTGTTCACATTAGTTTTGAGCTATTATCAGGAAGAAGTGAAGAGCAAAAACGTGACCTGTCTCGTCGTTTGATGGATGTGTTACGCGACAAGGCCAGTCAAGTTAAGAGCTTAACCGTCAATGTCCGTGACATGGACAAAAGCAGTTTTCAGAAAATTATGAATTAGTATTTAGGTAAGCAATGTCGATAAAATCACTACTTTTTTCTTTTCAAGGCCGAGTGAATCGCAAAACATTCTGGATTTGGAATGTCTTGTACTATTTGGCGATCATGGTGTGTTCACAGGGCATCAACTTTTTGTATCCGTCGCTCGTACATGTTCTCCTTCCTATCATTTTATTGGGATTGCTCATCCCTGATTTAGCCATTACCGCCAAGCGCTGGCACGATAGAAATAAATCGACATGGTGGTTGCTACTTAATATTCCACTGGTCATCGGTCGCTTAAGCTTGCCAACATTTGATCCTGCCGTTGCGGCGCAACCGTCATTGCTGCAAAGTCTGATATCTATCTCAGCCTTGGGCTGTGGTTTATGGGTATTAGTTGAATGTGGCTTTATGAAAGGCTCTGAAGGAGAAAATCGTTTTGGTTCTGAGCCAAAGTAGCTTATTGGTTGGCGCGATGTTCAGCGCCAACTTTCTTTAGTAGGAAAACGGATCACTGTTGCATTTGTTGCTTGCTCATTTTCTTCTCCTCTCAGGGCCTGGGAGAACTTAACGATTTGACGGTGTAGCTCTTGGCGTAACAACACATTAGCGTGAATGGGGTTTTTGGCTTTACTCAGTACTCGATCTATATGAGTTTGTTGAGCTTCTAAGCGAGGTTTCATCTCTTCAGAGCTGGTGTCAATCAGTTGACGGCACAGCTCTTTCTTTAACGTATCAAACTGCTCTGGGTTATCGCTGGCCAGTATCATCAGTTCATCAAAAGAGGGTATGTCTAAACATGCCTGGTTTGCCGCTTGTCTGAATTGCTTCATGCTCATCTCCTCGCACCTGTTATGTTTAATGCCGGAAATACCGCGCATCAAATGTGCTCACAGGACTTAGCTTAGGAAGTGATATGGGGGATGAACAGTGTAAGGTGGGAAGAGTCTCAGCTATGAGACGGATTACCAACAATGAAACACATGGAAAGTACGGTGTTATTGAGCTGTGGTGATCTTGTAGCTGCAACGACGCTGGCCGCTGATGATGTGCTCTGTTCGTATAATGCTGTAGTTGCTGCCAAGCAGTGTTTTGAAAATAGTCAGTTCTGATTGGCACAGCATGTCACAACGTGTTGCTGCTTTGCATATCGGGCAGTGATTTTCGACGAGTGTATAGCCATCGCTATCAACAAATAACTCGGCAATATAGCCATCTCGTTCTCTGAGCATCACCAGTGCGTTTAATTTTTCTTCGATATTGGTGATTGCAGACAGTTGTTCTTGGTAAGCATCGAGAGTTCGCTCTGAACGAAGTAGGGCGACTTTATTAAGCCCGTCTTCGCCATACAGTTCTTCTATAGCATCGATGAACTGCACCGTTAAGTCGCCGTGTCTGTCAGCAAAGTGGCTATGCCCTTTCGCGGTGAGCGACCAATGGCGATTAGGGCGCCCGACTTTAACTTTTACATCTTCAAAGCGAAGCAATCCTTTGTCTTGTAGTTGCTGAAGATGCTGACGTGCCCCCATTGAGGTGATGTCCAACGCCGTTGCGATGCTTTTTGCGTTGGCAGAACCTTCTCGTTTGATGATTTGCAGAATCTGTTCCGTGGCTTTCATTGATCCGTCCATATTGGTTTCGGCTTTATTATGGCGGATGAGGTTAATAAAGCAAATTATTTACTTAGTTAAAGCCCATGGATAAAAAAAGCGCCGTATGAGACGGCGCTTTCCAATCAAATCGATATTAGAGAATGATATCTCTAACTTCGGGATCTTTACGCTCTAGGTAGTGGATCGACTTAATGCGACGAATAGTGCGACAACGACCACGAATGAGTAATGTTTCGGTGGTGGCGATATTGCCTTGACGGGTAATGCCCTCGAGCAGGTCGCCCTTAGTGATCCCTGTTGCTGAAAACACCACGTTATCACTTTGCGCCATGTCTTCCATACGTAATACCACGTTGACCTCAACGCCCATTTCTTTACAACGTTGCAGCTCCAATTCGCCGTGTGCACGGTTTTCGTCGCTATCGCCTTTCACTTGATGGCGAGGCAGTAAGCGACCGTGCATGTCGCCATCCAGTGCGCGTATAACCGCTGCTGATACCACACCTTCTGGAGCGCCACCGATGCAGTACATCGCATCCACTTCGCTATCTGGCATGCAGGTAAGTATTGAGGCTGCTACATCACCATCTGGTACTGCAAAGACTCGTACACCCATAGCTTGCATTTCGGCAATCACGGCGTCGTGACGTGGTTTTGCGAGAGTGGTCACTACTAAGGTATCGATTGATTTACCGAGTGCAGCTGCAATGTTTTCCAAATTTTCTTTTAGTGGGCGGTGCAGGTCAATAACCCCCTTAGCTCCGGGCCCAACAACTAGCTTTTCCATATACATGTCAGGTGCTTTCAGAAAGCTGCCTTTTTCACCTGCCGCGAGTACAGCTAATGCATTTGACTGACCCATAGCGGTCATACGGGTGCCTTCGATTGGGTCGACAGCGATATCAACGCAGTCGCCACCTAAACCTACATTCTCGCCAATATACAGCATCGGTGCATCGTCGATTTCACCTTCGCCAATCACGATCTCACCACTGATGTCCGTTTTGTTCAGTAGGCTGCGCATGACTTCAACAGCTGCATTATCGGCAGCATTTTTGTCACCTCGGCCAAGCCATTTATAGCCGGCCAATGCGGCACCTTCAGTTACTCGTGAAAAGGCCATTGCTAAATCGCGTTTCATACTGACTCCATAGGAAGAAAATGAGGAAAAGTTAACGGCGCGAATTCTAGCATATTCTAAAGAAAACGTTTGCTTTTTTGCGCGTTCCTTAGAAACAAATTCATGCTGTCAATGGGTTTGTATGGTGAGGAGGTAGGGTAGTGTTACGGGAATGTTTCACCTGATAGGCTATTCAAATCCAATATGAATGAATCTAAGGCCAATCTAGGTGAGTGTTGTGTTATGCCTTGGCTGTTTTTTGACCGAATGGTGAAAAAATTGCAATATAGAGCGTGTCTATCTTCTCTAGGCTGAGTAGAATGAGGCAATATAGAATGAAATGAATTTCATCATCATCGAATCAATATAGGTAGGCCAAGATGTCTTTTGAAGTATTAGAACAATTAGAAGCGAAAATACAAACTGCAGTTGACACCATTGCGCTTCTTCAAATGGAAGTGGAAGAGTTAAAAGAAGAAAAGTCACAGTTGGCGTTACAGGCTGAAGAGCTACGAAATGGCCGAGAAGAGCTGCAACAAAAGACAGAGAATATGCAACGTGAGCACGCTCAGTGGCAAGAGCGCATTCGCGGTCTGCTTGGCAAAATGGACGAAGTTGAGTAAAAAAGTGTCTCCAACAGATTGATTAAGCACTCATTTTTGAGTGCTTTTTTTTATTTTGGCAACCTCGTAGTCGCCCTGAGTCTGTTTATCATCTATTGTAAAGTTATGCTTGGTTTGGTCTAACCAGCGCCTCAAGTATTTCACTTGATGGTATTGGACGTATACTGATGTAAATTGTTGAGAGGAAGTTTGTCAAAATGAAAACCCGAGAGAAGATTGTGCATGCGGCATTAGAGTTATTTAACTCGAGTGGTGAACGTAATGTGACCACTAACCATATCGCTGCACATATTGGGATCAGTCCTGGCAACCTTTATTACCATTTTCGCAATAAGCAAGAAATCGTACGAGAGATCTTTGCTTTGTATTCCCGGGAGTTAATTGAGCGCTTTACTCCACTACAAGGACAGCAGGAAAGCCTTGTTTTATTGAAGCATTATCTCGATTCTATTTTTACGCTGATGTGGAAGTATCGCTTCTTCTACGCCAACTTACCGGAAATCTTACAAAGAGATCCGGTATTGCATGATGAGTACATCCAAGTGCAAAATCGATTGCAAGTAAACTTGGTGAATATCCTTAAAGCATTTGTGGAGCTAAACTTACTGGATGTCGATGACGCTGAATTGAATTCACTAGTGACAACACTGCATATGATGGCCGCAAGTTGGTTAAGCTATCAATCTTCTATGTCGCCAAAAACCCAAATAACCGAGCAAGTGATCCAGCAAGGCATGTTACACATGATTAATATCGTTAAACCGTTGGCGACTCAAAAAGGGCGTGAGCAACTCTCTTTGCTTGAAGATGGCGTGAAAATGATGTCGGCATCGATTTAGAAAGCATGTCTTATAGCAAATAGGCATTTTACCCAGACCCTACTCTCAGAGTAGGGTCTTGTTTATTGTGGCGATGAAATGGGAATTTGTTGTGCATTATGATGTGTTTAACGGCGATGCAGATGGCATTATTGCCTTGCTGCAGCTAAGGCTCAATGAGCCGAGAAAGTCTCAACTTATCACCGGTGTTAAGCGTGATATACAGCTACTTGAGCGAGTGCCAAAAGATGATGTAAGTAGTGTAACGGTATTGGATGTATCATTAGATAGAAACAGTGTGGCGCTCGAGCAGCTGCTTGATGCGAAAGTACCCGTCACCTATATCGATCACCATCTTGCGAGCTTGTTGCCACGTTCTGAATACCTGACCAGTCATATTGATTTATCCGCCACCACGTGTACTTCATTGATCGTTAACCGGTTGCTCAAAGGGGAGTTTCAAAACTGGGCCATCGCCGCGGCGTATGGGGACAACCTTGTCGATGTTGCCATTCGGCTTAGCAAGGCGTCGGGGCATTCCGAAGAGCAAGATAAGCAACTTAAGCAACTGGGGAAGCTGATTAATTACAATGGTTACGGTGAAAGCCTTGATGATTTGCACTTTCATCCGATGGCGCTCTATCAAAAGCTTTTGGCCTACCATGATCCTTTTGATGTAATCGCAGACCAGTCTTCGCCATATCACCAGTTGGTTGAAGGCTATCAGTGTGATTTACTAGCGGTTGAGCAAGCTGAAACCTTATATCAGTCGTCGATACTCGAAGTGTGTCTTTTGCCTGATTCCTCCTCATCAAGAAGGATTATCGGCGAATACAGTAATCAGTTAGTGCGTCAGCAGCCAGACAAAGCACACATTATCTTGTCAAAGCGAACGGCTAATGGAGAAAAGGATGAGCCACAATATACCTTATCATTACGTGCTCCTTTGAGTCAGCCGCACAGCGCTGGTGCTATCTGCAGTGTTTTTGTCAGCGGCGGCGGAAGGGAGATAGCAGCAGGTATCAACACCTTATCCTTGAGTGGCCTCAATGACGTGATTGCACTGACCGAGAAAACCTACTTAAATGGCCCGGTGCAGACTAGCGGGTGAGCCACTGCTTCGGGTTTTGGGCTTTACTGTTACGGCGGATCTCAAAGTACAGAGATGAACTTGATTGTCCGCCAGTATCTCCAGCTAGCGCCAACGTTTCTCCGGCACGCACCCGATCGCCTTCTTTTTTGAGCAAAGTTTGGTTGTAGCCATAGAGCGTCATATCCCCTTTACCATGATCAAGCAGAACCACTAAACCGTAGCCTCTCAGATATTCCGCAAACACCACCGTCCCAGAGTACACTGCTTTGACGGATTGGCCATATTGCGCCTTGATCACCATACCCTTCCAGGTGATTTGCCCTGTTTGTTTGGTGCCAAAGCGATGCATTACCTGACCTTTGAGAGGCCAAGGTAGCTTGCCTTTCTGTCGTGCCAGACCGTCCATCGGCACGGTATTGCGCTTCGCCGCTTTTGCGATCTCAGCCTTTAGGCGTGTTTCATTGCGCTGTAACTCGGCCAAATAATTCTTATCACCAGAGATGCTTTTATTAATTTTCTTGATCGTCGATTTTCGACTTGTTTGATTCTTAGTAAGCTTCTCTCGTTTGGCTTTTTGTTCTTTTAGCAATTGAGCGATTTGATTTCGCTCTAATTCCAGTGCTCGCTCACTTTGTTCTAGTTGCTGCTTGGTCTGCTCTAATTCCGTAATGGCATTGGCTCTCGCTTTGGCCAGGTGTTGATAGTACTGGCTGACTCGGTCTTCTTTTTCGTCATTGCTAAATAGGTTGCGATTGGCGCTGTTGGTGGTCATCACATAATAGGCATGCACCAAGTCAGCCAAGATTTTCTGCTGCTGGTGTTTTTGTGTTTGCAGAGAGTCAACTTGTTGGTGCAGTTCATCAATATTTTTGTTTGCCACCGCAAGATCGGTACTGCTGCGTTTGATGTCGTTTTCGGCTAACGAGATAGTCAGTTCTTGATCTCTTAATGATTTTTGTAGTGCATTCAGTTGTTTCTGTTGTTTGGACAAGGATTGTTTTTGACGATCAATTTCATTTTTGACGCCAGACAATTCGTTTTGATTGGCGAAGACACTGTGCGTAAAAAAAATCGCGCTAAGCGCAACTAATAAGAAAGTAACGTAATGAAGGTGCTGGTTTTTTTTAAAGTTGAGCATTACAGATCCATTGCGTTATGGCGAAAATGAGAGCATGACTTACTTTATTGAAAAGCACCTAGAGGCGCAAGCAAACAAAAACGCCGATGCGTGAGCACCGGCGTTTTTAACGTGATCTTGACTCAATTACTTAGTCAGGATTTCACCTGTCATCTCAGTCGGGATGTTCATGCCTGTTAGTGACAGCATGGTTGGAGCTAAGTCAGACAGTTTTCCACCTTCTTTAAACTCAACCGCTTCCTCGCCAATGTAGATAAGAGGTACTGGTAGGTTGGTGTGAGCAGTGTGAGTACCGCCTGTTTCAGGATCTACCATCATTTCCGCGTTACCGTGGTCAGCTGTAATAAGCATTTGACCGCCGACTTGCTTAATCGCTTCAACAACTTTGCCAACGCTTGCGTCTAGTGCTTCGATCGCTTGCTCTGCCGCTTCGTATACACCGGTGTGACCAACCATGTCAGCGTTAGGGTAGTTACAGATAATCGTGTCGTATTTACCCGACTTGATCGCTGCGACCATTTTTTCAGTGAGCTCTTCTGAGCTCATTTCTGGCTGTAGGTCATAAGTAGCAACCTTAGGGGAAGCCACTAAACTACGTTCTTCGCCGTCAAATTCAGCTTCCACGCCGCCATTAAAGAAGAACGTCACGTGTGCGTATTTCTCTGTCTCAGAGATACGCAGTTGAGTTTTCCCTTCTTTGGATAACCACTCACCGTACGTGTTTTCTAGTGACGCTGGTGGGAATGCACATAGCAGAGGAATGTCTGCTGCGTATTGAGTCAGCATAACAAAGTCTACGGCCGGGAATACTTTGCGCTCGAAGCCTTCAAAGGCAGGAACGAAAGCACGTGTGATTTCACGAGCACGGTCAGCACGGTAGTTCATAAAGATAACCGCATCGCCTTCAACAATCGCGGCAGACTCTTGACCTTCAGTACGAAGCTCTGTTGGTGCAACGAATTCATCGTTTTCTTCACGAGCGTAAGCGGCTTCCAAGCCTTCTACGGCCGAGTCAAACGTAAAGGCACCCTCTGCTTGAGTCAGCAGATCGTAGGCCTTTTCTACGCGATCCCAGTTGTTGTCGCGATCCATTGCATAGTAACGCCCCACAAGAGACGCGACGCGGCCTTTACCAAGTTCGGCAAATAGAGCGTCGAAGCGTTTTAGTGAACCTTCAGCACTGCGTGGTGGAGTGTCGCGTCCGTCTAGGAAGCAATGTAGGTAGATTTTTTCAGCGCCACGCTCTGCTGCCATTTTTACTGCCGCATAGATGTGATCTTCGTGAGAGTGTACGCCACCTGGAGACATCAGCCCCATTAGGTGAACCGCTTTACCTGCTGCTATGGCTTTATCCATCGCGGCAGCCAGTACTTCGTTTTGACCGAATTCACCATCAGAGATAGATTTAGTGATACGCGTAAGATCCTGATATACCACTCGGCCTGCACCAATGTTGGTATGACCAACTTCAGAGTTACCCATTTGACCATCAGGAAGACCCACGTCCATGCCAGAAGCAGAGATTAAGGTATTTGGATTGTTGGCAATCAAGCTATCCATTACAGGCGTGTTCGCGTTATTAATTGCATTGCTTGCGCTATCTTCACGGTATCCCCAACCGTCAAGAATCACTAGAGCCATCGGCTTCTTAGCAGACATAGTGTATGACCTCGTCAAATTCAAAGTAACTTTACAAAAACAAATTAGCGTAATTTTACTACACTTTTTAACCAAAACTGTAGTGGCAGATCAAATATTGTTGCTGAAAAACTGTTGTTTGCTTTCAAGTGTGGTGTTGGATTACCCGCAAACAGGGGGCTGCGCCCCTGTAATCATAGGCGTAATCTTTAAGTAAAGTGGCTGTTTCGAACCATTTATACGCTAGGAATGTTGAGTAACTCCAATTGATGGTGCCTATTTCACTAATAGTAAAGGAGAATGATCTCAATTATTGGCTAGAAACATTTTCCCCTCTCGCCACAGCGAGGGTTAGCCGCTATACTCCTCGTCTGATTTTATGTTCAACCGATAAGAGCGCAAGCTATGCAAGAGTACTTAGAATTTTTTCAGCAAAATATGATCATGTCGTTAGTTTGGGTTGCACTATTCGTTGCTCTCATTGCCAACATTGTTAAAGCAGCCAACGCGGCTTACAAAGAGATCTCCGCAGCTCAGGTCACTCAATTAATGAACCATGAGAACGGTGCTGTGATTGATATTCGCTCTAAAGATGATTTCAAACGTGGTCATATTACGGGCGCACTTCACATTTTGCCGTCTGATATCAAAGCAGGTTCAATCGCGGAGCTTGAAAAACGTAAATCAGACCCAATCATTGTGGTATGTAAGACAGGACAGACAGCGCAAGAAAGCGCAAACCTTCTAGCGAAGGCTGGCTTTGAGAAAGTGTACCTATTGAAAAACGGCCTAGTGGCATGGAGCGAAGCGAATCTTCCTCTAGTTAAAGGCAAAAAGTAGGGCGTTACTGGCTAAAATCGCGGCATTTATCGACCAAGGGTGTGATAAATGCCACGTAATTTAAGGCTCGCCTAGTCATCACTCGTCGGCTTCGTTAGTCTGCTGTCAAAGAGAATCACTCGTCTCGACAGAATTAATTTAGACGTATTTAAGGATAAGCATCATGGCTGAAGCAGCACAACAAGACGCACAACAAAACTTCACGATTCAACGTATCTTTCTAAAAGACCTATCGTTTGAAGCTCCTAATTCACCAGCAATGTTCCAAAAAGAATGGAACCCTGATGTGAAACTTGACCTTGATACACAAAGTCGTGAGCTTGGTGAAGGTGTATACGAAGTTGTACTTCGTTTGACTGTGACCGTTAAGAATGCTGAAGAAACAGCTTTCCTTTGTGAAATTCAACAAGGTGGTATTTTCACTGCTGAGAAGATGGAAGCGGGTCAACTAGCTCATTGCCTAGGAGCATTCTGCCCGAACATCCTGTTCCCTTACGCACGTGAAACGATTTCTGGCCTAACGATGAAAGGTACGTTCCCACAACTGAACCTAGCGCCAGTTAACTTTGACGCTTTGTTCATGAACTACCTACAACAGCAAGCTAACCAAGAAGGTCAAGCTGACGCTTAATTGCAAGCGCTGACGATAGAGTTTCGTCAGGTTTTGAAGCTAAAGCAAAATAAATGCACAGCGCGGTATGCGGTGTGCATTTTTTGTTTAGAGATCTAAGAATACGTAATACACTGTCTCTCAACAGCAACACGAGATTGTTAATCAGGTGAAACAATGAATAATGCATACGGAAAAGAGATCACTATGACAGTGATCGGTGCGGGGTCTTACGGAACATCACTCGCGATCTCGTTGGCGCGTAATGGTGCTAACGTTGTGATTTGGGGGCACGATCCTCAACATATGGCTCGTCTACAAGCAGACAGAGCAAACCACGAATTTTTACCGGGCATTGAGTTTCCAGAATCACTCATCGTCGAGGCCGATTTAGAGAAAGCGGTGAGCGCGAGCCGAGATCTGCTGGTCGTTGTACCTAGCCATGTATTTGGCGTGGTTTTAACGAGCATTAAACCGCATCTGCGTGCTGATACTCGAATTTGCTGGGCAACAAAAGGATTGGAGCCTGAGACGGGTCGTTTGCTAAAAGACGTCGCTCATGATGTTCTTGGTAGTCACTACCCTCTTGCGGTGCTTTCTGGCCCAACGTTTGCCAAAGAGCTTGCCATGGGCATGCCAACGGCGATATCGGTTGCTTCTCCGGACGCGACATTTGTGGCAGATCTGCAAGAGAAAATTCACTGCAGCAAAACATTTCGAGTGTATGCCAATAACGACTTTACTGGCATGCAACTGGGTGGCGCGGTGAAAAACGTTATCGCTATCGGTGCAGGTATGTCTGATGGCATCGGTTTTGGTGCTAATGCTCGCACCGCATTGATCACTCGTGGTCTGGCTGAAATGACCCGTCTTGGTGCGGCATTGGGTGCGCAACAAGAAACGTTTATGGGCATGGCAGGGCTAGGTGATTTAGTGCTTACTTGTACCGATAATCAATCTCGTAATCGTCGTTTTGGTTTGGCTTTAGGTCAGGGTAAAGATGTTGATGAAGCTCAGACAGAAATTGGTCAGGTCGTTGAAGGCTATCGTAATACCAAAGAAGTATGGCTACTGTCTCAGCGTATGGGGGTAGAAATGCCAATAGTTGACCAAATCTATCAAGTGTTGTATCAAGGGAAAGATGCAAGGAATGCTGCACAAGATCTGTTAGCTAGAGACAAAAAAGCAGAAAAATAACGCAGCGAATCCGGTGGGTATTTCTCGTTCGTAGGACATGACATGAAACACTGTGAGAAACAAAAAGTTTGGCAAGCAATCGTTAAAGAAGCAAGAGAGTATTCGGAGCAAGAGCCGATGCTCGCGAGCTTCTATCATGCGACCATCATTAACCATGAGAGTTTGGGGGCAGCTTTAAGCTATATTTTAGCGAACAAGCTAAAGACCGCATCGATGCCAGCAATGGCGGTGCGCGAAGTGGTTGAGCAAGCCTTTAGTGAAGATCCATCGATTACGGGTTCTGCAGCATGTGATATCTGTGCGACGGTCAATCGAGACCCTGCGGTATCAATGTATTCTATGCCGCTGCTGTATTTGAAAGGCTACCATGCTCTTCAAGGTTATCGTGTTGCCAACTGGTTGTGGAAGCAAGGCCGTAAGGCTCTTGCCACTTACTTGCAGAACCAAATTTCAGTCGCGTGCCAGGTTGATATCCACCCGGCGGCTAAAATTGGTCGAGGTATCATGCTCGACCATGCCACAGGGATTGTGATTGGTGAAACGGCGGTTGTCGAAAATGATGTGTCAATCCTGCAAGATGTCACCTTAGGCGGTACTGGTAAAGAAGGCGGGGATCGTCACCCCAAAATTCGTGAAGGCGTTATGATAGGCGCTGGTGCCAAAATACTGGGTAACATTGAAGTCGGCGTTGGCGCAAAAATCGGCTCGTGTTCTGTGGTATTGCAACCTGTACCTGCACACACGACCGCAGCAGGTGTACCGGCTAAAATCGTCGGTAAACCGAAAACTGACATGCCTTCATTGGATATGGACCAGCAGTTTAACGGCAAGTCTCAAACCTTTGTCGGCGGAGACGGCATCTAAGTTACGGTATTGCGTTGCCTGGTGATCGTTAGGCAACGCAAACTCTTTCCCAGCTTACTTACTTTGAACTGGCAAACCTTGATATTTACGCAGCCTTAGTGCGTAGAAGTAGCCCCAAATGCCTCCAGCGATATTGCCAACCGCAATACCAATAAACAACCCTTCAATCGAATACCAATGACTGCCCAGTGCCGCAAAGGGCAATGTGAACACAAACAAGCGCATTGCGCTCCAGCTAAATGCCTTCATAGGTTGGTGCATGGCGTTTAATCCGCTAACCAGCATCATAATGATGCCCTGGAAACCATAGCTAATGGGTACCACCAACAAGTAATGCCACAGCATATCTCTTACCGCTTGTTCTTGCGAAAACAGGGCTGAAATCGGAATGCTTAGCGGCACCATCACAATAAATAGAAATAGCTGAAACACGATGGAAAAGCGGATGCTAATGAACATGCCTGAAAAACTGCGCTCTGGAGAGTTCGCACCAAAGTTCTGAGACATGAAAGGCGTCAATGCCGAGCTTAAAGAGATCAATACCAGAATCAATATGGATTCAATTCTCTGTGCGGCACCATAGGCAGCGACGGCAGCGGTTCCATGTGTAGAAAGAAGCTTCATGAGGATGGCTCCAGACAACGGAGACATGGCTGTGGACAGCCCGGCAGGAGTGCCTATTTTGAGAATTAGAAGCCAATCATTGAGTAACGTTTTACGATAGATGGCAGCCAGTAACTTTTCCCTGGCAATCAATACGTACAAAGAGCCAAACAGAGCACCAAGCCAAGCCAGACCACTGGCAATGGCCGCTCCTTGAATACCAAGTTCAGGAAAAGGACCAATGCCAAAGATCAGCAGCGGATCGAGGATGCCATTCAAGACGCCAGACAACATCATTATTTTTGCAGGTGTTTTGGTGTCCCCTGTCGCTCTGATAGCACTGTTACCAGCCATTGGGATCACCAGCAGGGGAATCGTGAGGTACCAGATACTCATATATTGATTGATCAAGGGCAGCAACGATTCTTCGGCGCCAAGTAGGCGAAACAGCGGATCGATAGTAAGCAGCCCAATGGCTGAAGCCAAGATAACCAGCAATACCGCGAGCAATAGGCCATGAGTGGTAAAGCGCGCGGCATAAGTGGCATCACCCTGACCGAGCAATCGACCGATATTGGTTGATAATCCCATCCCGATACCCATCGTAATGCAGTTGACGGCAAATGTAACAGGGAAGGTAAAGCTTATCGCAGCGAGGGCTTGCGTCCCTAACAAAGAGATAAAAAAAGTATCGACGAGATTGAACATCAGGATCGCCACCATGCCAAAAACCATGGGGACCGTCATCTGACGTAGAACAAGTGGTATAGGGGCGCTCAGTAGGCCGTGTTTGTCTTGCATTCGCTATAGCAGAAAAATGAAGCTGGTGCCAAGCATACAGTAATTTGGTACAGACAGCGACCATCTCCACCATAGCCGCTCTCAATGGTCGTATAAGCGACAATCTTCACGCAAAAGCGTTAATGTAATCACACTTTTTTCATGCTGTCCCCTTGGGTTTAGAGGAAATGCCCCCAACATAATTACCACATGCCAATGAACGGCAACTCAAAGCATAAATGAAAACAATCAGGAGAAACGACCGATGAATATCCGTCCTCTACACGACCGTGTAATCGTTGAACGTCAAGAAGTTGAATCTAAGTCAGCTGGTGGCATCGTTCTAACTGGTTCGGCTGCTGAAAAATCAACACGCGGCACGATTCTCGCTGTGGGCAAAGGTCGCATCTTAGAAAATGGTTCTGTACAGCCATTGGACGTAAAAGTTGGTGATACCGTTATCTTTGCTGAAGGCTACGGCACGAAAAGTGAAAAAATCGATGGTAAAGAAGTTCTCATCATGTCTGAAAATGACATCATGGCAATCGTTGAATAACGAAGTAGACGTTGAGTAATTTTTGCTCTGAATTGAAGCAAAAACAATGAATTTAGATAAGGAAATAAAAGATGGCTGCTAAAGACGTTAAATTTGGTAATGACGCACGAATTAAAATGCTAGAAGGTGTCAACGTTCTGGCTGACGCGGTAAAAGTAACACTAGGTCCTAAAGGCCGTAATGTCGTTCTAGACAAATCTTTTGGCGCACCCACCATCACTAAAGATGGTGTTTCCGTTGCTCGTGAAATTGAACTTGAAGACAAGTTCCAAAACATGGGCGCGCAAATGGTTAAAGAAGTTGCTTCACAAGCAAACGATGCGGCGGGTGACGGTACGACAACGGCAACAGTATTGGCTCAATCTATTGTGAGTGAAGGCCTTAAAGCGGTTGCTGCAGGCATGAACCCAATGGATCTGAAGCGCGGTATCGACAAAGCTGTCGCTGCTGCGGTTGAAGAACTGAAAGCATTGTCCGTTGAGTGTAAAGATACCAAGGCGATTGCTCAGGTAGGTACTATTTCTGCAAACTCAGACGAAACCGTTGGTAACATCATTGCAGAAGCGATGGAAAAAGTAGGCCGTGACGGTGTTATCACCGTCGAAGAAGGTCAGGCGCTACAAGATGAATTAGACGTAGTTGAAGGTATGCAGTTTGATCGCGGTTACCTATCTCCTTACTTCATTAACAATCAAGAAGCTGGAAGCGTTGATTTAGAGAGCCCGTTCATTCTTCTTATTGATAAGAAAGTATCAAACATCCGTGAGCTCCTACCAACACTAGAGGCAGTTGCTAAAGCGTCTCGTCCGCTGCTTATCATCGCAGAAGATGTTGAAGGCGAAGCGCTAGCAACGCTAGTAGTGAATAACATGCGTGGCATCGTAAAAGTGGCTGCTGTTAAAGCGCCTGGTTTTGGTGATCGCCGTAAAGCAATGCTACAAGATATCGCTATCCTGACTGGCGGTACGGTGATTTCTGAAGAAATCGGCCTAGATCTTGAGAAAGTAACATTAGAAGACCTAGGTCAAGCTAAGCGCGTTACGATCACCAAAGAAAACTCAACCATCATTGATGGCGCGGGTGAAGAAGGGATGATTCAAGGTCGTGTTGCTCAAATTCGTCAACAAATTGAAGACGCAACATCTGACTACGATAAAGAAAAACTTCAAGAGCGTGTTGCTAAGCTAGCGGGCGGCGTTGCTGTCATTAAGGTTGGCGCGGCAACTGAAGTAGAAATGAAAGAGAAGAAAGACCGTGTTGAAGATGCTCTGCACGCGACTCGTGCTGCTGTTGAAGAGGGCGTGGTCGCAGGTGGCGGTGTTGCTCTTATTCGCGCCGCGTCTAAAGTTGCAGGCCTAGAGGGCACTAACGAAGAGCAGAACGTGGGTATCCGCGTAGCACTTCGAGCAATGGAAGCACCACTACGTCAAATTACGACAAACGCAGGTGATGAAGAGTCTGTGGTTGCCAACAACGTCAAAGCCGGCGAAGGCAGCTACGGCTACAATGCCGCGACTGGCGAATATGGCGACATGATTGCGATGGGTATTTTGGACCCAACGAAAGTAACGCGCAGTGCACTTCAGTTTGCCGCATCGGTTGCTGGCCTGATGATCACCACTGAAGCGATGGTGACAGATTTACCACAGAAAGACTCCCCAGCAATGCCTGATATGGGTGGCATGGGCGGCATGGGTGGTATGCCAGGCATGATGTAGTCATGTAAGTTCTGACTGACAAAGCCGAAGGATTTTCCTTCGGCTTTTTTATGGCTAAACGTTTGTGCCTTGAAAAACCGAATGTATTGAAACTTTAATAACTTAAATGTGATGTTTCCATTGTTGGAGTAATTAACATCACCTATAGTTATTGGGATACGTCATAAATGTCAGTGGAGACAAATAAATGAAAAAGATGATGTCAGCATTAGCAGTAGCAGCGGTGGTCGCTTCCCCAATGGCTTTGGCAGATAGCTCACCAGTTATGTTCTCAACCCTTAACGGCTTTAACGCTCCAGACGCAAATGCCGTTGGCGGTGTCAGGTTATCAGTACTGCACGGTAAGGTAAGTGAAGTCAAAGGTGTCGATTTCTCACTGCTTGGTATGTCTGAAACTCAGCGTACGACAGGTGTGAACTTTGGTTTATTCTTTGGTGCGTCAAAAGTAACTCAAGAAATGAAAGGTGCATCGCTTGGTATTTTCAACTGGAACACAGGCAAAACCACCGGTGTTAACCTAGCAGCAGTCAACGTTACCAATGATGTGAAAGGCCTTAACTGGAGTGCGGTTAACTACTCAGAAGGCTACACAATGGCAGATATTGGTCTTGCAAGTTTCTCTGAAAAATCAAACTTCCAGCTAGGTATCTTCAACATGACCTCTCAAATTGATGGGGTTCAAATCGGCCTTATCAACTGTGCAGATAACGGCTTCTTCAAGTGTTTCCCTATTGTGAACTTTGCTAAGTAATCGATAGGCTGCACCAGAAAAGAGCTCTTGGTTACCCAGGAGCTTTTTTCTATTTTGAGAAGCGGTGACGCTTGAGGATTTTTTTGTGAACGCCTCTGCGCAGACTTTGAAAACTGCTTTCAGCTTTATCAACACCCAGCAATACCATCAGCGCACATAACGTTAAAAGGATCGAAGATTGAAGGTAGCCCAGCCCAATCATCATTCCCAGCCCCGCGAGTACCCAGATAATGGCAGCAGAGGTTACGCCGTGGATCTTACCATCTTGCGTCATCATGACGCCTGCGCCTAAAAAGCCTACCCCAGTGATGACCTGTCCGAGAACTCGAGCGTGATCAAGCGAACTGGACGATAAAGAGACGGCCATAGCAATAAATAAGTAGGTGCCAGAGATAATCAGTATTGCAGTGCGGATGCCGACAGGTTTCCCTCTGGTTTGACGCTCAAGCCCGATTAGGGTGCCATTTAGCGCGCAGCAGCCCAGTGCCGCCCAACTAAAAGGCCCTAAATCCAACAGTTCAGAAATGTTCATTATGCTTGCCTCGAAAATAACGGAGTATCTTCCTATTAGACCGTGCAAGCGAACGAAAATATTTTGTCGACAGGATTAAAGCTTGCTCTAGCTTATTCCAATAGTAAATCGAGAGGAGTCTTGCTGCGTTTTCCTGCCTGCTCGCGAGTCAGCTTGGGAACAAGGTAGCCCGACACGCGCTCAATCACGCCTCTCATAATGTGCTTGGCCTGCTGATCGGAAACGAAATAATGGGCAGCTCCCTGCACCTTATCGAGTACGTGCATGTAATAGGGCAAGATACCAGCGGAAAAGAGCTTGTGGCTGAGAGTAACTTGCGTTTCGATGTTGTCGTTGATCCCTTTTAGCATTACGCCCTGATTGAGTAGCGTAACGCCCGCGAGTTTAAGCTTGCTCATTGCCATTGTGACGCTATCGTCCACTTCATTCGGGTGATTAATGTGGGTGACAAGGACGGTATTGAGCCGTGTACCTTGTAAAGCCTGACATAAAAAGTTGGTGACTCGGTCAGGGATCACGACTGGAAGTCGGCTGTGTATTCGTAGTGTTTTCACATGCTTGATGCTGGCCAGTTTATCGATGAGCCAAGCCAGTTCCTCATCTTTGGCCATCAAGGGGTCGCCTCCTGAAAAGATCACTTCGTCTACCTCAGGGTGCTGTGTAATGTAGTCTAGCGCTTGCTGCCAAGTCGCTTTGTTACCGCGGTTATCTTGATAGGGGAAATGTCGACGAAAACAGTATCGGCAATTGACCGCACAACCACCTTTGAGGATCATCAGTACTCGACTGGAATACTTATGTAATAATCCTGGAATCGGATTGTCTTGTTCTTGTAATGGATCGCTAGAGTAACCCTCATGCACTTCGAATTCCTCGCCTAAAGGCAAAACCTGCCTCAGGAGGGGATCTTGAGGGTTGCCTTTTTCCATTCTATCAACAAAGCTTTGAGGAACACGCATTGGGAATAACTTACGTGCCGCTAACCCCGCTTCCCAAGGTTCGAGGTCTATTTCGAGCTCTTTTAGTAATGTAGAAGGATCGGAGATCGCATTCGATAGTTGTTTGAGCCAGTTTTGCTCAACAGGAATCAGATTTCGGGGTATGATAGGCGGCATTGAATTTAACTCGAAGAACACTAAGAGGAAAAAATGGCTACTGTTAGCACAAATGAATTTAAAGGCGGTCTTAAACTGATGCTCGATAACGAGCCATGCGTAATCCTAGAAAATGAATACGTAAAGCCAGGTAAAGGTCAGGCATTTAACCGCGTAAAAATTCGTAAGCTGTTGTCTGGTAAAGTATTAGAGAAAACCTTTAAGTCGGGCGAAACCGTTGAACTCGCAGACGTAATGGATATCGATCTAGATTACCTATACAACGATGGTGAATTCTACCACTTTATGAACAACGAAACATTCGAACAAATTGCTGCTGATGTAAAAGCAGTCGGTGACAATGCTAAGTGGTTGGTAGAAAACAACACTTGTATGCTTACTCTTTGGAATGGTAACCCAATTACGGTCACTCCACCTAATTTTGTTGAGCTTGAAGTAACAGAAACCGATCCTGGTTTGAAAGGCGACACTCAAGGTACTGGCGGTAAACCCGCAACATTGACGACTGGCGCAGTGGTTCGTGTCCCATTATTCATCCAAATTGGCGAAGTTATTAAAGTGGATACTCGTACTGGTGAATACGTCAGCCGTGTGAAGTAATTGACTTCAACCCAATGACTTATAATAAAAAAGGCAGCGAATCCGCTGCCTTTTTTGATGGGCTTAGCTTAGATCATAAAGACGAAGATGATCGCAAGAGCACTAATGAGGCCGGCAAAGAAGTAGCAAGCGACTTTGCCGGCAACGCCAACATGCAATTTAAGATCGTGCATACCATGATGCAAGCGATGCATCGCATGCCACATTGGAAGGGCGAGGGTGCCAATGACAAAAAGAGCACCAATAAAGCTTGTCGCAAATTCTGAAACGCGCTCATAGCTCAACGATTCAGCATCGATGACTCCGAGTGGTGCAAGGATACCGAGTACTAAGATGGTTACCGGGGTAATCATGGCGAACCACGTACCACCTGCGCCAAATAAACCCCACCAAATAGGCTCGTCGGAACGCTTTGGATTTTGGTTAATCACATCAAACTCCTTACACAATGATTAAAACAATCAGAGAGATTGCGGCAACCGCAGCCCACTGTGTTAATACGATCGTCTTCTTGTCAACCAACTTGCCTTTAATGCGAATTGGCATAACTTGGGGCATCATGCTGAAAAACGTGTGTGCATGAAGCAAGCTGCCAGCTAATGCGACGATATTGATAGCAACCACTAGTGGGTTTGCCATAAAACTTAGCCAGCTTTGCCATGCTTCAGGGCCTTTGACTAAGGCACCCAACCCAAAGGTCAGGAAGAGGGTAAACAATATCAGTGGTAAAACGGTCGCTTCTCTCAACATGTAGAAACGATAAAAAGGATTGTTTTTCCACCACGTACGTTTGACTTCACGAACATAAGGTTTTCGATTACTCATCCGTTATGCCTCCACTTTTTTCGGTGAACCGTCGGGTTTTAGCATCGCAATGACAAAGTCCATCGACGATTCGACTTTTCCTTGGTTGACGGCCGCGGCAGGATCGACATTTTTGGGACAGACATCAGAGCAATAGCCCACAAACGTGCAACCCCAGGCACCGTTGTCACCATTGATAAGCGCCATACGCTCGTCTTTACCGTTGTCTCGGCTGTCGAGGTTGTAGCGATGCGCTAAAGTCAGCGCAGCTGGCCCCATAAACTCTGGGTTTAATCCAAATTGAGGACAAGCGGCGTAACAAAGGCCACAGTTAATACACCCAGCAAATTGCTTGTATTTGGCCATTTGCTCTGGTGTTTGAATGTTGGTCCCGTCTTCAGGCGTGCGATTATTACCGATAATGTAAGGCTTAATTGCTTCCAATCGTTCGATGAAAGGAGTCATGTCGACGATGAGATCTTTTTCGATAGGGAAATTCGCCAAAGGCTCGATTTTCAGTCCATCGGTAAAGTCTCGTAGGAAGCTCTTACAAGCCAACTTAGGCACGCCATTCACCATGATGCCGCACGAGCCACAGATGGCCATGCGACAAGACCAGCGATAGGCGAGATCTTTGTCGAGGTAATCTTTGATGTAACCGATAGCATCGAGCACTGACATCGTTTCATCGAAGGGGACTTCAAACGTTTGGAAATAGGGCTCTGCATCATTCTCTGGGTCATAACGCAGAATATCGACTTTCTGAATGCGATTAATAGACATTACTGTTGTTCCTCCACGCGATTTTCTGCTGCTTTGGCTTCCTCAGCAGCGGCCTTCTCGGCAGCTTCACCGTAGAGACGAGCTTTTGGCTGAGATTTCGTGATGGTCACTTTGCTGTAGTCGACGCTTGGTGCCGCATCTTCTTGATAGAAGGCAAGTGAGTGTTTTAGGAAATTGTCATCATCACGCTCGGTACAACCGTCATCCAAACGCTGATGCGCACCACGTGATTCTTTACGAAGGATCGCGGAATGCACCATGGCTTCAGCTACTTCAAGACCGTAACCCACCTCAATCGCATACAGCAAGTCGGTATTGAACACTTTGCCTTTATCTTTGATGCTTATTTTCTTATAGCGAGCTTTCAGTTCAGTGATCTTGTCGATAGTCGCTTGCATGAGATCTTCTTGGCGATAGATACCACACCCCGCTTCCATTGTTTGACCCATTTCCGTGCGGATATCGGCCCAGTTTTCATCGCCTTCCTGGTTCATCAGGCCTTCTATTCTCTTTTCGACTGCTTTAATTTGCTCTGCGATCGACTCTTCGTTCCAACCTGTAAACTCAGCAGCGCGCTGCACGGCTTGCTCACCGGCTACACGGCCAAATACGACAAATTCAGCCAGTGAGTTGGAACCAAGACGGTTGGCACCGTGTAGGCCTACCGAAGCACATTCACCGACGGCAAATAGGCCTTTGATGCGAGTTTCACATTGACCGTTGGTCTCAATACCACCCATGGTGTAATGAACCGTTGGACGAATTGGAATTGGCTCTTTGGCAGGGTCAACATTGACGTAAGCTTTGGCTAGCTCGCAGATAAAGGGTAAGCGCTCTTGTAAGTAATCTTCGCCTAGGTGGCGCAGATCAAGGTGAACCACATCACCTAAAGGGTGCTTGATGGTGTTACCTTTTTGCTGCTCATGCCAGAAAGCTTGGGAAACTTTGTCACGAGGACCCAGTTCCATGTATTTGTTTTTCGGCTCGCCGACAGGTGTTTCAGGCCCCATTCCATAGTCTTGTAGGTATCGGTAACCATTTTTGTTGACAATGATACCGCCTTCACCACGGCAGCCTTCTGTCATCAAAATACCCGTTCCAGGCAGACCTGTTGGGTGGTATTGGACAAACTCCATATCACGCAGTGGGATACCGTGGCGATACGCCATCGCCATGCCATCACCTGTTACGATACCGCCATTGGTATTGCAGTGATAAACACGACCCGCGCCGCCCGTTGCCAATACGACTGATTTTGCCTTGATAGTGACTAACTCACCCTCAGACATATGAATGGCGATAAGACCCTGGACTTCACCGTCATTGACGAGCAAGTCGACAACAAAGTACTCATCGAATCGTTTAATTTGATCATATTTCATCGACGTTTGGAACAGAGTATGCAGCATGTGGAAGCCCGTTTTGTCGGCGGCAAACCACGTTCGCTCGACCTTCATACCACCAAAACGGCGAACATTAACCTCACCATTTTCTTTACGACTCCAAGGGCAGCCCCATTGTTCCATTTGAATCATTTCGCGTGTTGCATTTTTGACAAAGTAGTCAACAACATCTTGCTCACATAACCAATCGCCACCGCCTACGGTGTCGTTAAAGTGGTTGTCGAGACTGTCCTCATCTTTGATGACAGCAGCAGAACCACCCTCAGCTGCGACCGTATGGGATCGCATCGGGTAGACTTTAGAAATAAGTGCGACTTCTAATTCTGGGTTTGCTTCGGCGGCTGCTATAGCCGTTCTAAGACCAGCGCCACCGGCGCCGATGACCGCGATATCTGTGGTAATTGTTTTCACAGTTATCCTCCAGTGTGAAAGCGAGATGTTTCTCGCGAGTTATAATTTATTGCTAATTAAAGCTTTGTAGGGAGAAAGTCAGTTTAGAGAAGCGCCGCGTCAGAAAAATTGATGTAGTTGGGGTTTTCTCTCGGAAGTGCATGTATTGGCATAGTAAAATCTGCGATGTGTGATTAATATCACGCACAATTGAGCTAATCGATGTTAACGCGTACAATTATTGATAAATACAGCTAATGAGTTTGATTATGATTTGCAGTGACTGGCAGCCTACAGCCACCATGCTCTCCCTTAAAAAGCGCGCTTCGTTGATCTCCAAGATAAGGGCCTTCTTTTCATCACGTAATGTAATGGAAGTGGAGACGCCAGCAATGAGCCATGCAACGGTCACCGACGTGCATTTACACACTTTTACCACTCAATTTGTTGGGCCTGGGTATGCGGATGGGCGCACATTGTTTTTTATGACTAGCCCAGAGTTTCACATGAAACGGCTTCTGGCTGCGGGCAGTGGATCGATTTATCAAATGGGGCGAGCTTTTCGCAATGAAGAGAGTGGTCGCCATCACAACCCAGAGTTCACCATGCTTGAGTGGTATCGCATCGGGTTTGATCATCACCAATTGATGGATGAAGTCGACGAGTTGCTCATGCTACTACTCAAGACCTCCCCTGCCGAACGAATGAGCTATCAAGAAGCGTTCATCACACATTTGCAGGTGTGCCCATTGTCAGCCTCAATGAATGAGCTGCGTATTGCTGCCGATCAACTAGGGTTGAGTGACATTGCCGAAAAGGAGCGCGACCGGGATACCTTGCTACAGTTGCTGTTTAGCGTTGGTGTGGAAGGAAAAATTGGTCAATCGGTGCCAGCGTTTGTTTACGATTTTCCGGCTTCTCAAGCGGCGCTTGCTAAGGTGAACATGAATGATCCTCGAGTTGCGGATCGTTTTGAAGTGTATTTTCAGGGAATCGAACTGGCAAATGGCTTCCATGAGCTCGATAACCCCAAAGAGCAGCTTGCTCGATTTGAGAAAGACAATGAAAAACGCATGGAAATGGGGTTGAACCCACAACCGATCGACCATCACCTGATTGCGGCATTAGACGCTGGATTGCCGCCGTGTGCTGGCGTTGCGTTAGGAGTCGACCGTCTGATAATGCTGGCTATGGGCGCTAGCCATATTAATGAAGTCGTCGCCTTTCCCTTTCCGCGAGCTTAGCTGACCAAAATGCTGGTACCTGATACTGCCAGCAGAGCGCCTAACCACGCATATCGATTGGGGCGCTGTTTGGTATAGAGCCAAAGCAGCGGCAGTACCATGATTGGCGTGGTCGATGAAAGCAATGCCACCATGCCGACATTACCTGTTTGTAAGGCGAACAAAATCAGCGTCATTCCCACCGCCATTGCTAAAAAACCATTAAGAGCGGTAATGGTAAAAATAGACCACGTAATAGGATTGAGGCTTTTGGCGTGTCTTGCGCCAGTAAAGAGAAAAAGGCTGTGGGCGACAAATGCCGTGATCATCCGAATGGCTGATGCTGCGATTGGATCAACGTCTGTTTGCATAACGGGTTTTGCGATGATGCCACCTAAAGCCTGGCAGAGGGCGGCGGTGATGCCTAATCCAACCCCAAACCAGACATTCCCTTTGATGTTATCGAGTGCACTTGCCTTACTATTTGTATTACCTTTACGCCCAAAAAATATGGCTGTTGCAACACCAGAAAATACCAAAGCAGAGCCTAGCAGTTCAAGCGAGGTCATGGTTTCTGAAAATAAAAAATAGCCCAGTACGGCAGAAAACACAGCGTGGCAGGAGAACAATAGCCCAGCCTGCCTTGGGCCCATACGGTTGAGGCAAGCAAACAGCGCGGTATCGCCAATGAAGATCCCGATCAGCCCAGAAAGCATCATTGGCGTAATATGAGACGACGTGACGCTTGCCCAACCACCAGTCATCAGAGCCATTGACGAGAGAATGAAGGCAGTGCATCCCATTCTCCAACGACTGTAAGAAAAGGATCCTAAGTGCTTGGCGGGCGTGACCGAGATGATGCTTGATACTGCCCATAAAAACGCGGCAATCAGTGCCAACCATTCAAATCCCATTACTGTCCCTAGAGTCTGTGTTTTCTTTATTGGATTAGGTTTTACTACGGAGGCTAAGAAAGTGCAATGAAATCCTCTTGTCTCGCCAAGAGGATTTCACATCGGTGGTGTTAGGTTAGGATGAGCGTGGCGCTGTAGACGATAATCAGACCAATGACACCAATGATGATCCCCGTTTTAGCCATATCCTTACTTTCGATAAGCCCCGTCGAATAGGCTAACGAATTAGGAGGTGTAGAGACTGGGAGAATCATGCCAAGAGATGCCGAGAACGCAACTACGACGAGTAATCCTTGCAACCCGCCGATGCTTGCTAAGCTTTCCATCGAAGCGCCAATTGCGGCAGCGATAGGCATCAGCAAGTTGGCTGTCGCAGTGTTAGACATAAAGTTAGCCATTAACCAGCAGACCATCGATAAGGTCGCAACCACAGCCATAGGTGACAAAGACTCATAATCAATAGCGTGCGCCAGCGCCACCGCTAACCCCGTTTTATCGAGTCCGATGCCAATCGCAATTCCCCCGGCGACAAGCCAAAGAACATCCCAGTTGATTTGTTTCAGTTCCTCTTTGCCCATAATTCCGGTGAGCGTGAAAATGGCCAAAGGAATAATCGACACAACGTAGGTATTCATTCCATGTATCTTGGTGGTCATCCAAAGCACTATTGTCAGCGCAAAGGTGATATACACGACGATTGCGCGCCAATTGCGTTGAAATTGGCCGTTGAGCTTAAGAACCATCTCTTCTTGTGAAGAAGGAAACAGTTTTTGCAGTAAGAACCAAGCGATCGTCAGTTGAATCATTACAAAGGGCAAGCCCATCATCATCCAGGATAGAAAGTCTATGCTGTTTTCGCCGGTTAAATATTGCAATGCTATGGCATTGGGGGGAGTACCAATTGGAGTTGCTATCCCTCCGGTATTCGCTGCGATGGGGATACAAAGTACCAATGCTTTGATACCCAAATCGCCCTTAGGAGCGGAAGCGACGATAGGGCCAAGCAAAGCAAGCATCATCACCGTCGTCGCCGTATTCGACATAAACATAGAAAACACGGCGGTGATTAGCATCAGCCCGAGCATGATGTAACGAGGTTGGTGGCCAAAGGGCTTTAATAACACCCGCGCAAGGTTATTGTCGAGCTGGTACTTTGAGGCGGCAATCGCCAATGCAAACCCCCCCATAAAAAGGATAATAATTGGCGAAGAAAAGGCACCGAAAATGTCAGTGTATTTCATCAGCTCGCCAAGTTCGTGGCCAGCTGGTGGCGCACGAAATAGATGTAATCCCTTGTCTGAAATCATAATCAGCTCAAGAGCAATAATAAGGATAGAGGTGGCGAAAACCGGCACAGGTTCAAGCACCCATAATAGTGCAGCTAAGAGAAATATTGCCAAAAGTCGATGCTGGATGAGGGTTAGATCGTCAATAGGTATGGCATCGATAGGCATCATTAAGACGCCGAGAGGAATGGCAAAACAAGCAAATAGCTTGATGAGCAGCCCTGTGTTCAACTTAGGCATGGCAGTGATTACCCTATGTAATTTTTAAAGACTGCCAATTAGGTTAAATTATCTAAGAATTAGGGTCTTAGAGGATTGTTGTACTTTTGGAACTTTGTCGCGTTTTTCGTGACGAGTCTTGTTCTTTATCAATGAATAAGCCGGAAACAGTCGCCAGACATGACAGCGATAAAAATCATGACTCATTGCGTTACAAGAGAGACTGATTAAATGAAAAAACGGCGCGTTAAGCACCGTTTTTATCATGATAAAAGCGAATAATGATCAGGGTTGCGACGATGTACCGTGTGCGTATGGCGTCCCCATCACTGTTGGCTCATTATTTTTCATGGTGTCATCGAAAGTCAGTGCACCTTTAGCGAAGAGGTTAATGACCGTTGAGCCTAATTTAAAGCGGCCCATTTCTTCACCTTTCTTAAGAACAACAGCGCGGTTACCTTCGCTTGGGTAATCCCAGCGATAGATGCTTTTTCCACGCGGTGGAGTTACGGTGCCAGACCAGATTAGCTCGATACTGCCGACAATGGTTGCTCCAACTAAAACCTGCGCCATTGGGCCAAATTCAGTGTCGAAAATGCAGACTACACGTTCATTACGAGCAAACAAGTTTGGCACATTCTCAGCAGTCAGTGGATTTACCGAAAACAGATCACCCGGTACGTATATCATCTGGCGTAATACGCCGTCACATGGCATGTGAACTCGGTGATAATCGCGTGGCGATAGATACAGAGTCGCAAAGTCGCCATCGACAAACTCATTCGCTAATGCTTCGTCGCCACCTAGCAATTCTTGAGCACTATAATTGTGGTTCTTAGCTTGAATAAGTTGACCCGACTCAATCGGTCCGAACTGGCTCACACACGCATCGGCTGGGTGGCAAAGGGTGTCGCTGTTATCATCAATCGGGCGAGTCCCTTGTTTTAATTCGCGAACGAAAAACTCATTGAAAGTTTTGTAATGAGCAGGGTCTGAGTTGAGAGCTTCATCCATGTTGACGTTGTACTGCTTAACAAACCAGCGAATGATTCCCGTGGTTAGGCTGCCTGCTTCTGCAGATGCTAGCTTACCAACGAGGCGCGTTAGTCCATGCTTAGGGAGACAGTACTGCAGTCCAACTTTCATCTTATCCATTGTTTAAATTTCCAACACTCATTGAATATTCTTAATACAGGGCGCGAGATACTAAAGCAATTGTTGTGGGTTGTCAGCTTTTAGTCTCGCACATCTGGGTGGTGATAACAGTATTAGTGCTAATTACAAGTCAGCCTTTTTGTTACGTGAATACTGCCTATTCGCTTTATTTTCGACCATGCTTTCAATTATTCGGTGGTAATTCTCGTAACGAGAACGATCAATTTTTCCGTTCTCGACCGCTTCAGTGATGATACACCCAGGATCATCACCATGTTTACAATCTCTGAATTTACAGCCACCTAGATAGGGACGAAACTCAACAAAAGCGTCAGTGACTTCGTGGGTTTCTAGATGCCACAAGCCGAACTCTCGAACTCCCGGTGAATCGATCAAATCGCCACCCGATGGGAAGTGATACAGTCGAGCTGCAGTGGTGGTATGTTGCCCTAGCCCTGAATTGGAAGAGACTTCCCCTTCTTCAACGTCAAGCTCAGGCATCAGCGCGTTGACAAGGCTGGATTTACCAACACCAGATTGTCCAACGAAAATATTGATCTTGTCTTTGAGGTGGGTTTCAAGTTCAGAGATGCCTTCCCCTGTCTCCTTGCTCACAAAAACAACTTGATAACCAATGCGCTTGTAGATTTCCAATTGATCGAAAAAGGTTTGTCGCTGGTCGGTGTCGATAAGATCTATTTTATTAAGAACGATTAGAGGAGCAATTTGTAATGTTTCCGATGCTATGAGGTAGCGGTCAATAATATTGAGCGACAGTTCAGGCAAAACCGAAGAAACGATCACCATTTGATCGACGTTTGCTGCGACTGGTTTTAAACCGTCATAGTAATCAGGGCGGGTTACTATGGATCGTCTAGGCTCAACGGCTTCAACCACTCCAGAAATTCCGGCCATAGATTCAAGTCCAACGCGCCAAGTCACGATGTCGCCAGAGACAAGAGATTCTATCCCTCTACGCAAGTTGCAGCGGTGAACGTCTTGGGTTTCAAGATCTTCAATATCCGCATGCTGTCCGAAACGAGTAATAACAAGACCTTGTTTGGATCCGCCAAGCATGGACTCGTCCCATTGGACCGTCTCTTCATTTTTTAAGCGTTTTTTTTGATTGCTACGTACACGACGTACCTGACCTTTTGTCAGTTTTTTCTTTTTAGCCACAATATATTATTGATGCTCATCACATCAAACCGTTTGGGTTGCTGGATTTATTTTCGGTATAGTACCTTTTTTAAAAGAAAACAAATAGGCGAGGACAGTATGTCTTTTAGTGATCAGAACTTAATTTGGGTCGATCTTGAGATGACAGGGCTAGATCCTGAGCAACACAAGATCATTGAAATAGCTTCCATCGTGACGGACAGTCAGCTCAATATCCTAGCGGAAGGCCCTGTCATTGCGATTCACCAGCCCATTAGCGAATTGGCGAAGATGGACGATTGGTGTACACGGACTCACACCGAAAGTGGCTTAGTGAAGCGCGTTCAAGAAAGTGAGATTGATGAAGAACAAGCAATAAATGAGACGATTGCCTTTCTAGAACATTGGGTACCGAAAGGTGCATCACCGATTTGTGGCAACAGTATCGGCCAAGATCGACGTTTCTTGTACAAGCACATGCCAAAGCTTGAAGAGTATTTCCACTATCGTTATGTTGATGTAAGCACCATAAAGGAATTGACGCGCAGGTGGCAACCGAGTGTTTTAGACGGCTTTACCAAGCAAGGTACCCACTTGGCCCTTGATGATATTCGCGAGTCAATTGCAGAGTTAAAGTACTATCGCGAGAATATCTTTACTATCTGATGAAGTGCGTTTTTCGTGGGATTGCTCATAAAGTGTTAATTATGAGTGGTTTTTTGTGTGCTTTTTCATCAAGATCGAAAAAAAAAGAGTTTTTTATCCATAAGGACTTGCATCACAAAAAAATGCTCTTATAATTCGCAGCCCTAAACGACGAAACACGTTGTTTAATTGCGACACTAGCTCAGCTGGTAGAGCGCAACCTTGCCAAGGTTGAGGTCACGAGTTCGAACCTCGTGTGTCGCTCCAATTTGATAAGCTCTCATCATGCTTTAAATGATGACTACGGACGCGGGGTGGAGCAGCTTGGTAGCTCGTCGGGCTCATAACCCGAAGGTCGTCGGTTCAAATCCGGCCCCCGCAACCAAATTCAGACGAACGTTTGGTGGTTTTAATATCATAACCCTCAAGCCGTCGACGGATGCGCCGCCCGATTCAAATCAGGCCCGCAACCAAATTCAGTCAATAGCGTTTGCTGTTGATATGCGACACTAGCTCAGCTGGTAGAGCGCAACCTTGCCAAGGTTGAGGTCACGAGTTCGAACCTCGTGTGTCGCTCCAATTTGATAAGCTCTCATCATGCTTTAAATGATGACTACGGACGCGGGGTGGAGCAGCTTGGTAGCTCGTCGGGCTCATAACCCGAAGGTCGTCGGTTCAAATCCGGCCCCCGCAACCAAATTCAGACGAACGTTTGGTGGTTTTAATATCATAACCCTCAAGCCGTCGACGGATGCGCCGCCCGATTCAAATCAGGCCCGCAACCAAATTCAGTCAATAGCGTTTGCTGTTGATATGCGACACTAGCTCAGCTGGTAGAGCGCAACCTTGCCAAGGTTGAGGTCACGAGTTCGAACCTCGTGTGTCGCTCCAATTTGATAAGCTCTCATCATGCTTTAAATGATGACTACGGACGCGGGGTGGAGCAGCTTGGTAGCTCGTCGGGCTCATAACCCGAAGGTCGTCGGTTCAAATCCGGCCCCCGCAACCAAATTCAGACGAACGTTTGGTGGTTTTAATATCATAACCCTCAAGCCGTCGACGGATGCGCCGCCCGATTCAAATCAGGCCCGCAACCAAATTCAGTCAATAGCGTTTGCTGTTGATATGCGACACTAGCTCAGCTGGTAGAGCGCAACCTTGCCAAGGTTGAGGTCACGAGTTCGAACCTCGTGTGTCGCTCCAATTTGATAAGCTCTCATCATGCTTTAAATGATGACTACGGACGCGGGGTGGAGCAGCTTGGTAGCTCGTCGGGCTCATAACCCGAAGGTCGTCGGTTCAAATCCGGCCCCCGCAACCAAATTCAGACGAACGTTTGGTGGTTTTAATATCATAACCCTCAGGCCGTCGACGGATGCGCCGCCCGATTCAAATCAGGCCCGCAACCAAACTTAGTCAATAGCGTTTGCTGTTGATATGCGACACTAGCTCAGCTGGTAGAGCGCAACCTTGCCAAGGTTGAGGTCACGAGTTCGAACCTCGTGTGTCGCTCCATTTTCTCTCAGTAGAAAGAACAAGCCATCAGTGTGCTTAACGCTGACAAAGTGCAACACTCGCTCTGCTTATAGAGCATTCCCTAATAAGGTTGAGGTCAACTTCTTTATCTTAAATTAGAGAATATTATGTGCGGCCAAAATCAAATAGCCTTCATTGTGCTAAACAATGACGCTGCGGTATGAACTCGATAAAGTTCAACAAAGTTGAGATAACTTAGTCCCCATTACTGCTGCTCTTTACCCAATGCTGAGAAGCACCATCCCATGCAATCCAAGCTAATAGCGTTTGTTTTGAGTCATTCTCATAGTTATCCACCTTTTTGTGTCACTTAAAAGGCAAGATTTCCAGAGCTGGCAGTCAATTTACGTAAGCTAATGGTTTCAATTTACAGTTTAACTAACAGACTTACCCACAGAACAGTACTTGTGGATAACTTAGTGGGTAAAGTGTATTTATCCTTTTCTATAAAGTATTCCAGAAAGATCTTTTGGAAACGGAAAATGCCTTCTTCTTTTTGTTTTACTTTAACTGTTTGAAAATAAAGGTTTTTATTGTTTTTGGGCTTTAAGGCGTGAAACTAAAAATGATCAATAGCTTACATTTATTTGATCCTAGTCATATGTTGGATATGTGTTTAACCTTTTTTCTCAACGACTAAAGAGTGCATCGAATGTAGTTTTTCCACAAAATCAGAAATGAGATGCTGGTCAATAAATTATATTTGCTTTTTTAGGATGCCTTGTTGGTTATGCATCTCGAGGCAATCCCTTTTTCACTATCCGGATTAAGCGACGTTTTCTAATTTCAATGCGCGAGTTTTGCTCGAAAGGTAGCTGTGCAAGTTGTTGATCCAAAGCCCAAGAAATATGTTCATCAAGCAGTGTGCTCATGCCCATGCGCATTTCCAATGCATCCAGGTATTCTTGTTTAAATGGTGCATTACCAATAGCAACGGCAATGTTACGCAGCCACTGTTGATGCCCGATACGTCGAATGGCACTGCCTTCCAAATTTTTTAAGAAGGTATCTTCATCCCATTTAAACAATGCAAGTAGGTCAGAATCGCCAAAAATGTCTTTTCTCTGGAAGTCGTGGCGTTGAGAAAGCGGAGCTTCTCTATTCCAAGGGCAAACCAATTGGCAATCGTCACAACCATAGATTCTATTTCCGATCGCTTTTCGAAACTCAATCGGAATAGCGTCCTTGTTCTCTATGGTTAAATAAGAGATGCAACGCCTACTATCAACAATCCCTTCTTCAACGATGGCCGAGGTAGGGCAAGAGGTCATGCAAGCACTGCATTTTCCGCATTGATTGGTACTGGCTTCGTCGACAGGCAGCGGTAAGTTGATGAAAAGCTCACCTAGAAAGAACCACGATCCGGCATCTTCATCTAACAGCAGCGAATGTTTTCCTATCCAACCAAGTCCAGCTTGTTGTGCCAGAGGTCGTTCAAGTACAGGCGCTGAATCAACAAACGGACGGTAACCTAGTTCTCCCGCTTCGCTCTCTATTTTTTGCGCCAGCTTTTTCAGTTGGTTACGCATTAACTTGTGATAATCCCGCCCAAGAGCATAGCGACTAATATAACCACTATCTGCATTCTCAAGGTTTGAGGCAAATAAAGCCTGAGAGGGAAGGTAATTCATACGAACACTAATGATTCGGGTGGTACCAGGGTGGAGTTTATCCGGGTTCAGCCTTAGCTCCTGGTTTTCCGCCATCCAAGCCATATTGCCGTGATAGCCAGCCTCTAGCCAATTTGAAAGGCCGACTTGTTGTGTGGAGAGATCGATATCACTGATCCCAACTTTTTGGAATCCGAGTTCAAAAGCCCAGGTCTTAATGCTGCTGGCAAGGTTATCGAAATTCATTTAGTTTTCATCCACGGCGAAAAGGGGTCGTATTCTATACCTAAAGTGTACTCAATTCCGAGCAAAGATTAGGGGGATTGAGTAAGTTGTATGGATCTGTTTTTGTTATTGATCACGTCATAGACAATAATTTTCGGATAACTTACATAAGATCGCTTGTCTCTTAAAAGCCAGACAGTTTACTATTCTTATTATTTTGTGTTATTTAGCCGCCATTTAGAGAAAACTGTGATGAGCATTAAAAAATTTGTATTGGTTGATGAAGCAGCCACTATTTCCATGGGAACTAAATTGGCGTCTGTCTGTTCAAAACAAACAACGGTGTACCTGCATGGTGATCTTGGAGCAGGAAAAACAACGTTTAGCCGTGGCTTTATTCAAAGTCTGGGTCATAACGGTAATGTTAAAAGCCCGACTTATACGCTGGTTGAACCGTACCAACTTGAGGGGTGGAATGTTTACCACTTCGACTTGTACCGTCTTGCGGATCCAGAAGAGCTAGAATTTATGGGGATCCGAGATTACTTTTCTGATGATGCGATCTGTCTTGTTGAATGGCCAGAGAAAGGACAAGGCCTGCTACCAGAAGCAGATCTAGACATTGAACTTCGCTATGTGGAGACACATCGAGAAATCACCTTTACGGCAAATACCGAATATGGAAATCAGTTACTCGAACAATTGGAGTTAAGTTGAACATTAGGACGTTGACGAATGTAGTATACGCTTTATTCGTATCTCTATTATTTCTGCCGACATTGACTTTTGCCAATGCACTTGAAGGTATTCGAGTGTGGCCCTCACCTGATGAAACTCGGGTTGTTATTGATTTAAAGTCTGAGGCGCAATACAGTTATTTTTCGTTGACCAGTCCAAATCGGGTAGTGGTTGATCTTGAAAATACCACACAAAGTACCAAGCTGCCGCTCACTGTAACGGACAGCCCAGTATTGACAAAAATTCGCAAGAGCTCACCGCCCGATAAAAGCAGCTATCGATTGGTGTTGGAGCTCAAAGCATCTTCAACGCCACAATTGTTTAAGCTCAAACCTACCCCTGGTGGACAATATGGCCATCGTTTGGTCATTGATCTTCCTCACGGTAAAGAAGCCTCTTCAACGGCAAGTGTTCCTGCTAGTCAAACTAAAGTAAGCAAAGACGCCTCCCAATTTCAGGGAACCGCGGACATTGTGGTTGCCATCGACGCCGGACATGGCGGGGAAGATCCAGGCTCGATTGGACCCACAAGGAAATATGAAAAGCACGTGACCTTAAGTGTCTCGAAAAAATTGGCTGCTCAAATTAATGCAATACCTGGTATGAAAGCGGTATTAACCCGCCGTGGTGACTATTTTGTGAACCTCAATAAGCGTTCAGAAATTGCACGTAAAAATCAGGCGCATTTATTGGTCTCAGTTCACGCAGATGCATTTAGAACACCTCAACCTCGCGGAGCGTCCGTATTTGTGTTAAACACCAAACGGGCAAACACTGAAATCGCTCGTTGGGTCGAAAACCATGAGCAACAATCGGAGTTATTAGGCGGTGCTGGTCAAGTACTGGCTAAAAACACTCAAGACAGAAATGTCAGCCAAACGTTGCTCGATTTGCAGTTTAGCCATTCGCAGAAAGAAGGTTATAAAGTCGCAACTAAGATCTTAAAGGAAATGGGCAAAGTGGCGCATCTTCATAAAAAGGATCCGGTTAATGCGAGTCTTGCTGTGCTTAAATCCCCCGATATTCCGTCAGTATTGGTTGAAACGGGCTTTATCTCTAATCCGAAGGAAGAGCGGTTACTCAATACTAGAAGCCACCAAGACAAATTAGCGCGCGCTTTAACCAAAGCGATTGTGCAGTACTTTGAAGATAACCCGCCGCCAGGAACATTAATGGCGAATCGTACTAAAGCACAAAAACATTCAGTTAGTCGTGGTGAGTCATTATCGGTTATCGCCAGTAAATACGGTTCATCGGTTTCAGAAATTAAAAAAGCGAATAACCTAAAAGGTAACTCTCTTGCGATAGGGCAGGTGTTGCTTATCCCTGGCGCGACTCAATCAATTTCAGTACCCAATCGAGTGAATACCGTGGAAACAGAGACCATCACCCATGTGGTTCAACGTGGAGAGTATCTGGGTAAAATAGCGACTAAATACAAAGTATCAGTGGGCGACATTCGAAAAGAAAACAAGCTCAAAACGGATGTGTTGAAACTGGGTCAAAAGCTGAAGATCACGGTGAGTCTAAAAGATCGCCCTGTGCGCAAGCATAAGGTGCAGCGCGGTGAGTTTCTTGGCAAGATCGCCAGTAAGTATAGTGTTACGGTGAGTAGCCTACGCTCAGCCAATCAATTGCGATCGGATGAACTGGCCATAGGTCAAGTTCTTGTTATACCAAATCGATAGGGCTGAACCGAAATGACGATTAAAATACTACCAGCTCGATTAGCCAACCAAATAGCCGCAGGCGAAGTGGTAGAAAGGCCTGCGTCGGTAGTGAAGGAGTTGGTCGAAAATAGCCTAGATTCCGGTGCAACAAGAATCGATGTTGATATCGAAAAAGGCGGAACGAAGCTGATTCGCATCCGTGATAATGGTAAAGGGATTGTCAAAGATGAATTGCAACTAGCCCTCAGCCGACACGCTACCTCCAAGATTCATACTCTCGATGATTTAGAAGCGATCATCAGCTTGGGCTTTAGAGGCGAAGCATTGGCCAGTATTTCTTCGGTATCGCGACTGACTCTTACCTCACGTCCCGCTACTCAGCAACAAGCATGGTCTGCTTATGCGGAAGGTCGTGAAATGGCTGTGAAGATTCAGCCAACTGCGCACCCAATCGGGACCACTGTGGAAGTGCTGGATCTTTTCTTTAATACGCCCGCGAGACGAAAGTTTCTTCGTACCGAAAAAACTGAGTTTACCCATATTGATGAACTGCTTAAACGCATTGCTCTAAGTCGTGTTGACATAACGATAAACCTCAAGCATAACGGTAAGATGGTTCGTCAGTACCGAGCGGCTAAAACAGAGGTTCAGTGTGAGAAGCGCATAGCATCGGTGTGTGGAAATGCTTTTGTTCGTAATATGTTGAAGATCGAGCTAGAGCATAATGGTCTTAAGCTGTATGGCTGGATTGCGACTCCTGAAGGAGCGCGCGCGCAAAGTGATATGCAGTTTTGCTACGTCAATGGTCGTATGATGCGAGATAAACTCATCAATCATGCCATTCGTCAAAGTTACGAAACGAGTCTAACGTCTGAACAGTACGCGGCCTACATTCTCTTTATTGAAATTGATCCACACCATGTTGATGTTAATGTCCACCCGGCCAAACATGAAGTGCGCTTCCATCAATCTCGACTGGTGCATGACTTTATTTATCAAGCTCTTGCCAGTGCCTTATTACAGGCAGATCATGTCAAACAGCCTAAAGCGTCTGCCGCCGCTTTTCATACAGCAACAGAGCCTCAGTCGAATTTAAATCAAAACACCTTGAACGAGCCAAAGGCTCCGGAACCCCTTGATGGCGCATTGCTCGATGCCATTGAAAAGATACCTGATTATCCCGGACGCTCAGGGTATCAACAAGTGTCTGTACCGACGTCGACAAGTGGGCAAAATTTGTCCGCGAGGCAGCGTGAGGGTGGTCAAACAAGCGAGTGGCAAAGTACTCGCCCTCAAAACAGTTATGGCTCTTCTAAACAGCATTCATCGATAAGAGAAACAGCCCCTAGCCGCAAAGAGGTGGAGGCCTATCATCAGCTGATGTCAACACCTTTACCCAATGACAATGGGCGTGACACACTCGCATTGAGCACGCCATATACAGCGGATGTCACGTCACCGGCCATTGGAGCACTCGGTAAATCCATTGCAGTTGTTCACGACACATATTTATTGATGACAATAACTGATGGGTGCGCATTGGTCTCGGTATCGCGTGCTGAATGGTGGCGCAGTCGTTATCAACTCGACGTTAGTAAAGGGGCGTTAAAGGCACAACCTTTGTTGGTGCCTTTGGCAATGAAGTTACCAGCAGAACAATTGCAAGTGCTTGATAGCCTGATGCCACTGTTATCAAAATTCGCCATAGAATTAAAAGTCCGGGACAGTAAAAATGTGATGGTCATGGCGGTACCGCAACCATTACGTCAACAAAATTTGCAATTGTTAATTGGTGAAATGTTGGCATACTTGGCGGCCAATCTGACAGCAAGCCCTGAACAACTGGCCTGTTGGTTAGCTGACAAGGTACAAGTGGAAAAAAGTCACTACACTTTGTCTGAAGCGATACAGGTTTTAGCAGAAGTGGAACGTTTAGCGGATGGCGAGTTGCCATTGAATGATTCGCGCTTTGTTAAGCCTGTAGATTTTTCGACAACTATTGCAGCATTGATATCATGAGTGAGAAACTACCTTTAGTCTTATTTTTAATGGGACCAACAGCCTCCGGTAAAACAGAATTGGCGATTCGATTGCGTCAGAAATTTCCGGTAGAGATCATTAGTGTCGATTCAGCCCTGATTTATAAGGGTATGGATATTGGTACAGCAAAACCTGATGAGAGTGAGCTTACATTGGCGCCGCATCGTCTGATTGATATTTTAGATCCGGCGCAAGCGTACTCGGCGGCTGACTTTCGCGCTGATGCCCTTAAAGAAATTGCTGACATTCATGCTCAAGGTAAAATCCCATTGTTGGTTGGCGGTACCATGATGTACTTCAAAGCGTTGTTAGAAGGGTTATCGCCACTTCCAGCGGCCGATCCTGAGATCCGAAAGCAGATTGAAGAGCAAGCTAAGCAAAAAGGTTGGAGCGCGATGCATGATGAGTTACGTAGCTTTGACCCAGTATCGGCTGATAGGATCCACCCCAACGATCCACAACGCTTATCTAGAGCTATCGAAGTTTATCGTATATCTGGAAAGTCATTGACTGAACTTACCTCAACCAAAGGTGAACCGCTGCCATTTCGTGTGAAACAGTTTGCGGTTGCTCCACAAGATAGAGCATTACTTCACAAAAGAATTGAATTACGTTTTAATAAGATGATACAAGCAGGCTTTGAACAAGAAGTTAAAGCGTTATATGCTCGTAAAGATCTACATTTGGATCTTCCATCTATTCGTTGCGTTGGTTATCGACAAATGTGGGAATATTTGGACGGCAGTTGCAGCCTTGATGACGCGGTTTTTCGTGGTATCTGTGCAACTCGTCAATTGGCTAAACGTCAGATCACCTGGTTAAGGAGTTGGGATGATTTGGTTTGGCTTGATAGCGAACACATTGAGGAATCTTTAGAAACCCTATCAGACGCCATAGCATCCGATGGCATTAACTGTGTATAATGTGGTCGCATTTGCGTATTTATACCCAAAAAGGAACTGAGTTTTATTTTCAAAGTGAATTGATGATCTATGATTATAAAACTAAGGGGTATTTCATTGATTTAGCTCAGATGCAAAGGCAGCACCGAACTTGCAGTGCACCAATAGCTAAATAATTACAACAACAAAATTAATATAAGGAAAATAACAAATGGCTAAGGGGCAATCTCTTCAAGACCCATTTTTGAATGCACTACGACGCGAGCGTATTCCTGTTTCAATTTATCTGGTTAATGGCATCAAGCTACAAGGTCAAATTGAATCATTTGATCAATTCGTGATCCTTTTGAAAAATACAGTTAACCAGATGGTGTATAAGCATGCGATCTCTACTGTTGTTCCGGCTCGTGCCGTAAGTCACCACAGTGGTGAGCGTCCAATTTCTAATGGCCAACAAGAGAAATCTGAAGATTAATATTCGTTTTCCTGGAAATACAGCATTAGATAGGAGTTGGCAGCTTGTTTGACCGTTATGAATCGGGTGAGCAAGCTGTACTTGTTCATATCAACTTCACGCAAGAGGGTGAGTGGGAAGATCTCAACGAGTTTGAGATGCTAGTTTCCTCAGCAGGGGTTAGTGCACTGCAAGTCGTGACAGGCAGTAGGCAGTCACCTCACCCTAAATACTATGTCGGAGAAGGAAAGGCTCAAGAAATAGCACAGGCCGTCCAGCTTGCTGGCGCTGATATTGTTATTTTTAATCACGCACTTTCACCAGCTCAAGAGCGAAACCTCGAGCAAATTTGTAAATGTCGAGTGTTGGATCGTACTGGTCTTATCCTAGATATATTTGCTCAACGAGCACGAACCCATGAGGGTAAGCTGCAAGTAGAGCTCGCTCAGCTACGACATATCTCAACTCGATTAATTCGAGGTTGGACTCACCTTGAAAGACAAAAAGGTGGGATAGGCTTACGAGGTCCTGGTGAGACTCAACTCGAGACTGACCGACGTCTATTGCGTGATCGGATCAAAACCATTCTTCGTCGATTGGCGAAAGTGGCTAAACAACGTGAACAAGGCAGACGAGCAAGAAATCGTGCAGAAATCCCAACGATTTCATTAGTGGGTTATACCAATGCTGGTAAATCAACATTGTTCAATCGCATCACTGAAGCTGGGGTTTATGCCGCAGATCAGCTGTTCGCGACTCTCGACCCCACGTTAAGAAAAATTGAATTAGCGGATATCGGACCTGCAATTCTTGCAGATACCGTTGGATTTATCCGTCATCTCCCGCACGACTTAGTCGCCGCCTTCAAAGCAACATTGCAAGAAACGCAAGAAGCTGACATTTTGTTACATGTTGTAGATGCAAGTGACGACCGTTTTCGGGAGAATATGCAAGCCGTTCAGGACGTGCTAGAAGAGATCGATGCCCATGAGGTGCCCTCTCTAGTCGTTATGAACAAGATAGACAATCTAGAAGAACAACGCCCTCGCATTGAACGCGATGGCGAAGGTAAACCAAGAATTGTTTGGGTGTCTGCCATGGAAGGGCTTGGTATCGAACTGTTATATGAGGCGCTAACTGAACGGTTAGCTAGTCAAATGGTTCAATATCAACTGTGTATCCCACCGCAATATCAAGGTCGGATCCGCAGTACATTTTTCCAGATGAAATGCATACAAAGAGAAGAGTATGATTCAGATGGTAACTTGTTGATTGATATTCGGATGCAACAAATAGATTGGTCTAGACTTGAGAAAAGAGAAGGGGCGCTCTTAGGTGACTTTATCGTTACTTAAAGGGCTGCTACAGTATAACGTCATACTAAATGATGGAGCTTCCTAATGGCGTGGAATGAGCCTGGTAATAATAATGGAAACAACGGCCGCGATAATGACCCTTGGGGTAATAACAATCGCGATGGCCGCAAGTCCGGCGACCGTAATCAAGGTCCGCCTGACTTAGACGAAGTTTTCAATAAGCTAAGTCAAAAGATTGGTGGTAAATTTGGCAAAAAAGGTGGCGGTGGCTCATCAATAGGCGGTGGCGGTAGCGCAATCGGCTTTGGTGTTATTGCATTGATCGCTGTTGTCATTTGGTTCTCCTCTGGTTTTTATACCATTGGTGAAGCAGAACGTGGTGTTGTCCTTCGTCTGGGTAAATACGATCGTATTGTCGATCCTGGTCTAAACTGGCGACCTCGCTTTATTGATGAGTACCAAGCGGTCAACGTACAAGCGATTCGTTCACTGCGTGCATCGGGTACTATGCTAACTAAAGATGAAAACGTTGTGACAGTGGGTATGGATGTCCAATACCGAGTGTCTGACCCATACAAGTATTTGTTTGTGGTAACCAATGCAGACGACAGTTTGAGTCAAGCGACTGACTCAGCACTACGCGCGGTTATTGGTGATGCGTTAATGGATAGCATTCTAACAAGTGGTCGTCAGCAAATTCGTCAAAGTACACAAGAAACCTTGAACGATATTATCGATAACTACGATATGGGTCTTAGCATTGTTGATGTGAACTTCCAGTCGGCTCGACCACCAACACAGGTGCAAGACGCGTTTGATGATGCGATTTCTGCTCGAGAAGATGAAGAACGTTTTATTCGTGAAGCTGAAGCTTACAAGAATGAAATTACGCCCAAAGCAACGGGTCGTGCTGAGCGTTTGAAGAAAGAAGCACTCGGTTACTCTGAGCGTACGATCAACTCAGCGTTGGGTCAGGTAGCTCAGTTCGAGAAATTACTACCAGAATATCAGGCAGCGCCAGAGGTTACACGTAATCGTCTCTACCTAGATACGATGGAAGAAGTGTACTCCAACACATCGAAAGTGATTATTGACTCTGAATCGAGTGGCAACTTGCTGTACTTACCAATTGATAAGTTAGCGGGACAAGAGTCGTCGACACAAACCCGTAAGCCAAAAGCGACTTCTGCCTACGATGAGATTCAATTGGATTCACAATCAAGTGGAACGCCACCGAGTAGTAGCAATTCACGCGATTCGAATTCACGTCAAGGGAGATACTAACAATGCGTAAATTGACGATACCAGTATTAGTCGTTGCATTAGCATTGATGCTGATGTCTCTATTTGTGATTCCAGAAGGCGAGCGTGGCATCGTAATTCGATTTGGTCGAGTGCTGAGTGATGACAACAATGTTTCTCGCATCTATGAGCCTGGACTTCACTTTAAAATGCCACTGTTTGACCGAGTGAAAACACTCGATGCTCGTATTCAAACAATGGATGGTCGTGGAGACCGCTTTGTAACGTCTGAGAAAAAAGATGTTATCATCAATACCTATGTGAAGTGGAAGATTGAAGATTTTCGTCAATACTACCTTGCTACAGGTGGTGGTGATGCTCTGACCGCTCAAGCACTATTGGAAAGAAAAGTGACTGATGTGTTGCGTTCTGAAATTGGTGCAAGAGAAATCAAGCAGATAGTTTCTGGCCCTCGCAATAAAGACGTATTGCCTGAAAGTGCAGACAGTGACGAAGTGACAACAGAAGCTGCAAAACAGGCGCTTGAGATTGATGGTGAGCGTGACAAGATCATGGATAATGTACTGCGTGATACTCGTGACAGCGCAATGAAAGATCTTGGTGTACGTGTTGTTGATTTCCGAATGAAGAAAATCAACCTACCAGATGAAATCAGTGAATCGATCTATCGCCGTATGCGTGCAGAACGTGAGTCAGTTGCTCGTAAGCACCGCTCTCAAGGTCGTGAAAAAGCTGAAGTCATTCGTGCTCAAGCAGAACTTGAAGTCGCAACGGTTCTCGCTGAAGCTGATAAAACCGCTCGTGTAACACGAGGTGGAGCTGATGCAAAAGCTGCGAAGATTTATGCGGATGCCTACAGCAAAGATCCTGAGTTTTACGGCTTCATGCGTTCTCTTGATGCGTATAAGACATCATTCTCAAGCAAGAATGATATCTTAGTTCTTGATCCGAAGAGTGAATTCTTCCGATACATGAACGACGCAAACGGCGCACCCGCCAAGTAATCTCGTTGAATAATAATATGAATGGAGCCTTATGGGCTCCATTTTTGTCTGTGAGGGAATAAGATGTCGGAAGCCATTTGGATTGCATTGGGGCTGGTTTTAATTGTTGAAGGGTTAGGGCCATTATTGGTCCCAAGCCATTGGCGGGCGATGATTGTTGAAATGACCAGGAAGCCTGATGCTCAGTTGCGACGGGTTGGCGGGTGCCTGGTGGTTGCCGGTGCTGTTATAGTCTTTATGCTTCTTCGTTGAATTAATACCATAAGGTGATTGAAGGACTCAAAAGATAGAGCCATAGAAATTCATTTTTTTTGTCTTTCTGGGACAAAGGTTTAGTTAAGTTACTTGCCAAAATGCTTAAAAAATGACTGCACAATTTGTCGATTCGGTGCTAGAATCCTTTTTTAACTAGCAATCAGATTGGAAAGATGGGTAATAACGTAGTCGTTCTGGGCACCCAATGGGGTGACGAAGGTAAAGGTAAAATCGTAGACCTTTTAACTGAAGATGCAAAGTACGTGGTTCGCTATCAAGGCGGTCACAACGCAGGTCACACTCTAGTCATTGACGGTGAAAAAACCGTTCTTCATTTGATTCCATCAGGTATTCTTCGCAATAACGTTAAGTGCGTTATTGGTAATGGTGTTGTTCTATCACCAGATGCGCTTCTAAAAGAAATGAAGCCATTAGAAGAGCGTGGAATTCCAGTTCGCGAGCGCTTATTCATCTCTGAAGCTTGCCCGCTAATTCTGCCTTACCATGTTGCAATCGACCAAGCGCGTGAAATCGCACGTGGTAAAAAAGCAATAGGTACGACAGGTCGTGGCATCGGTCCAGCCTACGAAGATAAAGTTGCTCGTCGCGGTCTTCGCGTTGGCGATCTTTTCGACAAAGAGGCATTTGCTGAGAAATTAAAAGAAGTCATGGAATTCCATAACTTCCAATTAGAGCATTTCTACAAAGCGGAACCAGTCAGCTACGAAGAAGTCCTTGAGCAAGCGATGAGCTACGCTGACCTACTGACTTCAATGGTTATCGACGTGACAGATGAGCTTGATGCAGCGCGTAAGCGTGGTGACAAGATCATGTTCGAAGGTGCTCAAGGTACGCTTCTAGACATCGACCACGGTACATACCCTTACGTGACGTCTTCTAATACGACGGCTGGTGGTGTTGCTGCAGGTTGTGGTTTCGGTCCTCGCCACATTGGTTACATCCTTGGTATTACGAAGGCTTACTGTACTCGCGTGGGGTCAGGTCCATTTCCGACTGAACTGTACGATGGCCTAGACAAGCAAGATCCAGTTGGTAAGCATCTAGGTGATGTTGGTCATGAGTTTGGTGCAACGACTGGTCGACTACGTCGTACGGGTTGGTTTGACGCTGTCGCGATGCGCCGAGCTATTCAACTAAACTCTTTGACAGGTATTTGTTTAACGAAACTAGACGTATTAGACGGACTAGAAGAGCTGAAAATCTGTACTGGTTATAAGATGAATGATGGCTCTATCTTAGAAGTTTCTCCTATGGCGGCTGAGTCATTTGAAGAAGCGACTCCGATCTACGAAACGATGCCGGGTTGGTCTGAAAACACTGTGGGTGCAAAATCGTTAGATGCACTACCACAAGCTGCACTCGATTATATCAGCCGCATTGAAGAGCTGACTGGTGTTCCAATTGATATCGTATCGACAGGTCCAGATCGCAACGAAACGATCATTAAAGTTGACCCGTTTAACGCATAATAGCGGCGGCAACAGATAGTTTGAATAAAAACCGATGCCAAGCATCGGTTTTTTTATGTCTTGTTTTAAGATAAGAGTGTGATCATCAGTCCAAATATCGTGTGGCTTTTCAGAAAGGGGGCAAAATATTGCCGCTTGTCAGTGAGGGTCGCTAAAGTTCACCGAGTTGTTGCCGATAAACAGTGAACATAGGCAAATACGGGTTGTGCGGTCACTATAGGTGACAATCCATCGTGTTTTGCTCAATAATTTGAGAGTGGCATTCTTATTTCGAAGAAGTACAAGGTAGAGTAGTAAACTATGAGACAAAAAAAGTTAGCGGCTTTGATGTGTTTCGCTATGTTTTTCTCCACAGTCAAAGTTCAGGCTGGGGGCGTCAGTTCGCCGGTGCCTATCTATCCAGAAAATGAGCTACTTAACTTAATCGAAGAAAACCGACATTTAGAACGTGTCAAAGCGGATAATTGCCAGCTGGTTGAAGATATTGTTGCGCGTGCTACTCGCATTAACCTACCGGCATACGAGTTTTTATATGGTGATATGCTCGCATGGGGTGTTTGTGTTGCACAAGATGTTGAACTTGGCTTGTACTATATGGAAAATGCTGCCCACCAAGGCCTACCAGTCGCACTTGAGCAGTTGGGGCGCTATTACTCGCGTGGAACATTTGTTCAGCAAGATAAAGAACGTGCGATTCCCTATTTTCGAGAAGCTGCATCAATGGGGAACCTTGATGCAAGAATACAATTAGCCGAATTATTGCTGCGTGATTATGGTAGCCCGTTGGACTACGAAGATGCCTATCGCTGGTTGTATAACTCAGTTACCCCAGACTCGTTAAAGCATAAGCGTATCGCGCGATTACGCCAGAGCTTGGAGCGCCGAATGCCAGACAACATCATAGCGAGAGCAAAACGCCGCACCACCTTTTGGTAACTCTATTTTTTATCTCATTTAAAGCCCTTTTAGTGGGCTTTTTAGCTATTTAACGAAGCAATTCTGTAGCTTAAGCCGACCCTCGGTTATAATCTGGCTAACCCTCCTAAAAAAAGATAGGCTTAGCTATGTCCAAAGAGACTCCTAGACAGCCAACAAACGATCCGTTTGCTGAAAGAGAATCCCAAAACTACGACAACCCGATCCCGAGTCGTGAATTTATTCTCGAGTTTTTGCAAACAGCCAATGTGCCGATGAATCGTAATGATCTTTTTGAGGCATTAGGATTATCCGGTGAGGAACATTACGAAGGCTTGCGTCGCCGATTAAGAGCGATGGAGCGTGACGGTCAACTTGTGTTTACCCGCCGCCAATGTTACGCGCTTCCCGATAAGTTAGAGATGATCAAAGGTCACGTGATTGGCCATAAAGACGGCCACGGCTGGGTTCGCCCTGAAGGGTCTGTAGGAAAAGATAACGATGTCCTGCTTCCTCACCATCAAATGCGCACCATTCTTCACGGCGATTTTGTTTTGGTTCAACCTACGGGTACCGATAAACGTGGTCGCAAAGAAGGGCGTCTTGTTCGTGTATTAGAGGAGCGTAAAGCTCAAATCGTCGGGCGATTTTTCTTGGAATACGGCTACGCATATGTGGTGGCCGATGATTCACGTATTAGTCAAGATATCCTCATTCCTAATGAGCATAAATCTTCAGCTCGTATGGGAAATGTAGTAGTGATCGAGATTACCGATAGAGGTAGTCGTTCACGCGGTATGACAGGTCGTGTCATTGACGTTCTTGGTGAAAGTATGGCACCGGGAATGGAAACACAAATAGCGATTCGCACCCATCAGATCCCTAATGAGTGGCCAGAAGACGTTGAGCAGCAAGTCAAACACTTTGGTGAACATGTCCCTGAAGATGCCAAACAAGGCCGTGTTGATTTAAGAGAACTGCCTCTAGTGACGATTGACGGCGAAGACGCCAGAGACTTCGACGACGCGGTGTACTGTGAAAAGAAGCGCAGTGGAGGTTGGAGACTGTGGGTCGCAATTGCCGATGTTAGCTATTACGTTAGAACCGACAGTGCGCTAGACAAAGAAGCGATCAATCGTGGTAACTCGGTGTACTTTCCATCCCAAGTCGTGCCCATGTTACCTGAGGTGCTCTCCAATGGTTTGTGTTCACTAAATCCACAAGTAGATCGACTATGTATGGTATGTGAAATGACCATCTCTGATAGCGGCAAGCTTTCAGGCTATAAGCACTACGAAGCGGTGATGAACTCTCATGCTCGACTGACTTACAATAAGGTTGGCGCAATCCTTGATGGTGACTTAGAGTTGCGAGAGCGCTATCAAGCGGTGGTTCCACATCTTGAGCAACTTCATAGTATGTATGGGGTACTTAAGAATGCACGGGCGCAACGAGGGGCTATCGAATTTGAAAGCGTAGAAACGAAGTTTATTTTTAACGCTGAGAAGAAAATCGATCGCATTGAGCCTGTGATCCGCAATGACGCTCATAAAATTATTGAAGAATGCATGATATTGGCCAATATTGCTTCAGCGAGCTTGGTTGAAAAGGCAAAAGAAGCAGCGCTGTATCGAATTCATGAATCTCCCGGGGAAGAACGTCTGACAGGCTTTAGAGACTTTCTTGGTGAGTTGGGGCTGAATTTGACGGGTGGCTTAGAGCCCTCACCAACAGATTATGCAGAGATAATGAAGCAGATCAGCGATCGTCCAGACAAAGAACTGATTCAAACCATGTTATTAAGATCGATGAAACAAGCGGTCTACAATGCGGATAACTGTGGCCACTTTGGACTCGCCCTTAAACGTTACGCTCATTTCACTTCACCTATTCGCCGTTATCCGGATTTGTTGCTACATCGAGCGATCAAGTATCTGATTGCGAAAGAGGAAGGTCGTAACCAAGACCGTTGGACACCGACGGGTGGCTATCACTATTCTTTTGATGATATGGATTTTTACGGTGAACAGTGTTCTATGACTGAGCGTCGTGCTGACGATGCAACCAGAGAAGTCTCTGATTGGCTGAAATGTGAATACATGCAAGATCACGTTGGCGAAGAGCTTGATGGCGTTATTGCGAATGTCACGGGGTTTGGTTTTTTTGTACGATTAACTGAATTGCACATTGATGGTCTAGTTCACATCTCGACCTTAGCGAATGATTACTATCAGTTTGACCCGACGGGTCAGAGGTTGATTGGTGAAAGCTTTGGTAATATTTACCGATTAGGCGATGCAGTAAAGGTAAAAGTACTGTCGGTTAATCTCGATGATCGACAAATTGACTTTGAATTAGTTGAAACAAGTCGTAAGCTACGCGGCAAAGGTAAAACGGCCAAAAAACGTGCTGCAGATGCTCAGAAAAAAGCACAAAGCAATAAGCGGACGGCGGTAAAAGGGCGACGAGCGGGTCAAAGTGCCAAGCCATTAGTCGAGCCGATGAAGCGACCGGATGACGTTTTGCAAGACGAATCAAAGACAAAGAAACGTAAAAAGTCTAAAGCCGAGAAAACGCGAAAGGATAAAGCGAAAAGTAATGCGGCTAAGGCTCGTTCTAAGAGAAATAATTAAGCAAGGTATACGATGAGTAATGAATTTATCTATGGGATCCATGCAGTCAAAGCTGTGCTTGCCAAGGATCCTGCGCGATTTATAGAAGCTTATGTTCTAAAAGGGCGTCAAGATGATCGGTTAATGCCCTTACTGAACGAGTTAAATCAGTTTGGTGTTTCTATTCAGCAAATGGGCCGAAAAGTGTTGGACGATAAAGCCAGTGGCGCCAACCATCAAGGTATCATCGCCAAAGTAAAACCGATGAAGCAACTCAATGAAAATGATCTCGATGACATTCTTCGTCAGCATGAAAGTCCGCTATTGTTGGTTCTTGATGGTGTGACTGACCCGCATAACCTTGGCGCGTGTTTGCGCAATGCTGATGCAGCGGGTGTTGCTGCTGTTATTGTACCGAAAGACAAATCAGCACCGTTAACGGCAACCGTAAGCAAGGTAGCTTGTGGTGCTGCGGAAACTGTTCCTTTGATTCGCGTAACGAATCTTGCGCGTACTATGCGAGCTCTTCAAGAGCAGGGTGTATGGTTTGTCGGTACAGCGGGTGAGGCGACTCACGACATTTATCAAGCAAAGTTGTCAGGAGCATTGGCTATTGTGATGGGCGCAGAAGGGGATGGCATGAGACGCCTGACGCGAGAAACTTGTGATGATCTCATCAAAATACCAATGGCGGGCAGTGTATCAAGCCTTAATGTTTCGGTAGCGTCCGGGATCTGCTTGTTTGAGGCCGTTAGGCAGCGCTCATTATCTTAATGGGGAAAGGCCAGCGTAAAGCTGGCCTTTTTAATACTCATTCGCGAGGCTCGCGACGATTTTAGTAATGCGGCGGTGGCGTTTCCTCCGAAGGATCGGCCATGTTTGATGAATCCATATTTTTCACTTTACCTACCACAAACTTCATCTGATCTTGCATTACAGTGATCAGCATTTGCTGCTTGGATAGCGCATCGTTGAGTTCATCTATCGTTTGGTCTTGAAATGCCAACTTGCATTCCATGTCGTTAATACGCTCTTCTAGCGCACGAATAATTTCATTACTCATAATTTAGTTCCGAATTCCAAGCTTGTATAACGCCGGACGACGCCGCAGAGACGACATGTTGATTGTTGTCAAAGGCCGCATCATACACTACAGCGCGCGGCGGGCTGATCGATTTCAGTAATTCTACCTCAAAACTTTCAATTCTTTCTCCTGAGTTTGTATTCCAAAGAGAAACTCTTGCCGCTGGACTGCCTGTAACGAGTAATTTGCCATCATCGGAAAAACGAGCCGAAGAGAAAATCAATTGTCTGGACCAACTTTTAAGTTGAGCTTGCTGCTTACCCGAAGACAAGTTCCAAATGATCGCATGATTGCCTGAGTCTGATGTGAGCGCGAGGTGTCCGTCGCGTTGTAATGTCACAGTACGGATGCGTTGCTTATGGGGAAAATGATGAAGTATTTGGCCAGACTCGGTGCTCCAAAAATACGCATTGTGGTCATTGCCGCCAGTTAAAGCATAGCGACCATTTGGGGATATAGACACTGAGTTGACTTTTTCGACATGGGCAAGGAACTCTAGGCGACGTCCGCTGACTAAGTCAATGAAGATTGCCTTGCCGTTGGTTAGACCAAGTAAGACTTCTTCACCATTGTTGCTAATGGCGATGTCGGTAATCAAACCATCAGAGACAGACCATAGACCACTTGACTGAGACCAAGCTAAATCCCAGACAGCGAAATTAGTTTGGGTTGCGGTAACGGCGAAACGGCCATTATCGGAAAAACGAATAGTCGAGATAATGTTCCTTTCTGGATCTTGAATGCCTAGCTGTGTTAGGAGCTCTGAAGATGAAAGATCCCAAAGTTGCAGATGCTTCTCTTTTGAGTAAAGTAGAGCGAAACGGGCATCGCGGCTCAGGGCAATGCTGGTTGTTCCTTGGTCTGCAAGGGTCCAGCGCTGACGTTCTTGGCCAGAGAAAAAGCAGCCATTTAACAGGCTGATGACAATGAGCCACATAGCAGAATGAGATATTATTCGCATGATTGACGATATTCCACATTGAGTCTTTAGGCTAAGCTAGTATATTGGTACTACACGATAATTCATACTAGATTAAATGAGTTACGCTCACAGACCTAAGGGTTACGCTAAAAAGTATTTATGAATATGGACGGTAACTCAAAAACCATGGCTGTCCATGAATTGGAGAAATAAATGAAATCACTATTTAAAGTGTCGTTACTTGCAGCGACCGTTATGTTGGCAGTTGGCTGTCAAAAAGAAGAAACGCCAAAAGTAGACCCGGCGGCCGAACAGCAAGTTCAAGCTGAAACAGGTAAAACAGTACACTTTAAAACAGACGATGATAAAGCGGCTTACGCAATCGGTGTTTCTTTTGCAAACTACCTAAGCACTAGTATCGAAAAGCCAGGCGAGCTTGGAATTGAACTCAAAAAAGATTTGGTATTAAAAGGTATTGAGCATGCATTTGCTGGTAATCCAGAATTAACAGAAGATGAAATTCGCGCGGCACTGGAAGGCTTGGATCAACGAGTAGCTCAAACTATGCAACAGCAAGCTGAAGAAAAAGCAACGGCGGCGAAAGCTGAAGGCGACACCTTCCGAGCGGAATTTGAAAAGCAAGAAGGTGTGAAGAAAACTGACTCAGGACTTCTTTATCAAGCGTTAACAGACGGTTCGGGTGCTCAACCGAAAGATACAGATACTGTAGAAGTTCACTACAAAGGTACTTTGATTGATGGTACTCAGTTCGACTCTTCATACGATCGTGGTCAATCAGCGACTTTCCCGCTTAACCGCGTGATCCCTGGTTGGACCGAGGGTGTTCAGCTAATGAATGTTGGTTCTAAGTACAAGTTTGTTATCCCGCCAGAGCTAGCGTATGGCGAGCAAGATACACCAACGATTCCAGCTAACTCGACACTCGTTTTCGAAGTGGAATTGTTAAATATTGAAGCTGAAACGGCACAATAAAGGCCGCCAATTGGTTATTAAAGGCTCACTTCGGTGAGCCTTTTTTGGTATTTGTGGCACGTTATCAGAGTCTGTAACAACAGCAAAGACGTAATTTTCTGTAAAAATGATGAGATAGCGCTGAGTAAAATTACAGACTTTCTTTGTTCTAGGTCACTAGTTGATAAGTTACTGGAGTGAGTTGTTAAAATTTTCTGATAAACTTACATTAATTTTTTTAATTTTCGCTTAAAGGCCAAAAAAACCGTGACTGACAGTATCAACCCAGATACGTTGCTTGAAATGGAATCCGTTGATGTGACGCCATTTAGTGAGCACGATAAAATAATTTTAAAATCCTATGAAGCGGTCGTTGATGGTATCGCGAGCTTGATTGGTCCTTTTTGTGAGATAGTCTTGCACTCTTTAGAAGATCTCAATACATCCGCGATTAAAATCGCCAATGGTGAAAACACGGGACGTCAAGTGGGATCGCCAATCACCGACCTCGCCCTTAAGATGCTTAAAGATATTGAAGGCTCGGAAAGAAACTTTTCACGTTCATATTTTAGCCGAGCAAAAGGCGGTGTATTTATGAAGTCGATTACCGTTGCTATTCGCAATGGCGAAAATCGCGTAATCGGCCTCTTGTGTATCAACGTCAATTTGGATGCGCCTTTTTCTCAAGTCTTGCAGTCTTTCATGCCCACCCAAGAGGCCAAAGACGCGGCGTCATCCGTAAACTTTGCTAGTGATGTTGAAGAACTCGTGGACCAGACGGTTGAGCGCACTATCGAAGATATTAATGCTGACAAATCGGTGTCTAACAATACTAAGAACCGTCAAATTGTCATGGAACTCTATGACAAAGGCATCTTTGACATCAAAGATGCAATCAACCGCGTAGCGGATCGATTGAACATTTCAAAGCACACGGTTTATCTTTACATTCGTCAACGCAAAACTGAGGATGAGTGAGCTTGCAATCTCTAACCTATACCTTAGTGGTTAACGGCTCTGTGTATGGCTCTCAAAGTGCACGTTGCGCGTACTTGTTCGCGCAAGCACTGATCGAGAGTGGTCATAAACTTGTCAGTGTATTTTTCTACCAAGACGGCGTCCTAAATGCGTCGAACTTAACTTTGCCAGCGAACGATGAATTTGATCTGGTTGCCGCGTGGCAAGCGCTACACAGAGAGCATTCGGTTAAACTAGACTGTTGCATAGCCGCATCCTTGCGTCGTGGTATCGTTGGTGAAGAAGAGATGACGCAGCACGAGCTTGCGGCCAGTAATCTTGCCAGTGGATTTGAACAAGCTGGTCTTGGAAGTTTGGCTGAGGCGCTACTGACACAAGATAGGGTTGTACAGTTTTAATGAAGTTAGGATTTGTTTTCCAAAGTTATCCCCACACCTCTTCGGCTGGACGCGAAGGGCTCGATGCACTCTTAGCCGCTTCTGCTTTTTGTGAGGACATCGCGGTGTTCTTTTCAGGTAAGGGCGTGACACAACTCGTCGACAGGCAGCAGCCCAGCTCCGTGTTGTCTCGTGATTACATTAGTGCATTCAAATTATTGGAACTCTACGACATCGAGCAAGTTTATGTGTGCCAGGAAAGCTTAGATAAATACGGTTTACTACCAGAGCAGTTGATTATCGACGCAACCGCTATATCAAGTGGCACACTAGCGACACTGCTCAATAGTTGTCGAAAAGTACTGACATTTTAAGGAACAGGATGCTACATATCATTAAATCTCGTGATGGATTTGAAGCCGCAAAATCGTATAGCTGTGACCAGGACACCTTTTTATTGATAGAAGATGCGGTGTACCTCGCAATTTGTTCGGAATTTAAACAGCAAGGTACAAAAGAATCGAATGTGAATGTCTACGCATTAGAAAATGATATTGAGGCGAGGGGGTTGACTAGGTTGTTAGGTTGTGAAGTTAAACTTGTTGATTATAAAGGCTTTGTTTCTCTAACGGCAAAGCAGGAAAACTCGATCACGTGGCAATAATTGCATTAATATGTTTTAACACTTCTTTTTAATCGCGCCTTGATTGAAAAAAGATCTGTATATTTCTTGACACACCCCCCCCTGCTGAATAGAATTTTGCGTCCCTATTTGTACTAGTTGCAAAAGGGAATAGATTTTTCACAAAGCTTACTTTAAGTAAATCAGGAGCTAGTTAATGGCAACTATTAACCAGTTGGTTCGCAAGCCTCGTGCAAAGCAGGTTGTTAAAAGCAACGTGCCAGCACTAGAAGCGTGCCCACAAAAACGTGGTGTATGTACTCGTGTTTACACAACTACACCTAAAAAACCTAACTCAGCACTTCGTAAAGTTTGTCGTGTTCGTCTAACGAACGGCTTCGAAGTAACTTCGTACATCGGCGGTGAAGGTCACAACCTTCAAGAGCACAGTGTTGTTCTAATCCGTGGCGGTCGTGTTAAAGACCTTCCGGGTGTACGTTACCACACTGTTCGCGGCGCACTTGACTGTGCTGGCGTAAATGACCGTAAACAAGGTCGTTCTAAGTACGGTGTGAAACGACCTAAGTCTTAATGGATTCCGTTAAGTAAGGCCAAACACTAAAATTATTTAATTTTGAAGAAACTGAAAAGTTTTGGATAACCTGAAGAAGACAACGGAGAATATTCCATGCCACGTCGTCGCGTAATTGGTCAGCGTAAGATCCTTCCAGATCCTAAGTTCAAATCTGAATTGCTGGCAAAGTTCGTTAACATCCTAATGGTTGACGGAAAGAAATCTACTGCAGAGAAAATCGTTTACACTGCACTAGAAACTATGGCTGAGAAATCTGGTAAAGATCACTTAGCTGTATTTGAAGAAGCTCTTGAAAATGTTCGCCCATCGGTAGAGGTTAAATCTCGCCGTGTTGGTGGTTCAACTTACCAAGTACCTGTAGAAGTTCGTCCGGTTCGCCGTAACGCACTTGCTATGCGTTGGTTGGTTGAAGCTGCGCGTAAGCGTGGTGAAAAATCTATGGCTCAACGCCTAGCTGCTGAAATGCTAGACGCGTCTGAGAACAAAGGTACTGCGGTTAAGAAACGTGAAGACGTTCACCGCATGGCTGATGCTAACAAAGCATTCGCTCATTACCGCTGGTAATACCTTTTCAGTGCTGCGAGTCTCCCTCGCAGCGCTTTTCTTTACTCTAAGGTTAACCTTAGTCAGAGGATACAATCGTGGCTCGTAAAACTCCTATAGAGCGCTATCGTAATATCGGTATCGTTGCTCACGTAGATGCAGGAAAAACAACCACAAGTGAGCGTATTCTGTTCTACACTGGCCTTTCTCACAAAATCGGCGAAGTTCACGATGGTGCCGCTACCATGGACTGGATGGAGCAGGAGCAAGAGCGTGGTATTACTATCACATCTGCTGCTACTACAACCTTCTGGCGTGGTATGGAAGCACAATTCCAAGATCATCGCGTAAATATCATTGACACCCCAGGACACGTTGACTTTACTATCGAAGTAGAGCGCTCTTTGCGTGTACTAGATGGTGCTGTGGTAGTATTCTGTGGCTCTTCAGGTGTTGAACCTCAGTCTGAAACTGTATGGCGTCAAGCCGATAAATACAGTGTACCTCGTATGGTATTCGTCAATAAGATGGATCGAGCGGGTGCAGATTTCCTACGCGTTGTGGACCAAATTAAAGATCGTCTTGGTGCAAACCCAGTTCCTATCCAATTGAACATTGGAGCGGAAGATGAGTTTAGAGGTGTCATCGACCTTATCAAGATGAAAGCAATCAACTGGAACGAAGCCGATCAAGGCATGACCTTCACATATGAAGATATTCCAGCTGACATGCTAGAAGATGCTCAAGAGTGGCGAACTAATCTAGTTGAAGCCGCTGCTGAAGCAAACGAAGAGTTGATGGATAAGTACCTTGAAGAAGGTGAATTAACTGAAGCTGAAATTAAAGCCGGTCTTCGTACTCGTACACTAAATAATGAAATCGTACTCGCGACATGCGGTAGTGCGTTTAAAAACAAAGGTGTGCAAGCTGTACTAGACGCAGTTATTGAATTTCTACCATCACCCGTCGATGTTCCAGCGATTAAAGGTGTTGATGAAGAAGAAAATGATGTTGAGCGTCATGCAGATGACAACGAACCGTTTTCAGCATTAGCATTTAAAATTGCAACTGACCCATTTGTTGGCACCCTAGCGTTTATGCGCGTTTATTCGGGTGTGGTTAACTCGGGCGATGCAGTTTATAACTCAGTGAAGCAGAAACGTGAGCGCTTTGGTCGTATCGTGCAAATGCACTCGAACAAGCGTGAAGAAGTGAAAGAGATCCGAGCAGGCGATATCGCCGCGGCTATAGGTCTGAAAGATGTGACCACGGGTGATACTCTGTGTGACCAGAATCATAAAGTGATTTTGGAGCGTATGGAATTCCCAGAACCGGTTATTCAGATCGCCGTAGAGCCTCGCTCTCAAGCAGACCAAGAGAAAATGGGTATTGCGCTAGGTAAACTAGCAGCAGAAGACCCGTCGTTTCGTGTTGAGACCGATGATGAAACTGGCCAAACGCTAATTTCAGGTATGGGTGAACTTCACCTTGATATCATCGTAGATCGCATGAAACGTGAATTCAGTGTTGATTGCAACGTGGGTAAACCTCAGGTTGCGTACCGTGAAACTATTCGCGGCAGCACAGAAGTTGAAGGTAAATTTGTTCGCCAATCTGGTGGTCGCGGTCAATACGGTCATGTATGGCTGAAAATTGAACCGTCAGAACATGGTGAAGGGTTTGTCTTTGTAGACGAGATTGTGGGTGGTGCTGTTCCTAAGGAATACATCAGCTCGGTAGCGAAAGGTATCGAGGAACAAATGAACAACGGTGTGTTGGCTGGATTTCCTATGTTGGATGTTAAGGCAACATTATTCGATGGTTCATACCATGATGTCGACTCAAGTGAGATGGCGTTTAAGATCGCTGGCTCAATGGCATTTAGAAAAGGTGCGTTAGACGCGCAACCTGTAGTTCTAGAGCCAATGATGAAAGTTGAAGTAACGACTCCAGAAGACTGGATGGGTGATGTTGTTGGTGATCTAAACCGTCGCCGCGGTATCATCGAAGGTATGGACGAGGGGACAGCTGGCCTGAAGATAATTCGTGCACAAGTTCCGTTGTCCGTCATGTTCGGGTACGCAACTGACTTACGTTCTGCAACACAAGGGCGTGCTTCATACTCTATGGAGTTCTTTGAGTACGCTGAAGTGCCCAAAAATGTTGCTGATGCAATTATTGCAGAGCGTGGCTAAATCGTTATTTGATTAATAACGAATCTATTGCGTTGAAGAAAATTGACGCATAAAATAGCAATTTCTGGCGCGCCTCGAATTATTTGTTATCGGGGCGAATCATAACTAGGAAGGAACACGATCG
>NZ_JAJNNZ010000014.1 GCF_022836845.1 Vibrio gelatinilyticus
CTAAGGCGGGCTCTTTAATCGAGTCGATACGTTTTCAAGGGGTATTCTGGACCGAACACGTCGGGATCAATTCTCAGAGCTTCCATTTTTAGAATTAGTGCTAACGTATCCAGATCTTGTAGTCGCTTACTTGGCGAACCTCGCAATCGTGTAGTTATGTTATAGACTAAAGCTTCAGCGCTAAGTAGTAACGTTAACCGATCGTGTTCTGTATATTTCAATACCAGTCGCTTATGGGCCTCTAATAAACCATTAGTCGTATTTTCTATCACCAACGCAATTTCATCGCTTCGCGCTCCAGCGTCGGTGAGCACCTTTTTAAGGCGCAGTTTGTAATTATAATATAATTGCTGTGTATTATAGTTCATGCCTCTTAACACCTTTTCTCTTTCCTATCGCAAGCAATTCAATACCCAAAATCGGCTCTATAATCAGAGCCTAACCACATTCAGATTCAAATCTCGCACGAATTTCCAACTGTGCCTCCGAGTCTGCCGTTTTGGCCTTCGCCAGTTGGTATCCATTGACTACCCCCAACTTATAAGCTTGCCGTGCTAAATTACACCTGCTGCCTTTAATGCTAGAGATTAACCTCATCATAGTCTTACGCCATAAATCCATGCCCTTCCCCTTATCGGCGTTGTGTCACTAAACCCACCAATTAGCATTCAACCTACTAGTGTGTAATGCGATGAAAACTAACGATTTAATTGTTTCTTGTCATTTGTGCTTATCAAGGATTTAAGTACTTACACCTTGATCGCTCCGTGCCATTTTCTAACACCTATTGTGACCAGGTTTTACTGCGCTGCACACGAATAACAGAAATGCATTTTTGGAAAATAGAAAAAGCCAGGGAGTTACCGCAATGTAGATCAGATAAGGTTCGGTTGACCGATCCTTCTGATGAGAGACAATCCGTCGACGCCGATTACCGAGTGATATGGTTTTGTGGCTAATTGTCGTTATGGCTTTTTTCCGTAATGAACCCATTGCCGAAGTCGCACGGAGAATGAACGTCTGTGCTGATGGCCTTGCTGATGAAGAACTGTTGGCAAAGAGTGCTTTAACCCAAGCAAGGCAACGCTTGGGTAAAGCAGCACCAGAATGGCTGTTTAAGCAATGTGGGAAAACATGGGGGCTTGAGCGATATCCTGATGATACGTGGCAAGGCCTACAAGTTTTTGCTGTAGATGGTGCTCTTTTTAGAACAGCTGACACACCCGAATTAAGAGAACATTTTGGCTCCGGAATTACGTCTAGCAACAGGCAAACACCTCATCCAGTATTAAGGGTTGTGACCATGATGAATGTTCGCTCTCATGTCATCGTTGAAGCCGCGATAAGCCCTTATCGTCGAGGCGAAATCCCCTTAGCGATGCCTTTTATTAACGCGTTGCCAGATAACTCTGTGACGTTATTGGATAAAGGTTTTTACGGTGCAGATTTACTACTTTCTCTGCAAAACAGTGGAAGAAACAGACACTGGCTTCTGCCTGCAAAGAAGGGTGTGAAATACACTCTATTGGATGATAAAGAAAGCAGTGACATGCTTGTGGAGATGAATGTCTCACCGCAGGCTCGTAAAAAGAACCCTAGTCTTCCAGAGAAATGGACAGTCAGAGCCGTCACTTATGAGGTGCAAGGTAAATCCAAAACGGTGTTTACTTCACTTCCTAGAGACAAATATGACGCTCAAGCTGTCGCAGAGCTTTACCATGAAAGGTGGGAGTTCGAATTAGGTTATCGTGACATTAAGAGTTCGATGCCACACAACGCTTTAGTGTTGAGAAGCAAAACAGTAGAACTCGTCTACCGAGAGTTATGGGGACTATTACTTGGTTATAACTTGGTAAGACGAGAAGCAAGTCAAGCCGTAGTTGAGCACGGGCGATTACCTAATGAAATAAGCTTTAAGTACGCTTGCCAATTTATAGCCAGCCAGCTCAAGGTTATGAGTAAAGCTGTATCTCTTGGTAACACACCAAAGCGTCTAAAGAGCCTCAGGGGTAGATTTATCTATACTCTTTATAGATAAACGCCCTAAGCCGAATCGGCCTAGGGCGGCAAAAATATCAAAGACCCGATATCCTATTAATCGTTCCGCGGCTCCACTTAAGTGAACTACGTTGCACATCACTGTGGGCTTTAACGATACTTATGACGGTTTATTACTTCACCTGCTTGATATTAAAGAATATGGCAAATAAAACGGGCACCACAATCAATGTCAACACAGTCGCAAAACCCAATCCGGCCATGATGGTGACCGCCATCGAACCAAAGAAGGCATCAAACATCAAAGGAATCATTCCCAGAATGGTGGTCAGGGCCGCCATGCTAACCGGTCGGACACGACTTACCGCACTGTCAATAATCGCCTGGTAGGGATCTTTGCCACTCTCTAGCTCCAAATTAATTTGATCCATCAGTACAATGCCATTTTTGAGGATCATGCCACTCAGGCTCAACAAACCAAGCAATGCCGTAAAACTAAAAGGCATATTTGAGAGAAGCAGACCAAATGCCACACCAATAATGGACAGTGGAACCGTGAACCAGATAACCAACGGCTTCTTCAATGAATTAAACAGAAGCATGGTGATGATAAACATCAACAAGTACCCCATCGGCAATGACTTAAACATCGCTTGTTGGGCATCCCTGGAAGACTCGTACTCCCCCCCCCATTCGATCGTGTAGCCATCAGGCAGAGGCAGTGATTCTATCTGTGGCTTAACACGAGCGAATAAACTTGCCGCCGTCTCGTCCCCCAATACATCATGGTCAGCGAGGACGGTTAGCGTACGTTTTCTGTCTCGACGTTGAATAATCGGCTCTTGCCATTCCAACGTGACATTATCAATCACCTGCTCTACTGGCACGTACGTTTGCAGCATTGGGCTCCAAATGGAGATGTTTTGCAGCGATGCGTAATCGACACGCTCTGCTTCCGTCAATCTGGTGACGATGGGTAGCATTTGCGTACCATCGCGGAAAACGCCAATCGTGTTACCACCGAATGCCAGTTGCAGAGTGCTTGATAGATCTTCTTTTGAGATACCCAAGCGGCGCGCTTTCGATTCATTAAACTGAGGTACCAATTGCTTGGTGCGTTCACGCCAGTCATGACGGATGTTTCTTGCGCCAGGATCGGCAAGTAATACATCTTCAACTTGCACCGCGATATCACGCAGTACCTGCGGATCTGGGCCAATAATACGTGCTTCAATCTTAGACGCTGGTGATGGGCCAAATTCCATCAGTCGAAGCTGGAAAGTTGGGGTGGCAAATTGAGACGACAGTTCTGCATCCAACGTGTTGAGTAAATCAAACATGTTGTCACGACTGGTGGTTCGCACTTGCAGCTGAGCATAGCCTTCATAGCTTTTCTCTGGCTGATAAGTCAGCATGAAACGTTGCAAACCTTGCCCAACCGTTGTGGAAACGAACTCCACATTATCTTGGGCCTGAATATACTCTTCCACCTGCTCAGTTTGCTTCAGTGTTTGACGTATATCCGTGCCCTCAGGCATCCACATATCGACAAAGAACATTGGCGTATTCGATGGTGGGAAGAACGACTGCTTCACCAAACCAAATGCCATGACAGCGGAGACCAGTAGCGCAATCATGCCCGCAACGGTGAGCCAACGAAGTTTCAATGCCAACTCTAAAGACCAACGGAACACCGTAAACAGCACGCCTTTGTATGGGTCTGCAGCGGCAGTTTGGTCGTTTTTATCTGATTCTTTCAGCAAGATATCGGCTAGAAACGGCGTTAGAGTTAATGCCGTAATCCAGCTAAGGAACAAGGAGTAGCACAGCACCCAGAACAACGACCCCATGAACTCACCCGTGGCGTCTTGTGACAAGCCAATTGGAGCAAAGGCGGTAATTGCTATAACGGTCGCACCAAGTAGCGGCCATTGCGTCTGTTTTGCAATACTCATCGCGGCTTGCTTTTTGGTTTGCCCCTGCTTAAGTCCAACCAAGATGCCTTCGACAATCACAATCGCATTGTCCACCAACATACCCAGCGCGATGATAAGTGCACCAAGCGATATTCGGTGTAGCTCAATATTGTTGATACTCATCATAATGAAAGTACCAAACACGGTGAGCAGCAAAACCGCGCCAATAATGATGCCGCTACGCATGCCCATAGTGAACAGTAGCACCACAATTACGATGCCCACCGCTTGAGCAAGACTGACCACAAAGTCTTGCACCGACTTATCGACTTCTGCAGATTGGTTGTAAAAGTAGTCAAGATTAATGCCGGCAGGCTTAATGCTCTCGAGTGCTTGTAGCTCAGCATCTAACGCCTTACCGACTTCGACCACGTTGACACCAGCACCAAATGAAATTGCCAAGTTAATTGCTGGCTTACCATTAAAGGTAATCACATTTGACGGCTTTTCTTGGATCCCTTTGGAAATATCAGCCACGTCCTTTAGGCGGATAAGATTACCCGTGTCGCGGCCGTGTATGATGAGGTTTTCTAGCGACTCTACCGAATCCAAATTTCCGTTTGGACGGATTGCCAAGCTCTCACCATTAATCATGATTTCACCGGCAGACTGGACGCTGCTTTGCTGATTGAGCAGCCCCATGACAGTGTTCATATCAAGGTTGAGGGCGGATAGACGCTCTAGCGACAGCTCAACGAATAACATCTCTTTTTGGTCACCAGCGATGGCGACTTTGCCCACGCCATTCACCAGCTCTAGCTCGCGACTCAAGTAATCAGCGTAACGTTTTAGCTCCACATAATCGTAGCCATCACCCGTGAGCATGATCATCACACCAAACACATCACCAAAATCATCGATGATCTGAATCGAATTTACTCTTGATGGGAGGTTAGGCCTTAAGTCATTAATCTTACGGCGCATTTCATCCCAGATTTGGGGAAGTTCATCAGGGCCATAGTCCATTTCCATACTGACCATGATCTGTGACAGCCCCGCCGACGAGGTCGATTTGATGTTCTTGATGTACGGAAGTTTACGGATCTCTTTTTCCAGCGGATACGTGAGCTCTTCTTCTACTTCAGTCGAGGTCGCGCCGGAATAAGTTGAAATCACCATCGCATCTTTAATAGTAAAAGCTGGGTCTTCCAAACGCCCTAAGTCGTTAAACGATTGAATACCACCAATAGCCAAGATGACCAGAAACAGCCAGCTAATGACGCGGTTTTTGATTGAATACTCGGTCAAACTCATTATTTATTATTCTCCAAGAGTGCTACTGCTTCGCCGTCTCTGAGCTTTCTCAAACTTGAGCTAATTAGAATGTCACCTTGGGTCACGCCTGAATCGACAATCACCCCGAAACTATTCACTTGGTCAACTCGCACTGGCGTTTTCATCGCCATGCCATCTTCATGCTTCCAGACAAAAAACTGTTTCGGCTCCATGCCAGCTTCCAGTACTGTCATTGGCAATTGATAACCTTGAATCGTACTTAACCCTGCAGCGACCATGTCCACATGCACTGACACACTGGTACCCGGTAGGATTTTCTCTTTGGGTTGTGGCATTTGTAGCCAAAGTTCATAAGCACGACTTTGAGCATCTGGCTCGCTGGAGTGCTCCAGGTAGGTCATGGTGTAGCTTTCATCAATGCCAGAGAAAAATGCGCGCGGCTGGTAGGCATTGCGCTGAGCTTGAGGAGTGATAGACGCTAAAATGTGGTCAGAAAGACTGATCTTCACGTAGACTTTGTCATCCTGATAAATGGATACCACGGTTTCACCCGGGCCAACGTTTTCAAAACGCTCTTTGTTAACCTCGGCAACCACGCCAGAAAACGGCGCTTTTAAGCTGGTGTACTGAAGTTGGTGCTGAACATTCTGGTATTGCGCCTTCGCCAATTGTCGATTGGATGTCAGCTCGTCCAGCTCAGAGTTGGAAATCATGTCTCGCGCATATAACTCGGTACCACGACGCAGTTGCTTGGTCGCCAGTTCATATTGAGCCTGTGCATCACCGTATTGCTGCTGGAGCTTTTTATCATCCAGTTTGGCAACAACCTGACCCTTCTTCACCGATTGACCCGGCTTTACAAGCAAATGGGCAATTTCACCTTGGATTCGAAATGACAGCTTAGTTTGCTCAGCGGTGACAACTTGACCTTTAAACTCGCGATATTGCTGCTCTACGGGTTTAGAAACTTCAATAGACTCGACCATCAAAGGTGCACGCTCACGAACGGCAACATCCGAATTACAGCCCGCTAGTGCCAATGATACTAAGCCGAGGGCAATGACTGATCTCTTCACTAGATGCCCCCCTCACGCGTCCACAACTTAACTCGCTGTCCTTCAACTAAATTTGCAGCACCTGCCACTACGATTTGATCGCCTTGCTGCAAACCCGCAGTCACGGCACCACTTTCATTGGTAGACAGTTGGATTTGGTGAATTTGCTCTGTCACGGGATCAAAGCGCCACACCTTACCACTGGCCGCTTGTTGACTGATCCACGCACTGGCTGGCAGTGAAAATGCTCGCTCTTTTGCTTCACTTTGAATATGCACTTGTCCCGACATGCCTGATAAGACATTGATGTTGTTTGGCTTAACTATCGTAACAGCAGCTGCGTAGCTGTTGGTATCAAGATCAGGCTGCATGGCAATTTCACGGAATCTGGCTTCAATACGCTGATTACGATGACTGTCTAGCGTGACAAAAAAGTGCTGATTCTTTAACTCTTCTAGCGTCATCGCTTTCACTTCCGTAACCGGAATAGTGAATGTCACGTCAAGATCATCACTGCTAATAAGATTCAAAATCGGCTGTTTTGCGCCAACGACTTCAAACGGCTTTTGGTAAGTCATAGAGACCACACCATCAAACGGCGCAATGATTTGGGTATAACCAAGATCGGCTTTAGCTTGTGCCAATGATGCCTTAGCGGCTTTAAATTGGGTTTCGATTCGATCGAATTCATCGGCACTAATCAGCTTTTTAGCAAATAGCTGCTTGGCGCGTTGCCACTGCGATTCTGCAAGATCGAACTCGGCCTGTTTTGCATCCAAGGCAACTTGATAGTCGGTTGGATCAAGCGTCGCCAAGATTTCACCCTGACTGATAGCCTCACCCATTTTGACGTCTATCGATGAAATTTGCCCTGCGACCTGAAAAGAGAGTTGAGCACGATCCGTCGCATCGACTTGTGCAAGATAGCTGCTGACAAGAGCAAAATTGAGTTCAGGAACCAGCACCACTTTAACGGGCTTAATCACAGGTTCATTGATTTCTGATTGCGCTTGATTGCATCCGGATAAACCAACGGCAACCAATATAGGTAACGCAAACCAGCCTGTATTTTTGAATAGACGATGGGTGTTCATAATATTTGTCCCAAATTTATACTTTACGATCGTGCAGTAAATTAACTTTACAGTTGTGCAGTATATGTTTAATTTGAAAGAGATCAATACATATTACACACACGTGCAGTATAATTTTTTGTATGCTTTTCATCACTTTTGGTTATATACAAGCCCTCAGGCCCCGGCATAAGTAGATCTACTGCATTGTGACGTTCGGCCGATGTGCATCTTGTCGATAGGTGGGTAATTCAGTACCCTGTATAGGACTGATTAATTAAAAAGGTATCGAGTGGAGAAGAAAAAAGGTCGTCGCAGCGCCATGGCGGCAGAAGAGACGAAAAACCTGATCATGACGGTCGCCGCGCAAATGTTTTGCGAACTGGGATATGAGAGAGTTTCTATTCGTAATATCAGTGAGCGTGCAGGTGTGTCTCATAGTTTGATTCGCCACCACTTCGGTAGTAAGGAGCAAATCTGGTACGGCATCAGCGACCATATGCACGCCTACATGCAGAAGTACATCCTGCACCTTCTCGAGCAACTACCAGAAGATATCCCAACCAATGTGAAGCTCTATCGTTTTTCCGTTGAAATGCTGGCTCACATTATGGTTGTCCGCGAGCCTATTCAGCTCATTGCCGATGCTATGCGTCAGGAAAACGAATTCTTTGACTATTTTGTGGATGGCAAAGGGGAAATCGAATGCATCGTGAAGGCGCTGGTCGATAAATATAATCAAGGTCGAGCAGATGACGATCGTTTGAACAGACAAGAACTCAAATGGCAGATGATGCTGTATGCCCATGGCTCAGCATGTATGATGCCCATGCTTAAAGAAACCTGGTCTGAAGTTACTCAAGATGAAGATGAGTGTTTGCTGAAACACTGGCAACTATTTGAACAACTCACTGCTGCCAAACTTCATGTTGATAAGCAGTATCGACTCAATCCAGACAAAGTCTCCGATCTGGTTCACCATGTCGAATGTGGCTGGGAAGAGTGCCCGATATAAGCTAACTCATTGATAAAAAGCAGCGTAACGCTGCTTTTTTTTGTGCCCTAAAGTCACCAAACTCAAGGTTACTAAAAGTATACTAATTGATTTTAGTTTTTAGGTTACTTTAATATACCACCAGAGCGCTCGGACACACTCCAGACATAGTAAAATTTAGAGGACATAAAACCAAGAGCAATATATTAATCATCAATGCGCACCAGCCTTACCCATTCTCTGAAGGTAAACTTAACGCAACTCTTGTCGATAAGGCGAGCACCCTACTCGAAGGCAAAGGCCATCAAACACGTATTGTCACCATGCAAGACGAGATTAATGTACTAGCACAACTGGATAACTTTAAGTGGGCAGATCGAGTGATCATTCAATCTCCCGTGAACTGGATAGCAGTGCCTTGGAGCTTTAAAAAGTACATGGACGAGGCGAAATCCCCTTAGCGATGCCTTTTATTAACGCGTTGCCAGATAACTCTGTGACGTTATTGGATAAAGGTTTTTACGGTGCAGATTTACTACTTTCTCTGCAAAACAGTGGAAGAAACAGACACTGGCTTCTGCCTGCAAAGAAGGGCGTGAAATATACTCTATTGGATGATAAAGAAAGCAGTGACATGCTTGTGGAGATGCTCGTGAAAAGAACCCTCGTCTTCCAGAGAAATGGACAGTCAGAGCCGTCACTTATGAGGTGCAAGGTAAATCCAAAACGGTGTTTACTTCACTTCCTAGAGACAAATATGACGCTCAAGCTGTCGCAGAGCTTTACCATGAAAGGTGGGAGTTCGAATTAGGTTATCGTGACATTAAGAGTTCGATGCCACACAACGCTTTAGTGTTGAGAAGCAAAACAGTAGAACTCGTCTACCGAGAGTTATGGGGACTATTACTTGGTTATAACTTGGTAAGACGAGAAGCAAGTCAAGCCGTAGTTGAGCACGGACGATTACCTAATGAAATCAGCTTTAAGTACGCTTGCCGATTTATGGCCAGCCAGCTCAAGGTTATGAGTAAAGCTGTATCTCTTGGTAACACACCAAAGCGTCTAAAGAGCCTCAGGGGTAGATTTATCTATACTCTTTATAGATAAACGCCCTAAGCCGAATCGGCCTAGGGCGGCAAAAATATCAAAGACCCGATATCCTATTAATCGTTCCGCGGCTCCACTTAAGTGAACTACGTTGCGGGAGTTACCGGGCTTTTGAAGTCACTGTATTTGGTGCTACTTGTATTGAGCGCGTTGCCAGATGTTCATTTTTTCTACGATCTGGTCAATCGAGAATGAACCTGGAACCTGACGCGGAGGGAACTCCTGGAAGGTTTGCAGGAACTGACCCGTTGTAGCCGCACCCAGGTACAGGTATGGAAGATGCTCAATATACCACTGTGTGTACATACCTTCATGGTCAGCGATCTCATAAGGATCCTGACGAAGGTTATACATCTTCGGAGCACGAAGCTCTTCAAATGAACAATTCCAAGTTTCTAAACCGTGGCAGTTATTCACACTGAACATGACTTTGTAGTCTCCCACGCGCACAGCAGAAATATCGCCATTATCTGTCGCATAAATATAGTATTGGCGTGGCCAAGTAGTCAGGTTATGCTGCGTTGTTGCCTTGCCAGTTTCCAGTGCAGGCAACAAGTTGTAACCATCTAGGTGAACCTTATATTCCTTGCCATTGATTTTCTTCCCTTTTTTGAGGTCTTCTACAATCGTAGTATCACCAGTGGCGGCAAGGAAAGTTGGCATCCAATCGTTGTGGGCCGCGATTTCGTTGACCACAGAACCTGCCGGGATCTTACCGGGCCAGCGGATCATCGCAGGTACACGGTGTCCACCTTCCCACGATGAGTTCTTTTCACCCCGGAAACGTGCTGTGCCGCCATCCGGCCAAGAAAGCTTCTCTACACCATTATCCGTGGTATAGCTAACGATGGTGTTGTCAGCGATCTTTAGCTCATCCAGCTTGTCCAGCAGCTCACCAACCATGTTATCGTGCTCTACAAGGCCGTCACCGTAGATACCGCCGCGCTTAGACAAACCTTTTGACTCTTCTTTTAGGTGCGTCCAAACGTGCATACGTGTCGCGTTGAACCAAACGAAGAATGGTTTGTTTTCTTTATGAGCTCGGTCTATAAAATCCAACGTTGCTGCCAGGAACTCTTCGTCTACCGTTTCCATGCGTTTTTTGGTCAGCGGCCCTGTATCTTCAATCTTGCCATCCGCATAAGAGTGAATCACACCGCGTGGCCCAAACTTCTTCTTAAACCACGGCATTTTCGGATAATCCTGATGCTCCGGCTCTTCTTCTGCATTTAAGTGATAAAGGTTGCCAAAAAATTCGTCGAAACCGTGGTTGGTTGGCAAATGTTCATCCAGATCGCCCAAGTGGTTCTTACCAAACTGGCCCGTCATGTACCCCTTTTCCTTAAGCATGGTGGCAATGGACGGATCTTCTGCTTTTGAGCCCTGTTTCGCTCCTGGCATACCCACTTTTGTCAAACCGGTACGCATAGGATGCTGGCCCGTGATAAAGGCTGCGCGACCCGCCGTACAAGAGTTCTCACCGTAAAAATCAGTGAACAGAACACCTTCGTTGGCAATACGATCAATGTTAGGCGTCCAGTGGCCTGCCTGACCTTTGGTGTACGCACTCAGGTTATCCATACCAATATCATCACCCCAAATAGCAAGGATGTTAGGACGTGAGGTATCGGTTGTTGCAAAACTTGCCATCGAGGTGGCCGCCAGCGCTGCACCTACTGCAAGTTGTAAAAAGGTTTTCTTTTGAAACATAGTTCAGACCTTGGATTAGAAATAAGTCGAAACTATTATTTAAAAACCCTCTCGCTTGGTAATCAGTATATTTACTGCTTATTAAACTTGGCTAAGATTTATTTAATGAAAATAACCGTCATCTAATAGTGACTCAGCGGACTATTTCCTAACAACTGTTCATACCGGGTAATAAATTTGACCGCCATCATGATTTCTCTTGTTTTTTATCATCGAACATCAAATGTCACTTCGGTTCAGTACATTTACTGTATTTCACCTCCTATTCCCTATCTAGAATCGATCCACTTGTACAAATGACTTTAATCCATTTGACCATTTCTATTTACCGTTAAATATTTCAGGTGTCTTTATGCTAGATTATTTTGCACTTTTTCTGGTCTTTTTCGTATTGATAACAATATTTTACGGGATCATCGTTATCCATGATATCCCTTACGAAATTGCCCATAAACGTAACCATCCACATCAGGATGCCATTCATGTCGCTGGCTGGGTCAGCTTGTTTACTCTGCACGCTATCTGGCCGTTCCTGTGGATCTGGGCAACGCTCTACAAGCCTGGTACGGGCTGGGGTTTCTCACAACAACAGAAACTGCAATTTGATTCGGAACTAGAGCAAATGAAGCTCGAAATCGCCGAACTTAAGAAGCACATTAATAAGGTCGAGGGCTAATAATCATGGATATGTTAATTATTCTTACCTATACCGCTTTATGTATTGCTATCTTTAAGTTATTTAAAATCCCTCTAAACAAGTGGTCTGTTCCAACCGCTGTATTAGGCGGTATTGGTATTCTTAGTACCATCATGATTGCGATGAACTACAACCACCCTTATGCCAAATTCTCTAAAGAAGTGTTCGTCACCGTCCCTATTATTCCGCAAGTGACCGGCACGGTTAAAGAGGTCCATGCCAAAGCGAACGTCCCGGTAAAGAAAGGCGAATTACTGTTTACGCTTGAAAACGACAAACAGCAAATTGCCCTTCGCAAAGCAAAAGCCGCTTTAGCTGAAGCAAAGAGCATCGCTTATCAAAAGGAGCAGGGCTTAGTCTCAGCTCTGGCCAACACTGAAAAAGCACGAGCCACTGTGGAAAAAACGGAAGCGAACCTGAAGCGAACACTGTCCACCTATATGCGCTATACCGAAGCACATACTAAAGGTGGAGAAAACTCGCCATTTACAGAAAGTCAGATAGAACGCCAGAAAGAGCTCTACAACGCTGCAAAAGCGGGTGTTGATATTGCGCGCTCAACACTTGATGCCGCTAAATCGGAGCAAGAGCGAATCCGTCTGGATGCTGACTCCAACATCTACGGCGAGCATTCGCGTGTTGCTCAGTTGCAACAAGCCGTCAGTCAAGCGGAGCTAGATCTGGAATACACGTTCGTGCGTGCTCCTTCTGATGGTATTCCAACCCAAATTGCACTAGCTCCTGGCTTCCGGGCAGCCTCTATTCCACTGCGTCCTTCCATGGTGTTCATCCCGAATACGGGCAAACGTCAGATCACCGGTATGTTCTGGCAAAACTCATTGCGCAGACTAAAGCTGGGGCTGGAAGCTGAAATGGTCCTCGATTCACAACCGGGCAAAGTCTTCACGGGTAAGCTAGTGAGTGTACTGCCAGCAATGCGTGAAGGTGAAGTACAGGCTAATGGCACACTCGTCTCGGCAAGCACACTGGCCCGTCATGGATTCGCTGTAGGTATCATCGAATTAGACGAAGATCTGGATGACTACGCCCTTCCAATGGGCGTTCAGGGTCAGGCTGTTGTCCTCAACCATGAGGGCGACATTCTTCATACCTCTATCGTCCGTCGCGTTTTGCTTCGTATGATGTCGTGGCTCAAATACATTTGGCCGATGAAGTAATCGCTACTTAAAAAAAATCCACGGACATGTCCGTGGATTTTTTTCCTATTATTGTATTGCCTTACTTTGTCTTCTTTCTATTCTCAAGCCAATATCCAAGCGTGTAGGTACAGATGGTGATATCCGTGATCACAAACGGAATGAAATCCGCGTTGAGATGGGCCGTGTCTGGATTAAAAAAGTTCGACATGTACAAATACACCATAAACAACTTCTCCAGAAAGGAATACAAAATGATGGACTCTCTCCACTGAGGCTTGAATGCAGAAGCAGTAATGAAGAAGCCCATCAACCCGACCATCATGCCCCAGTGCCTGAAGAGAAACACATAATTCGAGTCGTACGGAAGGTTATTCAATTCACGCAACGCCGACTCGGGGTTGATGGCATAAATACCCGCAAACATCGTGACCAAGCCACCAGTAACAAGAAACGGTTTTAAATAGCGATTAAAAAACATTGTGCACCACTTAGGTTAAAGTTAAATAAAAAGTTGACGTGAAATAAACACTTTTCACTAATAAATGAATTCTGATATCGAGTGTATCGAAAGGCCGATGAAGGGTATTCAGTAAGAATTACGGTTTATCACGAATCATTGACGTGAATAAAAAAGTAGCGCCTAGCAAGCGCTACTTGAGCAAAGGGAATTAAAAACTAACGTTAAAACCTACAAAATGGATATGGCCTTCAAATGTCCCATCCAAGTCAGGAAGTCCGTCGAGATTTCCTGGATTCGGTCCGACCTGACGCTGAATAGGCATCGAGCCAAAGTCGGCGAACTCATAAAAGAAGTCGACCGTTTTACCATCCCACTGTGTACGGGCACCCACAGAATAACGGTACTGCTCTCCAACTGGCAGTTCGACCCACTGCAATGAAGGGTCGTCCTGCGGTGAAGTCTCATAAGAGAAGCCCGCTTTGAGCGCCCACTTTTGGTTTAACTGGTACTCGCCACCCACAGCAAACTTCCAAACGTCCTGCCATTGTCGGTCAATGCTTTGCGATACGTTATCGTTATAAAGAGCCGTTTCTTTGAATTCGCTCCATTGATGAAATTGAACAGAGCTCAGTAACGACAACTTGTCATTAACCGCGTATCGACCACTCAAGTCGACGATCGCCGGAATCGCCAGTTCGGTGTTTACCGGAATAGGTTCATTTATTGCGTCTGAGCTCGCCTTCATTGAAAAGTCATGGATGAGGTTTGAATGATAGCTTAGCCCCAGAGACCAGTCGTCACGGCTGTACATCGCTCCCAAGGTAAAACCATAAGCCCAGTCAGAACCCAGGTCGGTTTGCAACGTTGACGTAGACGCTTCCAGCAAACCATAGTTTAACTGAGCGCCAACCGCTAACGACAAGTTGTCATTCACACGGTAACTCAGGTTTGGATTCAGCTGAACTGCCGACATAAACGCTTTATCCAAATACGGTGCACCAGCCCAACTGTCGCCGTACTCAATGGACGAGCCACCGACGACGCCGAAATTCAACCCCAGATGGAGGTCGTTGCTAATTTGGCGAACATGAAACATCCCCACAGACGGCATTGTGGTGGTCGCTTGTCCATTACTTTGGGTAGGGCTTTTGTCAATGTAATCCATATTCAGATTCAGCAACATTGCGTTAACTGTGGTTAATTGTTCTCCCATAAAAGACATGGTAGCCGGGTTAGCCCAACTCGCGGCTGCAGACTCGGTATAGACACCATCACCCGCACCTGCGGTACCCGCATTTGCCGTAACAGCTTCTTGTAATAACAACCCGCTGGCATTAACCGTCGGAGCCAGTATCAATAAAGCTATGATCGATTTTTTCATGTATTGTCGCTCAGTAAGAATGAATAGAGTGACGCCCAAAACTTCTCTTGGAATACTTTGGTTTGTCGTGATTTACTGTGTGGAATTTTAAGAAAGCCGTGACCTGAAATGATCGGTAAAATTACTGCAACGGATAGGCGAAATGATGTTTTGTGAGCAAGGTAATTGATAGGAAAAATAAAGCCGTACTCTATCGCGAGAGTACGGCAATAATTCCAACAAGAATAAGTAACACTGGCTATTTGCGGGTGTCGTTGTGGCCCGCCATGAAATCGTTGGTCCCTGTAATTTTGGAAATCCAGTCCCAACCACGAAAACCAAAAATACCTCGGATAAATGGAATAAGTCCGACTGCTTTTGGACGCGCTACCAGGATCTTATTGCGCTTAATGCCCTGCCATACTGCATCCACCATCTCATCGGTAGAAATCATCGGCATCAGCTTTGAGTGTGCGCCAGCAAACATACCTGTATCAATATGACCCGGTGTAACCGTCGTCACCTTAATGTGTGGCAGAGTCTCAGCCAACTCAACACGAAGACCTTGCGACCAGCCTAGCATGGCCCATTTACTGGCGCAGTAGACGATAATTCGCGGGCAATACATAAAGCCCGCACCTGAAGAGATGTTGACGATGTGAGCATCAGCCACATCAGCCATAGCAGGCAGAAAAGCGCGCGCAATGTGCATAGGCGCGGTACTGTTGATTTGCATCGACAAGTCGATTTTTTTAGGGTCATGGTCAATGAAACGCTCCGATATAACGATACCAGCGTTGTTGATCAGCAGTTCTACCGCCCCTATCTCAGCGATAATTTTCTCTGCAGTTTGATAAACCAGTTCTGTATTCGTCACGTCCACTTCAAAAGTATGGATCTCTGTTTTGCTGGAACTAAATTCCTGCTTCACTTGCGCCATCGCTGCTTGATTCAGATCCCAGATGATAACGCGCTTGGCACCCTCTCGAACCGCTCTTTCTACGTAGGCTTTGCCCATACCACTCGCGCCACCCGTCACCAGTACGGTTTTGTTCATCACGCTTTTCATGACTGTCTTACCCTCAGTTTACAATGTGGTCTCAATCGATGTTTGATTGAATGATTTTTAACTAGGGCAGTATAAATGTAGGGTGTAAGGGAATATGCAGTAATAACTACTGCATAGATAATACTGCATAGATAATACTTTGTGGTTAATGTCGGGGGATACTAGCGATCAACCGATTCAATGCCTAAGCCATTTCTCAGAGCAAACTGAACCAGTTCTGTGTGATTGTCGAGATCGAGAATATCGAGCATTCTGTACTTGTGAGACTCTATGGTTCTCGGGCTAAGAAATAATTTTTCCGCACATTGCTTTGCAGTGTAACCCTGCGCTAATAAGGTCAAAACAGTACACTGTTTCTTACTCAGCAATAGCAGTTTCTCGCTCTCATCCACAACGGTATTATCATCTAGACTCAAGTTTCGTGTCATTGTCGCGTGCTGCCAGAAACACAACCAAATATCACACAATAATTTTAGCCGCTTGATGTTTTCTTCGGTTAATGGCGGTTCATCCAAACTAAATCGAGAGAAAGCAAGCGCACCCCAGGTTTGACCAAACAATTCCAGACGAATAATACCATGCCATCTTGCCCCCTCAAGGTATAGCTCTTTCACTGGGTCGAGCGGATGTTTAGCTAACGCTTCGCTATCAAAAATCTGCCAGGTTTGTTTAGAACGCAGAATCCGCAAATAGTCCTTATAATTCCCCCTGATAAAACGCTGCTTCTCTAATGCAGGAATACCTTCTCGTGATACAGAGATAGTTTTACCATCATTGAGCAGAATCATCGAGTTAGGAAATACGGTGAGCCTATCCAGTTTGAACCACTCTAACGCGTCTTCAGCTAGCTTGACAAAGTTCTCTAAAAACTCATTGGGCTTAGAGGCCGTAAGTTGCTCCGACTGACTCATTAGCAGATCTTCAAATGTGTTATTCATTCTCAATGTCGCCTTACAACAGACTAATTATTATAGATTTTTAATAAAAACTAGCTCATAAATGTCTTATGTGTCAACACATGACAATCTGAGGGCATAAACAAAAAAGCCAGTAGCAAGCGCTACTGGCAAAGAGTTTAATAATAGAGTGTCAAAGACTCAATTAAAGGCTTACGTTTGCACGTAGGAAAAGCTTGTCATCGTCTTCTGAAGTAAATTTGTAGTCAGTAACAAGTTCTAAGTGCTCATTCAAGCGGTAAGACGCGCCGATAGTGACCCAGTCGTCTTCTGTGTAAGAGCGACCAACTTCAGTAAAATTGTACTCTTCTGAGTTATAAGTAGAAGAGATAGACAGGTTCATTGTCGCCTGGTATGCAATACCTAGTGCATAACCTGTTGTTTCTTCGTTAGCTGAGTTCATTGTCTCGACGTCCGCAAAATCATATTTTGCAGCAAAGTTGAATTTATCGAATACAGCTACAGCACCTATGGTATACACTTTTTCGTTAGTGTTTTTTGCATCTGTAGAATATTCGCCTTTCGCGATATCTACATAAGTACCACCGATAACCACAGGACCTACTGTCGCAGAACCGCCCACAGCCCATGCGTCATTTGAGTGTTCCCACGTTGCGCCGATGTCAAAATTCTCACCAAAGTAGTGATGGTTTAGCTGCTCATCGGTACACGTTGCTTCGTCAGCTTCTGCACTCAGACCATGCTCTTTTGAAATATCACCGAAACCTAAGTAGACATCCGCGATACCACACTGTTTACCGAATGTCGTCACACCTGCTGCTGATTTGGCACCAAATACAAAACGGTCAACATAATTGATTGGCTCAACTTTAGTGTCGTAACCAACCCACTGATAACGAGCTTCACCACCCATTAGGAGTGAGAAGCTATCCGTCACTGAATAACTAAGATCTGCACCCACTTTAAACATGTAGCTGTGTTCAAAACTGTTGTTTTTGTCGTCAAAAAGAACATTACCACCTAGCTCAGCACCCGCGTATGCCACACCTGAAAGCTTGTCGTTTTCAATGAAGTCATACAGGTTATTTGGTTTATCTGCCGTTGAAGACAATTCAGAGATGTTTGCTGCTGAAGACTGTTCTGCCGATACTGTTGCCGCATCCGATTCGGCTAATACTGGTGCTGACAAAATCATCGCGATAGCAATTGCTAGTTTTTTCATTTCTTGTATCCCAATAGTAATGATGTTTACTTCTATGACTGAGCAAATATGCCCTTTCGATGGGATTAATATTGAATGAATCGACGCGGTATAAATACGGTAATATTACTGAAAAAAATTGTATCTTAGTGTTATGACTCACAATTATGCAGAGGTTTAAAATGGCATCCCTTTTATTTAAAGAACCCATTCATATCCAAAAAATATTAGTACCGTATTTTTACTGCACTTCTTTTAAAAATTACCGCTTAATATAAATGACATTTTTATAGCATTTACACACCTTGTTATGCATTACATTTTAAAAAAGCCGACTATCAGAAATAGTCGGCTTTGTTTTATACCATCAGCGAGTTATTCCCTCGCCATTAACAGATGAGGTTAACCATTGAGCAGCTGTGCAATCATTTGTTTCACCTCATTATCACCGGGTACAAACATCTGCTTCACTAGCGTATGGTTTCCCGTTTTAAGTACCGTTTTGACATGAGAGAAGGTGTGAAAGCCTTCAATACCATGATAGGCCCCGATACCTGACTCTCTCACTCCACCAAACGGAGCATCGTCAACCGATGCATGGAACAAAGCATCATTGATACACATGCCTCCAGATCTTACATGTTTTGTCACCCACAACTGCCTTTCTTCTGACTCAGACATCAGATAAAGGGCCAATGGATTTGGATTGCTCTCAATGATCTGCAACGCTTCATCGAACGTTTGATAGGTCACTACAGGTAACAGTGGGCCAAAGATTTCATTGGTCATCACGAGAGACTCAGCGGCTGGATTAATGATAAGCTGTGTCGAGATCAGACGGTCTTCAAACCGGTACCCGTTAGGGTGGCACGATACGATTCGCTCTGCTTTATTCTGCGCTTCTTCAAGATAACTATGAAGTCGGGTCAATTGCCCCTCTGTGGCCAGTGACGTCATTTCGGGTGAATCCACTCCTTCACTAAATAGCTGCTGGTATTGCACGGTATACTCATCAATAAACTCTTCTAGTTTATTGTCTGGAATCAGCACGTAGTCTGGTGCAATGCAATACTGACCATTATTGGCACTCTTACCGACAACAATTCGCTCAACCGCCTTAGAAATTGATATCGTGTCATCGATGAGCACTGGAGACTTACCACCTAACTCTAACGTTACCGGGGTGAGATTGTCGGCCGCCGCTTTCATTACCAGACGCCCCACGGTTGTCGATCCGGTAAATAAAATATGGTCAAATGGTAACGCACTGAATTGAGCCGCGATGTCCGCTTCCCCTTCAATAATGCACACTTCTGTTTCGTCGAACTCTGTCGCCAATGCAGTCTTCAACGCAGCATTGAGGTTGGGTGTAAACTCACTCATTTTGATGAGTGCGCGGTTACCTGCTGCAAGAGCCGTCGTCAACGGATTGATCGTAACCATTAACGGCGCGTTCCATGTACTGATAATACCGACCACACCTTTTGGCTGATAAGTTACACTCGCTTCTGATGTACTGGCAAGCAATACTCCTGGATTGCGCACGGAGGGTTGCATCCACTGTTCAAGGTTTTCGAGTGTATAATGGATGTTGTTTACAATGGGTAGGATTTCTAGCATGGTATCTTGCAGACTGCGTTGGCCAAAGTCCTTGGCAATATTTGCTGCAAACACATCGATATTACCGAGTAGAATGCGCTTCAGTTTTTGAATTCTATCGACGCGTTGCTCCAATGTAGGATTCGTATCTTCCTGAAATGCATCTTGTGTTTGTTGAAACCGTTCGTTTAAATTCATAGTGTTTTCCACGTTGTTGGCGTTGCTTCAATAGACTATAAATTCGCAGCAAACTCATCAGTAATAATTACTGCAATCGGCTTTATAGCGAACTGTGCTCTCTGCTTCTTTGAAGCGTTCTATTATTAGCGGTATTCATACAGACACCAAATAACAAAAACGCCCAGTAAACTGAGCGCTTCTAAAAATATACTTGAGTATCGGTGTCGCTAATGATCAGTTAAGCGCAACGTATTTACGTTCAATCATACAGTTGCGAAGTACTACCTTGTAGTTTTCTAAGTTCTTTTGTTGCTGAGCACTTTGATTTCCTTTACCCGCTACTCGACCTACGAGTAAACCACCTGCTGCACCAACTTTCGCTGCATCAGATCCACTGCCACCAGAAATTGCTCCTACAGCGGCTCCCGCGGCTGCGCCTTTTAGTAGACCGCGCACCCCACTGCCTTTTGCCTCAACCACTTCTTCCTGAGTTTGATTGGCCAGGTTTTGACAATAAGACAATTCTTCCTTGGCGACCTCTTTGGTTACATTGTCATAATTGAAAATCAGTTTTGATCTTTGGTCAATGATATCACCACCTCTTTCCTGCTCTTGAGCCAGGGCTGAGCAAGACAACGTAACTAACACTCCTGCTAGGATAATCTTCTTCATCTTATTTCTACTCTGCTAATCAAATATTTTAAGCATAATGCACGCTGTTTTATATTTGATATACAGTAAAATTACTGGTTTCCCCCAACATCTAAATGTCTATGTATTGAATGGTTTCAACCATTTTCCATAGTATTGAGATACACAATAAAATAAATGCAGTCGTGTTTTTCTATCTTGTGCTTAGTGTTCAATAAAAAACTATTTATTCCGACCAAGCCAATTATCGATAACCGCATGTTAAAAGCGATTAATGCATCGGCTAATGGAGAGTGCTAACAACATAGTAATTCAACGCACTATAGAGTGGACTATACTTGGCTACAGTCATTTGAAACGGTGTCAGCGATATGAAAACCTCCCTTCTACTTATTGTATTGATATCTGTAAGTAACATAGCCTACGCGAACCAGTATGAAAGCTTATACAAAGATGATATCAACTTAACGTATGACGATCTTGTTATGGATGTAAGAGGCTATAAGGTCCCCACTAGAGCCGCTTTTCGTGGTTGGGTTATTATGAATAACGCTCAGGATAAAGTGGATAAAATTGGCCGTCAGTTGCTTGAAGCTGGCGTGAAGGTGGAAGACACGATGCCGCTTCATTTGGTTCTACTTCAGGGCACGGATTGGGTGCTCAATGGCACGTCAGTTTTTACAATGCCCCGCGCTAGCCACGTGCAAAGTATGATCAATACGATTTTATTCATCCAAAATTTCGTAGAGCCTGAAATTGGTGTCGTGATCCCTGTTTCTGGCGAAAGAACCACCTATTACAACCAAAGTGCTGGAGGTGCGGCACGCAGTAAGCACATGGACTTTTGTGCGCTAGACTTGGTGCCAGCCGAAGAAATTAGCCGCTCTGAGCTGCATAAAAAATTGAAAGAAATCTATCGCACCGTTGGTAAAGAACACAAAATGGGACTTGGGCTATATTCAGGGGTTCGCTTTCACATTGATACCTGTGGCTATAGAAACTGGTGATTAATTTAGTCTTGGTAAGCCCCCTGTTCTGCCTAATTTTGACTTATCCTTCGCCTTTCTAAGTAATGAAATTCACTCACCCTGATGTTTAATTAAGGGTGAGCAGTGGTCTCTTTTTCGACAAAATTCCTACCAATATATTTTCTCGAAATCGACATCATCCATTCGACATTAATTCGACATTTCTTTTATTAAACTCCCAAGAACGTTTCACGCCCCTAAGCCGAGTTGACACACGGTTATCATCTAAAAGCTTGCTAGTCCTAGTCTATGCAATATAGCCCTAAAGCGGCAGCCAGTTTCACGACTAACCCCACCCACATTAATATCGGGGTTAATTGGCACAAATACGCTTCTGGCGCATTTGAGCCGTACTATTTGAATGGCTACAACAATGATGGTGACGCGTATTTAATGGGTTTATACGGTAACTTTAATATCAATATCGCACACTCCTTTCTCCTTGAAGGAGACGCCAACTTCGCGACAAAGTTAGATACGGGCATTGATAAATGGAGCCTTGGAGCAGGTTTTGTACCGTTCAATAATGGGATTATCTCGCTCCCTTTATCTTGTGGTGTAGTGAACAATCATGCCTCAACCACAGACGAAACAGTAGATCACAACAAATCAGAAATGGCGCCCTATTGTAAAGCAAGACTTTCAGCTGTTATTGCTCCTAGGTGGTTGGCCGATGTTGCTGTTCACTATGAGGCATTCGATAGCGCTAGAACCGTACTGAGCATTAACAATACCTTTGACTGGAGCTTTAGTCTGTTTTCCATCCCTGTACTCGACAGTTTTCATCCGTCCTTTGGAATCGACTTTGCCACAAGGCAGAGCTCTGAATTCATCTATCGTATTGGCTTCAAATTCGACTTTTCGCGCTAGCCATAGGTTGTATGCATTAACTTTTGCTTGCATCTCATTAACTCTATGATGCAAGCGGTTTCCTTATGGTTATCCACCGTTTTTGTTGATATCTATCGACACAACGGTTGGTTTCCCCATAGAGAAACCGTCATGCAAATCTGTCAATTTTTGGACCATACCTATCCACATCACTAACCACTTTGTTTAGGTATAGCCAATCAGCGCAGGCAGCCACAGTACAATACCAGGCATTGCGATTAATACCGCTATAGTAATGACATCTGCAACGAAAAACGGCAAACATCCGCGAAAAACATCTTGTACCGAACACTCAGGTCTGACTCCGGCAACCACAAAACAGTTCAAGCCTATTGGAGGGGTGATGAGGCACAGTTCGGCCATTTTTACTACAATGATACCGAACCAAATTGCGCAGCCTACCCCTGATACTCCAAAGGCTGAATCCACCGCTGCAACATCGGCACCGCCATTTAGGGCGATCACAGCAGGATAAACAACGGGCAGCGTTAATAACAGCATACCAATCGCATCCATAAACATACCCAACACGGCATAAGCACAAAGTATGAGCAAAAGCGTTAGCATTGGGCTTTGCTCTAAACTGACGATCCAGTCAGAAAATACACTGGGTAGATCGGCAAACCCTAGAAAACGCACGTAGATCAAGACACCCCAAATAATGGCAAAAATCATTGCCGATAGTTTGGCGGTTTCCATAAGTGAACTTTTTATCTCTTTCCAACGGCTACCATGATACAGCGCAATCATTAAGATAAGCGTTGCCCCTAATGCACCAGCTTCTGTTGGCGTTCCAACGCCGCCATAAATGCAGACAACAATAATGCCGATGACAGCAAAGATGGGCAGTGCTCCCGGTATCGACTCAAAACGTTGCTTCCAACTATATCCTTTTACCGGGGGTCCAAAATCTTTTCTTGTCAATGCAAGAAAGATCACCAGCCCACCATAGATAAGCGCTGACACCGCCCCGGGAATAAAGCCGGCCATTAGCAGTGCTCCCACGTCTTGTTCAACAATGATGGCGTAAATCACCAAGATCGCCGAAGGTGGTATAAGCGAGGCCAGTGTTCCACCAGCGGCAACAACACCTGCAGCAAATCGCTTGTCATATCCGAGCTTTAACATCTCAGGCACAGCAATTCGTGCAAACACCGCCGATGTGGCAACCGATGCACCCGACACAGCCGCAAACCCTGCTGTCGAGAATACAGTTGCAACACCCATACCTCCCGGTAGCCACCCAACCCACCGCTTGGCGGCTTCAAACAAAGAACGGGTCAAACCAGCATGGTAGGCTAAAAAGCCTATTAAAATGAATGTAGGTATGAGGGATAACGCAAGGGACGATACTTTCGAGTGAGGTATAGTGCCCGCCATCTTCACGGCAACCATAAACCCCCTTTCAAATCCAAGTTTTGCTGAGAAAATCCATACTAAACCCAAAAAACCTGCCGTTGCAGCTGCGAATGCGACTCTTACTCCGAGAACAACAAATAACAGCATTGCTCCTGAGACCCATAAACCAATCTCGATCGAGTCCATCGAAGCCATTATTTCAATTAACTGCGTCATTATTTTCCCACCGAGTCGTTAGGATTACTCACACTTTCTGCTTCTTTTTTTGCCACCTCAAAAGCAGACTCTATTAGGGGGACTGCGACTGGGTGATGTTCTCCATTGCGTAATGCTCGGGTATACCCCCACAGCTGTAATAACAGCCGCAACGCGAGGATGGTAAAGGCCACTGGAACAACCAGTTTTGCTGGCCAGGTAGGCAAGTTAATATCAAGAGAAGAATCGCCAATCGAATAGGCACGCCAAAAATGCAGGTAAGACCCGTAGATGAGGACCAATGTAACAACAAACATCAACAGTGTCGTAACAAGTTCGGTAAACCACAGCCAACGTCCGTGAAAGCGCCCGACAATAATATCCATACGAATATGCCCACCTAGCCGCTGAGTATAAGCGATACCCAAAAAGGCAATAAATGCCATGGCTTGTTCTACCCAATCAATATAACCACTAATCGGTGATGAGAATAACCAACGCCCCAACACGTTAATGGTTGCCATAGCCACCAAACAAAGAATCACCAAACCTGCGGCCAGATTTAAAGACGATTCAACTCGAAAAAACCAACGATCAGCCAAACTCAGGGCTGATTCATCATTTCGTACAGACGCAGACATACCTTACTTCCTTTTATCGGTACACAAACTGACAGTGATTGATGCACATAAAAACGGTGCCAATGGTCAGGCACCGGCACCGGAAACTCGATAGTTGTTGTTATTTTTGTGCGAATTGCTTTTCAGTGAAATCAAACAGCGCCTGGGAATCAAACCTATCTTTGTATTTGTCTACCCAATCTTGACGAACTGAGGCCGCGAGATCATTAAGCTTCAGTGTTTGATCTGGTGTAAAGGTGACTTGAGTGACTTTTTCTTGTGCGATTGCTGCGTCAAATTTTGCGGTGGTATTCTGCTCGTAATTCTCAACGTAATACGCCAACGCTTCATCAACGGAACCTAACAACGCTTCTTTATGTGCTGGCTTTAGCATTTCAAGCGCTTCACTATTCACAACCACCGGACAATTAGCAGATCCCAAGTTTAAGTTTGTTGTCACCCAGTTTGCCACTTTGTAGGAATTTGTAGCTAGGTGAGCATGAGGGGCAAACGAAGCCGCATCAATGACGCCAGAATCCATCGATTGTCTAACCTCAGAAAAAGGAACACTGGTTTTCACCGCACCCAACTTTCCTAATACACCCATGATACCCCCGGGACCACGTACTCTCAGCCCGTCGAAATGTTCAAGGGAACTCATTTCATCACTCTTACTAGCAATGTTGTACTGCGGCAGTGGTGTTGGCATGAGCAACGTAGCGTTCCACCTTGCCAAGTCTTTTGTTACTTCAGGATGTTTGAACACTTCCATGTAGATTTCACCGACACGAGCTAAAGACACATCTTTAGAAAAAGGCAATTCCGTTACCGTAATTGTTGGGTTTTTATCGGTGTGATAAAAAGAACAAAACTGCGCCATTTCAAATGCGCCAAAAGAGATCCCATCAAGATTTTCGCGAGACTTAGAGAGCCCACCGTATGAGAGTTTTAATTTGAATTCTCCATTGGTTTTTTGCTCAACGAGCTCTGCCAGTTTTTCGACATTTTCAGTAAATGCGCGGCGCTTGCCCCATAGTGACACGTTCCATTCTGTCGCAGCTTGAACATCAGCCACTACCATACCTGTCAACACCAAAGATGTTGCCAACACCGTATTCAATCCTTTCATTCACTTCTCCTTGCGATAAGTCATCGTTGCTAATCCACAGCTAAAATGACATTCAATATAATGCTGACTCAGCGAGTCATTAACACGAGAGTCAAAGTAACTTAATGATAAGCGTAGAATAATTCTCAAATAGTGCTGTTTTTTTTACCAATTTTGATACATGAGCAGGAAATTGATTCGTCGAAGTGCAGACAATAAAGTGCTGACAATAAGTTGATAACGCAATGGAGTAAGTATGTGCCTATGACCATATTTAAGTCTATTTATTAATTATGATATGAAAGTAGGAACATAATATGCCCAGATACAAAGGAGGCGACATGTCTCTGCTTAGTGAATTTTCGCAAACCTACGTAAATGGGGTGGATACCCACAACGTGACAATAGCGTATGTTGGGAACCCACCAGCTCTAGTGAAATTGAATACTAAAAAATTCTTTCTTTGTCTGTTGAATAGCAACCAAGCATCGTGCTGATGTTCATCGCTGATAGCACTACAATTATATACATGCCAACGTCTATCGACTTCACTCAAAAGGCATTACTGTGTCATAGAAAAAACGCTAAACTACCGCTGATTGCTTGAAGTCACCTCCACATAAACTAAAATTTTATAGGTAGTCGGTAGCTCGCCGTTAATGAGTATGGCTTAGCGATGGGAACTCGCCTCAGTGAATACACGTTCCCCTTGATGTATTCACTGCTCTCTCCAGATTTTACTTGTAATCCGCCAACCCTATGAAGCAAACGATTTCTTCTCTGTTACTCACAATTTTTGTGGACAACACACTGCAAAAAACCAATGTGTTACACCAATAAAATAGACAGTGCCTATGCCAAGTAACATAAACAAGGTAGGCATAGAGCGCGTGTCATAACATTGTCAGCAAACCTTGTAAGATATTCGCCATTACCGTGCTAATTTATTTCAATATTTAAAGCAAATTTTTCTACAACACAGCCATAAGTCATTGCTTTTTCGACACCCAAAGCCAGCCATTCATCTAAGGCATTGTTTTTTACACTTTCCCAACATCCCTTTCTTTCATGATGCACGTAGAATCTATCTCATCGATAGCGCTAGTCGAGGACATGCATTGTTTTTTGGGATGGGCGAAAGGTTTTAGGATAAAGCCGGATTGGACTTAAATGGACACCGCTAGGATAGCGATAAGGGCCAAAAACTAAATGATAATGGCTGGTCTATCATGGAAAGTAATGTATGGAGCGACTTACATAGCATAGGGACTACAGCGCCAATTTAGGCCCCGAGGATGGATTAACATCTCGGGACTTCATTATTTTGCCGAATGCTTTACCCACTACGAGTAAGCACGTAGGCCAAGGAGATAAACACATGGATTTGAATCACTTTGAAACGCGAGTTCACGAAGAGCTCACTCGCACTCTCGCAAACCTTCACGATACCAAAACACTGTTGAGCCAACCAGTGGTTAAATCTAGCGATTGTTGTGACAACGCCGATCAAGTGCAACAACAATACCAACTCAATACCATCATTACCCGATTGAATGCACGCCTTAAAGCATTAAATATCGCAAAAGTTAAACTCATCAATGAAGAGTACGGCTATTGCCAGGAATGTGGTGACGATATTGAACCAGCTCGCTTGGTCTTTGACGTTACCAGCACACACTGTATTACCTGCCAAACAAAAAAAGAAATGAGCCAGCACCTTTATGCCCACTAAGATTGACTGCGTTTCTTTAGGTTTATGCATCATTAGCGCCATGAGTGTTGGCATATTGTTCCGTATGTCTTTGCTTGATGTAGCGGCATTATTTGACTGGCTATAACACCATTATTCAGCCGATGCTAAAGGTTTCGGGAGTAAAAATCGCAAACGAACCGGCAGCGATTCGTTGCCACTCAAAATGTGATCATTGACAGCCTTATTGGAACTGGTTTACACGCACTGATCAAAAAGGACTGTGCTGCACTTCAAATAATACATGCCTTCATTTTGTGTGTTATCGCCAACAGAGGCACTAATATTAATGACTTCATGGTTCGTTTATGGCGATGTAGACCTATTTAATTACGTCACCATCGCCGAGCGACGACTCCTCATTAAACACTGCAGCAATATCAATCAAGATCTAACCGCTGCGATATCTAAATGCTCTTCGTTAAGATAGTCGCCATTGCCCTGTGAAGCTCTGGAGCATGGAAGGTGATGCAAAGATATTGAAATTAGGATACTGAAACCTCATTTTGAGATTACGTCAGACACAGTCACAACTTCTTTGTCTCTCGTTATGTGTTCAAGTCCAAGTTATCGGCCGCTTTCAACCAATAGTCTATCGACTCTTCACAAACCTCTCCGTGCTCTTTCGCGACCTTAATCACAGCCTGTTGAAATTGGTCGCTGAGCTCGTGTTGCCCACAAAGCGCAAGGCTTCGGATGATTCGTGAAATACGTAAGTGGTTATGTCCACCCCGTTTCAACCAAATATGCTCGCGGATATTAAGCTGAGCGGTAGGCACGATGTCACCCTTTTGCCACTGCAAACCAAAAAAGTGAAGCAACACATCTAAAGATTTACGCTGCGCTTGTTGAAGCACTTTCGACTCAAAAAATGCAGCTCTGTCACCTGTGGTTAAAACCGGCGCATGTCGGTTGAACTTGGTTTGCGTGTCAATGGGAAATAGCCACTGAATGTACTTGTGGTCATGCTCTAGCCAAAAGTCATTGAAGTTCCATATCTCGGTAATGAGTCGCCCTTGATGATCAGTACCTTTTTCGAGTTGAAAGGCGATTAATGCGGACTGTTCAGTCTTCATAAATGACCTCCAGAAGTCGAAAATCAGGGTCGGTTACATAACTACCTTCAAGGAGGGGATAAACGGTTTTATAGGTCGCAGCAGCACGCTCAGGTTTTGGTGGTACCAATCTCAACTGATAACTGCAAATACCGCTAAAGCAGTGCAACTTAAAGGCTTGATAATAACCTTGATATTGCGTGCTTTCGCTAGACCTAAGCATTCGCTTGCGGTTGAAGCCTTGTTCAAAATCACTCAGATCTGGAAGGAAATACTCTGCCCTGTCCATCGGGACATAGTAGTTTTCACCATCTTCAGAAACGTGTTGATAGTCAGCCACTAATATACGCACAGGCACCAATGTCCATGGAAGTTCAATCGATAAAAAGAAGATACTTTGCTCTTCAATTTGCTGCTGAAGAAAGTGATGCATCTCTGAGCCATCAACGGCGAGACCAACCACGTCTTTATCTTGCTTGATAACCCATTCCTCAGTTAATGTGATGCGCGCCAAGTGATGCGGATAAGGCTGTACCTCCGCTTTAACTGGCAGAGACCATAGTACTAGTTGCATTAAACCCAAAAGGCCAATTAGCGAGCGTTTCATATTTTCCTTTTCAATTGAAAGTGACGACATCTTGCCAATGAGAAAGCGAGAAGCGTAAGCATTATGGAGCGACCCATCAGTTCTTTTTCGAGTTTCTCAAAAACGCCGGAATATTGAGGTATTCCATTGCTTCTCTGCGCTTCGCGGGTTCCGTGCGAGTTGCAGCCACCGTATTACCCTTAACGTTCGTCTCCAGCTTTTCTACAGTGACAGGCGCTTTAGTTTGGTTGACGGTATCTTTTGCTGCCTCGTTAGAGATGGCAAGTTTGATGGACTGATAACCCTCCAAGACACTTTCCTCTGTACCTGAAATACCTGTACCGATGACGAAGATCTCTATCAGATGCTGTATATCCGGTTTTTCGGTAATACCGCTAACGAGCAGTGTGCTCGGTTTGAGCATACTTGTGCCCAAGATTGCATCTCCAGTCTGAGACATAGTAGCATGGGGCTACTTTATTTTGCCAAATAGCTTTTTACGAACAAAAAGCAAACAGGCCAAGGAAAACAACACATGGATTTGAATCACATTGAAGCTCGTATTCAAGAAGAGCTTACCCATACTCTAGCGAGTATCGACAATACCTGCAGACAATTAAGCCAATCCGCCGTTCAATCAAGCGATTGCTGCGATACGGCTGACCAATTGCAACATCATTACCAACTAAACACGATTATCGGTCGTTTGAATGCACGCGCAAAGGCGTTAAGTATCGCTAAAGCAAAACTGTCGTTAGATGATTATGGGTATTGTCAGGCATGTGGTGACGACATCGAACCAGCTCGCTTAGCCTTTGATGTCACATGTACGCACTGCATTAGTTGTCAAACTAAAAAAGAAATGAACCAGCACCTTTATAGGTAAACGGTCACTAACAAACTGACAAAACTTCAGTACGGTATACATCAGTTTAAACAAAGTACATTCGCCCCATTACCAAAGAGGGGGCTCTTTTAACATGCATATTAAATATTGGTATCTATTAGGAAAAATAATGAAAAAACTAACTATCACTACATTAGCCATACTTCTAAGTACAAACGCAATGGCCTATGGTGTATTAACTAACAGTTGGCTAGATGGTGTTAGAAAAGTATGCAAGTACAGCGATAATTCGATTGTTGTTGTGGGTATGTCTGAAATGTGCCCATTAAATAACTAAGGTTGGAAAGATAAGTTGTATGCTTAAGCACATTTAACGACACTTAATACCCCTTAGCAATGGTGGACACCAAATTGGCCACCATTTGGCCACCGACATAGTAGACAACGTCTTGAACTTGAATTTCAGATATGAGAAAACACGCAATAAAGCGTTTCTTTTGATGACGTTAGATTGAGTTTAGAACAGATAGGGATTGGAGCGTGCAGTGGGAATCGAACCCACATCATCAGCTTGGAAGGCTGAGGTAATAGCCATTATACGATGCACGCACATCGTTGGTACGAGATAGATAATGCCATAACTACTGAGAAAGAAAAGCCTTAATTGCCCCTTAAGTGTTTGTTTGCGCGTTTTTTATTCCATATGGTTATAGTTTGTTCTCCACTCGGCTTCTCTGGCTTGAGGAGTGTGATGGAGCGCACATAATTCCAGTGTGAGTGCGGTGGTAATGCAATGACTAATCGAAGACGACTGCCCCTTAGGCGAGCTGTGGTGGTGATTGATTTCGTACTGCGATACACAACGTCCTAATAAAGCGGCTATATGAATAAGTATGTTTGAATGATGACGCCTATACTTCAACAGATTGTTTGCGTTTTTCGTCTTACAAGGTTGAAAATCGTCGATAAACCCACTCAATTCTGCTACCTTTGGCGCCAGTCTAAGGCTTGGGTTCTACGGGAAAAAAACATGCCCTCTCCATACAAAATAAAAAAAATAGTAGAGATTGGCGATACATTACATCGCTGTGGCTGCGCTCCATATAAAGTCGAAAAATATTCACAGTTTTACGCCTCAAAACATGGCATTGATGTGATGGTGCAAGCCACCCCCACAGCCATCAATTATCAGTTTCCTGACAAAAACAATACCGTTGTCATGAAACGCTTAAAACCCGCTTCGATTAATCTGGGTTTGCTCGCAAACACCATTATTCGAATTAACCAACCATCAAACGAGCCCATTCCCGAACCTGTGGGATATCCCAAATACATTGTGGCGTTGGCGAATATCGGTATACCGCCCGCCTACTTAATGTTGGTTGGTAGCACTATCGAAGCCATTCTCTATGCTGCGGTATTAGGCTTAATGGTTTGGGGATGTCAGATGTCTTTTAAAAATCGCCGAGCAATTGCTGTCGAGTTTGTCGCTGCGCTATTGACCGGTATTTTTGTCGCGTTTATCGCCAGTACAGGCGCATCGGTCCCTATTTGGGCCTTGTGTATCGCATCAATAGTGTTATTCGTCCCCGGTTTATCCATTGCTAACGCTCTCGAATGTTTGGCCTTTAATGACCTTGTTTCGGGCACAGCTCTACTAGGACAAAGTGCTCTCACTTTAATCAAGCTGTTTGTCGGCATTGTTATTGGCCTAAATATTGGTGAAGGAATTTGGGGACATACTGATTCCATCTCATACATTAACGAAGTGCCCATCTGGCTGCATTACCTAGGTTTACCGTTAATTTCCATTTCAATTGGAATTATTTTCAACGCGCGCCCTAAAGACATTTTCCTTGGCCTGCCCGTTGCAATCCTTGGTATGTGGGGCCCATTCTTTCTGGGTTTTGATGCCGGATGGGTTGTTGGCACATGGATAACGACAGTACTTATTACGCTCTACGGTACGTGGCTTGCGAAAAGACTAGATCTAACAGGCTCTATCTACATTGTTCAAGGAATCATCATATTAGTCCCTGGTAGCCGAGTTTTAGTGAGTGCAAGTCAATCGGTGTTCGAGCAATCTATCTTGCCGATCCCGAGTATTGGTTTATCGGCTTTATTCATGTTCTCTGCGATTGTTGCCGGGCAAATTACCGCTTATTCTATCTATTCTCCAAAAATAGATAGATGATATAAAATGCTAGGGTGCCTCGTTTATTTAGGGCACCTTAGTAACACAGAAAATACATCAATTAAGTTACAGAGTTATTAATTTTAACATCAAAATTTATACATTTATTTCAAGCTGTTAGTTAAAAAAATATGACGAGGCTCTGATTATTTTGACAGAATTTGGGAACAAAATATCTCATTCTGTCAATTACTAATGTAAGAAAATGAAATTGCACGCAAAAAATAGAGGTTGAGTTCAAAAACATGAATGAATAGTACCCTATCTTTATTGACTTAACCGCGCATTGTTTTATATTCGTTCTTGGCTAGAAAGAAGTTCCATTGTTTACATATACATTCGTTGGATTCTTAGTAACTCCCCGTCGTGTTGTACGCAATAGCAATCTACTTTTTGACGCTATAGCTGCCAAATCGGCATAAAGAATAAAAAATTTAGGAAAGAAAAATGTCTAATACAGTAACTGGTACAGTTAAGTGGTTCAACGAAACTAAAGGCTTTGGCTTCATTCAACAAGAGAATGGCCCTGATGTGTTTGCTCACTTCAGCAACATCAAAGGCGACGGTTTCAAAACGCTTATTGAAGGTCAAAAAGTTGAGTTCATCGTAGCTCAAGGTCAAAAAGGCCCTCAAGCAGAAAGCATTACTGTACTGTAAGTCGCTAGTATTCTGTTAAAATAGCCGGCCTAGCTGGCTATTTTTATATCAATTGAACGCTAATCCCCTTCCTTTTATACCTTTTTGCGGCTTGCTTACGTACTATAGGTTCTACTTTCAATTTTAAGATGTAATCATGGCCCTAAAACCCACGATCTATAAATTCCGTGTTGCGCTAACCGACATGAATAGAGACCATTACGACTCTCTCAATTTAACCGTTGCTCAGCACCCTTCTGAAAACAACCAAAGAATGATGGCAAGGCTTGTCGCTTTCTGTCTCAATGCATCGCCTGAGCTTCAATTCACTAAAGGGCTATCTACGATTGAAGAGCCTGATATCTGGCAGAAATCACTTGATGACCAAGTCGAACTTTGGATTGATATGGGCGAACCCGATGCTGAGCGCGTTAAAAAATCGACCCGCCTCGCTCAAAAGGTCATGGTCTACAGCTTTAACACAAAAACTGATGTGTGGTGGGAGCAAAACAAAGGAAAGATGGGATTTTTTAATGCCGATATCTACCGATTAGATCCTGAGGCCATTGAGAATTTGTGTCGCCTTATTTCTCGTACCATGGACCTGTCGGTAATGATCACCGGCAACTCTGTGTTCATTGACAGTGACAATGGCTCAGTTGAAGTCCCGTGGCAAGAGCTGCAAGTCAAATGACCTTGTTGCAAACGGCATTTGAAGAATTGGGCGTAAAAAGCGTCCAATTTGTTAGCGAACATCAAGAGCAATTTGATCAGTTTTGCCACTGCCACAGCTCATTGTATGAACGAGTATTGCAAGCAAAGCCCAACATCAATGCCCACCAGCACCTTTTGGGCGTGATGACAAAAGCTCACCTTGAATTGTTTGGCTCTCTCACTGCCCACCAAGACGCCATCGAGGAAATGAGACAGGCGTTTATTAATGAGTTAGGCCAAGAGCAAGCGAATGTCCTAAAGCTTCCCGCAAGTGTCGAAATGCAATTGGCCACGCATCTATGGCTATTTGTCCAGGGGCGACTTGGAATGGATTTTAGTTTAGCGAATGATCACGGCCAACAGAGTGCCATATTACTAAGTCGGCTTTTAGGCACAGATAGCGAAGCATTGCGCTGTCAGTTCAATCAAAGCTTCTATGTGGGTTATCGCCACTTCGACGCAAAAAAAACCACCACTCCCTTATGGAAGCGATGGTTTGAGAAATGGTTTAATTAAGAACGACTACAATGTTCCAAAATCCTGTACTGATGGGTTTCCAGCGGTGATGGTAACCTCGTGCAACTGCCCTGTTGGGTTCGGAATAGTTAAACCATCATACTGAATAGAATCATCGCCATCGGCTTTACAGCTAAACGCAACGGTGTATTCGCCTGGGGCTAAGTATCCAAACTGATAGCTATTCGCATCAGACACGGGTGCGGAAGCGAACGGGGCAACTGCAGCTTCAGGTAGTAACAACCCTGAGTCATCGAAGTTTGGATCCAGCGGATCAACAAGATCGACTAGATTGCTTTCATCATGAAACCCTTTGTAGAGATAGACATAGCTATTAGAGTAGCTGCTTTCTTCAGAACACCCACCACCCGTTGTATACAAGGACGTTGTGACATCACCTGACAGCGAACCTGATGTTGCATTGTCTACAATGGTCACACCATGAGGCTTGAGAATATAGCCATTTTGAGCGCCTGTCCCCCTTTCCACTAAGGATTTTCTGAGGTCAAACTCAATCGTGAATGCCTGGGTTGTTCCATCGACTTGCTCACTCACTTCGAAACTACCCAGCTTCAATTTATTACTTGGTTGTTTAAGTGGCTCTTGAATGCCTTCTTGAGTCACGTAATTCAAGCCATCTTCAGGGTAGATTAACAAAATCAACTCTTTATATACACCAACAGGAACTGGCTCAGAGGTCAATATGACTGCCGACTCCATCCCCTGATAATCAAGCAAATCGATTTGCTCATAATCTTTATTTGGATCAGAAGGAGTGACATCCAACAAAACGCGAGTCCCATCGTCTTTTTTGAGTTCGATCTGCGAGAATGCCACAGTCACCGACTCCGCAGTGTCTACAGGGGCGTCCGATACAGCAAAAGACACATTTGAATATTTAGTGCTGTCGCCATCTGAACCGCCACAACCAGTCAGAGCTAATGTCGCTGCGGCTACAGCGCCAGCCAAGTAAGAAAGCTTCATGTTGTAATAACCTATACCAATAACAAACATATCAATAATAGGGTGTTTCTAGGGATAATGATGTAACGTCCTTGAGAATTTGGGAATAGATCGACATTCTGATAAAAACTGACAATCGACTCACCTTGACTTTACACAATCCGATCAAGCGCTCAATAAATTAACGCAGGCATGATACCTGCGCCTTTGACTAATTAAAGCAATAGGTTAGAAATAGGTGAACTATAGAGACGCATGGGGACCAAACACTTCATAGTGTATTCTTTCAGTCATCACACCCAATGAGGTCAGTTGTTCAACAATGCTTTTCATAAAACCGATTGGGCCGCATATATAAAAGTTGCCCGTTTGCAATGGCAGCTCGTTAGCCAACGAATTTAACGTCATCATTCCGACATGGCCAGTGACTTCACATTGCTGATCCTCACCCTCCCGATACCAGACGTGCTGGTTCCAATCGTTACGGGTCAGAAGTGATTGTGTCTCTTCTACAAACGAATGCTGGTTAGCATTGTCGCACGCATGAAGATAGGTCACCGCTTGCGGTTTATTCGTTTCGGAAAGATGATTCAACATCCCTTGCATTGGCGTACATCCAACCCCTGCGGAGATAAGGACAACTGGTGCCTGTTTTTCGACATAGAAAAAATCTCCCGCTGGCGGCATAACTTCAATCGTGTCACCTACAAAAACCTCTTGATGAAGATAATGAGACACCAAACCAGCGTGACCGTTATCGGCTGAATCTTTTTTAACGGAGATACGATACGTTTCACCATTGGGGCTATCAGACAACGAATATTGACGAATTTCGATATTTTCACTAAGGGTAGGTTTCACTTTGACCCCTATGTATTGACCTGGAACGAAAGCAACCACTTTACCGCCATCTTTAGGCTTTAGTACAAAGCTAGTCACCGCTTCAGATTCTGCAGTTTTACTGACCACCACAAACGGTCGCGCGCCCTTCCATCCGCCGATGGCCTGCTCCCTTAATGTATATAGCTCATCTTCTCGATTGATAAAGATTTGAGCAAGAAACAAATACGCCTCGGTCCATGCTTCTTCAACCTCTTGAGTGAAAGCATCGGGCGCCAATTCTCGCAGCGTTTCAATCAGATGCATTCCGACTATTTGATAGTGCTCGGCCTGAATATTAAAGCTGGTATGTTTATGCGCAATGCGTTCTACCGCACTGCTCAACGCAGCAAGGTTTTCGATATGCTTAGCATAAGCGGCAATCGCCTCAAACAAGGCGACACTTTGACGGCCTGTTTTTTGATGCGTCATATTGAAGATATCTTTTAGCTCTGGGTTATGCGTGAACATTCGCTTGTAGAAGTGTTCGGTGAGGGCTGGGCCTGCAGATTCCAATAGTGGAATGGTGCTTTTAATAACGTCGATATGTTGATTGTTGAGCATAGGAACTCCCATGAAAGTCATTTAAAGGGCTAATGGTGATAACTGCTCGTCGTTTATAATTTGGTGCGATTCACACTCATTTGTATTTTCATTACGAGCAATTATCTATAGCAGTTAATGTGCCAACTTATAAAGCCCTTACTGCAGGGCCTCCATTCCAATACAAGCTTACAAAAATGTCAAAAAGACTGCTTTTGGTTGAGTCCAAATGACCCTATAATGACACTTCTACTCTTTTCACTATCAGAGCAATTCATGCAAGACATCTCGCCTTCAAGTCTCTTAGAGCTCACTGTCGGACTCGCTAGCAGTAATAACGATCAACAACGATTTGATACCCTGATTAATACCGTACGAAAAACGATTCGCTGTGACAGTGTTGCCTTACTCTCACTGCAGGGGGACACATTGGTGCCACTCGCGATGCAGGGCCTATCGAGAGATACATTAGGTCGACGCTTTGTTATTTCCGAGCACCCCCGTTTTGAAGAGATCATGGCGTCTAGTGTTCCTGTCATTTTTGATGCCGATAGCGAGCTTGCTGATCCATTCGACGGTTTGCTTATTGATCATCACGGCGATTTGCCCATGCACTCTTGTATGGGGCTGCCGCTAATATTTGGTGATAAGATACTTGGCGCATTAACTCTAGACAGTCTGTCCACTAACACATTTGACCAAATCCCAACAAGAAGCTTGGAAGTGCTCGCTGCTATCGCGGCTTCAACACTTAAAATGGCACTGACTTTCTCACGCCTTGAATATCAAGCGAAGCAATCTCAAAAATTACTCGAAGAACTCAATGAAGAAGCTTGGGAGCGTGACGGCGGAGAGATGATCGGCAATAGCGCACCGATGAAAGCGCTCAAAAGCGATATTGACATTGTCGCGCCCTCAGATTTTAACATTCTCATTCATGGAGAAACGGGCGTTGGCAAAGAGTTAGTGGCAAGAACCCTTCACCATCAATCGTCTCGTCGACAAAGTCCCTTGGTTTATGTCAACTGCGCAGCCATCCCTGAGAACTTAATAGAGAGTGAGCTATTTGGCCATGTTAAAGGTGCCTTCACGGGCGCAGACAGAAACCGTATGGGCAAGTTTGCCCTGGCAGACAAAGGGACGCTGTTTTTGGATGAAATTGGCGAACTGCCCTTGGCTGCGCAAAGTAAACTGCTTCGCGCTCTGCAAAATAATGAAATTCAGCCTGTGGGTAAAGACGAAATCCAAAAGATCAACGTCCGTGTGCTCGCTGCTACAAACCGTGACCTAAAGTTAGAAGTGGAAAATGGTAAGTTCCGCGCCGATCTTTATCATCGGCTGAGTGTCTACCCTATCTCTGTGCCTGCACTGCGTGACCGTAATGGCGATGTCGAATTGCTGGCGGGGTTTTTCCTGGAGCAAGCACGCAGGAAACTTGGTATCAGCCAGATAAAAATGAAAGCAAATGTTATTCCTTACCTTAGCCAGTATTCTTGGCCTGGTAACGTGCGCGAACTAGAGCACGTCATTAACCGAGCGGCTTTAAAAGCAAAAGCGCGCATGTTTGACCAAAAAGTGATTTCGATTACCAACGAGGACTGCGGTCAATTTGACGACGCTCACTCTGTTCAACAAGAAGCTATTGCCCCCAAAATCACCCGCAACTCGGTAGGGTTGCGGCAAGCCACTGAGGAGTTTCAACGTGAGCTCATCTCAAACACCCTCATTACCACGGAGTACAACTGGGCACAAGCCGCCAGGCAATTGCATACCGATCGAGCTAACTTGGTTCGGCTTTCCAAACGGCTAGGATTGAGTGTAGAAAAAAGTCATGAGCTAAAACGACAATAAATCGGCCATCCGATATATTATCTGACGCTACATAGTGATAACATTTCAGCGCATATTAATAATAATCAGTCAAAAAAGGTAGTTATGAAGCTCATTCGTTGGATATTAGGAAAGGTTATCCTGACCGGTAATTTTGTTTTCGCACCTAAGGGACTCACACGGTCCGAGGATGCACAAGCACAGGTTGATGATAAAGCTAAATCAATGGCTCTTTACCAATTCGACGCCTGCCCATTTTGCGTGAAAGTTCGTCGCGCAATGAAACGTCAATCCGTGAATATTGAATTGCGTGACGCCAAAACCGATCCCGTGCATAAACAGGCACTACTCGAAGGGGGTGGTCGCGTCAAAGTGCCATGTCTTCGAATTGAAAATGGTGAAGACGTCACTTGGATGTACGAATCATCCGATATTGTCGCTTATCTTGAAAAAGAATTTGCTTAAAACTTTGCTAAAAACAAAGGTGCACGAATCGTGCACCTTTTTTGTTTGCCTTAGTGAAACTCTGTCTGCTTCATTCTATTTTCAATGGATTTGCTTTGCTGGGCCATCACAAAAAAACTGTCGATCCAGTGTAGAATAAGGGCTGAATCCTGAGGCTTGTTAATCTCTTCAAATGCTTGATGATAATACGAAGGCGTTATTAAATGCTTGCGTTTTTCCACCAACTTCTCAGTAAAGCTCGTACTAAATTCAGGATGACCCTGAACTGTAAACAGATGGTTATCTTTCACAAACATAAAGTTAGGGCAGAAATCGTTCCCAGCTATCACCTTCACGCCTCCGGGTACAATAACCACCTGATCTTGATGACTCACCAACAAGCGAGCAGTGTCCACAGCGAGGTTCATCCATTTCTTCTGTGCTTTTATTTGCACTTCATAGCTACCAATACCCCAGCCTTTATTCGACTTTTCAACCTTCCCACCCAATGCTCGCGCGATGAGTTGGTGGCCAAAACAAATTCCAACTAAGGGCTTTCGCTGGGCTTCACAGCCAACTATCCATTCTGATAGTTGAAGGATCCAAGGATCCTCGTCGTAAGCATTGTGTACACTGCCACTAATAATAAACCCATGACACTCTCCATATTCTGGAAACTGCCCCAATGTGGCATCGTAATCTTGAAAGGTATAGCCGTCGTTAATATCATAAAGAACGCTTTCAATCATATCTGCGTACTGGCCATGATCATCTGATAAGGGTGGGTCAACATGCCCACACGTTATTATTCCTATCTTCATTGGTCACCTACTTCATTGTTGGCATCACAAATTCACTTTCTCTTTGGCCTTTCGGCCAACGTGCCGTGACTGTCTTCATACGAGTATAGAAGCGAACCCCGTCATTACCATGAACATTTAACGGCCCAAAAATCGATCGTTTCCAGCCACCAAAGCTATGAAATGCCATTGGCACTGGGATGGGGACATTCACACCAACCATCCCGATTTGAACTTGCTCTGTAAAATCGCGAGCTGTGTCACCATCTCGAGTGAAAATGGCCGTGCCATTACCGAATTCATGATCATTAATAAATTGGAGTGCTTGTTGGTAGTCTTTAGCTCGCACAACAGACAATACTGGGCCAAAAATTTCATCTTTATATATGGTCATGTCCGGTGTAACGTCGTCAAATAAAGTACCTCCAACAAAATACCCCGGAGACGCAGGCTCAATACCTCGCCCATCAACCACCAACGTTGCCCCTTGATCAACGCCGCTTTGAATGTACTCTTTCACTTTATTCATATGAGGCTTGCTAATTAACGGGCCCATCTCATTTTCAGGTGTTACCCCTAAACCTGGGCCAACGCGTAATGCTTCTACTTTTTCTTTAAGCGACGCGACCAGTCTATCTGCCGTATCATCTCCGACTGCAACGGCTACAGAGATCGCCATGCAGCGCTCACCTGCCGCACCATAGGCTGCGCCCATAATCGCATTTGTCGCCCCTTCTAAATCGGCATCTGGCATGACAACCAGGTGGTTTTTTGCACCGCCTAATGCTTGAACTCGCTTACCATTGGCGCTGCCTTTTGCGTAGATGGCTTCGGCAATGGGTGTAGAACCAACGAAGCTGACCGCTGCAACATCTTTCGACTCTAACAATGCATCGACGACCTCTTTATCACCTTGCACCACATTAAAAACACCATCAGGAAGGCCAGCTTGCTGCAGCAGGTCAGCCAACATTAAAGAAACACTTGGGTCTTTTTCAGATGGCTTCAAAATAAAACTGTTACCACAAGCCAGAGAAACCGGGATCATCCACAGAGGAACCATTACCGGAAAGTTAAATGGCGTTATCCCGACACAAACACCGACTGGTTGCATCATTGAGTGGCTGTCAATCTCTCGTCCAACATTCAAAGAGTGCTCACCTTTTAGCAAGTGAGGGATACCACAGGCAAATTCTACGACTTCCAATCCACGTGTAAGCTCACCAAGTGCATCGCTGTGTACTTTTCCGTGCTCTTGTGTAATCAAAGTTGCCATTTCGTCAGCGTGTTGCTCTAACAACGCTTTAAACTTGAACATCACCCTTGCGCGTTGTAAGGGCGGTGTTGCTTGCCATTCCAATTGAGCGTTCTTAGCCACGGCAACAGCTGAAAGTGCTTCTTGTGGGGTGGAAAGTTGAACTTTGCCGCGTAATTCGCCATTCGCGGGGTTAAACAGCTCTAAAGTTCGGCCACTGGTGCTTTGCACTACCTCGCCATTAATAAAGTTTGAAACTAAAACTGACATAAACTATTCCTTGTATTCGATCGTGCTAAGCACATCACCCAAAATATTAAACAATTCATCTATATGATGTTTTTCGATAATCAACGGCGGAGAGAGCGCTATAATGTCGCCGGTTACCCTTATTAATGCGCCTCTCTCATAGCATGCCTGAAACACTTGATATGCCCGTGAGCCAGGCTTTCCTTCGATGCTTGAAAGCTCTATACCTGCGATCAGTCCGTAATTTCTGAGATCAATAACGTGAGGTAAGCCTTTTAGGCTATGAACAGCGTCTTGCCAATATTGGCTCAGCTCTGAAGCACGGGAGTAAAGGTTTTCCTGGCGATAAATACTCAATGAAGCGAGTCCGGCTGCCGCAGCCACCGGATGGCCTGAATAAGTGTAGCCGTGGAAAAGCTCGATGGCCCCGCCGTCTGGATTAACCATCGCGTCGTAGATTTCGTCGCGAACAAACACAGCACCCATTGGAATAGCCCCGTTAGTCAAACCTTTCGCGGTGGTCATAATGTCTGGGATCACATCAAACTCTTGGGAGGCAAACGGACTACCGATACGACCGAACCCAGTAATGACTTCATCAAATATCAATAGGATGCCATGCTGGGTACAAATCTCTCTCAAACGCTTTAAGTAACCTTTAGGTGGTAAAATAACACCGGTTGAACCCGCAATGGGTTCGACAATGACAGCCGCAATATTACTGGCGTCATGCAGCGTGACGATATTTTGAAGACTCTCAGCCCAACCTGGATCGTAATCAGGCAAGCCACGCGAAAAGCCACTGTGTTCTATATCTAAGGTATGAGGGAGATGGTCCACTCCAGTCAGCAAGCTGCCAAACATTTTACGGTTGTTGACGATACCGCCCACAGAAATCCCACCAAAGCCGACACCGTGATAACCTCGTTCTCGGCCAATGAACCGGGTTCGGGTTCCTTGACCAATGGTTCTTTGATAAGCGAGCGCTATCTTAAGCGCTGTATCTACAGATTCTGAACCTGAGTTGGTAAAGAACACTTTATTCAGCCCCGTTGGCGCGACCTCTGCCAGTTCCTCTGCAAGTTGAAAAGGTAGAGGGTGTCCCATTTGAAACGTTGGGGCGAAATCCAGATTATGGATTTGCTTACTTACGGCCTCACTGATCTCGCGACGCCCGTGGCCTGCATTACAGCACCACAAGCCTGCGGTTCCATCCAGGATTTGGCGTTTGTCGTCGCTTTTGTAGTACATTCCCTCGGCAGAGACCATTATTCGTGGCGATTGCTTAAACTGTGCATTGGCAGTAAAGGGCATCCAGAACGCATCTAAGCCTTGCTCGTGTTTTTGGTCCTGCATATCAGCATCTCCTCAATCTAGCGCTGTGTGAAGCTTGCGTTAAGTCAGCCATCAGGTGATTCATTTAATAAACACCTAACGACTTTGTTATAATTGTGTTATAAAATAATTAACAAAAACGACTATAGCTTGGAAATTGAGCGCATGCAATGTTTATATCTTGAACATTTATTGGACGAAATTAGCACTTCTGACTACATTGTGTTTAATTTAATAATCACCGATACAACAAAGGTAAGCTCGGATGGACGTAGAAATTGGTACGCGCTTTAAGGCACTGAGAGAAAAAGCCGGGTTATCACAGCGTGAATTGGCTAAGCGCGCAGGCGTGACAAACGGCTTTATTTCACAAATAGAGAATAACGCGGTGAGCCCATCTGTCGCCTCACTTAGTAAGCTGCTAAGTAAAGTACCGACATCGATGGCAGAGTTTTTTGCCGTCGATGACCCACAACCTGAGCAGTTCTATACCCGTAAACACGAGCAGCCAGAGATTGGTCAAGGGCGCATTAGTTACCGTCAAGTCGGTCACTTTCACAGCGAACGACACATCGGTATGCTTCGAGAAACCTTACAAAAAGGCGCCGATACCGGAGCGGAAATGCTCACGCATTCAGGACAAGAGTGCGGCGTTATTATTCAAGGCCAGTTAGAGCTCACAGTCGATAACCAAACGGTCATTCTTTATGTCGGTGATGGCTACTACTTTGACAGTACTCGCCCGCATCGTTTTAGAAACATCGCTGATGAAGACTGCATCATTGTCAGCGCAAATTCACCAGCAAGCTTTTAGGGAAAGAGGAATCAAAATGGATACTATGATTTGGCATGATAAAGCAGAAACATTGAGTTTTTCGACTCAGGCGTTTATCGATGGAAAACTTCACGACGCTCTTTCCAGAGATACCTTTGAGGTGATTAACCCTGCAACAGGCCATACCTTGGCTCATGTTGCTCGCTGCAATGAAGACGATGTTGATCGCGCGGTTGTCGTGGCAAGAAAGGCATTCAATAGTCGCGTATGGGCAGGGTTATCCCCCAGCCGAAGAAAGAGCATCCTTCTTAAATACGCTGATGAAATCGACCAGCACAAAGAGCACTTTGCGATACTAGAATCGCTAGACATGGGAAAACCTATCGGAGATGCTTTAGGGTATGATGCCCCTGCTACCGCGCGTTGTATTGCCTGGAACGCCGAAGCTATTGATAAGATTTACGATGAAGTGGCACCTGTTACTGATGATGCACTAGCATTAGTTACCCGTGAACCTCTTGGCGTGGTCGCAGCGATAGTCCCCTGGAATTTTCCCACTGTGATGGCCGCCTGGAAAATCGGCCCTGCTTTGGCAACGGGTAACTCGGTAATTATTAAACCTTCCGAGAAGTCCCCGCTTACTGCAATACTATTGGCCGAGCTAGCCACAAAAGCAGGGATCCCTGATGGAGTGCTACAGGTACTTCCTGGATTTGGTCATGAAGCCGGACAAGCTCTGGCTCTTCACAACGATGTCGATTGTATTACCTTTACCGGTTCAACCGCCGTGGGTAAAAAACTGCTAAGTTTTGCAGGACAATCAAATCTCAAACGCGCGTTTATGGAGTGTGGAGGCAAAAGCCCACATATTATTCACCATGATGTGAAAGACATCGAAAAAGCCGCAGCAACGGCGGCGTCGGCTATCTGTTATAACCAGGGTGAAGTATGTACCGCGGGGTCAAGGTTGTTGGTGCATTCATCAATCAAAGACGACTTTTTGGCACGCCTGCTGCGCCATATGGAACAATGGCAACCGGGCGACCCTTTACTTGAAGAGACTCGTGTCGGAGCAATTGTTGACCGCGCCCAATACGAACGTGTACTTGAGTACATCGAAATCGGCAAAGAAGATGGTGCCACGCTTGTGTACGGAGGCCAACCTGCATTAAGCCAAACAGATGGCTTCTATATTCAGCCCGCCGTATTTACTGAAGTCACGCGTGATATGCGCATTTTCCAGGAAGAAATCTTTGGTCCAGTTCTGTGCGTGTCCACTTTCGATAGCATCGAAGAAGCCATCGAGCTTGCTAATGACAGTGACTATGGCTTAGCTGCAGGCGTTTGGACATCTGATATTTCAACGGCTGTACGCTGCTCACGTGCACTTCGTGCGGGTACCGTATTCGTAAATAATTGGGATGGCGGTGATATGACGATGCCATTTGGCGGATACAAACAAAGCGGTAATGGCAGAGACAAATCATTGCATGCTCTGGATAAGTACACGGAGATGAAGTCAACGTGGATTGAACTGGATTAGCCTTGCTCGTCAATCACTCACTTTTGTAGATAAAATCACAAAAGCCGCCAACGATGACTAGGTCGTGGCGGCTTATTCACATTAAGTTGAATTTATAGGTAGTAGCTATATGTAAATTTCAACTCAGTGTTATTCTTATTATGACCAAAGCCACTGTCGCCAGTATTATCGAAGTATTCCGTATAGGTCAGTTTTCCCCAGTGCTTACGGTTCTCAGAAAGCGGCATTTGGAAAGCCGTATCTAACTGAAGCGTATTCACTGTACCTAACATGCCGCCCATCTCGATTGAACTAAACTGTGGGTTAAACTGAATGTGGGTACCGTTTTCGCTTAGGTAGATTGAGTTTAAAAAGTTAAACTGAAAACCATAGGCGTAATCATCTACAACACCAACATCTGCATAGTCACCATTGTTTTGACCGACTGCAACCGCCAAAATTGGGAAGGATAACCAGTTCTTGAAAGGTGTGGTCATACGTACCAAGCCACCAACAGCAAATAAACGGTCAGAGATAGGATCTTCTGCAAAGCTTGTCTCAATGTAGTCTAAAGAAATACCCATCATCGGAGCGTTTTCCCAATTAGTATGAGACACTTCAAAGTAGCGAGCGCGCAACTTAGACATCTTCAAATCTTCGCTCGCGAATGGGTTAGCCGTGCCTTTATTTTCTTGCGCTTCTAGTGTCAGTTGCCCTAAAAATAAATTGCCATTTGCCTTACTTCCTGACGCCTGCCCAAGAAATTGAATAAAATCGTTGTCGTTTTCACCTAAGCTTTGCTTGCCGTACGTTGCGCTCATAACGGTTGAGACTTTCGTGTGATCCCCTGGATCAGGAGCATCGACTGGCTCTATATGATCATCGGCGTAAGAGACTGACGATGCGAATACTAACGCGCAAGCTAGTGATAATTTTTTAAGTGCTGCCATGGTACAAACCTATTAAATTTGTTATTGGAAATGCCAGCTAAAAGAAAGCCAGCGAACGCATACACTGTAAAAAATCATGTTATTGAGCGATAACTAAATTAAAAAACAATAAGCAAAAATAAATAGTAAAAAGTAGTCACCTCAACATCTTTTGATATATCTAAAAAAAACATCGCACTAGCCTACCTTATACAAATGATTTAAATTATATAAAGTTCTAAATTCACTGTGCTATCAACGGCATTTTAGGGGCTTGTGGATTATTTCTGGGAATAATATTGCTATAGATCAAAACAATATCAATAACGTTTCCATTAGCATAAGCGCATGTATCTAAGGCAACTGACCATAGTATTTTCAGCGAATCTTAGACTCCGACACCATCCGTAATAATTGGCAATAATCATTATAACGCTATGTTTCGATAGACGAATTCAATGTTATTGTTTGCTACTATTACTAAATACTTGGAAACGAAGAGATCTTATATGTCACTACTCTCTCTTGAGCCACCTGTGTATCAAGTAGGTGATATCCTCTATTCACCAACCTCGGGCGCTATCGAAAAACTAGGTGAAATAAGCCGATTACGAGCAAGAGAAGCCAATTTGTTTCATGCTCTGATAGAGAGTTTTCCCGAAGTTTTATCCAGAAAGGAAATCGAAGAGCAATTATGGAAAGATTCTTACGCAACTAACGCAACGATTAACCAAACAATAAAAGCACTGCGCTTTTCTTTGAATGATGAACAGCGCACTCTGATACGCACTATCCCAAAACAAGGCTACGTACTGGCCACAAAACCGCAGGTGGTCGAAGAAGAGTTATCCGTCCAAGCTCCCCTATCAGAAGCTAACGAAAACGCTTTGACGTCAGATAGCAAGGCGCAAGACCAGTCGACCAACCTCAACACTAAGAAAGAAAGCTCGGTGACTCTTCTTTCACTGTTTAGCATTAACCAATGGGTGCTGGTTTTGGCTTGTGGCGTCATCGCATTTGCCATTTCGGCATCAGGTGTCTTTATGAATCCCCCCGAGCGTACTAGCTTCTTATACAAAGGACACTGGATTTTGTTTGTGCCCGAAGAAGGAGAACTGGAGCGTCTTAACTTAGAGCAACTTTCAACGCCACATTATGTGTTGAAAACCAATAATGAATACCGAGTATGTAAAAAGACAGAAGGAACCATTCAATGTCAACTCGCCGACTAATACAAAGCACCGTTGTCCTTTTGATTCTTTCTGTATCGTATTTTATCGGGTACCTCACTTATCAATACCTTAATGACCCCCTTCGTTTGTACCAGGGGGTTTGGTATGGAAAGGGACAAATTTCCTTTGGGGATAAAAAAGTAGAAAGCTACGCGACGTTTATTATTGAGAGAAAAAGTGCCCGGCTGTCCGTAGAGAATCGTTACGGTCAGTATAACTACACCTACGATGTCAACTTAGCTTATAAAAAGTTAAATCATGAACGTAGCCATCTTGAAGTTACCGAACGAAGCGTCAATGGACTGGAAGAATTTCTTAAAGATACGGGCATTCACGTACCTTCTTACGGTACCCTGTTCAGAGTTGATGGTTGGAGGGTAGATAACGACAGAATTTTTCTTAATATTCAACTATCTAAAAACAATAACGCTTCGATTCTTTTGACCAAAGAAGACGAAAAATAGTGCGTTTTATGTTTTTTTATCTGCCATTTTAGAAATACAATTTTTTTTCCCTGAAAGATACTTTTTTTGGTTGGAGCAAGAGCTCTCTAACACGGTTTAATAGCTTCGATAAACGTGTTTAAACTAAAACTACAGAGCTCTTGCTCTTCAACATAAAAGGTATCTAACAATGACGGTATCCGCTACTTCGGTTCCTACACCAGAAGAGAAGGTCGGGTTAGCCAAATGGTTCCCTCTGATCGTACTTCTTGCCGCTCAATTTTCAACAATGGCTGATAACTCAGGTTTGGCTATTTCAACGGAAGCGCTAATTGCATTGCACGGTGCGACCATGTCTGACATTCAAATGGCTAACGCTATGTACCCACTTATCGCTGGTGCAGGTATGATCGCTGGTGGCCTAATTGGTCTGATCATCGGTTGGAAACGCCAAATGATTATCGGTGCTGGTCTATTGTCAGTCGCATCGTTCGGAGCCGCATTTGCTCCAAACATGGAAATCTTAAACTATGTAGCTCGCGTCGGTTCGGGCCTTGGCGCTTGTTTACTTATTCCTGCCGTTCTGGCTAATATCGCTGGTATCTACAAAGGCAAAGACCAAGCGATCGCCTTCTCCGCAATCGCTGCGCTGGTCGGCCTAGCGAGCGCATTAACGCCTCTTATCTTTGGTTTTATTCTCGATGTGGCTAGCTTCCGCGTTGCATTCTCAGGATTAGGTGTCTACTGTGCATTGGTGATGCTTGGCAGTATGAAGCTTCCCGAGCTACCAAGAGCGACTTTCAAAGGTAAGTTCGACGTTGTTGGCGTGGTTCTGGCAGGTACAGGGCTTCTATGCTTCGTAACGGGTCTACTGAAAATCTCTGACTGGGGTTTGGTTGCTCCATTAACGGATTTCAATATCATGGGTCTTTCTCCAGCACTGCCTGTCGTTGCTCTGGGTGGTATCATCCTTAAGGCTCTCATGGTTTGGGAGCGCCGCTTCGAAGCTGCCGGTAACACACCTCTTCTACCTCGATCTTACGTTGAAAACCCACAGGTTGTTGTTGGTCTAGTTCTTTGTGCAACTATCTTCCTACTGTTCGGTGCAACTGGCTTTATCAACGTTTCATACATGCAGCTAGTCGCTGGTATGAGCGCGTTCGCTTCTGGTATGGCACTTTGTGCATTTGCTTTGGGCATGATGATTGGCTCACTTGGCGCTCCAGCAAAACTGGGTCACCTAAGCTGCCAGCGTATTTGCCAACTTGGCTTTATCATTGCGGCGGCAGGTACTGCATTAATGTTCTTTGGTTTCACCGCTGACGGCATTACTTTCTGGCAATACATTTCACTAACAGTATTTGGTATTGGTGCTGGTCTACTCGCTTCTCAAGCATCGATTGTTGTAACCTCAGCTCTAAGTGAGCAAGACGCTCAACAATCTGGTGGTATCCAGGCCACGTCTCGTAACATCGGTCAAGCGTTTGGTGTTGCTATTCTAGGTTCGGTAATGCTGTTCTCACTAACAGGTGAAATCAAAAACGGCGTAATGGAGCATGAAACTCTATCTGCTGAAACTAAGCAAATCATCGTTGAAACGCCTTCTCTACCGTTTGTTTCAAACGATATGGCACGCGAACTAATGATTACTGCTGAAATCCCAGCCCAAGAGCAACAGGCTGTTGTCGCTGTAATGGCAGAGTCTCGTTTGTCTTCGGTACACTATGCACTTTACACGCTCATTGCCTTGATGATGGGTGGTCTCGCATTGTGTACGAAGCTGCCTAAACGTTCATTAATGAACAGTTAACGCGCACCTTTGATAAGCCTCGGTTTGACCGAGGCTTTATTGTTTCTACTTCCCTAATCCTAAAATAGAGCGAGGCAGCTATGGTCAAAGCCTTAGATAATAAAAAAGGATTTTTACTTTGGGTACTGTGCTTAGCACAGTTTACTCTTTCCGCTGATGTAGCAAACCTTTCCATCTCTACGTCTACTCTTGTCAATGTCTTTAATACCGACATTGCCAGCATTCAAGTTCTCGGCATCATTCAACCGCTGGTTGGTGCAGCATTGATGTTATCTGCCAGTATGTTCGGACTCATTATTGGCTGGCGCCGTTTGCTCATCATCGGCACCACTCTAGGGTTTATCTCCACTTTAGGCTTCATTCTAATTCCAGACATCTACTCAGTGACCCTATTTGTTCGGCCTCTCGCTGGGATAGGTTCTGCGTTTATTTTACCGGCCGTTCTTGCGCTTGTAGTGGCTCACTCCCCTGGAAAGTCTAGAGCGCTCGGCTTTGGGTTAATGGCCGCAGCGACTGGGCTTGCAGCAGCTGTTATGCCACTACTAAGCGGCTGGCTTCACGACAACGTGAGCTGGCAATGGCCCTTTGCTCTTATCGCTTTGTGCTACCTCGCCACTCTGATTGGCGCGATCACCCGTATCGAACCTATACACACCAATCAACCCGCAAAATTTGATATTGCGGGTTCCATTCTTGGGGCCGTTAGCATCACAGTACTGTGTTTTGGCCTTATTAAGTTGCCTTACTGGGGCGGACTATACGCTCTGCAAGGGGCTAGTATTCCCAATTGGCTAAGTTTTATCTTTCCATTAAGCCCAGCACTGCTTTTTATTGTTGTTGGTATAAGCTTATTTACATGCTTCATTTTCCAGCAACTTAGCTTTCAAAAGCGCCACGGACATGCCCTACTACCGATTCACTGGCTGACCAATCGCTCATCTCGAAAGGGTTTTATTATTTTGCCACTGATGTACATCATTCTTGGTGGCAGTAGCTTTGTGATTGTTACTTATCTTCAAGTGGCAGTCGCACTGTCTTCAGCGCACTCTGGTGGCATTATTTTGCTCTTTTCAGCGTTTATGATTGGCTTTTCAATCATTACTCCCGTTGTCTTTAAGCACCTGAACCCTAAAACGCTTTGCCAAATCGCATTTTTTGGGGTCATTCTCGCTGGTGGCACACTGTGGCTATCGAGCGCTGCGGATCACATTTTAGGCTCGTTTTACCTAGGTATGGCATTACTCGGTGCGGCTATGGGTATTTTGGCATCACAATGCCCAGTCATTATCACGAGTGCGCTGGGTGAGCGTGATGCGGAGCAGTCTGGCGGACTGCAAGCTACGCTACGAAACATAGGTCTGGTCATTGGGATCAGTCTGTTTGGTGGGGCAAATCAGTGGGGATTAGAAAGCGAAATCCAATCTCATTCCGAAATCGTAGCTCAAATGCCAACTGCGTTTGTTGAAAGTATCGACAAATTATCACACATTCCTTATATCGATAACACAAGGCTAGAAAGTTCGGTAACGATGTTTGAGTTTGATAGTGCGCAAACACACAACCTAATCGTAATAAACGCTAATGCTCGTTTAAAAGGGTTTGATCTGACGATGATAGCCTTAATGATGACGGCGCTATTGGGGTTTGTTGTGAGTTCCAGATTGGAATGTCAGGATGATACGTCTGCCGTACTAGTGCCCACAAAAACAAGTTGTTAAATGTAAAGAGGCTAGTATCACCGACAAGGTAAATAGTCCAAACAATCTATTGAAAGCGCATTGTTCTGAACCGAACAATGCGCTTTTCTTTTAGGTGCTCTTCTCAGCTATTTAGCAGCATAGCTAGAATGAGTTTCGCCCCTTCAATGTTTGATAATCCCTCAATTCCCGCTGTAAGTTAAAATCACTTTATCTTGTGATCAGCGATGAACATGTCGATGACCATAGGCTTTAGATACGTTCATTCACGCATCAGCGCGAATAGTTTGTTTGAGAGTCTATTTCTATGGCTCACATATGAGCAACGCTGTTGTTTTCTCTTCAAAAACCTTTCTTAACCATGACCAAAGGAACTGTCGTTCATGGAAAAATTTCAGAATCTGTTCAGATGATAAACACGCTATTTCGACCAACATTCTAGGTAATGTTACTGAACCGGCAATCCATCCAAAACCGACAAACATGACATGAATAAAATGGAATACTCAACTCGTATGAAAAAACTAAACCTCGCTTTTACCGCTTTGCTCCTTGCTCTGCTCGTTGGCTGCTCCTCTACTTCGGTAGCTGATGAGCGAAAAACAAGGAGTTATGCAAGGTCACACGAGCTTGTCGGTCAAGCGTCATGGTATGGACGTAAATACCATGGAAAGCTCACAGCAAGTGGTGAGCGTTATAACAAGAGAGCCTACACTGCGGCTCATAGAACTCTACCTTTTGGGACTATCGTACGGGTCACCAATACAACCAATAGCAAATCGGTGGATGTTAAAATCAATGATCGAGGGCCTTTTGTTAAAGGCCGAATCATTGACCTTTCTAAAAAGTCATTTGAACAAATAGGTGATATCAACAAAGGTTTAGCGTCTATCAAAATTGAAATTATTGATGACAGTAATACCTTTAGGTACAAGCACTAGCACGCTGGTGCCTCGTCCAATAAACCCATTTATTGGGGGCGCGGTTCTCAATGGATACAAAAGCCTCACTATGAAGTGAGGCTTTTAAGACTATAAGGGGAGTGAGCTCTACTTAATGCAGAGACTAAGCTGGGGTTGCTTCTTTTGCGGCTTTTTTATTCACCGTCTTAAGGAATAAGGATTCTAAGATCACAATCGAAATAATCGTAATGTAGAAAGCCACAACGCCACCCGCTGGCCCAGAGAACTGAACTTGCTCATCAAACAAAAGAACAATCGCGCCCATTGCAACCACTTTAGAGCCGATCAAAATGAACCATGATGAGAAAAAACGTTTAATCTTCGGCAAAGTTGATTGTTTAAGACAAAAGACAGCAGCAAATTTTTCAAAAGCAACCGAGCTTTTGAGTACTACCGCCATGATAATCGCTGATACCAGCGCCATAAAAACGCCATCCACAGAAACCCAATTCCAAACGGCACCGTAACCAAGCATTGCAAAGGTTCCGATCAAGCTACATAAGATAAGTTCATTGACCGTCTTCATTTTCATTTCATTGTTACTCTTTTTCTAGAAGATTAAAAAAAATGCTCCTAATTGCTAGGAGCACTCTATTTATTTAAAGCAAATCACCACATATTAAGCAGGCATCGCTTCTTCGTTAGTCGCTGTTGCACTTTCGTGAACAGAAACATCACCACCTAGCATCGTCGCGTGTACTTTGACGTCTTTAACTGCCATCTTGTCGATATCCAAGATATTCGCATCAAGAATTGCCATGTCTGCGAGCTTGCCTACCTCTATTGAGCCTATCATGTGCTCTTTCTCCATAAGATAAGCCGCGCCAAGAGTTACAGCGTGTAATGCTTGCTCTGCGGTTAGACACTCATCTTCGCCGTACACTTTGCCAGAGAAAACACATTGGCGGTTCATTGCGCCCCACATCATGAACAATGGGTTAACTTGAGTTACGACATCATCACAGTGGATTGAGAAAGGGACGCCTTTTTTTGCAGATGTTTGGAATGGGTTCAGTGTTTTAACGCGCTCAGGACCAACGGTTTGGGATGCATGAACATCGCCCCAGAAAGGAATATGCGTACCAAATAAGTTGTGAACCACACCCAAGGTCTTCATGCGTTCCATTTGCTCAGGGGTAACCATTTGGTTGTGCTCTAGGCAATGGCGTACATTTGGCTGAGCACACTCTTTTTGCATGCGTTCAATGAGATCCAATAGTTTGTCTGTGCAACCTTCGCCATTACAGTGGAATGAGATGCTGTAGCCTAGTTCATGTGCATAAAACACATCCTCGTACATTTTTTCATCATCATATTGGAAATGGCCGCTCTCTTTTCCGTTGTAGTACTTTTCACCTTCTTTAAGTACCGCTGTAAAACCTTGGATAGAACCATCAGTGTTCAGGTACTTAGTTTTGGTTGCAAAAAGTCGGTCGTTGCTTGCAGCATTAAACTCTGCAAGCTCATCCTTGTTAAAGTTTGGTACCAGTGGGTAAGCGGCAAGACGCGCCTTAAAGATTGGCATTTGAGAAAGAGCTGTGTAAAGAGGGAAAGGATTTTGAGGTAGACCCATTCCACAATCAGACATGGTTGTCACACCTAAACGGCTTGTACCATCGACGTAAGCGATCATCGCACCGACTGCATCTTCTGCCGTACCCAGGTTGAAAGCTCCAGTCCCAACTGCACGTAAGATATCTGGCATTTCTGCAATTTCACCTGTTAGGCGATCATCTTTACGGAAAACGAATGCTGGATTATCGTTAAGGCTATAACCCGCTTTTTCAATTGCCGCAGTGTTAAACACAGCTACATGGCAAGAAGCGTGCATAAGCATGATTGGTGAGTCGCTGCACAATGCATCTAGGAAGTCACGATCAACAACTGTGCCGTCGCTCATCAATAGTGGGTCAAATCCCCAGAAGTCAAGCCATTCGCCTTTTTTACCAGCTTCATTATGCTCGGCAACAAACTGATCGATGGTGTTTGTTAGCTCTGCGCTTGTCACACTAGCTGGTAATACTTTTCCCGCGGCCGCTGTACGTTCTATTTGACCTACGTAACCAAAGCGGGCTGTGAAAAGTGCTGCGCCAAGTGGGTGCATGTGAGCTTCTATAAAACCAGGGACAATTGTCTTACCTTCAAACTGAGTATCTAGGCGATACTCTATGTTTTCATTTGTTAAAAAAGTCTCAGCTTGATCTTTTGTTCCAACAAAAATAATTTTGCCATCTTTTATTACTGTCGCACTTGCTCGTGGTTGTTTTTCATTAACAGTAATAAAATCGCCCGTATATAAAACAGCTTCTTCGCTATAGGCTATTCCTGGCTTATGGAATGTTTTATTTGTCATTAGAAACTCCTGTGTAGGGTTATCGTTATCTATATTGGTTGAATTAAATATGCCCAACGTGGTTGCTGAAATCTAGAATTAAAAAATGAAAATAAATTATTAAAAATATTGCACCTCACTCTAGCAATATAAAAATATCAAAAAACTATAAACCAGTGATTAAAGCCTCGTAATTACAGTCTGTTACCCTCCACTATGTTGCTCTAGAAACACATGGACTTCGAATGAACCTGCTGGGAATGGTTCTACTAGGTCAATGGGTTTCGTTTGATCATGACCGGTCATCAAGTAAGCAGCGAACAATACGGCGAGAAGAATAGTGCAGATTATTACGATGGTCTTTTTTTTATTTAAAGCCATTATTAGCCTCTTATTAAGAACGATTAATGCTTCTCTCAATAATATGCTGAAATTGTGGTTCTCTTCTTTGATTTAATAACAAACCAAATCAAATTTTACTTTTTATGATAATTAATATAAATATCGCACTTATTATCTGAAATCGGGAATAGAGCTGTCGAATTCACGATAAGGTTTATCTATTCTTAAAAAGAATTAGATAAGGAAGTATCAATGATAAAGGCCTAAATTGCTTAGGCCTTTAGAGTTAGCTGATTTCTATATGCTTAGGTTCAGACTTAGTTGGCTCAACTTTAGGGACAACCACAACAAGTACCCCATCGGTGAATTCAGCATAAATATCCTGAGGCTGTACATTGTCACTCAATGTGAAGCTACGAACCATTTTACCTTCATAGCGTTCTTTGTGGATGACTTTGTCAATCTCAGTCTGTTCATCACTTTGAAGAGTGGATGCTGACAAAGTAAGCATGCCATTTTCATAAGTAATGGAGATGTCTTTTTTATCGACCCCAGGAAGGTCAGCAATGATCTCGAATGCTGTCTCTTTGTCCAAAACGTCTACTTTTGGAGAAAATACACCACTTCCCCATTTTGGCCGCATGGTTGGAAAAGCATGATCGAACATATGGCTGAAATCATTCCAAGAGTCACGTGGAATTAGGCTCATAATAACCTCCAGATCGACAGGTTCCCATTAGTAAGTTTAGTTCAGGGGAATCAAGCCCAAGACTATTTGTTAGATGATATTGATCTAGGTCAAGCTAGAAGGTCGGAGGTGTGGCAGCGCTTATGAGTTCGCACTCTATCTTGCCTTTATTACGAAAACGGTGGGGCTTTCGGGTTTCAAAGTAATAGGAATCCCCTGCCTTTAATACACGACTCTGACTACCGACCGTAATTTCAATTTCTCCGCGAATAACAATTCCGCCCTCTTCCCCGTCGTGTTGCATGAAATCTGTCCCTGTATCCGAACCCGGTGGATACACTTCTCGTAGAATGGCCAGTTCACGCCCTTCGCGCTTTGCACCAACCAGCAACATTTTTATGGTGCCATCGCCTAAGTCGGCCATTTGCTCTGCGTTGAAGAAGATATCGTCTTCTGGCTCTACGTTGAGGGTAAAAAACTCCCCCATAGAAATGGGGATAGCATCAAGAATTTTCTTTAACGAACCCACTGAGGGGTTCACTAAATTCTGCTCGATCTGAGAAATCATAGAGTTGGTCACGCCACTTTGCTTTGCCAACTGTCTTTGCGATAGGCCACGCATGGTTCTAATCGTTTTTAACTGTTTGCCTACGTCCATGCTCAATCGTCCTCTTGATTTTTGCTGCTATCATAACCGCCTATAGTCAAAATAGTAGACGCACTACCAACAGTGCGACCGACCTCATTGCTAGGATTATTCCGCCAATTTCATTTCAAGTTGTCTGCGTTTCTCTGCTTTGGCCATTACCCACCAAGCAATAAACGTAGCACACGCGACAGCAAGAATAATCAATGTCGCTAACGCATTGATTTTCGGGCTAACCCCTAGTCTTACGCTGGAAAATACCACCATTGGTAGGGTCGTAGCACTTGGGCCTGACACAAAACTCGCTATCACGAGATCGTCTAAAGACAAGGTAAACGCAAGTAACCAACCGGCTAGAATAGCGGGTGCGATTGTTGGTAAGGTAATTTGAAAAAAAACTTTCCATGGTGGAGCGCCCAAATCCATTGCCGCTTCCTCGATAGAACGATCCACTTCTTGTAATCTGGAACTTACCACTACCGTCACATACGCGGTACAAAACGTTACGTGGGCGATCCAAATAGTGAGCATCCCTCGCTGACTAAACAACTCAAACATCTGCCCCATGGCAATAAACAACAAGAGCAACGACAGGCCGGTAATCACCTCGGGCATCACTAAGGGCGCGGTGATCATAAACGCAAAGCTGGTTTCACCATGAAATTTACCAAAACGATTGAGAACAAAGGCTGCGACGGTGCCTAATACCACTGCTGCGCTCGCAGAAAGAAAGCCTATGATGAGGCTAAGTTTTACCCCTCCCATTAGAAGGTCATCTTCAAACAACTCAAAATACCATTTGATGGAAAAGCCAGACCATACCGTCACCAAACGGCTCTCGTTAAATGAATAGATAATGAGTATCAAAATTGGCAGGTATAAAAAGGTAAACCCTGCAGCCAGAATCATCCACTTCCATTTGTTTTTATAGACGGGTATTGCGTTCATGCATTTACCTCCAGCTCTCTTTTTTGATAGCGGTGGAACCACAAAATAGGAATCATCAGAAGTAGCAACATCACAATCGCGACTGCTGATGCCACTGGCCAATCTCGGTTGTTAAAGAACTCTTGCCAAAGCACCTTACCGATCAATATCGAATCAGGTCCTCCTAACAGCTCTGGTATTACAAATTCACCAACCGCAGGAATAAACACCAACATAGAACCTGCAATAATGCCCGCTCTGGTTAACGGAATCAGGATCTGAAATAATGTCGTCATAGGCTTAGCACCCAGATCACTAGCAGCCTCAATAAGGGAGTAATCCACTCGCATCAGTGCAGTGTATAAAGGAAGCACCATAAAGGGCAGATAGGTGTAAACAATACCAATGTAAACAGCCACATCGGTATGGAGGATCCTCAAAGGCTCATCGATGATGCCAATCGACAGCAAGGCATTATTGAGTAACCCATTATTCTTAAGAATGCCGATCCAAGCATATACACGTATCAAAAAGCTCGTCCATGACGGCAATATGATCAACATAAGCAATACATTTCGTGTCGATGGTGTTGAATGCACTATTGCCCATGCAATTGGAAAACCGATGAACAAGCATAGCAATGTCGATATCAGTGCGATGCGAATCGATTGTATATACGAAGAGATATAAAGGTCATCGTCTATGAGGTATTGGTAATTGCCAATGTTAAGTAACAACTGTAGTTGCTGCTCTGCATAGGTTAACAGCTCTGTGTATGGCGGGATCGCTATCTGCGCCTCTGCCAAGCTGATTTTGAATACAATGAGAAATGGCAATAGAAAAAACAGCAATAGCCAGCCATAAGGCACAGCAAGCAATAAGCATTTTGGCGTAGGTATCACCCGCCAAAAATCAAGTTTGGCTTTTTTTATCATAGTTTGAGTACCACACAACTTTCCATGTCCCAGCAAAGGTTGACTCTTTGCTCCCATGTTGGCATGTCTTTACGGTGTCGACTGGTATTTTGCAGTGTCGCGGTCACTAGCTTACCGCTGTCTAGCCTGACATGGTAAATGGACTGATTCCCCATGTAGGCAATATCTTCAACAATGCCAGAGCAAGAGTTTTCCCCTGAAGACGCATAATCACATAACGTCATTTTTTCCGGGCGAACCGCTATTGAAAGTGGAATGCCCGGTGCGCCCGAGACGCCATGAGCTATAGAGATAGGTTTACTGAGATCTGGTGTGGTAACCGTGGCACCGTCACTTTGATTGGTTGTCAAAACACCATCAAAAATGTTCACAGAGCCTATAAATTTGGCGGTATATTTGGAGTTTGGATGCTCATAAATTGATTCAGGGGAACCAATTTGTGCAAACTGTCCTTTATTCATGATTGCGATTCTGCTCGCCATCGTCATGGCTTCTTCTTGATCGTGTGTCACCATTACGCAAGTCACACCGACACTTTCTAAAATGTCGACCACTTCAAGCTGCATTTTTTCTCTAAGATTCTTATCGAGTGCCCCCATTGGTTCGTCGAGCAACAACAACTTGGGTTTCTTCGCCAGACTTCTTGCCAGGGCTACCCTTTGTTTTTGTCCACCTGACAATTGATGGGGTTTTCGCTTGGCGAAATCAGTCATACGCACTAGCTGCAACATATGCTTAACGGTCGCTTCAATTTCTTTTGCTGGCATGCCATCTTGCTTGAGTCCAAACGCAATATTGTTGGCGACCGTCATGTGTGGGAATAGAGCATACGACTGAAACATCATATTCACGGGACGACGATATGGAGGAATTTCAGCCAAGTCTTCACCATCGAGAATAATCTGGCCAGCGGTTGGTTTTTCAAACCCCGCAAGCATCCTGAGTAGCGTTGATTTGCCACAACCCGATGCGCCGAGTAACGCAAATAGTTCACCTTGATTAATGGTAATATCAACATTATCAACCGCTACATGGCCATCAAAATCTTTGGTCAGCCCACGGATTTCCAGAAGAGGTTTAGGCGTTATAGGCTCGTTGTGGTGGTGTACTGGCTCGGTCTCTATAGACATCACTGTCATAATGTTCTCCATAAAAAAGGCGAACACATACCTGTGTTCGCCATGGGTGTTAATTAGTTCTTAATAAAATCCGTCCAAGCACGTGTCACGGAACGTGAAACCTTATGCGGTAGCATTTTCGAACTATACAGTTTCTCTTGAGCTTCAGGCGTTGGGTAAATACCTGGGTCATCCAAGATCTCTTGGTCGATAAACTCTCGAGACGCTAAGTTTGGATTCGCATACCAAACGTAGTTACTGATTTCAGCAATGATTTCTGGACGCATTAAGAAGTTGATGAACAAATGTGCGTTTTCTGGGTGTTTGGCTCCCTTTGGAATGGCCATCAAGTCAAACCAAGCCAGTGCGCCTTCTTTTGGAATCGAGTACGCGACTTCAACGCCATTATCGGCCTCTGCAGCTCGGTCGGCTGCTTGCAACACATCACCGGACCAACCAATAGCAACACAAATATCACCATTTGCTAGGTCATTAATGTATTGAGATGAGTGAAAGTAAGTGACGTGAGGGCGAATGGTCTTCAGTAAAGCCAGTGCGTCTTTCTTGTAATCATTAGGGTTTGAACTGTTTGGATCCTTACCCAAATAGTTCAAAGAGGCAGCCATGATCTCTGTTGGCGCATTGAGGAAACCAACACCGCACTTAGACAGCTTTTCCATGTTTTCAGGTTTGAATACTAAATCCCAGCTATCAACAGGGGCATCTTCGCCCAATATCTCTTTTACCTTGTTGACGTTGTAACCAATGCCAGTGGTTCCCCAAAGATAAGGAACGGAGAAATCATTATTAGGATCGACGGTATCAGCTAAGATCCCCATAAGTTCTGGGTCGAGATTAGAGTAATTCGTGAGTTTACTCTTATCCAACTTCTGGAAAGCGCCCGCTTTTGCTTGTCGTCCTAAGAAATCGTTACTTGGTACAACAATGTCAAAGCCTGTATTTCCAGAAAGAATTTTCGCTTCTAATACTTCGTTCGAATCGAAAACATCATAAACCACTTTGATGCCCGTTTCTTTTTCAAACTTGTCTATCGTATCTTCGGCGATGTAATCTGACCAGTTATAAACATTGAGTACTTTCTCTTCAGCTGACATTGCAGCTGCTGGGGCAAAACCTATTGCCGCACCTAATGCCAGTGTAAAGTAATTTTTCATCTTCACCATTTGGATCTCCGTTCCTATTGCTTTTCTCGTATTCTCGACGGACTACGACTGAACGTCTGCGAGAGTCTTTTCTAACGCTAGCTTGGCTCTTTCAACCAGTAGGTCGATTTCTTCCTTGCTAATGATTAGTGGTGGAGAACAAATCATCGTGTCACCAACGGCTCTAAGCACGACGCCGCTGTTAAAACAGTGCTCACGACACTGTGTTCCCACATCCCATTCCTTATTAAAACGTTCGTTGGTCGACTTATCTTTTACCAATTCAATGGCGCCGACTAAACCCTTCGACCTCGCTTGTGCCACTAAAGGATGCGCTGCAAGCTCTGACCAACGCTTGGCAAAATAAGGCCCTGTCACCTCTCGGACTTGATTGACGATATTAAGCCTTTGCATCTCTTTGATATTGGCTACAGCTACGGCACACGCTGCTGGATGCCCAGAGTAAGTGAAGCCATGCGCAAACTCGGTATCAGCGTCGGTAAGAACTTTCGCTACATGGTCTCGGACCATCACGCCACCCAAAGGCAAGTAGCCTGAGGTGATCCCTTTCGCCATACACATTAAGTCCGGCTTGATGTTAAATGTCTGACTTGCGAACCATTCACCGGTTCTACCAAAACCACAAATAACCTCATCGACAATCAGTAAGATCTCGTACTTGTCGCAAATTCGTTGGATCTCTGGCCAGTAACTCTCAGGCGGTATAATAACGCCGCCCGCGCCTTGAATGGGCTCTGCAATAAAGGCAGCGACTTTATCTTCCCCCACTTCAAGAATTTTCTGCTCAAGTTGACGTGCTCTTTCTAGTCCAAATTCATTGGCATCTTGCCCATTACCCTCACCAAAATGGTACGGCTGATCAATATGTACAATATTTGGAAGAGGTGACCCACCTTGAGCACGCATGAACCCCATACCGCCTAAGCTGACTCCCGCCATGGTGCTGCCGTGATATGCGTTATTGCGGCTGATCACCACTTGCTTATCGGGTTTTCCTAAGCTCGACCAATAATGTCGAACCATTCGGAGCACGGTGTCATTGCATTCTGAACCTGAGCCCGTGAAGAAAACATGATTCATCCCCTCTGGCGTCACTTCAGCGAGAAGCGTTGAAAGCTCTACCGCCGGTGGATGTGTAGTCTGAAAGAATAGATTGTAATATGGGAGCTCTTTAAGCTGCTCTGTCGCAGCGTCGATCAGAGGTTGGCTGCTGTAACCAAGGTTTACGCACCACAGACCCGCCATTCCATCGAGGATCTTGTGACCATCCTCATCAAAGATATAGATGCCTTCAGCTTTAGTAATAACACGTGAACCCTTTGCGTTCAGAGCCTTAAAGTTTGTGAAGGGGTGCAAGCAGTGTGCACTATCTTGTTCTATCCATTTAGACATAAGTTCACTTCCATTTCATTAATATATATGTGGTTATTCACCACTTATAGTCAATAATGACTGAGCTATGATTTGAATCCTCATTAAGAGGAATTGACAAAAAAACCAAATGACGGTTTATACATTCAACAATAAGAATTCTCGCTCCCAAGAACTGATCACTTGGAAAAACGTTTTGTATTCTTTACGCTTGATAGCGACATAGGCCGACACAAATCGATCGCCTAAGATCTCTCTTAGCTCGTCGCTTTGTTCTAATAGCACTAATGCATCCTCAAGAGTGTGAGGAAGAGAGTAGGGCTCGGTTGTCATATCACCTGTACTTTGAGCGGTCGGTGTCAATTTTTCCTTCATGCCCAAATAGCCACATGCCAATGTTAACGCCATCGCTAGATAAGGATTGGCATCTGCGCCTGCGTAGCGATTCTCGATACGGCGAGCGTTTTTCTCAGAGACTGGAACGCGCAGTCCTACTGTGCGGTTGTCTTCGCCCCATGCTACGTTGGTTGGTGCTGAATCACCAAAGACGAGTCGACGATAAGAGTTGATGTTCGGTGCGAAAAAGGCGATCGCTGCTGGGGTGTACTTTTGCATGCCAGCGATATAATTGAGAAATAGTTCGCTGTTAGTGCCGTCTTCATTTGCAAACAGGTTAACGCCGTTAGCATCGACCAAGCTTTGATGAATATGCATTGCACTGCCAGGTTCATCCTCCATTGGCTTAGCCATGAAAGTAGCGTAAACGTCATGCTTAAGGGCCGCTTCGCGCACGGTGCGTTTGAATAAGAACACCTGATCGGCTCTGTCTAATGGCTCACCGTGATCAAAATTGAGTTCCATTTGCGCAGCGCCAGATTCATGAACCAGCGTATCCACATCCAACTCTTGGGCTTCACAATAGTCGTACATGTCTTCAAAGATTGGGTCAAACTCATTCACAGCATCAATACTGAAAGATTGCCTCGCCGTTTCAGGGCGACCATTACGACCAATTGGTGGCTCAAGCGGATAGTCCCAGTCCAGATTCTTCTGAACAAGAAAGAATTCAAGCTCGGGTGCAACGATTGGATTCCAACCTTCTTTTTCATACAGGCTTAACACTCGACGAAGTACGGCTCTTGGGGAAATATCAACGGGATCCCCATCGACGGTATAACAATCATGAATGACTTGAGCTGTCGGCTCTTTCGTCCAAGGAACGAAACGAATGGTGTTGGGGTCGGGCTCAAGTGTCATGTCTTTTTCGGTAAGGTCGATCATGCTTTCATCATCAGGCCAATCACCCGTCACCGTTTGAAAAAAAACCACTTCGGGAAGGCGCATACCACCTTCTCGAAGGAATTTTTTGGCAGGCATTATCTTGCCTCTGGCATTGCCCGTGATATCCGGGATCAGACACTCAACCTCGGTAATTCGATTACTTTCAATCCATTTGCTAATTTTTTCCATAAATACTTTTAACCTATATTCGACAATGAATTTATCAATAAAGCACCACTAGCATGGACGGCAAAGCGCTTAAAAGTCAATCAAATTTGTTAATTATTTTATAACTTATCATGCTTTTCTTTACACAAAGTTAACATTGTTGTTGTAATTTACTGAACATTGTGTGTATGGTTAATGATGTGTTCTTGGTGATCTTTTCATTGATTCATACAACATCATTCGTCGGCGAGCAGTGCGACTATTACAAAAAGGCCTGACTACCGTTGGCCTCAAAATCAAACCTAAAATTCTTGAATACGTTTAGGGAGCGAACTGAAGATGAGCGAGCTAGCAAAGCAAGCAGTCACACAAAGCAGTGATAGTAATCGAAGTAATGAAGGGATCATCGAAACGTTCATTAATCAACACCCCAAGGTAACAACCGTCGATCTTATGCTTTTCGATATGAACGGAGTGATCCGGGGAAAGCGAATCAATGTCTCCCAACTCGAAAAAGTGTCAGAACAAGGAATTTGCTTACCTGCTTCCGTTTTTGCATTAGATATCTGTGGTGAAACAGTCGAAGAAACAGGGTTAGGTTTCGAAAAAGGCGATGGGGATCGAATATGCAAACTGGTCGAGAACTCGCTTCAGTTAACACCTTGGCAAGAGAATAGTGCCCAAGCCATTGTCACAATGTTCGAACCTAAATCTCACGTGCCTTTTTTTGCAGACCCGCGACATTTACTCGAAACTCAACTGGATAAGTTTTCACAACTTGGGCTAACACCGTGTGTAGCGATTGAATTAGAATTCTACTTACAGGATTTAGAACACGACGAACACGGGCAACCTCAACCACCATTGATGCCAATCAGTGGCGAGAGAATGACTCAAACTCAAGTATATTCGTTAGAAGAACTTGATGAATTCAAAGCATTTCTTGATGAAATACTCGAAACTTGTCACGAACAAAGAATTCCCGCAGAAAACATCACTGCTGAATACGCACCTGGCCAATTTGAGGTCAATTTAAAACACACTACCGATGTTCTTTTGGCTTGTGATCAAGCAATGCTACTCAAACGAGTTGTCAGATCTGTCGCAAAAAAACACGGCTTTTATGCCAACTTTATGGCAAAACCATATACCGACTATGCCGGTAACGGTTGTCATGTTCACGTTAGCGTGCTGGACAGCGAAGGTTTTAATATCTTTGGTAAAGACAAAAATACTCTGCTTCATGCTGTATCAGGGCTATTGAGTCATCTCGATGAAAGCATGGCGATTTTTGCCCCTAATGCCAACTCTTACCGTAGGCTCCAACCGAACATGTTTGTTCCATTACATGCGACTTGGGGTTGGGATAACAGAACTGTTGCCGTGCGTGTGCCAGCAAGCGAAAAACACGACCGCCGTATTGAGCATCGTCTGTCTGGTGCAGATGTTAACCCATACCTCACCGCTTCGGTCATTTTGGTGTCAATACTCGATGGGATGGAGAAGCAGCAATTACCACCAGCGCCAATAGAAGGTGATGCTTCGCTCGTTGAACTTCCTCATCTTCCTATTTCCTGGGACGCGGCATTGCACCACTTCGAACAGAGCACATTTTTGCAACAGCAGTTCGGCGAAGAGTTTTGCAAAGTGTATCTGGCAAACAAAAAGCATGAGCAAGAGCGCTTTTCTGCTCAGGTCTCTCCACTAGAATATCAATGGTACAAATAAGTTTCTCCATGCAAGGATACAATGTATGAAACCAAAGCACACCAATTCTTACTACGCCGCATCGGCCAATCAGCAACTTGATTTTCCGGTATTGAAAGGGGCTCACAAGGCCGACGTATGTGTCATTGGCTCTGGCATCACGGGCGCAACAGCGGCATTGGAATTGGCCAACCGTGGGTTCAAGGTCATTGTTCTTGAAGGCAAGCGAATCGGATGGGGGGCATCGGGCCGCAGTGGCGGCCAAGCGATTTTTGGTTGGGCATCTGAGCAAAGTACTCTTGAAAAACTGGTCGGGAAGTCTGACGCTCGCCAATTATGGGATATTAGTGTCGATGCACTTACGCTGACTAAGGCAAACATCAAAAAATACAATATTGATTGCGATTGGCGTGATGGCATGGTCCACGTTGGCCTAAAGCCTAGACACGATAAAGGACTCAGAGCCTGGCATGACGATCTTCGTGAGAATTACGATTACCACTCCTTAGAGTTATGGGATAAAACAACAACTCAAGAAAACATTGCAAGTGACCGTTATACCTCGGGAATGTTCGATTCCAATAGCGGTCATTTACACCCACTCAACTATACATTGGGACTGGTAAAAGCCGCCAAAGAAGCCGGCGTTGAGTTTTTTGAACATAGTGAATGTAAGAAAATCGAACACGGTGATCCTGCTACTTTGTTTACCAAAGACGGGACTGTCGAAGCTAACCACGTTGTTTTGGCCTGCAATGCTTATATGGACGGGTTAGAAACAAAGTTAGAGAATAGAGTCATGCCCGTTGGTACCTATGTGTGTGCGACAGAGCCTCTCGGTGAAGAGGTCACTGGTGGCTTAATGAAAAACCACATTGCGGCTTGTGATATCAACTTTGTTCTCGACTATTTCCGCTGCTCGGGTGACCACCGAATGCTTTTTGGAGGGCGAGTAAGTTACTCTGGCATGGCGCCATTCAACTTAGAGAAAGCCATGCAATCGCGAATGGTCGACATATTCCCTCAACTTAAAGGGGCATCTATTGATTTTGCCTGGGGAGGTAATGTCGCAATCACGATGAACAGAGCACCACATTTTGGCAGGCTCGCACCTAATGTCTATTTTGCACAAGGGTTTTCTGGTCACGGTATTGCCGCAACGGGGATGGCAGGGACACTAATGGCAGAGTGTATAGCAACGACGGCCGAACGTTTTGCGATTTTTGATAAGATCCCTCACATGCCCTTCCCCGGTGGCCGATTATTTAGAACGCCAACTCTGGTCCTAGCAATGTCTTATTTCCGGATCCGAGATCTGCTTTAATCAGTAAACAAAGCTGCCAGTTTATCCGGCAGCTTTACCAATCAAGGCAAGACTATTTCATTCTTTTAAGGTCACCATCGAAAAACTCAGAGCTAATAACGCGCATACTGTGACCACCATAAATATCAGGTTAAGGCTCTGTGGATATGAGAGTTAGTAAAGTAACCAATTGGATTGCTCCAAATATAAATGCGGCAGCATACCAAAACGAAAGACCGTTTTTTGCCAACAGTTGTATCTCCAATAAATTTTATCCATTTCAAAAGAGCACAATATTGTAATTACGTATCTTGCTAATTTAAACGTGTAACATACTAAAAAGCCCCGAATTATTCGGGGCTTTTTAGTGTGTCTTTTACCTACACGGTAAATTTGTCGACTTGTTGGTGCAGTTCTTTGACACTTTGTCGTACCGACTCGGTTATATCATCTGCATGACGAGACTGACTTGCGACGGTCTTCAAAGACTCATTGATGGTATTGACGAGATTGGAAATAGACTGTGTCGCTTGAGCTTGTTGCTCGGCTGTGGCCGACAAGCTTGCCATTTGGTCATTAACAATATCGACTTGCTCTCCTGTCAATTTAATTTTACTCGTGGCTAATTCAGTATGGTTGACCGCTGTTTCAGCCATTCTGCTTCCAACATGTATCTGCTCGACCACCTTGGAAGTTGACGCCTGTATGGCTTGTATGATGGCATTAATTTCAGTGGTAGACTCGGTAGTTCGACTCGCAAGCATTCGGACTTCATCAGCAACAACAGCAAAACCCCTCCCCTGATCACCCGCTCTTGCTGCTTCTATCGCGGCATTCAAGGCCAATAAGTTAGTCTGTTCTGCCAGCCCTTCAATCACTTCGGTCACTTTACCGATTGAATCGCTTTCAGTGACCAATTGCGCCGCAATGACCTGAGTGGTCTCGATAGCAGACGCAAGCTCCGCCATACTGTTCTGATTATCTGAAAGAGCAAGTTCCCCATTCCTAAGCTCTTGCTTTGATTCCATTAGTGCTTGCGAAGATATACTCACTTGCTGTGCTGTTTGTTCCGCACCGACTGCCACTTCAGACAAAGACAACCCCATCTCTTGAATGTGACTGGACTGCTGCTCGACTTGATTGACCGTTGCCTTGCTACTCGTCGCAACCTGCTCCATCCGCTGGTGTACCGATTGCGCATTGCTGGTCACGCCGCCCACTAAAGTTGCAAGCGCATTGTTCATTGAATTGATAGCCGATGTTAGGTAGGTCAGCTCATCTCCACCGGTTTCTTGCAGTGGCTCATGAGATACATCACCACCAGCAATAGACTGTGCACGCTGCGATATCAAGGCAACCCGTTGTCCAATATGTCGCCCCATATAGGTTGAGATAACTAATGCTGAAACAACCGCAATTACGCAACTTGCTACCAATAGAGAGATGACCATCACCACACTTTCAGCAATGTTGTCTTCTGTTGTGATAACACCCTGTTGCTGAGTAACGACGATATCATTCAATTGGGATTCCATCTCTTTCAAGCTAGGAACAAGCGAGATATCCATAATAAAATTAGTTTGGTTCCATTGAGATGACTGCCTCAAGCTCACTACCTGGTTCGCTAAAGGTAGATACAAAGCCTGCATTTCTTTAAACAAGGACCACAAGCTTTCATCACTATCGCTTAATAACGACTCCATCGAACCGATCTCTTTAACAACTTTCTGATGAGACTTCATGAAGTCATTGTACTTATTAAGATAGTCTTGTTGACCATATTGGAGGTAGTCTCGCAAAGAAGCCAGAGCATTTGCTAAAGTGGTATAGCCATCGGCGTAGAGCTTAAAGAGCCGTTTTCGCTCTCCCCCCTCACTACGACTCGCTTCGTCGTTTATCAGCCCCTGTAACTGGTCAAGGGCCACTTCAGCGATTGGCGCTGCTTCGTTGATGAAAAGTTCGTGTGCAGGTAGATCTTCATCTGTATGTCCAAGTTCTAGAACTTCACCGGCATCGTATTTTATCGTATCCCAAAGTTCAGTAAGCTCGGCATATTTCTCTGCGTCGACCAAAGATTCAAGGCTAATAAAACGAATGTCCGCGGCATCAATCAACTGCGATACTTCGCTACGATAGGCCGCAACGTATTCTTCATTTCCCATTGTGAGCATAAAGCCTCGTAGGCTAGAGACCATTGACTGAAGCGATTGCCCAAGGTGGCGACTCGCATCGACCGTGGGTAAGTCATTTTGAATAAGATTAGTGGTTTGACTCTGAACCTGATTGACACTTCGGAAAACAAAAAGTGATGAGATAATAAACAATGCACCAAGCGCTAAAAAACCTAGTCTAAGCTTTGCTGATATCGAGAGTTTCATCCTTAAACCTCAAATAGTTAATACTCAATCAATATATCGGCAAGTCGGACCAGAAATAAAGTTTTTTTTAACAACTTTGTAATTAATATAAACACGGTGAATACAAAAGAGTTAAATAATTCGACTTTCTCCCAAAAAATACCGCTTCTAAAAGGCCCATTTAATATTAGCGAACAACAAAGTTGATGGTGTTTGGCCAAACAAGCTGCCTGTAGCGCCGTCAAAACGTTGCAAAACAGTGAGCAACTGCCAGTCATCGGCTAGTGAATAACTGTTTGATAGGCCAACAAAAAATGAGTTGTCCTGATAGTAACTACCAGAAAATGTCACTTTACTTAGCGGTGTCACATCAAAGCTTACATCCGCGTAGCCAGTATAGGTGGTAAAACTCAACGTGCGTGCGGTCAGAGGAAGTGTCAGATACAGGACGGCATCGGAAACGGGTTGCGGTTCGCCGATGTACAGTAGTGAAGCACGGGCCAGCCAATTTCGTTTTCCACCAAAACTGTAGTCGGTCTCGATACTAGAAACGAACGTTTTCTTAAATGTCTGACCTTTGTATTGGTCCATCCAAGGATCAAGCCATGTCAACTCTCCTCTTAGCCCCGCTCCGTAGACATCCCCCGCGAATCCGGTACCTATCACATAGTCAAGTCCGGCTTTACCTGCCAGCGCCTGAATATCCCAACCTTCAATGTTGAAGAGGTAGCGTGCAGAGTACCTATCTAGATTGCTGTCTTTCGAAGGGCTATATACCAGATCGATGCTGCTGGCAAAACCAAGCTTTTTGCTGATAGAGATTGCGTCCGAACCTGGGCGCTCCTCATAATCAAAGTCATATATTGAGTACGCGTTATAAATATCGTTTGGGTTCCAAACAGTGTTCATCGCCCAATTGATTCGAAAGCGACCACCTCTGATGTTCCAGCCATCACTTTTCCAGTCTAAGTACAGGCGATCAAGTTGGCTATTAAGAATCAAATTGTCGTTGTCTATCAAGTTGCTTGAAAGATCAAAGTAGCCATTATCTAACTCAATAATTTGAGAGTAGAAAGGAGCGCTTAGACTATCGCCGATGATGACCCTATTTCGCATACCGACATTGACGCGAAAGTGGGAGTTAAAGCGATACTCATAATTGAACCTCTGATGAACTAAATGATCGAGGGTATTGTCTTGATGGTCGACAATGGTCCCTGTCGCCATATATTTTACATACCCGTTGAGATCCCAATGGTTCTCTGGAGCCAAGCCCGGGATCTCTGCATATGCTTTGAACCCAGAGATAACCGTGCCTAGCATCACCGCAATAGCGACTCGTTTCCTCAAAATCATACCGCCTGGTTTACACTATCTTGTGTCGCCGAAGACGGTAACAATGACTCACTTTGCATGGTGTCCGAAGCTAATTTGCCATCTTCAAAGACGATGACTCGTTTCGCTCGCTTTATAACCCGTGGATCATGGGTTGAAAAGATAAAAGTCGTCCCTTCGACTTCATTAAGGTGTTGCATGATATCGAGCAACTCGCTGGTGCTTTGCGCATCTAGATTCGCGGTCGGTTCATCCGCCATCACAAACCTTGGCCGCGGCGCTAGTGCTCTGGCAACCGCGACTCTTTGCTGTTGTCCACCAGACATTTTTTTCGGTCGTTTATGCATTTGATCAGCCAGTCCTACTTGCTCTAGCAACGCCTCTGCACGTGCGCGACATTGAGTTTCGGTTAGGCCCTGTAGCTGCATAACAAATTCGACATTTTCTAAGGCAGTTAAAACCGGTAATAGACTGTAATCTTGAAAGATAAAGCCGATGTTATCTCGACGAAACGCGATCAACTCTTTTTCTGATAGCTCACAAATATTGTTTCCGTCGATAACAACAACACCCGATGTTGGAGTGTCTATTCCCCCGAGCGTATTGAGTATCGTAGTTTTACCGGACCCTGAAGGTCCCATAATCGCCACAAATTCACCTTGCTCAATGTGCAAAGACAGATCATTGACGGCATGAACAGGAAACTCACTATCAGGATTATATATCTTGTTCAGTTTATCGATATTAATGGTCATTCACGCTACCCTCTAGTGCTTATCTGCCAACGCATCAACCGGGCGTTGCTTAAGTATTTGTCTTGCGGGATACAATGCCGCAAACAAAGACGCTGTAAAAACGGTCATCAGAACCATCACATATTCACCATTCGTCACTTTCGGGTACAACACGGTGTCAACACCATAGGCTCCTAAGCCTTCCGCCATCGAACCAAGAGGAAGCCCGGTTATTTGCATAATTTTGATCATCAACATACTGCCTAAAATGCCTAAAAGCGCACCAAGTACACCAAGCATTAATGTTTCTAATAGTATTAGGCCAAAAATTTTGTGCTTTTGCATGCCAACGGCCATCAGAACGCCAAACTCTTGCGTTCGCTCGAACACAGACATCAGCATGATATTGACGATGCCAAATGCCATGGCAATGACAAACACCGTTAGCATGATCTGATTACTGGTCTGCATGGTCGAAATCATTGTCGCTAATAGAGGCTGAATCTGGTACCAACCTCGCACATCTATGTCGTCGTCTAATTGATTGGTTAGTTGAGCCACTAATTGTCTTACAAACACTTCGCTTGCTGCACCTGAAGCGCCTTGTGTGAAGATAGCGTACTCATGGACTTGCTCAAGCTGCGACAGCGCTTGAATGTCTTTCTTACGTACTAAAACATTCCCATCATCGTACGCAGTAGACGGCGTTTTAAAAATACCTCTTACTCTAAAGGCGGCGCCGGTTACTTCACCTTGAGGGTTGGTAAAGGTAATGACAACTTTGCTGCCAATACGTAGCTTGAGACGCTGGGCCGTTTTCGATGACACCAAAATGGGATTTCGTCCTGTAGAGTCTAACCATGAGCCCTCAACTAGGTGCTCAGCGATTGGCGTGAAAGCTCGCTCTTTTTCGTGGTCGATACCATTAATGCGTACACCTCTGGTGCTTCTCGCAGACGCTATCATTCCATCGACCAGAAAACGCGACACCCAGCGCTGGACGTCCTTATTGTTATCGAGGTGTTGCTCTATAAGCTGTGGTGAATGAATAAAATCATTAATGTCTGGATTGATATTGAAAGCACGATTATGAATCTGAGCATGACTGGTTTGCCATGAAATGGCATTGTTGATCATACTGTCTGTCATGCCATTGGAGAATCCCATCATGGCAACCACACCCATAAGGCCAAACACCATTGCGCCCGACATTATCGAGGTACGCAGCTTATTGCGCCAAAGATTTCGCCACGCCAACTTAATGAGCATGCGCACCTCCTTTTAATGCCGAAACCAGTTCCATGCGCCAAATTCTCCAACTGGGGTAAATTAAGCACAATGCTAAAATGACCGACACTGCAATGCTTTGATCGATAAATAGTCCAATATCCAAGGACACTGGCAATATCGGTTCAAAACCTGCTTCAAGCATCATCGTTGCGGCGTCTCCGGTTATTTCTATGGGATTAAAGTAAAAATAACCAAGAATAGGAAGTGACAGCGTCACGCCAATGAGGATACCAATCAGACAAATAAAGAGCGATTCTATGCACAACAGGCCTATAAGTTGTTTCCTCTCCATACCTGTTGCCAACATCACACCAAACTCACGTTGACGCTCTAATGTCATCATCATTATTGTCGCAAACAGCCCAAACCCTACAATTCCGTAGAGAATGTAAATTAAGAATATTCCACCCGCTCTATCCATCGCTATCTGTTGGGCCATCTCGGGGGATAGATCCTGCCAATCCCTCACGCTGACATCAGGTCCCATGAGTTCTTTCAGCTTGTTTTCAACATTAGGGATGTCATTAAGAGATTCTGTGTGTATCACCCAGGATGTCACTAAATCCTGGGCGCTATATAAGAATTGAGCAGATTGAATGGGCATATAAACCAATTGGTTATCTAAGCTTTTTACCGGAAATCTCAACAAACCATTTACAGTGTAAAGCCCTGCTGCTGTCTGCCCTTGAAAGCCTTGACCATAGAGCACAATTTCATCGCCGACATTCAATTGCAAATACTTGGCCAAACCTTCTCCGACCAAAATACCTTTATCATTATTGCTGATAAAACGACCTTGAGAGAGTTTATCACTTACATGAGAGTATTCATCTTCCAGATTAGGATCGACGCCGAGAACCAATACTCCTTTTGACCGATCCTCTGCAGCCGCAAGCGCAACAGACTCGATACGGGGCAAAACGTGTGTCACTTCTGCCAAAGAGCGCACCGGGGCAATGTAGTCATTATTGCCAGGTAAGACATCGTCAATGCCGCCACTGTCAGCATATTCTGGATTTTGTAGTTGAATCAATCCAGTATAGAAACGCGCCGCATTATCAATATTGGTTGAGTAGCTGCCCTCTTGAAGACTTCGAGTTAGAAGGGACAACAATAACGCGAGAGATAACGCAGACGCCGTTAACAAAGTTCGCCGTTTCTGCCGCCATAAATTTCGCCATGCAAGCTTTAAGAGCATGTCGCCTCCATTAGTCCCTGAGGGCCTTCATTTGGCTTTGCGAGAAGAAATTATCGCCGATATCGAAATCAAATTGCGCTTGGTGTGTCACCATCTCTGTTTTATGTCCTTCTTTGTCTGCGGGGATCATTTCCATCCTGGTCGCGACCATTCTGCCGCCAAGTTTTTTAATATCAAAGGTTTGCATCGTATTCACTTTTTCGTCAAATTCATCATAAAACTCGACTTTTCGCTGGAGGTAGTCCTCCTTAGATATCCATAGTTTAACTTTACTCCACACCACAGGAGCATCAGGTTTAGCAAAAGCATCAATCACCCATGTTTTTTGGCCATCAAACATGTCCTCCCCTAGTAACTCATGTGTATAGTCCACCACGATTGAGGATTGGTTAATGAGATCATCATTGGTGAAGTCGGACCCCATCCAGGATTGTCCCAACATTGAAGGGGCGATCTTAACGATCCTTTCAATATTAGGTATCCAGTTCCACATTTCTTTTTGTCGTTTTAGCGATGCCGAACCTTTGTCTTTGGCTGGAGCTGTGACGAGCACTAAGGATAAGTCCTGTCCTTTAGTCCAACTTTTCATGCTCATCGTCCGAGACCACGTCGGTCGAATAATACGCATAGTCAACTCACTAAAGCTCGAATCGCCACGCATCGACTTATCCGATTCAACAACGATTTCTTTTGCGGTTTGCGACCAAGATGAGAAAGAAAAAACCGCCATCAACACGATGAATACCACTTTGATAAATCGAATTTTCATACTTCATACCTGTTTTTTAAACGATATTGCTATCGAGAAGTGATAGCTGTTCAGTTACTTAAAATATACGCTCTACACGCAGAGTTAATGGAAATTTTGCCACTAATATTGATCTGTGTTGAATAAAAGATGACTCTGATAGTAATTTCATCGTTGCCTCATCTTGGTGCGCGCCTGACTTTGCATTGCTCTACGACAGTGCACGGAAAACCTATTTAGTTTAAAAATCTTCTACTTTACAGGGAGTTAAATACTGGCTTGTTTTTTGATAGTAATAACGCGTAGTCCACTTAACGCACATACATTGGGAGTAATCAATGCAAGATACGCTAACTATCGTCCTCGCAGGTGGCATGGGTTCGCGCCTTAGCCCCCTTACCGATCATCGCGCAAAACCCGCTGTACCATTTGGTGGGAAGTACCGCATTATTGATTTCACTCTGACCAATTGTCTGCACTCGGGATTACGACAAATATTGGTACTCACTCAATATAAGTCACACTCTCTTCATAAACACATCCGCGACGGTTGGTCGATATTTAATCCTGAGCTAGGCGAATACATTACAGTCGTGCCTCCTCAAATGCGCAAGGGCGGAAAATGGTACGAAGGTACTGCTGATGCTATCTTTCATAACCTATGGCTGTTATCGCGCAGCGATGCCAAACATGTGGTTGTACTCTCAGGTGACCATATTTATCGCATGGATTACGACGCAATGCTTAAGCAGCATAAGTCAAATAATGCCACATTAACGGTTGCCTGTATGGATGTTCCTCGTGGCGAAGCCAGCGCGTTTGGGGTCATGGAGACTAACGAAAGCATGCAAGTCATCGACTTCAACGAAAAACCTAGCGCTCCTGTTGCAATGCCCAACGACCCGAGCAAATCACTGGTATCAATGGGTATCTATATCTTCGAAATGGAGGCTTTGAAACAGGCCTTAGAGACCGATTCAGAGCTTGCCAATTCTAGCCATGATTTTGGTAAAGACATCATTCCAAAGCTCATAGACTCACAAGGTGTCTATGCCTATCATTTTGGTGATGACTTAGGTCGAGTGGCAAAAGACAGCTATTGGCGTGACGTGGGAACAATTGATTCACTCTATCAAGCCAATATGGATTTGCTAGAACCCGTCCCACCCATGAATCTATATCAAGAGAACTGGGGAATCAGAACGTACGAGCCTCAATTACCTCCAGCACGCACCGTCCCATCAGCAACAGGAAATGAAGGTATCTTTATTAATTCCATTATCTCCAACGGTGTCATCAATTCAGGAGGTTCAGTCCATCATTCAGTGTTGTCTTCAAATGTAAGAATCAACGATGGCGCGACCATCGCCGATAGCATTTTATTTGATGGCGTGACTGTTGGGGAAAATTGCCAGTTAGCGAATTGTATCATCGACAAACATGTTGTGATCCCTGACAACACCACGATCGGTATAGACCTAAAAGAAGATGCCAAACGCTTTCATATATCTTCGCAGGGTATTGTCGTCGTACCCGAAGGCTATTGTTTTTAATCCAATCGCCACTCAGATTGAGTGGCGATTGCTTTTTCACTTCGTGGTTGTCAGGTTAGAAAGCGCACACCTCTTTCCAACTGCCATCACTGCCTGGTATAGAATTTGTCCACCATTTCGCTTCATAGACCACACCATCATATATCAGCTTGTCTCCGCCGCTAGCATGGCTTGGGTCACCTTTCCAGTCTAGCTGAGGAAAGTCAGGGTAAGTATTGATGCCCGCCGTATCACAACTGCCTGGATTAGTCCCACCACTATCTCCGCCCCCTGTGTTACCACCCGCGGTCAAATCAGCTAAAGGTAATAGCGGGTGCTCGAACTTGAAAGCATAGTCTTGATTGTTAACACTGACCGTATAGTTAGCGGGGCCTGAAATGGGCAAATAGTACACTATATCCAGTTCGTAGCTTGCGCCAGCTGGCAGAGTTTTCCAACTCGGTAATTTAAACGCGATACGGTGCAATTCACTGTCTAGACCACCGATGTTGTTTGCTCTAGTGTGACCAGAAGCTATCACTTTTAAACCACCGCCAGATTGATCTTTGGCGTTGCTTGGAGCCGATGTAGGGATGTCGAACTGGAATTCAGTACCGCCCGGTAAGTCCGTACCCGTGTTATTAGTAAAAGTGATTTTTGGGTTTATTGGGTAGTTCTGGTCACCCACTTTAAACCCGTCGATGGAGACCGTAATATCCACCGCTTCACTTGGCATTAAACCAGTGGTTACCTTGTTTCCATATGGCGTCGCATGGGCAAATTTTTCATAAATAGCTTGGGTCATACTATTACCCATATGGTATTCGCCATTGCCAGAAATACACGCCTGCTCTGTAAGATCCACACTCGCTCGATTACCATTGCTATCAAGAACGTAACAATTGTAGTCACCCGCCAACTCCCAAAACATAATACCGCCAATCTCTTTATCAATAACATAGTCAGCTTTGACATGGATTGACTCGACGTCTTCAGTCGATAAGAAAACTTTCTTCTGTTCATTCCAAAGCCAAGGTGCCACTGCGACACTGTCGTAAAAACGCGCGTAGTGACCAACAAGCTGATCGGCTTCATCGTTAACAGGATCCAACCCATAGGCTTGAGTATAAGAACCCCAAATTCCCTTTTCTAAGTTTTTCGCATGCCACATCGGATTGGATCCCGCGCCCATCTCGTTGCCATTCGCATCTTTGTCATGCCACATGTTGTCGATCCCGATCGCACCATAGCCACAATTGTTTTTTTCGCCCTCTCCGGTGCCTTTCGGGCATTCAGATTGATTAGGTAGTGGCGCTCTTCCCCATAAGCCGTTAGTCCCGCCAGTAACATTTTGCCAACCACGTGTGTAATAAGGCACGCCGATATTAATACGTCCTGCAGGCATTGAGCCTCTGAAATAGTGATAGGCCCAGTCTGTATTGAGGTAACCGATGCCACCATAAGCGGCGGTGCCGTACACATTCCAAGCCGCTAACTCTGAATCCTCACCCGTGTCAAATAACGCGGCATTGGGTCCAACATGATCGTTCCAAGCACCATGCAGGTCATACGACATGATGTTGACGTAGTCGAGATATTTGGCGACTGACATTGTTTCCATTCCGCGTAGTAAATACCCCGATGAAGGAGCGGCTATCGTCAACATATAATGGATGCCATCTTGTGCACTTACACGATCGAGTTTCTCTCTTAATGTTTTCATTAACACCTTATAAGATGCCATTAGATAACGTCGACGTGACTCAGAAAACTCGGCATCGTCTGGATTACCTGCGCCCGCCATAGACGTAGGATATTCATAGTCAATATCAAGTCCGTCAAACTGGTAGTTGCGCATCATTTCAACTGCTGATGTAGCAAACGTTTCGATTCCCTGATGATTTACCGAACCATCTGCGTTGGTGGTCATAGTGTAGAATCCACCATCAGCAACGCGCTGACCACCAGCAGTAAAGTGCCCTCCGGTTTCTGCCCAGCCCCCTATCGAAATCAAGGTTTTTACCCCGTATTTCTTTTTGGCGGTTGCCAGCGCGCCAAAGTGCCCCTTGAAGCCCAAAGCAGGGTCAACCTCAACACCCGCCCACTCTTTACCGACCGCCGGGTTATTAGGGTCATTTACGTCGCCAATATTCACCTTTCCATCACTACCAATGCTCACAAACGCATAGTTAATATGAGTAAGTTGTTGCCAAGGAATATCACTAACTAGATACGTAGCTTGAGGGTCATCTCCCGCGCGCCAACTGGTGAAGTAGCCTATTACTCGTCTTGGGTGATCTGCCCCCATGTTTTCACGCCCTTCAGCGTCGTAGACAGTACAATATGGAACACTCACGCCCTCTGTTTGGTAAAGCCCATCTGGCCGGCAACTTGCGTCAGCCGTAGCACTATGAACAGCATGTGCAACTAGCGCCAAACTACTTAGCAATATCAGCTGAGCGATTCGCTTAGCTCGCGAATGCACAATTCCTTGTGTCGAACTTATCATCATTAATCTTCCTAACTTATACTGAATGTAAAGCTGCGACTAAATACAAAATTAGTTGTACTGCAACAGCATGTTTTATGGGTCGCACTAACTTTAGTTGCCACGTAAAAAAAGAAAGGTAAATTCGTTAATCTTTTGAATTTCTTTAGCGAAATTCAAGAAATGACTCGCAAATTACTGCTGAAAAACTGCAAAATAGACTCATTATTTTGCGCTAGTAATCAAGTGATAGGCCCATTTCTCACTCTCAAATTCCCGACTTAAATTCTCAACTACCTCGAAGCGTCACCTAGAAAAAGAATCCCGAATCGCCGGATATATAATCTGGCAATTTACTTACGTCACATAGCGTATATACTTGAAAAAAAGTACGAATTTATCAGTAGGATGAGTTATGAATCGAATTAAACCGATGGCGAGCATTACGGTATTGACCGCTCTTTTAATGGGGTGTAGCGCTAATACAGTAGAAGGCGCAGCGGAAGGGGCTGCTGTTGGTGCGGTGTCGGCTGGGATGTTGGGTGCACTCACCGATTTGATCGTCGATGGCGAAGTTAATACCTACCGACTCAGTAGGAATGTCACTGCTGGTGCTTTGGCGGGGGGTGCAGCCGGCGCGGTCAGTGGGTCGAATAAGGATCAACAGCAACAGAAAGCGCAACAGCCTACTCCCTCCAGTAAACCTACGCTCAATTTTGGACCTGATGTTGATGCTGCTGTTAACGCCTTAATATCCTGTGATTACGACACGGCATTTCGAAGTGCACTCAGTGCCGAACAAGCATCCCAAGAGTCCTACAAAGAAGCGGGTATCGCGATGCAAGCATTAATTGATTATGATAGAGATAACCAATCGGGCGTTGATCGTGCCGTCTCTAAGTTCGTCGCGCTGAGCCAATCTGTAAGCTCTACCGAAGCCGCCAATAACCAGCTGAAGGCACTACACGATGAACTCCTCCAAGAGCGGAAAGTCGCAGGAAAGCCAACAAACTGCGGTTAAATAATTATCGATTGACTCATTTGCGAGCTTTTACTCTTGAAAGCTCGCCCATTGCCCCCAACCTTCTACTTATATCGATAATAAATCAATAATCCCCCATACAGAAAGATGATCAGTCTTTTTTGAAGTTAGAGGCTCTCCAGATGAAATTCAGCTACGTTAATTCGACAGTGATCCATTTCGGACAAGGTCAAATCGAACAAATCACCAACGCTATTCCTTCCGATGCGAATGTACTCGTCATTTATGGAGGTGGATCCATTAAAAAAAATGGCGTTTATGACCAGGTAGCCAACGCGTTATCAAGCCATAAATGGTACGAATTTTCTGGTGTAGAGCCTAATCCAACTAAAGAGACAATGGACAAAGCCATTGAATTGGTGGCAGCGCAAGGGATCACTTATATCCTTGCTATTGGTGGAGGCTCTGTTATCGATGGTGCAAAGTTTGTTGCCGCTGCTGCCCTGCATTCCGGCGATAGCTGGGATCTAATAACTGGCGACTATCAGCCCAATTCCGCACTCCCTCTCGGCGTCGTCCTCACACTCCCTGCAACAGGTTCTGAATCGAATATGGCAGGTGTCATCACCAAAAAAGCAACCAATGAAAAACAAGGGTTCCTAACGCCACTCGTACGCCCGCAATTTGCTGTACTAGATCCAGACGCAATGAAAACTCTACCAGAACGTCAATTAATTAATGGACTAGTCGATGCGTGGGTTCACGTCTGTGAGCAGTATATTACGGTCCCGACAGGCAACATGGTTCAAGAAGGGTATGCCGAGACGCTACTTAAAAACCTGTTGGTACTCGGCGCAAACTTTACTCAGCGAGATGACAACTGGCATGCAAACCTGATGTGGACTGCAAATCAGGCATTGAATGGCTTCTTAGGCTCAGGGGTTCCTCATGACTGGGCCAGCCATATGATGGGACACGAGTTAACCGCTCTGTGGAAGGTTGACCACGCTCGTTCGTTGGCCATAGTGCAGCCTTCATTGCTTCGTAATCAGATTGAAGGCAAGCGCGCTAAACTCGAGCAAATGGGCAGAAACGTCTTTGCACTTTGTCCTTCAGATGATCTTGCAGAGCGCACTGTTGACGCTATCGAGGCGTTTTATAACTCTCTAGAGGTTGAAACTCGACTGGTTGAGCACACTGGCGACAAGCAAGATGCCATTGAAGCAATCCTAGAGAAATTAAAAGCCAAAGGTTTTACCCAGCTCGGGGAAAACAGAGCGATAGATTTACCGACAATTGAGACAATACTCGCAGACGCTTTATAGCCAATCACAATAGTAAGCCCGTTAGCTTCAAGATGTTCGCTGATATATCAATTGTTCATTTAAGCTTCGGGCTTATCCACCTATTGGGACAATACGGTATGATTTTCTGTACCTTATGGAAGTGATTCGTCGTGCCCTATCATCTCGTCGTACGCCGTTTGTAAATGCAGTTTCGCTTGCCTAACACCCAGTCTGTGTAAACAGGTTTCCGCTTCATAAATTGAGTTAAAAATGACAGGTTGCCTATTGTCATCAGATAACGAGAAGAAATTACCCTTACTATCTTCTGCACCCGCTAGGTAATGATTTGCATCTGCGTAGCTTAAAATGGTTGGTTGCAAAGATAATGTGTCGATTTGCCGCTTAAGGTCTGCTTTACGAATCATGATATGCACTCCACACTGTTGATACCATTATTAGTACGGATAGACTTAGCTTAAGGCTCAAATTCAACGGATGCTGCGAGTCGTTGCCGCGGGAAATGGGTTATCTTAAATGATTATCTGCGGTTAAGGGGATACATTGCCTATCCCTTAAATGAAGTCGCTAGAAAACATGGGGACCCGAGGCCTATAGGCAGCCGATCTCTCTGAGTATGCGTAGCTGAGTCTCACTTGATACTCCGTCTGTAATCGTATCAATATTTAAGACCGAAGCGAGGCTGACGATGGCTTTTACAACTTGTGCTGCTAAAGGGTCGAGTTCTATCTCTGGAGTGAGGGATTCATTAATCTTAAGTTTTTGTATTGGCAGTAAACGACGCTCAGAGAGGGATATAAGCTGATAAAAACGTTCATTAGCGTAGTGAAAAATAGCATCACGATCTGTGATTAGAATGGCAGCCGTACAGTTCTCGATAGCGTTAACTATAAGACCAAAAGACAATTCCAGATTCGACATTCGCGAAACTACATTAAAAATACTAATCTAACCATAAAAAGCAATCACGCTATATTATGTACTAAAGCAGGTAACAGCAAACAAAACCAAATTTTGGTCAGTCCACAATAAAAAATTGACGTTTAAAGTGTCACAAAAAACTTAAGTCATTAAAGCTGGAAGATACTTACTGACCTAGTATCGGTTATCGCTTTCAATGGTACGAATAACTCGACACGGATTTCCTGCAGCGACCACATTTTCTGGTATATCTTTAGTTACCACGCTTCCCGCACCAATCACTGAGTTTTTACCGATAGTGACCCCCGGACATAGGATAACACCGCCCCCTAACCAGACCCTATCACCAATTTTGATTGGTAAACCAAATTCGATGCCTTCTTCTACTCTTGCCTTCGCGTCTATAGGGTGGCCAGCAGTGTATATCTGGACATTCGGGGCCAAGAGTACGTCATCGCCAATGTCAACGACGTTAACATCCAAAATGGTGCAATTGAAATTAGCGTAAAAATTTTTCCCTATACGAATGTTGCTGCCATAGTCACAGCGAAACGGTGGCTCGACATACATCCCTCCTTGATTGTTTGGCAAGAGTTGCTGCAAATGGTGCTTCCATTCTTCGCTATCTGGAAGGGTGTGGTTAAATTTTTGGACGCGCTTACGACACCGGATCCGGGCATCATATAACTCTTTATCCCACGCCAAGTAGGGTTCACCTGCCAACATTTTTTCTTTCTCTGTTTTCATCCGCATTCCTAAAGATATACTAGGGCGATCTTTCCTTTGGCGATATTACGCTGGCCGTTGTTTTGAGCCTAATCATTCTGTGCAACAAATTATGACAATCAGAGTAGCTAAAGCACGGTTCTCAAAGCCACCCCAACGCGATTTGCAAGCAGCAGAAATACACAAGCCCCACCTATGCCACCAGACGCATAAAGTAAGGGATAATCAACGCGTTAGCCAAATCAATAAAGAAAGCGCAAACCAGTGGTACCACAATAAATGCTTGGTGAGAGTTACCATATTTTTGTGCTACGGCTGACATATTTGCCATTGCGGTTGGCGTCGAGCCTAGCGAAATGCCACCAAATCCAGAACATATAACGGCTGCATCATAATTTTTACCCATTGCAGGGAAAATAATAAACAAATTGACTAATATCGCGACAATAAACTGTGCGGCCAGTATGACAAAAATGGGGCCGGCCAAATCGACCAAAGTCCATAGTTGCATGCTCATCAGTGACATGGCGAGAAAAGCGCCCAAGGCCATGTCGGCTATCAGAGCCACGGCAGGCTTATTGGCAGGCCAACTCGTGCCAGTAAGTCGTGGGTAGTTGTGGGGAATAGCGTTAGAAAGGATGATCCCAGCAAATAGGCAGGTCACAAACAAAGGTAATTGAAGCCCCAACTGTTCTACGCCTTCATTGAGAACAACTCCCAAAATAATGCAAGTATGAATGGCCAGCATTGCATCCAAAAAATCATAAGAAGTAATTTTTGGTTCGGGATCATTGTCCGCTACGCCTACATCAAGAGCCTGTTTTTCATCTGGTGTCAGGTTATAACGTTTGATCAAAAATTTAGCGATCGGTCCCCCCATCAAGCTGGCCAAAATTAAACCAAAGGTCGCACTGGCAATACCGATTTCCATCGCGGTGTTAAGGCCAAACTGCTCTTCTATTCGAGGTGCCCAAGCGATCGCTGTACCGTGCCCACCAATCAAAGAGACACTTCCGCTAAGCAATCCTGCAACAGGCTCTAGCCCCAAAGCGCTGGCAACTCCAATACCCGTTAAGTTTTGTAGCATCATATAACCGATGGTAATAACCAGCAGGATGATCAATGGCTTACCACCCTTAACTAAGTCGCTTAAGCTTGCATTTATCCCTATTGTCGTGAAGAAATAAACGAGTAGGACATCACGCGCCATGAGATCAAAACTAACTTCTATTGACGTTACCGAGTAAATAATGGCAAAAGTGACCGAGAACAGAATCCCTCCGGAAACAGGTTCTGGAATACTAAACTCTTTTAAGAAGCCAATGATTTGTGTCAGCCGACGTCCAGTGAATAGCACAATGATTCCTAATGTCACTGCCAAAAAAGAATCAATGTGTAAAATTCCGTTTTCAAACTGCATTCGTCATCCCTTTTCAATGCGAGGTACTGTCATCTGCGCCTGCGTCAGCTCAACAATACAATTAACCACATGATTATAGCCTTTATCTTTGCATTGGCCTTTCGTTTGCCGTATTAATTTGATTGGAGAACAGGATCTTTGGCGATTCTCCAGTCCAACGTTTGAACGCTCGAGAAAAAGAACTTACGTCACGAAAGCCCAACTCTAGTGCTAAAAGCGTAACATTGGCATTCGGTCGTTCTGAAAGTGATAGCGCTTTTTCTAGACGGTATCGATCCATTAAGGTACGAAATGAAAGAGATTCGGACTTCAATTTACGCATGAGTGTTCTTGTACTGACATGCAGCTTTTGGGCAACCAAGTCAACGTTTGCCTCTACCATACCGACTTCATGAAATATTTGGTAAATCTGTTCAGCCAAGTTTGAGTCAAGGGTATGCTTTACGCTATATTGCATTGATTTTAACAAAGTAGCGTTTAATTCATTGTTTGCAAAAGTGCACTTTCGTCCTATAAACGAGGCAGGAAACATGATTCGGCGGATCTTGTGCCCATAATAGATTTTGCAATTAAAGCGGTCTTCCACTTCCAATTGAATCATTGGGTCTAGAGGATCTCTTTCAAAGAAAAATTCGACTTGAGGCTGTACCTGGCACTGTGTTGAACGTATTAGTGTCAGTAGCCCGATACAATAATAGCTGAAACCTAGATTAGAAAAACTAGGCTCACCCCTGTCATCTTGATGGCGAAGCATCCAAAGTTCGGAATTTTCATTTTCTCTATGTATGAAGACCAAACGTACGGTCGGGCAAAATATGAGCGAAAACTCTTCCAAATATTTCATCATCACGTCAGTACTCGGCGCGCTATAAAGGAACGCGCCAAATACTCCCATATGATTTGCCGTTATACCTTCCCCAGCGTCTAAAACGATATCAAACGCCGACTTAGTTTTAGCCACATATCGCAATGCGGTCTCTAGAACCGACATTGCCACTTTAGGTCTAGACAAATAATACTGCCAGTCACCTGATGAATTGAACGCTTGCTCAATATCGACGCCATAGCGACGAGCTGTATGATCAAGGGCGACGATCCATCGTACATCGATTAGAGCGCTATTGATCGATGTATCGGTTCGGTCTTGGCCACTGTACGTCTCTATTCGCTTATTGAGATCAGCCACGCGCGATTAAATCCCGCAAATCTTGAGTAAAATCGTTTCGAGTTTCTGCCAAGGCATTAATTGCGAATCGATGACTTCGATTCGAGATTCATACCCCTCTAAAGAGATCTCATTAACTGATACGACTTGATTAGAGACATTAAATGCAAAACAGCCTTTGGTCGTGTTAACAACCGCCTTAACACGCTCAGCATTAAGATCACTTAACATCGAAAATAGTTGATCGAAATCAAATTTATGTTCTGCTCCCATAATCCATCCACAGCTAAAATAGCCCTGACCTTGATTCTCTCTACGGATGTAGGCTTGGTTCGGCGGTAATTCAAAAACAGGATCTAAGTCGTCATGGTCATGAGCTAAACTTGATGTCTCGCCCTTGGTTTTAGGAGATCGCCTTTCAATGTCCAACACTTCGAGTGGTAAGTCACCAAATTTCACTAATTTATGAAAGATTTTTGCTGGTTCTTGAACGGTCAACCAATCATTAAATACATCTACATCCGCTGAAATGCATTGATCAACTTTGTTGCCAATAATGATATCTGCAGAGGCTAGCTGCTCATTGAAGTTAGAATTTGAGGTATATTTATCATCTGAAAGATTCCGAGGATCAACAAGCGCAATTGTCGCGCGTAAATCAATATAAGGTTGATATTGCTCTGAGGTTAATGTTTTTACTACCTTACTTGGGTGTCCAAGGCCAGTCGGCTCAATGATCAACCTATCCGGTTTTTGCCTCAACAAGGCGTTAATTCCCACCGACATTGGTACCCCTGCAGTACAACACATACACCCTCCAGGTACTTCTTTGATCAATGCACCACCATCTGCCATCATCGCTCCATCAACACCGACCTCTCCAAATTCATTGACAAGTACCGCCCAATTCTCCATGGCTGGCTTGTTTTTCAATAAGTTCAAAATAGTGGTGGTTTTCCCCACTCCCAAAAAACCGGTAATTATATTGGTTGGGATACGCACAGACATAAAGTTACCCTTAACACAGACTTGTTATCTACGTTGATTATACAAGTAAAATCGTACTGGGTGCATAGTAGAAAATGAACTTGGACAATTATTGATTTGAGTAAAAAGCCGATACGAACGAATGTCCCTGTTCCCAAAACGACAAAAGGCGCACGTTAAGTGCGCCCTAATCCCCCGTTTCTCAATCGTGAGTTTGCGAATCTCTAACATTGTATCGTTAGGATCTAATCACGGGGATGTAATCTGAAGTTTGTTCACATCCAAATTGTAGGTAAGACGTGATGTTCCTCCATGTTTATTGAGTGGTCCGCCTTACAATTTAACTATGGTACAGAATGGATAAAATTCAAGCTTGGTACCTTAAATTATATGCTTTTCGTGTTGCAGATCTCGAAAAGTGGAATGCTACTTTGCATCTTTATACCTACTGAAAACGTCAGCCTTCCGTATAATTGCGTAGCAAGTTCATTAGTTTATCCGCAATTCGAGGCAACAACGGCAATGACACGAAAAGAGAAATTGAAACAATCGTTGCTTGCCCATGTCCCAAGAGAAACAGTCAATCAATTTCTCTCCAGAGACAAAACCCCCATTTCTGTTCTATTACTTTCGTCTCTCGTTGGTGTTTTAGCGGGTTGTGTTGCCACACTGTTCGAACTTGGCGTCCACTTTGTCTCTGAAACGCGAACTGACTGGCTAAGAGATGAAATCGTCGCCATTCTACCTCTTTGGCTATCTGCATTTCTTATTAGTGCATTACTTGCCTTTGTCGGTTACTTCCTTGTCCAAAGATTTGCACCAGAAGCGGCAGGATCTGGCATTCCAAAAATCGAAGGGGCAATGGATAATATTCGCCCAGTTCGCTGGTGGCGAGTTCTGCCGGTTAAATTCTTTGGCGGCTTGGGTGCACTAGGCTCTGGTATGGTCCTTGGACGCGAGGGACCCACAATACAAATGGGCGGAAATATTGTTTTTCGAGCTATCAACGGTCAGCATGCCGTGATTACTATGCCTCAAAACGCTACTCCTGACTTACACGTCCTTTGGTTGTTTTTACGACTTGGTGCATTGTTTGGACTCTTTGGCGTAATTTTCAATCGCCTGATAACGCTGTCACAAGACATGTTTTTTAAGCTTCATCGCAATAATCGGGGCCGCTATCTATTCACTGGTACCACTTTTGGCGGCGTCTTTGGTCTACTGTTACTTTATGTTCCAGAGCTTACCAATGGGGGAGTTAACTTAATACCACAGATCACCAACGGTACATTCAGTACTACGTTTCTTTTAATGCTTTTTATTATTCGGATTATTACCACGTTAATTTGCTTTGCCTCGGGTGCGCCTGGCGGGATTTTCGCCCCTATGCTAACGTTGGGAACATCATTTGGGTATGCATTTGGACTTATTGTTAAGCTTACCTTTCCCGATCTTCCCATCGAGCCAGGAATGCTCGCAATTGCAGGAATGGGAGCACCATTTGCCACAACGGTTAGTGCTCCAATCACTTGTATTTTACTGGTAATTGAAATGACTAATAATTACGACCTGATTTTGCCATTAATAATTACCACCCTTGGAGCGACAATTTTGGCGCAATCATTAGCAGGACAGCCAATTTATAGTCAGATTTTACACCGTACAATTAGAAATAAAAAGTTACGTCAAGCGGATTGCCCGACTAATCAAAGTTGACATTGTATTTAGCATTTCCTTTAGAAATACAGTAGTTTTAATTGTTATTTTTATAAATAATAAAAATAATCAGAGATTTTTTTCTAAAAAATATATACAATCAGACGGCTAGACTCCCATGACCAAAATAACGTTCCAGCAAGTGAACTCAACAGTAAGCCGTATGTGAGATTAAAGAAAGTGAACCTAAGCCTGGATGCAATACAAAGACTAACAAAATTCCACTCTGTACCACCTTCTCAAGCCTCTTTAGCCCTTGGTGTCATTGGCCTTGGCCACGCTTGGGCTTTGTACGTACCGATTATCGGGCGTCAAATCCAGCCTTTTCTCGCTGCGCTTGGGGCCCTTCTGCTGCTTCCCGTGTTGCTAAAATACGTACTTAACCGACACATATTCTGGTCCGATATTAAGCACCCATTGAGTGGAAGCTTAATGGCTCCGATGAGTATGGCGCTACTTGTTCTATGCGATTATCTCGCGTTGAGTGTACCTTATATCGCTTATCCACTTTGGTTTGTCGCACTCTCTTTGCATATCACCATGGCGATTTTATTCTTCTACTTCCAACTGCGTAATTTTAAAATATCTAACATCGTGCCTAGTTGGTTTCTATACCCTGTTGGCCTTATTAGCAGCTCTCTGGCTGGCTCCCAGTTGGGGCATATCGTCTTTTCCGAAGCCATTACGGCATTTTGTATCGCGATGTACTTTTTTATGCTGCCATTAGTGTTATATAGGCTGGTTTTTGAAGGCATGCTTCCCAAGCGTGCCCGTCCCACACTTGCAATTATGGCAGCGCCCGTCAACCTCACGCTCACCGCCTATCTAATAAACTTCCCTAATCCTGATCCGATCCTAACTGGCGCTTTAGCCGGGATCGCAATTACGATGACACTATTGATTTATTTATGCTATTTCAGATTAATGCGACTCAAGTTTCAGCCTTCAATTGCCGCTATCACATTCCCCTCTGTAATCAGCGCGATAGCAATGCATCGCCTCACTACTTTGTTTGAATCCGAGTACCCCCATTGGCACTGGCTACATAAATTTGGGTTTATAGAGTTGAGCATAGCGACCGTTGCGGTTATATGGGTTGGAGTTGGATTTATAAAAATGTATTGGCCCGAATTATGGCCGTCAAATAGTTGATATGAACTTTCGTATTACTGTAAAAGTTTAAAATAATAAACTGTTGAATTTAATATTAAATCCCCGGGAAAGTAGCTGAATAAAAATATAGACCAATTGACTATAGTTTATTTTGTTAATTAAACCAAAGAAATAGTTTTTCTCTCGTGACAGTTATTCGTTTATTGGCAATATATATTTTGCCGGCAAAACAACGAATCAATTACAAAGAGAAGATGTTATGCACTTAACACAAATCAAAAAGGCACTACCAAATTTTATTGAGTCTCGTCACGATCTATTTATTGACGAAAATATAAATAAGAATATAGACAAGAAGCCTGTCGTTTGTGGTTCTCGGCCCTGTTCTGGTGACGTAGTAATGCAAACTAATGACTACCTCAGTTTGAATAACAACGAAGAAATTACCAATGTCCATATTCAAGCGATTCGTGACAATCACGAAAGTTTACTCATGTCTGGTGTATATTTACTTGGGGCTGAGGATAAACCTAAATTTGAAACGAACTTAGCTAAATTTACTGGATTCGAAAGCTGTGTGGTTTCTCAGTCTGGTTGGTCGGCAAATATTTCCCTGCTACAAACTATCTGTGAAAAAGAGACTAACGTTTATGTGGACTTCTTTGCTCACGCTTCTCTCTGGGAAGGAGCTCGTATTGCAGGAGCAAAAGTTCACCCGTTCATGCACAACAACGTTCGTCATTTAAAACGACTTTTGAAAAAAAATGGCCCTGGTGTCATTCTTGTGGATTCAATCTACAGCACTGTCGGCACTGTCGCTCCTTTGGTTGATATCGTTTCACTAGCGTACGACTATGATTGTGCCCTTGTTGTTGATGAGTCTCACTCTCTTGGTACTCATGGTCCAAACGGTGCGGGCTTAGTGGCCGAGTTAGGTTTAACCGACCATGTTGACTTTATCACAGTGAGTTTGGCCAAGACTTTTGCTTATCGTGCGGGTGCTATATTGAGTAACGCTAAGACGGCTTATTGCATACCGATCATTGCCTTTCCGGCAATATTTAGCTCCGCTATGCTACCCTATGAAATGGAACGATTAAACACCACGTTAGAAGTGATACAACAATCGGAAAGTCGTAGGATTCGGCTCAAGAAAAACGCTGAATATTTAATTTCAAATTTGCGAGAAATCGGTTTCAACATTCGCAGTGGAACGCAAATTATTGGCCTAGAAACAGGAGATGATGCAAATACGCTACTGATTCGAAACTTCCTAGAAAACAATGGCATCTTTGGATCTGTTTTTTGCCCTCCAGCAACTCCTAAAGGTCGAAATATCATGAGGTTTTCGTTGAATGCAGAGCATACAACCGACGAATTGAACCGAGTGATTAAAGTTTGTCAAAAAGCGTGGGAGCATCCGGACCTACAATTCTTTTAGGACATCACGTGACACCAGAGTTCAACATGGTGTCACGATTTATATCCAATTAGCCACCTTATCGATCAACTCGTCTTTTGGTGTCGGTTTTACAAGATAATCGTTCATGCCGTATTCACTAATCTTTACGACTGTTTCCGGGCTCTTATCTCCGGTGTAACCGACAATTGGAACAGAGGCGTAATGGGCATTAGATTCTCGAATCTGTTTGGTTGCCGATAAACCATCCAATACTGGCATCTCGATATCCATTAATATGAGATCAACGTCTTCTTCCTCTAAGGTACTCAATGCTACTTGCCCATTCTCAGCTTGCAGTACATTTAAACCCTGTTTTTCGAGCATAATACTGGTAATAGAACGTAACGAATGATTGTCATCAACAATCAATACCGTTCTTTTCATATTGATATCGTTGTAAGGCTGAGCGACCTCGGAGTGAGTAAAATCGTCAAATAGTAAACCATCGAGTACATTATCGAAGTCTTGCAAATATTCTTCTCTATCCACAAGCTTAACGTCAACATACCGTTGAAAGTACAAATTTCTTTTTTGCATAGGATCATACAAAAACGCAACTCTGGCCTCCGTGAAGCCCAATTTGCGCTCGACTCTAGACATTAAGGCCCACCCTTCACGATCCATTGAACCATCAATGATGATGAGGTTGTATTCAAATTGGTGTTCTCCCAATTGCGCCGCCTGCTCTAAAGTTATCGCTGATAGTTCAAAATCATGTCGTAAGGACTGATAAGTAAGTTGCTTAAGCAGCGTATCTTCAGTTCCGATGAATAGGATACTTTTCGCTTTCATGAGATCTAATTTAATACCATTCACTTTAGTCGAGGCGTAATCTGGAAATTTCAATTCAAATTCGGTCCACTGATGTGGCGTCGATCGACACCTAATGGTTCCGCCAAATGAGTTCATGACTTTGTTACAAAATGATAACCCTAGGCCGAATGTGCCAGTTTTTCCCGTTGTGTAAAAATCTTCAAAGATATGTTTAATCAATTCTTGCTCAATTCCTACGCCGGTGTCTTTAAACTTAAGAACATAACCATCCGGGACTTTGACTGTACTAATGTGAATCGAGAACTTCGCCGTCCCCCGGTGACGAAAAGCATTTTTGATCAGGTTATAAATAACATATTTTAGTAACGTGTCACTGCCAAAATAGTCAAAGTCTTCTTGGATATTAATGTGTATCAAGGTTCGTTCCGAGGCATTCTTATAGCTAAAGCTTTCTACTGCGTTACCAATAACTTGACTAGCTCTATGTTTACAGAACGTTGATGTCGACACTCTATTTTGATCAATTGAAGTCAGCAATAAGTCTATTGTTTCGTTACCTGTCCAGATCGTTTTCATGGAGTCGTCAATAATCTCATTAAGGATCTGAAGTTCCTGATTATTTAAATGGTAGGAGTTTCGAAACGTCGAGCTTCCACTCGGAACAATAGAACGAATCACCTCAAACGAGGAAAGTAATGCACTTAATGGATTTCGCATTTCATGAGCAATTCCGGCACCAAATGACTTAGCAATGGAGATTTTGGCTTCATGTTCCGTTTGATTCCTAAAATAAAACAAGTTGCCAAAAATGTAGGTAAAGGCAAAAATTGGTAACGCGCTGGCATTGGCTATAAATTCGACTTGGCCATCTGATGCGTAATAAGCAGCGAGATAAGCCAAGAATGTCGTAACTATCGCTTGTACGCACATGACTCGCGAATCATGAACAAGCAATATGTGTAGGAAAATAGACGACATAAAGGACATAACCCAAACATCAGACCAATTATTCATTAGCATCATGAAAAAGAAAAAGAAAGGAAGACACGCACTGATCGCAAATAAATAATAATGCGGCAAGTATTTCCTAAGTCGGTTTGGTACATATTCCCTGAGTCCCAATACGCCAACAATGATGCAGCATGCGAAACGAAGCCAAACATTTTCATACCCCTGTGGGAACCAGTATGTCCAAATAAGGTAGTAAATCGGGAAGCCAAGCCCACCCATGATCACCACAAGGGAGAGATTTGGTTCTGCGTACTGATATATTTTATTGAGCCGACCCATTTAGCTACCTAGTTCAACATTATTATGACGTTTGTTTTTTCATCCATCATCGTACTTAAAAAAGGATAAGGAACCCATTTATACGTCGAGCGAATGTTTAGTTGTGTTTACATTATGAACGAAAAGCTATGGCACATACAACAACGCCCTCGTAAAACGAGGGCGTTAGTCAATAAAAAAAGAGACGATCAGATTTTATCTAAGTCCATGTAAAAACTCATGACGGGTTGCTGGGTTAGACTTAAATATCCCCCCTAGCGCTGTTGTTGTTGTCTCGCTAGTCGCGTCCATCACGCCTCGAGATTTAACACAATAGTGAACGGCATCGATCGTGACAGCAACATCATCTGTTTCTAACAGTGTTTGCAGAGCAATTAAGATTTGCTGTGTCATTCTTTCTTGAACTTGAGGTCTTTGGGCGAAAAAGCGCACGATACGATTGATTTTCGACAAGCCAATGATTTTTCCTCTTGGAATATACGCAACTGCCGCTTTGCCATCGATGGTCACTAAATGATGCTCACATGTACTGGTTACGGTGATATCTTTAACCCTAACCATCTCACTCACATTCATTTTGTTCTCAATCACTGTAATTTTAGGGAAGTTACTGTAATCAAGACCAGAAAAAATTTCGTCCACATACATCTTAGCGATGCGTTGGGGTGTATCCATTAAGCTATCGTCTTTGAGATCTAACTGAAGCAGTGATAAAACTTCACGCATATGATGTTCAATGCGTTCTTTTTTTTCTTCACGGCTAATTTGATTTGGCAGCATCGGCGTTTCCAATCCTCGCTTAGACAAGGCTTCTTTCACTAGCTTAGCTGTTTCACTCAGATCTGACATGCTTACTCCTCTTAACAGACCCCTTAACGGCACACAAGGATACTCGTATTTTTTGTGAATTACACCCCTATTTTGACCAAGGACACTTTGCTTAAGACTCATCCATTCAATTGGCACTCTTAATAGCTACGAATTATGATAAAGTCAGCAAGTTACACAAGAATTATAGGATAATACATTATGGGCTGCTGTGACGCTCCTGGATTGATGCCACTAGAAGAAGCATTAGAAAAAATGCTCTCTCCAATTAACCCAACGACCAAAACGATCACCTTACCACTGCAAGAAGCACTTGGTTTCGTTTTGGCCGATAACCTTCTTTCTCCGATCAATGTACCGCCATTTGATAACTCAGCAATGGACGGTTATGCGGTTAGAAAAACCGAGCTCGAACAAAATAACACGCTCAGATTGGCGGGGAAGTCTTTTGCTGGCCAACCTTATGAAGGCGAATGGCCGCAAGGTACTTGCGTTCGTATTATGACAGGTGCGCAAATTCCTGAAGGTTGTGATGCCGTCATCATGCAAGAAAACACCAGTGTGGAAGGTGAGTGGATTAGCTTTCACCAAGAGCAAGTCAAACCTAACCTAAATATCCGCCCAACGGGTGATGACATCAGTCAAGGTGATGTTGTTCTCGATAAAGGCTCACGCCTCACAGCACGCGATATCCCGATGATTGCAACGCTCGGAATCAGCCATATCTCAGTATTCGAAAAGCCCAAAGTGGCTTTTTTCTCAACTGGTGACGAACTAAAACCGCTTGGCACAACATTGAAAGCTGGCCAGATCTACGACAGCAATCGCTATGGTATCAAACCTCTTATTGAAAACTTTGGCTGTGAAGCCATCGATCTTGGGATTATTCCCGATTGTCAGGAGACCTTAAAAGCCACTTTCTTACATGCTCAGACAATTTCGGACGTGGTTATCACCTCCGGCGGGGTTAGCGTTGGTGAGGCCGATTACACTAAGGATATTTTAGAGGAACTAGGGCAAATCGGTTTTTGGAAACTGGCAATTAAACCTGGGAAGCCATTTGCTTTTGGTTCTTTGGATGATGCATGGTTTTGTGGTCTGCCTGGTAATCCCGTTTCGGCAATATTGACGATGTATGTTTTGGTACAACCATTATTAGCCAAACTGGGTGGCCATACTCAATGGCAAGCACCACAATCTATTCCGGCTAAAACCAATACGGCCTTTAAGAAGTCCCCAGGGCGTACCGACTACCAACGTGCAGTCTATACAATTAACGATGGCGTTTTTGAGGTCGAGACCACGGGTAATCAAAGCTCTGGTGCATTTCGCTCGATGAGCCTAGCAAATTGTTTTGTCGTATTAGAACGAGAACGTGGCAATGTCGGTGTCGGTGAGACAGTTCAAATACAACTTCTGAGCCCAGCACTGTATTAGAGGTTTGAACATAGTGGATATTCTCTCAGACGCAGAAATGATGCGTTACAACCGTCAGATCGTACTAAAAGGCTTCGATTTCGAGGGACAAGAAGCGTTAAAACAGGCTTCTGTTCTTGTGCTAGGTGCTGGTGGCCTTGGTTGCGCAGCGAGTCAGTATCTTGTTGCTGCTGGAGTTGGGCACCTGACGCTAATTGATGATGACACGGTTGAGCTGTCAAACCTTCAAAGACAAGTCCTACACAATGATCATCGCATTGGCGATCTAAAAGTTGACTCTGCTAAACAATCGTTAGAACAGCTCAACCCGCATGCTTGCATTACTTCTATAAACAAACGACTTAACGACGAGCAATTGAGTGAAGAAATCTCAAAGCATGACTTAGTATTAGATGCGTCTGATAATGTCGCCACACGCAATCAGTTGAATCGATTGTGCTTTAAATTCAAAGTACCTTTAGTATCAGGTGCTGCGATAAGAATGGAGGGTCAGATTAGCGTTTTTACCTATCAAGACCCCTCCTTGTCTTGTTATCAATGCTTAAGCATGTTATTTGGTGAAACGGCTCTGAGTTGTGTTGAAGCCGGTGTCATGTCCCCGGTTGTCGGCATTATTGGTGCAACGCAGGCACTAGAAGCCATTAAAGTAATTGCCAACTTTGGCACTCCAAAGGTAGGCAAGTTATTGCTCTTCGACGCCGCGACACTGTCGTGGCGCGAGATGTCGTTACCCAAGTCGGCAAATTGTTCTGTGTGTTAGATCTCTAAAGGAGGCATTTTTGAAAAAGCTCACCATTGCAATAGGTATTATCATTGCTGGCGTTGGACTTCTTGTATTGCTTGCCTTCTTTCCTCTCTCCCACACGAAGTACAAACTAACTGTCACAGTAATAGACTACACCCTAGTACAGTCATTAGATGGTAATCGACATTATCTATCTGTTCAGTTGCCCGATGAAAATATTCAGTTAGTCAGTACCGATGAAGGCCGTATATGCCCTGTCGGCAGTCAGGCAACCGTCGAGGTCATCGACTCTTTGTTTTCTAGCAAACAATCATACCGATTGTCCCAATGCAGCCCACATATAACTAAAGGAGAAGGTTTGTGATGAAAAACCCAATTGTTGACGCACGTTGGCTACAGGCAGAACTCGCTCATAATTCCAAGCTGTTTGTTCTCGACTGCAGTATCGAATTCCAAATTCCAAGTGAACCCCAAAAAGACAAGTCTGGCGTTATTCCGGGGGCTATGCGCTTTGATTACGATACCGTTTTTTGTGACCCAAATTCCGCTTTACCTCATATGATGCCCAGTGCCAAAAGGTTTAGTTTGTTGGCAGCTGACTTAGGTCTAACGCTTGATAGTACTATTGTTGTTTATGATAATTCGGGTACGTTTGCCTCGCCAAGAGCCTGGTGGATGTTGCTAGCCCTAGGTTTTGAGAAAGTTTTTATTTTGTCAGGCGGCCTACCCGCTTGGCTTAAACACGGTGGTAATATTGAGCCAGATTACTTCAAGGGAGACACTAGTCAATTGTCTCAACCTTTAAAGGAACAACACTTTGTCACGGCTCAGCAAGTGTTAGAGTTTTCTCAACACAATACAGCTGTTATCGTCGATGCTCGTTCGTTAGAGCGCTTTAAAGGACAAGCACCAGAGCCAAGATCTGGCGTTAGAAGTGGTCATATTCCCAACTCTGTTTGTCTTCCTTTTGCCGATTTGATGGAAAATGGAGAGTTAAAGTCACCAGCAGAGCTGACACCAATGTTTGAAGCTATCTCGCTTGATAGAGAATACCCTCTGGTGTTTTCTTGTGGCTCTGGTGTCACGGCTTGTATTTTGGTGCTGGCAGCACATCTTTGTGGCTACAAAAACTTACATGTGTATGACGGCTCCTGGACGGAGTGGGGACAGCGTAGTGAACTGCCCATTGAATTATAAATCGAGGTGAGGAAGCGTAGAAATTCGCATCCTCATGTCCTAGTCATTCCCTTTTATGCTTTTCATCTGTTCATCAAGATTCAGGACCGTAAGTGCATTACTTACACTGGTTGCTATCACATCGACTGCACCATTTCGCAACGCTCCCAGTAACGCCATTGGCTTACTGTTCTCGGCTGCAATAGCGATGACTTCTGCGATAGGACGAAATTCCTCAATACCCAAGCCTATAACCCTATCGCTCATCACAGTATTTGCAGTCTCACCTTCTATGTCAAAAAAATCATAGCCAGCGAAATCACCGACGACCCCTTGCTGAAGACGCGACTGGACAACCTCATCTGCAGTAAACCAGCCAAGATCAACCATATAACTATTCTCACTCATGTCTCCGATGCCCACTATCGCCACATCCGCCTTGCGAGCTAAGTCTAACGTTTGTTTGACCGTGCTGTTTTGCATAAAAGCCAACTTCTGATCTTTGGTTTCTGCATAGGCGGGCGCATACAAAGTTTCTGACGTGCCACCGTACTTCTTGGCTAACTGACGACAGATATGATCGGCGTTGAACAGGCCGCCACGCGGGTGGATCCCTCCTATGCCGCAAACGAACTTACAGTCTCTCGGGCTAATAACCCCCGTATACTGGGCAACCGCTGATACGTTCCTTCCCTGCCCGACTGTAACCACCATACCGTTTTTCAGGGTTTGTGCTAGATAATTTGAAACCAAACCTGCGACTTGACTACGCTGAGCATCTTCGTCCACCTGATCGAGCGCAATGAGTGCACGTTTAACACCAAACTGCTCAACTAGGCGCTGCTCAATTTTCGCGCTAAATACCGGGTGATATTTTACGGTAATCTCGACAATCCCCTCCTCTCTGGCCTGTTTCAACAATCGACCAATTTTTGCTCTGGATACACCGAATTTTTTTGAAATTTCCTCTTGTGTCGAACCATCCTGATAATAAGCAACCGCTATTTCAGTTAACAAATCCGTGCTTGCATCGACATTCTCTGTTGGTTTCATTTGATACCGCTAATCTAAAAATCGGGATTGATGACAGTTTATCAAAGCGATCATTAGTTCACACCCTAAACATATGTGCGCCCTCTCACAAAGGATTACATTTGCTCTCTCGCGTTACACATTCTCAGGGCGTCTAATTAGTACAAGAACTCTCCTAGACACCCAATGAATACAAGGACGACAATAAAAGTACGCTTGCGTTATCAAAAATTAAAGATATTCGATTAGTAGGATCAAAAGCTCCTTATCAACAATTGACTTTCCCCTCAAATCCGTTAAATATAACTCCAACATTTACTCATGAGCGACACAAATGCTCAAAGGCATCTGCCCGCTCAGTCCAGATAGACGCTTTGATCAAATATAAACACCCGAATATTTGGTTGATGATGTTGCAAATGCAGTTAGAGGCAACACCCTCGAAATAAGGAACGAATCAATGAGCAATAAATTAGAGCAACTTCGTAAACTCACTACAGTAGTAGCAGACACCGGCGAAATCGACGCTATCAAAAAGTATCTTCCTGAAGATGCTACCACTAACCCATCTCTAATTCTTAAAGCAGCTCAAATCGAAGAATACGCTCCACTTATCGACCAAGCTATCGACTATGCAAAATCTCAAAGCAACGATCCTTCTCTACAGGTTCAAGATGCTTGCGATATGCTTGCGGTCAATATCGGTAAAGAGATTTTGACAACCATTCCAGGCCGTATCTCAACTGAAGTCGATGCACGACTTTCTTACGACACTGAAGGCAGCATTGCGAAAGCTCGTCAGCTTATAAAAATGTATAACGATGCTGGCATTAGCAATGACCGCATTCTTATCAAACTCGCCTCTACGTGGGAAGGCATTCGTGCTGCTGAAGTTCTAGAGAAAGAAGGGATTAACTGTAACCTTACGCTTCTGTTCTCATTCGCTCAGGCACGTGCGTGTGCCGAAGCTGGTGTCTTCCTGATTTCTCCTTTTGTTGGCCGCATCATGGACTGGTACAAAGCAAAAGAAGGCAAAGACTTCGAAGCTCAAGAAGATCCGGGGGTATTGTCTGTATCTGGTATCTACAACTATTACAAACAACACGGTTACAAAACCGTGGTTATGGGCGCGAGCTTCCGTAACATCGGTGAAATCTTAGAACTTGCCGGTTGTGACCGCTTAACTATCGCACCAGCTCTACTCGCTGAGCTAGAAGCCGCTGAAGGTGAAGTGGTTGAGAAGTTAATCGACTCGAACGGCTCACAAGAGCGTCCAGCCGCAATGACTCACTCTGAGTTCTTGTGGGACCACAACCAGGACCCTATGGCCGTAGAGAAGCTCGCTGAAGGGATCCGTAACTTTGCCATTGACCAAGGCAAGCTTGAAACAATGATCGCATCTAAGCTGTAACCCAACGCTTAAATCAAATTTCAAAGGGGTGGCAAACGCCACTCCTTTTCATATCTAGACATTTGGAATCAAAACTATGGAACGTAAGCAACTC